>CP119325.1:385000-985000 GCA_029202525.1 Candidatus Pseudomonas phytovorans
GGGGAGGCCTGGCGGCCTCCCCGCTCTTAAATAGAACCAGGCTCGTCTAAAGCACGCCCGCATCACGCAAGCGCTGCACCTCACCTGCCTCAAGCCCCAACACTTCCCCCAGAACCACCTCAGTGTGCTCCCCCAGCAACGGCGGCGCCCGTCGATACTCCACCGGCGTCTCAGATAATCGTATAGGGCTGGCCACCTGCGGAACGCTACCCGCCAACGGATGCGGAATGCTCACCGCCAACCCACGCGCAAGAACCTGAGGGTCCTCGAACATCTGTGCCAGATCATTGATAGGCCCGCAGGGCACCCCTGCAGCCTCCAGCTGGCCCACCCACTCGGCGGTCGTCTTGAACACTGTGGCCTGGCGAATCAGTGGAATCAGCTCGGCCCGGTTTGCCACCCGCTGCTTATTAGTAAGGAAGCGTGGATCGTCTGCCCATTGCGGCTGCCCGGCCACCTCTGCGAACTTGCGGAACTGGCTGTCGTTGCCCACGGTAAGGATGAAGTCACCATCCGCCGTCGGGAAATCCTGGTAAGGCACTATATTAGGGTGCGCATTACCCAGGCGGCGAGGCGGGTTCCCCGTGGTCAGGTAATTCATGGCCTGGTTCGCCAGGCAGGCTACCTGTACATCAAGCAAAGCCATGTCGACATGCTGGCCCACCCCGGTCTGTTCCCGGTGGGCAAGGGCGGCCAGCATGGCCACTGTGGAGTACAGGCCGGTAAGAATGTCGGTAAGCGCCACACCCACCTTGACCGGGCCTGCGCCTTCCTCGCCCTCCGGGCGGCCGGTCAGGCTCATCAGCCCACCCAACCCCTGGATCATGAAGTCATAACCCGCGCGCTTGGCATAAGGGCCGGTCTGGCCGAAACCGGTAATGGAGCAATAGATAAGCTGCGGGTTTAATGCCTTCAAGCTTTGGTAGTCCAGCCCATAAGCAGCCAAACCACCCACCTTGAAGTTCTCGATGACAATATCGGACTTGGCCGCCAACTCACGCACCAGTTGCTGCCCTTCAGGCTGGGTGAAGTCGATGGTCACCGAGCGCTTGTTACGGTTGGCCGCCAGGTAGTACGCCGCCTCGCTGGTGTTCTCACCCTCGGCATCCCTGAGGAAGGGCGGCCCCCACGCGCGGGTATCGTCACCACTGCCCGGGCGCTCGACCTTGATCACGTCAGCGCCCAGGTCAGCGAGAATCTGACCAGCCCATGGGCCGGCCAACACGCGCGAAAGGTCCAGCACCCGCAGATGTGATAGCGCGCCCATCGGCTGGCTCCTTATTAATAGAAGGCCTGGATACCGGTTTGCGCACGCCCCAGGATCAGCGCATGCACGTCGTGAGTACCTTCATAGGTGTTCACCACCTCCAGGTTCACCAGGTGACGGGCCACGCCAAACTCATCGGAGATGCCATTGCCGCCCAGCATGTCGCGCGCCATGCGCGCAATATCCAGCGCCTTGCCACAGGAGTTGCGCTTCATGATCGAGGTGATTTCGACTGCAGCGGTGCCTTCATCCTTCATGCGCCCCAAGCGCAGGCAGCCTTGCAGTGCCAAGGTGATTTCGGTCTGCATGTCGGCCAGCTTCTTCTGGATCAATTGGTTGGCAGCCAAGGGGCGGCCGAACTGCTGACGGTCCAGGGTGTACTGACGCGCGGTGTGCCAGCAGGCCTCGGCGGCACCCAGCGCCCCCCACGAGATGCCATAACGGGCTGAGTTGAGACAGGTAAACGGGCCTTTGAGGCCGCGCACATCCGGGAAGATGTTCTCTTCTGGCACAAACACATTGTCCATGACGACTTCGCCTGTGATCGAAGCGCGCAGGCCGACCTTGCCATGGATTGCCGGCGCACTGAGGCCCTGCCAGCCCTTTTCCAGAACAAAGCCGCGAATATCCCCCGCTTCGTCCTTGGCCCAGACCACAAACACATCAGCGATCGGGCTGTTGGTAATCCACATCTTGCTGCCGGTCAGGCGGTAGCCGCCGTCGACCTTCCTGGCACGGGTGATCATCGAGCCGGGGTCGGAGCCATGGTTAGGCTCGGTCAGGCCAAAACAACCGATCCACTCGCCACTGGCCAGCTTGGGCAGGTACTTCTGCTTTTGTGCTTCGGTACCGAACTCGTTGATCGGCACCATTACCAGCGACGACTGCACGCTCATCATCGAGCGGTAACCCGAGTCGATACGCTCGACCTCACGGGCGATCAGGCCATAGCACACGTAGTTCAGCCCGCTGCCACCGTATTGCTCGGGAATACTTGCCCCCAGCAGTCCAACTTCACCCATCTCGCGAAAGATCGCCGGGTCGGTCTGTTCGTGGCGGAAGGCCTCCAGCACACGCGGGGCCAGCTTGTCCTGGGCGAACTGACAAGCGCTGTCACGCACCATGCGCTCTTCTTCAGTGAGTTGCTGATCCAGCAGCAACGGGTCGATCCAGTTGAAGCTTGCTTTACCGGCCATGAGCGAAATCCTCGAAATAGGGGGCAGTTTCTTGTGCCTTTGAGCCTAGGCCTGATCGGCTGCCGGGACAAACGAGGATTGCGCACCAATTAGTGATAATTTGTCACTTCGTGAATCAGCAAAACACCATATAGACAGCCTTACGAGTGAGGTTGACGTACATGCGCCGCAAGATCCCCAGTACCGCCGCTCTGGTTTGCTTCGAGGCGGCGGCGCGCAACGAGAGCTTTACCAAGGCCGCCCAGGAACTCGCCCTGACCCAGGGTGCCGTTTGTCGGCAGATCGGCGGCCTTGAGGCTTTTCTCAATGTGGAACTGTTCCGCCGTTCGCGCCGCGGCGTGAAGCTGACCGAGGCCGGCCTGTCCTACAGCCGCCAGGTTGCCGCGCAACTGGACGCCGTAGAGCGCGATACCCTGTCGGTCATGGGCCAACAAGGCGCCAGTGTGATCGAACTGGCCGTGGTGCCAACCTTCGGCACCCAATGGTTGCTTCCACGCCTGAAGGACTTCCAGCAACGCCACCCCGAGGTTACGGTCAACCTCACCAACCGTACCCGGCCGTTCCTGTTCGCCGACACCCCCTTCGATGCCGCTATCTATTTCGGGGATGCCGACTGGTCCGGCACCCAGTCGCACCGGCTGATGGGGGAGAATCCGGTCCCCGTCTGCAGCCCGGCATTGCTGGCCGGGCAGGGCATGCTCGAAGCACAGCGCATCGCCCAGCTACCACTGCTGCAGCAAAGCACGCGCCCCTACGCCTGGCGGCAGTGGTTCGGCAGCTTGGGGATGAATGTGGCACGCGACATGACAGGCCCGCGTTATGAACTATTCTCGATGCTCGCCCAGGCGGCCATACATGAAATGGGGATCGCCCTGATTCCGCCGTTCCTGATCCAGCGCGAGTTAGGCGAGGGTAGGCTGGTGGTCGCTAACAGGCATGCTCTCATCAGCGACAAGGCCTACTATCTGATGATTCCGGAGCGCAAGGTTGAGTCGGCCTCGCTGCGCGCATTCCGCGATTGGCTGGTGAGCCAAGCCCAGACGTACACCGCAACAACCTTACCAAGTGCGACAAGTTGACTCTGTAGTCAATTATTTTAAACACCTACAGATGTATGTATTTGTCGCGTCTGCATAAACTGTTATGCCGGCCTGAAAATACCCTTTAACCCTGCTAACCACGCGGCTTTGCGGGGTATTTTGCGACATATAAAGTGCCGTAAGCGTATTCAGCAAAATATTTTTGATTTTATCTCCTAATCTGCCAATAGCCCATGTTTGACGGGCTGGAGCCTTGGTGCTGCGACAAGCGGTCACAGGGTGACTTGTAGTTTTAACCTGGTTTCGCTCCAGAACCGGTTGAAGGCCCTTGGGTTCGTCTGCAAAATGCTTCGCCCGCCCGGGATCTGGCGGGTCGGCGCTCAATAGCCGCCCCAGTGCACCATCCGAAGTGTGCTGGTTCTTACAAAGACAAAAGGTCACCGCAGGAGAAATAGTCGTGCACATTGGTGTTCCTCTCGAGACGCAGACCGGTGAGACGAGGGTCGCTGCGACCCCGGAAACCATCAAGAAACTGATTGGCCAAGGCCATCAGGTCACCGTCCAACGGGGGGCAGGGCTCAATGCCAGCATTCCGGACAGTGCCTATGAGGCCGTGGGCGCTTCCCTCGGGAGCGCAGCCGATACCTACGGCGCCCAGTTGGTACTCAAGGTGGTCGCCCCCAACGACCAGGAGCTGGCGCTGATCAACAGTGGCAGCCTCCTGGCGGGCATGCTCAACCCTTTCAACAGCGAGCTGATCGGCAAGATGGCCGAACGCGGCATCACCGCTTTCGCCCTGGAAGCCGCACCACGCACCTCCCGGGCGCAGAGCCTCGACGTGCTGTCGTCGCAGGCCAACATCGCCGGTTACAAGGCCGTGTTGCTGGCTGCCCATCACTACCCACGCTTCATGCCCATGTTGATGACCGCCGCCGGTACCGTTAAGGCCGCGCGCGTGTTGATCCTGGGTGCAGGCGTTGCTGGCCTGCAGGCGATTGCCACGGCAAAGCGCCTGGGCGCGGTGATTGAGGCGTCCGATGTACGCCCGGCGGTGAAGGAGCAGATCGAGTCGCTGGGTGCCAAGTTCATCGACGTGCCTTACGAGACCGATGAGGAACGCGAGTGCGCCGAAGGCGTCGGCGGTTACGCTCGCCCCATGCCAGCCAGTTGGATGCAACGCCAGGCCCAGGCCGTGCACGAGCGCGCCAAGCTGGCCGATATCGTCATCACCACCGCACTGATCCCCGGTCGCAAGGCACCGACCCTGCTCAGTGCCGAAACCGTTGCGCAGATGAAGCCCGGTTCGGTGGTCATCGACCTTGCTGCAGCCCAGGGTGGCAACTGTCCGCTCACCGTTGCTGACCAGGTGGTAAGGGAGAACGGCGTGACCATCGTCGGCCCGACCAACCTGCCGGCCCAGTTGGGTGCCGATGCCTCGGCGCTGTACGCACGTAACCTGCTGGACTTCATGAAGCTGCTGTTCGACAAAGACGGCGCGCTGGTCATCAACCTCGAAGACGACATCGTCGCGGCCTGCCTCATGTGCCGTGATGGTCAAGTCGTCCGCAAGAACGGCTAAGGAGCACGACAATGGAAGACATGCTGATTTCCCATGGCATCTACAACCTGATCATCTTCGTGCTGGCCATCTATGTGGGCTACCACGTGGTGTGGAATGTCACCCCGGCGCTGCACACGCCGCTGATGGCCGTGACCAATGCCATTTCTGCGATCGTTATCGTCGGCGCCATGCTGGCCGCCGCCCTTACCGTGACCCCTGCCGGCAAGCTGATGGGCACCCTCGCCGTTGCCCTGGCTGCGGTCAATGTGTTCGGTGGCTTCCTGGTCACCCGTCGCATGCTTGAGATGTTCAAGAAGAAAGCCAAGAACGAGGGGCAGAAGTAAGCATGAGCATGAATCTGGTAACACTTCTGTACCTGGTCGCTTCGGTGTGCTTCATCCAGGCGCTCAAGGGCCTGTCGCACCCGACCACGTCGCGGCGCGGCAACCTGTTCGGCATGATCGGCATGGGCATCGCCATGCTGACCACGGTCGGCCTGATTTACAAACTGGGCGCCGAGCTTGCAACAGCCGGCATCGGTTACGTACTCGTCGGCCTGTTGGTCGGTGGTACTGCCGGTTCGATCATGGCCAAGCGCGTCGAGATGACCAAGATGCCCGAACTGGTCGCCTTCATGCACAGCATGATCGGCCTGGCTGCGGTGTTCATTGCTATCGCCGCCGTACTGGAACCGCAGTCGATGGGCATCGTTGCCGCGATCAGCGACCCGATCCCCACCGGAAACCGCCTGGAGCTGTTCCTTGGCGCTGCTATCGGTGCCATTACCTTCTCAGGTTCGGTGATCGCCTTCGGCAAGCTGTCGGGCAAGTACAAGTTCCGCCTGTTCCAGGGCGCACCGGTACAGTTCCCCGGCCAGCACAAGCTGAACCTGATTCTCGGCCTGACCACCCTCGCCCTGGGCCTGCTGTTCACCTTCACCGGTCATTACAGCGCCTTTACCCTGATGCTGGCCCTGGCCTTCGTCATGGGCGTGCTGATCATCATCCCGATCGGCGGCGCTGACATGCCGGTGGTGGTGTCGATGCTCAACAGCTATTCGGGCTGGGCGGCGGCCGGTATCGGCTTCTCCCTCAACAACTCGATGCTGATCATCGCGGGCTCTTTGGTGGGCTCGTCCGGTGCCATCCTCTCGTACATCATGTGCAAGGCGATGAACCGGTCCTTCTTCAACGTCATCCTCGGTGGCTTTGGCGGCGATACCGACGTCGGGGCGGCGCAGGGCTCGAAAGAGCAGCGCCCGGTGAAGGCCGGTTCGGCTGACGATGCCACCTTCCTGCTGAGCAACGCCGACAGCGTGATCATCGTCCCGGGTTACGGCCTGGCGGTGGCGCGTGCCCAGCACGCGCTGAAGGAGCTGACCGAGAAGCTGACGCACAATGGCGTGACTGTGAAGTACGCGATTCACCCGGTGGCGGGCCGTATGCCTGGGCACATGAACGTACTGCTGGCCGAAGCCGAAGTACCGTACGACCAGGTGTTCGAGATGGACGACATCAACGCCGAGTTCGGCCAGGCTGACGTGGTGCTGGTGCTGGGTGCCAACGACGTGGTCAACCCGGCGGCGAAGAACGACCCCAAATCGCCAATCGCCGGCATGCCGATCCTTGAAGCCTTCAAGGCCAAGACCATCATCGTCAACAAGCGCTCGATGGCCAGCGGCTATGCCGGCCTGGACAACGAACTGTTCTACCTGGACAAGACCATGATGGTATTCGGTGACGCCAAGAAGGTCATCGAAGACATGGTCAAAGCGGTCGAGTAATCCCTTTCGCTACAAACACTGCGTTATATAGAAGGCCCCGGCGAGAATTCTCCCGGGGCTTTTGCATTTTGCTGATCCAGATCAACGGCTCTACTTCCTGGCTTCTCATACGACCATGGTCGTGGGACGGCACTGGGCGAAATCTCTAGACTGCGCTGCAGTAGTTTCAGTAGCCCGAGATAACAATCCATGTACCGTGATCGTATCCGCTTGTCCTCCCTGCACAGCAAGGTAATGAGTGCGGCTGATGCCGCTGGTCTGATCGAGGACGGCATGACCGTCGGCATGAGCGGTTTCACCCGCGCCGGCGAAGCCAAGGCCGTACCGCATGCACTGGCCGAACGTGCCAAGCAGTCGCCACTGAAAATCAGCCTGATGACCGGCGCCAGCCTGGGCAACGACCTGGACAAGCAACTGACCGAGGCCGGCGTGCTGGCTCGCCGCATGCCGTTCCAGGTCGACAGCACCCTGCGCAAGGCCATCAACGACGGCCAGGTGATGTTCATCGACCAGCACCTGTCGGAAACCGTCGAACAACTGCGCAACCAGCAGCTGAAGCTGCCGGACATCGCAGTCATCGAAGCCGTGGCCATCACCGAGCAAGGCCACATCGTGCCAACCACTTCTGTGGGCAACTCGGCCAGCTTCGCGATTTTCGCCAAACAGGTGATTGTCGAGATCAACCTCTCGCACAACCCCAACCTCGAAGGCCTGCACGACATCTATATCCCAACCTACCGCCCGACCCGCACGCCAATTCCGCTGGTCAAGGTCGACGACCGCATCGGCAGCACCGCCATCCCGATCGACCCGGCCAAGATTGTCGGCATCGTCATCAGCAACCAGCCAGACTCGCCGTCTACCGTGCTGCCGCCGGATGACGAAACCCAGGGCATCGCCGACCACCTGATCAACTTCCTCAAGGCTGAAGTTGAAGCTGGGCGCATGACCAACAAGCTCGGCCCGCTGCAAGCCGGTATCGGCAGCATCGCCAACGCGGTGATGTGCGGCCTGATCGAATCACCGTTTGAAGACCTGACCATGTACTCTGAAGTACTGCAGGATTCCACCTTCGACCTGATCGACGCCGGCAAGCTGAGCTTCGCGTCGGGCAGCTCGATCACCTTGTCCAGCCGCCGCAACGCCGACGTGTTCGGCAACCTGGAGCGGTACAAAGACAAACTGGTGCTGCGCCCGCAAGAAATCTCCAACCACCCGGAAGTGGTACGTCGCTTAGGGATAATTGGTATCAACACCGCACTGGAGTTCGATATCTACGGCAACGTCAACTCCACCCACGTGTGCGGCACCAGGATGATGAACGGCATCGGTGGCTCGGGTGACTTCGCCCGCAACGCCCACCTGGCCGTATTCGTCACCAAATCGATTGCCAAGGGCGGCGCCATTTCCAGCGTGGTACCGATGGTCAGCCATGTCGATCACACCGAGCATGACGTGGACATTCTGGTGACCGAACAAGGCCTGGCCGACCTGCGTGGCCTGGCACCGCGCGAGCGCGCACGGGCGATCATCGACAACTGTGTGCACCCGGATTACCGCGCTGCGCTGAACGATTACTTCGATCGCGCCTGCCAGCGTGGCGGCCACACTCCGCACATCCTCCGTGAAGCGCTGAGCTGGCACGAAAACCTGGAAGAAACCGGACGCATGCTGGCTGGCTGATCCAGCCGTGGTAAGGAACAGCAGCCCTGCTTCTGCTGTTCCGGCCTCTTCGCGGGCTTGCCCGCGAAACGCGCCATAACAGTTAAATCCTTCTACTAGAACACCTCACATCAAATGACCAATAAAAACTGTACTACTGTACTGGTCATTTTGCCTCATGCCGCCTTCACAAACTCCACGCAGCAATCAAAACGCACCAACAAAGTGCAGACCAGTACAGTTACGCCATTTTCGAGTGCAACAGTAGGGTTACACAGTTAACTGAGCCATTCTCTTTGACCAGAACTGTATCTACTGTTATGGACAAGAGAGGAGGATCATTGGCATCAGTTAAACCACTACCTAATCCCGCCATAAGCGGAAGGATGAAGCATCATGGAACGTACCCTCAGTTCCGGTCTGGTCTTTGAAAGCAACGCCCAGCAATCCAACTCTTCGATGCCACTGCGCGCATTGTCCACTCTGCTGCTGTGGCAGCGTCGCATGGCCAGCCGCCGTCAACTGGCTCGCCTGGACGCGCGCCTGCTGGCCGACGCGGGCATCAGCGAGTCGCAACGCTACGAAGAGCTGAGCAAGCCTTTCTGGCGCTAAGCACCGGCTTGCCGGCTTCGGCCGGCACCGCGAATTCTCAAAACCCGTTGCAGGCGACTGCAGCGGGTTTTTTGTTTCCAGATCGCATGCTAGAGCCTTCCAAGACGATAGCGGTACAGTTTTAAAAATATTAAAACACACCATCACAGTTTACTGGTGCGCTGTTCATTAACATCTACAAACACCGGCGCGTGATACGCTTGGCTTAGCAGTCTGGTAAACACACTGTTGAAAAGTACCGTGACGAGCTGTGCGAGCGTCCGATAAACAGAACCACCCGACCCTAGTCCAGGAGTCCACCATCATGTCCCGTAAATACCTGATTGGCGCCGCCCTGATGCTGAGCCTGGCCGGCACCGCTAACGCCACCAGCTTCGTTGTCACCACTGACGCCGTGGTAGGCGCAGTGGCCGCGTCCACCGACGCCACTTCCGATATCTCCTCTTCGTTCAAAGACGACAAGATCGTGCAGGCCGCTCGTGACGACGCCGCCAGCTTCGTTGGCAGCCAGGGCGACATCCGCGGTGCCAAGCTGGAAAGCGCTTTCCTGCACATCCGCTCGCAAATGCCGGCCCTGCAGGCCAGCGACGCGCAGCTGGCCCAGGCCATCCTGGCGCTCTGATCCCGGCTGAGCCGTTCGGCTGTGCAGGTCACCACCCGCACAGCCGCACCCACCTTTTCCGCCCACGTTCCCAGCTGTTGTAGAGCCCATGCGTTATCTGTTGCCGCTGCTGTTCTCCGTTGCAGGCATGGCCAGTGCCCATGCCATGGATACCACTACGCAAGGCCTGGTCATCACTGGCTATGTCACCAGCCAAGTCACCACCGCACCGTTTGACCGCAAACTGGTCCGCCAGGCGCGCGACGATGCTGCTGCCTTTGTCGCCAGCGACGGTCAGATCCGCGGCGTACGCCTGGAAGCCGCGCTGGAATCATTACGCCACAATTGTTCACGGCACGCCGTCGGCGACCTGGAACTGGCGCAGGCAATTCTCGTCCAATAACTACTTCTGACTCCCTGTATTTTTCGGAGATGCTCCATGCGTAAACCGCTGATTGCCGCTACCCTCGGCATGCTGCTACTGGCCGACCTGGCCCAGGCACATACTCTGGTGGCCACCAGCAACATCATCGTGCGTGCCTTTGGCCGCTCGATCGACTTCACCTCAGACACCACCACCTCGATTCGCGACTCCAAAGTGGTGCGCGAAGCGCACGACGACGCCGCCAGCTTCGTGGCCAGCAATGGCGACATTCGCGGCGCCCAGCTTGAGGCCGCCTTCAGCACCTTGCGCGAGCGAGTACCAGAAGCGCGCGGCGCCAGCGACCAGGTACTGGCCGAAGCCATTCTTGCACTGTGAAGCGCATGCATGCCTGGCTGCTCGGCTGCGCCCTGACGCTGCTCGGCACGCCCGTGCTGGCCGACCTGCAGCTACAGCTGCAGGCAACCGGCCTCGACTTACAACAAACCCAAGCCACCCAGGCTCTGCTCGACGAGGCCATGGCCAAGCTGCCCCCTCGCTTCAGGCAGCAGCTGGACCGCCGCGTGCAGGTGAGCTGGAGCGACACCATGCCGGCCGATGCCTATGGCCAGGCATCGCTGGTGTCCACCCTTGAGCTCAACCGTCGCCTGCTGCCCGGCCTCACCGATGGCAGCGCCGCCACCGAGCGCACCAACCGCCCACACGGCACGGTGCGTGAAGAGCTGCTGGCCACTGTGCTGCACGAGCTCACCCATATCTACGACCGTGCCCGCCTGTGGCCCGGTGCCGAAAGTTCGCTGATTGCCCGCTGCAAGCGCCAGCAAGGCACGTTGGGCAAAGTCGGCTTGCCCGAAGAATGCCGCGGCCAGGCCGAGCGCCGCTTCACCCTCAGCGACGACCCACGCCTGCTCGACCTGGCCGGCTGGCAGCAGTATGTGGGCCGACGTGGCGAGCGCGAGCAGCACAATGGCCAGTTCGTGCGCAGCCCCGACAGTTATGAGCTGAGCAGCCCCAAGGAATACATCGCGGTCAACATGGAGTATTTCCTCCTCGACCCGAGCTACGGCTGCCGCCGCCCGGCACTGAACCAATACCTGCGCGAGCACTTCGGCTGGGCACCGCAACAAGATAGCTGCGCCAAGGGCCTGCCGTTCATCAACGCAGGCAGCGACTTCGCCCGCCAGCCGCTGGGAGAAATCGACCCCGAGCGGGTCTATGAAGTGGACTACCTGCTGGCCGAAGCCAACCAGAACCTGGTCAGCCGCTGGGGCCACAGCATGCTGCGCCTGGTGATCTGCAAGCCCGGCCGCCCGCGCGGGCCGGACTGCCGCCTGGACCTCGACCAGAGCCTGGTGCTGTCTTACCGCGCCTTCGTCAACGATGTGCAGCTGTCCAGTTGGGACGGTTTAGTGGGCGTATACCCATCGCGGTTGTTCGTGCTGCCACTGGGCCAGGTGATCGACGAGTACACCAAGACCGAGCTACGCAGCCTGGCCTCGGTACCCTTGAAGCTCAACCGCGGTGAAGTCGAGAACCTGGTCCGCCAGGCCGCAGAGATGCACTGGGGGTATGACGGCAACTACTGGTTCCTGTCCAACAACTGTGCGGTGGAGTCGTTGAAACTGCTGCGCAGTGGCACCGCCAACCCACGCCTGAATGACCTCGACAGCATCATGCCCAACGGTTTGCTGGCCGTGCTCAAGGGCAGGGGGCTGGCCGACACCAGCGTGCTTGATGACCCGCGCGAGGCACTGCGCCTGGGCTACCGTTTCGACTCTTACCGCGACCGCTACCAGGCCATGTTCGACGTGCTGAGGAAGCAACTGCCAATCAAGCAGGCGCAAGTGGAAGACTGGCTGGCCCAGGATGCCGAACAACGGCGCCCGTGGTTCGCTCAAGCCGACCTGCGCACCAGCGCTGCCTTGCTGCTGCTTGAACAGGCCAGCTTGCGCCGGCAACTCCTGCTGGCCCAGGACGAGGTCAAGCAGCGCTACCTGAATGCCGCAGCGCTGAAAGATGGCAGCATCAACAAAGCTGACGCCACCCTCAAGCAGATGCTCGCCAACAGCGGTTTCCTCAGCCGCCCGGCAGAGTTGCTCGATGCCAAGGGCTACGGGCTGCCGCAACCTGAAGAGCGTAAGCACCTTGAGCAGGTGAGCAGCGAGCGCCAGGCGCAACTGTTGCGCCTGAGCACCAGCCTGGACAAAGAGGTGAGGGCGCTGCTGGAGCCATCACGCGCCAAGGAAATTGCCGCGGTCGAGGCCAATGTGAAACAGATCGGCGAGCACTTGCGGGCGCTGCACAAGGCTGCGGGTGGCTTGCAGTTGTGATGTTGCCTGTGCCGGCCTCTTCGCGGGTGAACCCGCTCCCACAGGATCATCACAATCTCGAGACCTGTGTTATCCCTGTGGGAGCGCGTTCACCCGCGAAGAGGCCGGCACAGGCGGTACAAAGCCTACAGGCTCTCCTCAGCCTCGGAAGGCAGATCCTCATCCAGATGTAGCCAGGCCAACCGGCTACCCACCCAGATATGCCGGTTGGCCCTGACCCGCTCCGGGTGATCCAGCGTCGCCACCGTTACATCGACCGTTTCCGGGCTATGGGTAGTCACCAGCGCCACATGCGCTCCGCAATGCCCACAGAAGTACCGGCTGCAACTGGCCGGCGCCTCATAGCAGTTCGGCTCACCCGCCAACCACTGAAACCCCGAACGGGGCAAGGTGAGCCAGGTTACCACCAGCCCGCCGCTGACCCGGCGACAGATCGTACAGTGGCAGTGGGCGATGTCTGTCAGTTCACCCTCCACCCGGTAACGCAAAGCGCCGCAATGGCAGCCACCTTCGGTCACATTCTGCATCACCTACCTCTCGTCGCCTTTGCCTCAGCGAAAGCTGGCTGAAAGCTTGTGCTCATAGGATAGCCCCCACTACCGGCACAAGACCGGTCAGCCAGGGCACCCGGTAAACACCGCGCCCGGCCCAATCAACAACAACAATGGTGATTCTGATGTGTTCCTGTGCCCGCCTTCCTGCAGTCCCCCTCCGCATGCTCCCTGCGCAGCGCCTGACGCGCTGATCCGCCCGAATCGACTTTCCTTTCGCCGCGCCACGCCTGGAGTATTGCCATGCTGACCTTCCTCGGCTTTGCCATGGTCATCACCTTCATGTACCTGATCATGACCAAGCGCCTGTCGGCCTTGATCGCACTGATCCTGGTACCGATCCTGTTCGCCCTGTTCGGCGGTTTCTCCGCCAAGATCGGCCCCATGATGCTCGAAGGCATCAGCAAGCTCGCACCTACCGGCGTGATGCTGATGTTCGCCATCCTCTACTTCGCCCTGATGATCGACTCCGGCCTGTTCGACCCGGCCGTGCGCAAGATCCTCAAGCTGGTCAAGGGCGACCCGCTTAAAGTCTCTGTCGGCACTGCCGTGCTGGCCCTGGTGGTCTCGCTCGACGGTGACGGCGCCACCACCTACATGATCTGCTGCGCCGCGATGCTGCCGATGTACAGCCGCCTGGGCATGAGCCCGCGGATCATGGCCGGCCTGATCATTCTCGCCGGCGGGGTGATGAACATGACCCCTTGGGGTGGCCCGACTGCACGTGCCGCCAGTGCCCTGCACGTAGACCCGTCGGACATCTTCGTGCCGATGATCCCGGCCATGCTGTTCGGCGTGTTGGCGATCCTGGGCATTGCCTATATGTACGGCAAACGTGAGCGTGCCCGCCTGGGCGAGCTGCACCTGCCTACCGACGACATCGACCACAGCGAGATCACCGTCTCGCAATACCCGGAAGCGCGCCGGCCCAAGCTGCTGTACTTCAACGGCGCGCTCACTGCGGCCCTGATGGTCGCGCTGATCATGGGCCTGCTGCCGCTGCCGGTGCTGTTCATGATCGCCTTCAGCATCGCCATGATCGTCAACTACCCGTGCCTGCAACAGCAGAAGGACCGCATCGCCGCTCACGCCGGTAGCGTGCTGGCCGTGACCGGGCTGATTTTCGCCGCTGGCATCTTCACCGGCATCCTGTCGGGTACCGGCATGGTCGACGCCATGTCCAAGAGCCTGCTGGCGGTCATCCCCGAAGCGCTGGGCCCGTACCTGGCGGTAATCACCGCGATCGTGAGCATGCCGTTCACCTTCTTCATGTCCAACGATGCCTTCTACTACGGCGTACTGCCTGTGCTGGCCGAAGCCGCCAGCCACTACGGCATCACCCCGGTGGAAATGGCCCGTGCCTCGATCGTTGGGCAGCCGGTACACCTGCTCAGCCCGCTGGTACCCTCCACCTACCTGCTGGTGGCCCTGGCCGGTATCGAGTTCGGCGATCATCAGCGCTTCACGCTCAAGTGGGCAGTGCTGGTATGCCTGTGCATAATGTTCGCCGCGCTGCTGATGGGGATTTTCCCGCTGTTCAGTAGTCTTTAATACTTACGTATCACCTACGCGACGTGCCCTGAACGGGGCATGTTGCCATTACCGCTCGAAGGAAATTACATGGAATGGCTGACCAGCCCGGAAATCTGGGTTGCCTTTTTTACCCTTACCGCGCTTGAGATCGTCCTAGGGATCGACAACATCATCATGATCTCGATCCTGGTCAGCCGCATGCCCAAGCACATGCAGCCGCGCACCCGGATCTTCGGCCTGGCCCTGGCCATGGTCACCCGCATCCTGCTGCTGCTGTCGATTACCTGGGTCATGCGCCTTACCGCCGACCTGTTCGTGGTGTTCGGCCAAGGCATCTCCGGCCGTGACCTGATCCTGTTCTTCGGTGGCCTGTTCCTGCTGTGGAAAAGCTCGCAAGAGATCTACCACGGCCTGGAAGGCGAAGACGAAAACCCGGATGGGCCGAAAGGCGCAGGTGGCAAGTTCTTCTACACCATCATCCAGATCGCCATCATCGACATCGTGTTCTCGCTGGACTCGGTAATCACCGCCGTGGGCATGGTCTCCCACGTGCCGGTGATGATCGCCGCCATCGTTGTAGCCGTGCTGGTGATGATGCTGTGTGCCGGTGCCATCAGCAACTTCATCGACAAACACCCGTCACTGAAGATGCTCGCACTTTCGTTCCTGATCGTCGTCGGTACCGTGCTGATCGCCGAGGCTTTCGATGTGCACGTGCCGAAGGGCTACGTTTACTTCGCCATGGCCTTCTCGCTGGCGGTGGAAGCCATCAACATCCGCATGCGCACGGCTGCCGCCCGCAAGGATGGCAAAGAGCATGACCCGGTGAAGCTGCGCAAGGACATCCCGGGTCAGTAAGACCTCGGAGTGATGCACACAAAGGGCCCTTCGGGCCCTTTTTCATGGCTGCATGCCTGTGCACGCCCTTGAGGGAGCGGGCGAGCCCGCGAAGAGGCCGGCACAGGCAAACATTCATTTCCCATGTGTTTCAAATAAATGAGCACCATGCGAAGCTAGCGACAACTACGCAAAACAACTAAAGCTTTGAGTGAGCACTGAAAATTCTTCAAACGCTCACGTTTCTTTTCTTGGCCCGCTGGGCCAGCGCAACAGGGGGCCTTCGCCATGCTGACCCTGCTCAACCTGCTCTCGGCCGTGACGCTTCTGGTCTGGGGCACCCATATCGTGCGTACCGGCATTCTCCGGGTCTTCGGCTCGAACCTGCGGCGCATCATTAGCCAGAACATGGACAAGCGCCCGCTGGCGTTCATCGCCGGCATTCTGGTTACCGCCATGGTGCAAAGCAGCAACGCCACGGCCATGTTGGTTACGTCATTCGTTGGCCAGGGCCTGATGGCCATGACCCCAGCCTTGGCGATCATGCTGGGTGCCGATGTGGGTACTGCACTGATGGCCCGGGTGCTCACCTTCGACCTGTCGTGGCTGTCACCGCTGCTGATCTTTCTGGGCGTGATTTTCTTCCTCTCGCGCAAGCAGACACGGGCTGGCCAACTGGGCCGGGTAGGTATCGGGCTTGGCCTGATCATTCTGGCACTTGAGCTGATCGTGCAGGCAGCTGCGCCGATCACCCATGCCCAGGGCGTGAAGGTGCTGTTTGCTTCCCTGACCGGTGACATCATGCTGGACGCCCTGGTCGGCGCCCTGTTCGCCATGATTTCCTATTCCAGCCTGGCCGCCGTACTGCTCACTGCGACATTGGCTGGCGCCGAAGTCATCAGCCTGCCGGTTGCCATCGGCCTCGTGGTCGGCGCCAACATCGGCAGTGGCCTGCTGGCGTTCATCAGCACCAGCATGCAGAACACCGCCGGGCGCCGGGTGGCCTTGGGCAGCCTGCTGTACAAGCTGCTCGGCCTGATCCTCATCATCCCGGTGCTGCACCCGTTGGTGGAGTGGATGGACTCGCTGAGCTTCAGCCCGCAAGAGCTGGTCATCGGCTTCCACTTGCTCTACAACACGCTGCGCTGCCTGCTCATGCTGCCTACGGTCAAACTCATGGGCCGGCTGTGCAATACCCTGCTGCCCGAGCGCGAAAACGGCAACGGCCAAGTGCGACCACGGCACCTCGACGCCTCGGCACTGGAAACACCCAGCCTGGCCTTGGCCAATGCATGCCGTGAAACCCTGCGGCTGGGCGATATCGTCGACAGCCTGCTAGAGGCCATGCTCGGAGCCCTGCGCGGCACCCAGACCGCTCTGCCACAGCAGGTTCGCACCCTGGGCGAAGACGCCGAAGCCCTGTACAGCGCGATCAAGCTGTACCTGGCGCAGATGTCGCGCGAAGACCTCAGCGAGCACGACAACCGCCGCTGGGCCGAAATCATCGAACTGGCGATCAACCTCAAGCTGGCCTGCGACCTGATCGAGCGCATGCTGCGCAAGGTCCAGCAGCAGAAAACCAGCCAGCGTCGGGAGTTTTCCCAGACAGGCCTTGAGGAACTGACTGGCCTGCAAGAGCAGTTACTGGCCAACTTGCGCCTGGGCCTGTCGGTGTTTCTCAGTGCCGACCCGGAAAGCGCCCGCTTGCTGCTAAGGGAAAAACGCCGTTTTCGCGCCCAGGAACGGCGCCTGGCGCACGCCCATGTCAGCCGCCTTCAGCGTAAGGTGGTGCAAAGTATCGAGACCAGTTCGCTACACTTGGAGCTGATCGCCGACATGAAGCGGTTGAACTCTTTGTTCTGCAGCAGTGCCTATGTGGTACTGGGCGGCTCGGACACCGGCGGCCTGATGCTCGACAGCGTGCCGGACGAAGCCCGTCTGCCCTGATTTCACCCACCAGAGGACCTTCGCTCGCTCATGCGTTGCCTGATGTTCGTTTGCCTGCTGATCTGCAGCCTGCCCACCGTCGCCCTCGACCGCTCGCGGGTCGAAGGCTACCTGCTGCCCAATGGCCTGCAGGTGATCCTGAAAAACGGCTACGAGCGCGATCATGTGGCGATCCGCCTGGTGGTCGGGGTAGGCCTGGACGACTTCGACTGCGAGCAGAAAGAGCTGCCCCACCTGCTTGAGCACCTGCTGTTCAGCGGCATCGACGAAACAGGCGAGGGCGGCCTGGAAGAACGCCTGCAAGCGCTTGGAGGCGAGTGGAACGCTTACACCAGCAGCGCCGACACCACCTTCGTTATCGAAGCCCCGGCGCGCAACCAGCGCAAAGTACTCGACCTGCTGCTGGCGGTTATCCGCGACACTCAGATCGATGCCAAGGCCCTTACCACCGCCAAGCGCATCATCGAACGCGAGGATGGCGGCCATTACGGCCACCTGCAGCGCTGGCTCGACCGCCAGGATATCGGCCACCCCGCCAGCGGCCAATTGGCGACCGAACTGGGCCTCAAATGCCCGGAGCGCTCCAACCTCGACGACATGACCCTGGAGCAGGTACAGGCCCTGCGTGACCACTGGTACGCCGCCAACAACATGACCCTGATCATGGTAGGCGGCCTCGACCGTCTGCTGCCTGCCTACCTGGAACGCACCTTTGGCGAGCTGCCAGCCACCGAACCGGAAGAGCGCCGCAACCTCGAAAGCATCACGCGACAGGCCGAGCAGCGCCGCAACCTGACCCGCGGCTGGCTGGGCGATAGCGTCAAACTGCACTGGCTGTTCATCGAGCCGGTGCTGGACAACGACCATCAGGCCACGCTCGACCTGCTGTCGCGTTACCTGGACTGGACGCTGTACGACCAGCTACGCCTGCGCAACGGGCTGTCCTACGGCCCCTCGGTACAACGTGAAAGCTTCGGTGATACCGGCCTGATCAGCCTCAACGCCGACCTGGAGCGCGATGACATCGACAAGGCCGTGGAGGTAATGCAGGCGCTGTTCGACCACCTGCGCAAAGAAGGCCTCGACCCGGACACCTTCGCCCGTATCAAGGACGCCAGCGTAGCCAAGGAGAGCTGGAGCACCCAAGGTAACAGCGCCCTGGCAGACTATTACTGGGGTGCGTTGAACGACTATACCGACGGGCGCTTTGCCAACCCGGTGCGCAAGCTGCGCCAGGTGAGCCTGGAGCAGGCCAACCAGGCGTTGAAGGAGCTGCTCAAGGAAGACGGGTATGTACGGATCGAAAAGCCGCTACTTGGATATGACGAACTGTACGGGCTGATGGCTTTGTTGGCGGGGCTGATTCTGGCGGCGGGGTTACTGCGCTGGCGCCGGCATGGGCCTGAACGGCCGAGTGGTGCTACACGGCAGCGGTGAATCGGCGGTATCCTTTTGCCAGTACCGGCCCTTTCGCGGGTAAACCCGCTCCCACAGGGACTTCACAGTATCTGAATCTGTGGTGATCCTGTGGGAGCGGGTTTACCCGCGAAGAGGCCGGCACAGCCACCTCATTCTCTCTGTTGTAGCCCCTAATGCCCCAAATCCCCCATATCGTCCTGCGCATCATCGAACTGCTCAAACGCTACCCCGGTATCATCGCGCTCGGCGGTTTCCTCTCCGGTATCGGCAGTTTCATCCTGGTCGACCGCCAGGCCGGCCTGGCCAGCTGGGTCGCGGTGCTCATGCTGGTCAGCTGGGTCTGGCTGATGCTGGAAAACACCCTCACCGGCCTGTTTGCGCGCACCTTCAACCGTGAAATCCCGCAGCCTCTGTTGCGCTACGCGACGCAGATGATCCACCAGGAAACGCTGTTCTTCGTGCTGCCGTTCTTCTTCATCACCACTACCTGGAACAGCGGCCAGTTGGTGTTCACCGGTTTGCTCGGTGCCGCGGGCCTGATTTCGATCATCGATCCGCTGTACTACAAATGGCTGGCACCGCGGCGCTGGTTGTTCCTGGCGCTGCATACCCTGACGCTGTTCGCCGCGCTGTTGACCGCGCTGCCGATCATCCTGCACCTGACCACCGCGCAAAGCTTCAAGCTGGCCCTGATTGCGGCCATGGTGCTGTCGTTTCCCAGCCTGGCCAGCAGCTTCCCGATCAACACCTGGCGCCGCGGCGTGGCACTGGTGCTGGTTACCTTGTCGGTCGGTGCCGGTGGCTGGCTGTTGCGTTCCTGGGTGCCACCGGCAACCCTGTGGATGACCGACGTGGCAGTAAGCACCGAAGTCATCAACCGCCAGCCAGGCGAGTCGCTGGACGAAATTGCCGCCAGCCGCATACGCAGCAGCGGCCTGTACGCCTACACCGCCATCAACGCACCACGCGGCCTGAACGAGCGGATCTACCATGTGTGGCAAAAGGACGGTAAAGAAGTCGACCGCATCGCCCTGGACATCCACGGCGGGCGCAAGGAAGGCTACCGGGCCTGGACCCACAAGCAGAATTTCCCGCCGAACCCGGTCGGCAAATGGCAGGTGAGGGTGCTGACAGAGGATGGCCAAGTGATTGGCGTACTGCGCTTCAAGGTGACCGACGATACCCCGGGGCCGTGATTGAAAGGGGGCGCCTTGCGCCCCAAGCCCCCCACACACAGCACATAATCACCAAACAGCCCATGCCCGCTGCGCTATGATCAGGCCCTAAGCCTTAGCGCCGAGTCAAATGCATGGAGCCTGTGACCACCCCCAGCGCCACCCTGGACGCCAGTAGCCAACCGGCCTGCCTGCGCATAACCGGTGACTGGACCCTGGCGCACTACGCCAGCCTCAAGCGCGAGAGCGAACCTCTGCGCGCGCAATGCACTGCCGATACCGTCGCCGACCTCAGCCAGCTGGGCCGCCTGGACACCGCCGGGGCGTCGCTGCTGGCCGAGCTGCTCGGCTCCGAGCGCCTCTCACACTGTACCGAGGACTTGCCCGAAGCCAGCCGCGCACTGCTCAAGAACGTCTACTGCTCGGTCCAGGACTACTGCATCCCGGTCAAGGAGCCCGAGCGCAACGTACTGCTGATGCTGCTGGAACGCATCGGCCGCGCCGTCGGCACACTGTGGCAAGACTCCATGCAGTTGCTCGGCTTCATCGGTGTCATCCTCGAAACCCTGCTACGCCGCGCCCTGACACCACACCGCTGGCGCATCACCCCGGTCGTGGCACACATCGAACAAACCGGCCTTGATGCCGCACCCATTGTCGCCTTGCTGACCTTCCTGGTAGGCGCGGTGGTGGCGTTCCTCGGTGCCACAGTGCTGGCCGCGTTCGGCGCGACCATTTTCACCGTCGATCTGGTGGCGTTCTCGTTCCTGCGCGAGTTCGCCGTATTGCTGACTGCCATTCTCATGGCCGGCCGCACTGCCAGCGCGTTCACCGCGCAGATAGGCTCGATGAAGGCCAATGAGGAAATCGACGCCATCCGCACCCTGGGCCTGAACCCGATGGAGTTGCTGGTGGTGCCACGGGTATTGGCCCTGTTGATTTCGCTGCCCCTGCTCACCTTCATCGCGATGATCTGCGGCATCGTCGGCGGCGCTGTGGTGTGCGCCTTGTCGCTGGGCATCTCGCCGGCCATGTTCCTGTCGTTGCTGCAAAGCGACATCGGCGTGCAGCACTTTCTGGTGGGCCTGGCCAAGGCGCCGTTCTTCGCCTTCCTGATTGCCGCCATCGGCTGCCTCGAAGGCTTCAAGGTCAGCGGCAGCGCCGAATCGGTGGGCGCACACACCACCTCGGCGGTGGTGCAGTCGATTTTCGTGGTCATCGTGCTGGACGCCGTGGCCGCGCTGTTCTTCATGGAGATGGGTTGGTGACTGATCGGGAAAAAGTGATCGAAGCCCGCGGCATCTGCAACCGCTTCGGCCGCCAGGTGGTGCATGAAAACCTGGACCTGGACCTGTACCGTGGCGAAATCCTGGCTGTGGTCGGTGGTTCGGGCAGCGGCAAGTCGGTACTGCTGCGCAGCATCATCGGCCTGCGCCGGCCCAATGAAGGGCTGATCAAGGTGTTCGGCCAAGACCTTGCGGGCCTGCGCGAAGAACAGCGTTCGCTGGTCGAACGGCGCTTCGGCGTGCTGTTCCAGAAGGGCGCGCTGTTCTCGTCGCTGACCGTCACCGAGAACGTGGCTTTGCCGTTGATCGAGCATGCCGGGCTGTCCCGCGCCGATGCCGAGCACCTGGCCGGCGTGAAGCTGGCCTTGGCCGGGTTGCCCATCTCGGCCGCCGACAAGTATCCGTCCTCGCTGTCAGGGGGCATGATCAAGCGTGCAGCGCTGGCCCGAGCCCTGGCACTGGACCCGGACATCCTGTTCCTCGACGAACCTACCGCCGGCCTGGACCCGATCGGCGCCGCCGCGTTCGACCAGTTGATCCTGACCCTGCGCGATGCCCTGGGCCTGTCGGTGTTCCTCATCACGCACGACCTCGACACCCTGTACACCATTACCGACCGCATCGCGGTGCTGTCACAGAAAAAGGTCCTGGTAGCCGGCCCCCTGGCCGAGGTCGAGCAGACCAACGACGCCTGGATTCAAGAATACTTTCACGGCCCCCGCGGGCGCGCAGCCGAACAGGCCGCCACTCGTGCCGGGCAGGAGCGCTGAGCAATGGAAACCCGAGCCCATCACGTTCTTATCGGCCTGGTCACCGTCCTGGTGGCGGCGGGTGCCATGCTGTTCGGCCTGTGGCTGACCAAGTCCAGTGTCGATGACGCCTTCAAGGACTACGAAGTAGTGTTCAACGAAGCTGTCTCCGGCCTATCGCGGGGCAGCCCGGTGCAGTACAACGGCATCAAGGTGGGCGATGTGTCCACCCTGCGCCTGGACCCTAAAGATCCCCGCCGTGTACTGGCCCGGGTGCGCCTGAGCGGTGACACCCCGGTAAAAGAAGACACCCAGGCCAAGCTGACCCTGGCCGGCGTGACAGGCAACTCGTTCATCCAGCTCAGCGGGGGCACCCCGCAAAGCCCCGAACTCAAGGGCAAGGATGGCAAGCTGCCGGTGATCATCGCCTCGCCGTCGCCCATCTCGCGCCTGCTTAACGACAGCAGCGACCTCGTCACCAACATCAACCTGCTGCTGCACAACGCCAACCAGATGTTCTCCGAGGACAACATCGGCCACCTCAGCAACACCCTGGCCAACCTCGACAAGACCACCGGCGCCTTTGCCGGCCAGCACGGCAGCATCGCCGAGGCCATCGCACAGCTGGTGCAGGTGGGCAAACAGGCCAGCGCTACCCTGGCCGAAACCCAGGCGCTGATGCACAACGCCAATGGCCTGCTGGGCAGCGAAGGCAAACAGGCGATCGGCAGCGCCGAGCAGGCCATGCAGTCTTTGGCCGAAAGTACGGCAACCATCAACAACCTGCTCAAGAACAACAGTGAGGCCATCGGCGACGGCGCCCAAGGCCTGAACCAGCTGACCCCAGCCATTCGCGAGCTGCGCGAAACCCTCAACGCGCTCAAAGGCATTTCCCGGCAACTGGAGGCCGACCCGAGCGGCTACTTGCTTGGCCGCGACAACAACAAGGAGTTCCAGCCATGAAACCGTCGTTGCGTCTGCTGGCCCTGGCGGCCTCGCTGAGCCTGGCCAGTGCCTGCTCGATCCTGCCTCAGAGCGAACCCGTCGACCTCTACCGCCTGCCGGTGAACCAACCTAGCCGCACGGCGCCACCGCTGGACTGGTCATTGCGCCTGAACAAGCCGCTGGCCAGCGAAGTGCTGGCCGGGCCGCGCATTGCCGTCATTCCTCAAGGCGATGTGGTCAGCAGTTACAAGGGCGCACGCTGGAGCGATGCGGCCCCGGTGCTGCTGCGCAACCGCTTGCTTGATGGTTTCCAGCGTGACGGCCAAGTGCAGCGTCTTAGCGCCGACGACAGCAACCTGCAGGCCGATTACGAGCTGGCTGGCGAGCTGCAGGCGTTTCAGAGTGAATACCGCACGGGCGACGCAGTGGAAGTGGTGATCCGCTACGACGCGCGCCTGGTTCAGGGCCGCACCCAGCGCATCCTGGCAAGCAAGCGCTTCGAAATCCGCCAGCCGCTTGCCGACAAGCACGTGTCAGCGGTGGTCGCCGGCTTTGGTCAGGCCAGCGACCAACTGGTGGGCCAGGTGGTGAGCTGGACCATTGGCCAGGCCAACCAGGCACAGCTTAAGGTTCAGGCGAAGAACCAGTAGCAGACGAAGATCGCCGCAACCACACCAGAGAACTCGGCCAGCAGTGCGCAACCGACCGCATGGCGCACGCGCTGGATGCCCACGGCGCCAAAGTACACGGCCAGCACGTAGAAGGTGGTTTCGGTGCTGCCCTGAATCGTCGCCGCCACCAGGGCGGGGAAGCTGTCCACGCCTTGGGTCTGCATGGTCTCGATCAGCATGGCCCGCGCTGCGCTGCCGGAGAACGGCTTGACCAGCGCAGTGGGCAAACCCTCGACGAAGCGGGTGTCCAGGCCCATCCAGTTCACTGCATGGCGGATACCGTCCAGGGCCAGTTCCAGGGCGCCAGAAGCGCGCAGCACACCGACCGCCACCAGCATCGCCACCAGGTAGGGCAACAGGTTCTTGGCCACATCGAAGCCTTCCTTGGCGCCTTCAACAAAGGCTTCATACACCTTAACCCGCCTCAGGGCGCCAATCACCAGAAAGAGCATGATCACGCCAAACAGTGTGAGGTTGCCCAGGATCGACGACAGGCTGGCCAGCGCGGCGGCCGAAAGGGTGCCGAGGAAGGCCATGAAACCGCCCAGCAGCAAAGCGCCGGGGATGAAATAGGCAAGCACCACCGGGTCCCACAGGCGCAAACGCTGCATCACTGCCACCGACACCAGGCCGACCAGGGTCGACACGCTGGTAGCCAGCAGGATAGGCAGAAATACCATGGTCGGGTCTGGTGCGCCCTGCTGGGCCCGGTACATGAAGATGGTGACCGGCAGCAGCGTAAGCGACGAGGCGTTGAGCACCAGAAACAGAATCTGCGCGTTGCTCGCGGTGGTGCTGCTGGGATTCAGCTCCTGCAGCGCGCGCATGGCCTTCAGGCCAATCGGCGTGGCGGCGTTGTCCAGGCCCAGGCCGTTGGCGGCAAAGTTCATGGTGATCAGGCCCAGGGCCGGGTGGCCAGGCGGGACCTCGGGCATCAGACGGGCAAACAGCGGGCCCAGCACCTTGGCCAGCCATTCGACGATACCGGCCTTCTCGGCGATCTTCAAAAAACCCAGCCACAGGGTCAACGTGCCGAACAGCAGCACCATCACCTCGACCGACAGCTTGGCCATGGCGAAGATGCTTTCGACCATTGCCGCGAAGATGCCAGCGTTGCCGCCTATCAGCCATTGCGCCAGGGCAGACACCGCCGCCACCAGGAAAAAGCCAAGCCAAAGGCCGTTGAGCATCCGCGTATACCCCCTGAAAAATGCCCGAATGATAGCGGAAGTTGTCTGTATCGGCCTCATCGCCGGCAAGCCAGCTCCCACAGGTGATGCGCTGGCCTCGGGCCTTGTGATATCCCTGTGGGAGCTGGCTTGCCGGCGATAGGGCCGGTGCAGGCTCCCGTGATCACTACAGACAACAAAAAGCCCCGACAAGTCGGGGCTCTTGGTCAAACAGCTGTCAGACTCAGCGCTTGGCAGTCTCGCCAACCACCACAGCTTCCTGCTTGCCGGCCATCAGCGAGGCGTAGTATTGCTCGCCCTTGGCCGCGTCGTACATGCCTTCCCAGCGCGCGATGACCAATGCAGCCAGGGCGTTGCCCACCACGTTCAGCGCGGTACGGGCCATGTCCATGATGCGGTCGACACCGGCGATGAAGGCCAGGCCTTCCAGCGGGATGCCCACGCTGCCCAAGGTGGCCAGCAGGACCACGAACGATACGCCCGGTACGCCAGCGATACCCTTGGAGGTGACCATCAGGGTCAGCACCAGCAGCAGCTGCTGGCTCCACGACAGGTCGATACCGTACAGCTGGGCAATGAAGATTGCCGCGATGCTCTGGTACAGGGTCGAACCGTCAAGGTTGAAGGAGTAGCCAGTCGGTACCACGAACGAGCAGATCGACTTCGGCGCGCCGTACTTCTCCATCTTCTCGATCACGCGCGGCAGCACGGTTTCGGAGCTGGAGGTGGAGTAAGCCAGGATCAGCTCATCTTTCATGATGCGCATGATCTTGATCACCGAGAAGCCAAACAGGCGGGCGACCAGGCCCAGCACCATGAAGGCGAAGAAGGCGATGGCGAAGTACACCAGCAGCACCAGCTTGGCCAGCGGCAGCAGCGAGCTGAAGCCGAAGTTGGCCACGGTCACGGCGATCAGGGCGAACACGCCGATCGGGGCGTAGTTCATGATCATGTGGGTGACCTTGAACATGGTTTCCGATACGCCCTGGAAGGTGCGTACCAGCGGGTCGCGCAGGTCGGCCTGCAGGCTCGACAAGCCCAGGCCGAACAATACCGAGAAGAAGATGATCGGCAGCATTTCGCCACGCATCAGCGCTGCGAAGATGTTCGACGGGATCAGGTTCAGCAGGGTTTCAATGAACGCATGCTCATGCTGCACCTCGGCCGCAGTGGCCTGGTACTTGGAGATGTCCACGGTACCCAGGGTGCTCATGTCGATGCCAGCGCCCGGGTGGAACAGGTTGGCCAGCACCAGGCCCACGACGATGGCGATGGTGGTCACCACTTCGAAGTAGATGATGGTCTTCAGGCCGATGCTGCCCAGTTTCTTCGCATCGCCAACCCCGGCGATACCCACGATCAGCGACGAAATCACGATCGGGACGACGATCATCTTGATCAGGCGAATGAAGATGTCACCGGCCGGCTGGAGGACGTTGCTGATCCACCAGGCCTTTTCCGCGCTGAAGTGGTTCAGCAGCGCGCCGATTGCAACGCCCAGGACCAGACCGATGACGATCTGCCAGGCGAGGCTCAGTTTTGCCTTCTTCATGTCTTTACCCTTTGTTCTAGTGGTCATGGCACCGGACGAAAACGCCCGTGACAGAGCCATTGGCTAGGTCACGGGCGGTAAATCTTTGCATCCGGCGACTTCATGTAAGGACAGCGCAGGCGAGCGGCAGGGCGCTCTGGCCAGCGAAAAAGGCGGCAACTATTGCGATGGCAAGGGGGGAAATCTAATGCCGGAAACGCATACCCCATACCGTTTATGCATATCGATTTGCACGAAAACAGGGCGTTCGCAAGTGCTTGATTTATAACGTTCGGAATCCCGAACAAGACCAAACCGCCATATTTCGGCAGATTTAGCGGTATGGAAAGGGCGCGGAAGATGGCTTGTTCGACAATCCGAATGGCGGAAATGACACTTGAAGAAGCGCCATTGAGCTCGAAAAAAATTGACGTGCGGTCGAGAGAAAATGTGTCTCGAGGTAAAAATCGCGCAAGGGAAGAGGTGTTTCCTGCAGGGCTCCTCGGAAGTCAGGTCGGCTCAGGTATCCCTATGACACCGCCGACCTGAAACTTCCGATTCCGCCTTTCCTGACCCGGCCCATTGCTGGAGGTACTCCCTGTACCCCTAGGCCACTCCGATCCTGCAACAATCAGAACAGCCCGACCCCTTGGTCATGTGCCGCCCCTCCTCGGGGCGGCGCATCATAGAAGGCTGAAATATAGAAAGGTTCAGCTTCTATTACGTGACAGTCGGTGACCTTTCGTCCGTACCTGCAAAAAATGCTCAGTACCAGTTCGGGTCACGCTTGAGCTGCTCTTGCAGCATCGCCTTCATGCCGGCGTCGGGTTCGCCCAGCCATCGGTACTGCGCATGACGGGTGGGCGACTTGTCGCTCGGCAAACCTTCGGGTACCTCCACGAGCATCCCGTAGGCATCATCCTTGTCCCAGCTGAACGCCACGATCAGCCGCTTGTAGGTGCAGTTGTCCTGCGCCTCGCACAGTGGGCCGACCAGGTACTTGTCGCCATCTTCGGTAACGGCAGACATCTGCTGCTGGGCACTGCCGCTCAGATTGACCACCCAATCGGGCAGGCGTTCCTCGCCCTTGATCGTGTCCTGCCAGGTTTCCCGGTACTCCGGGTCCGAGCCGAGCAGCTGATCGACCCGGACCTGGCCGTCATTGGCCGCCATTGCCGCCGCACTGCCACCCAGTAACAGGGCGGCAGCCAGGGCTGTAGAAAGCTTCCTGCCCATCTTTAACCTCGTCCACGTCCAAAGAAGAAGGAGGCTACGAACAGCACCAGGAAGACAATGAACAGGATCTTCGCAATACCCGTCGCAGCGCCGGCGATACCACCGAAGCCCAGTACGGCAGCGACAATGGCGATGATGAGGAAAGTGATAGCCCAACTCAGCATGGTGGTTCTCCTTTCTTTTTCAGAATCGATCCGGACGGCAGGTCAGAAGACCCAACGGTCCTGTGGTACGACATTTTCCAAAGTGGCCGGTGAGGCAGTAGCCTGGCCAGCAGGCAGCCGGTCAGCCGCCTGGACCAGGGTGTTGGCACGGGTGGCCTGAATCTGCGTCAACAGTGCAGTCTGCGCTGCCACTTGCTCCGCCAGGCGTGCGGTCTGCCAGCTGTAATAGAAGAGGCCGGCGGCCAAGGTCAGCAGCAGCGCCATGCCAAGTGACAGCATCTGGCGCAGGGGCAGTGCAGCGTTCTGCGAGCGGTTGACGGATTGGCGGTTCATGCCGGCTCCTCCTGCTGTAATTTTTGTTCAAACCTGAACAGGTAATTGCAGCCTGCATGCCAGACTTTAGATTTAGATAAAATCTTTTAAAATCATATAGTTAAGAACATTCGAATACGGCGATCAGGACGTATCCTGCACGATGCCGTCGTCGCGGTCGTGCGAATTGCACGATCAGCCTTCGACCTTGGTCGCCACCTTGAGCAAGTCGGCATCCACCCCGCGCACGCCGATGATCTGCCGAGCGATCTCCACGGCGATGGTTCTCTGCTCCGCGCTGACCACCTCGCCCGACAGCCGCACCATGCCCGCCTCGCTGGCTACCTTAAGGTTCAGCCCATCGAGGTTGCGGCTATAGCGGTAACTGTTCTGGATCTTGTCGATGATCCAGCTGTCGGTTGGCTGCGGACCGGTTGGCGCCCCTACCGGGGTTTCGCGGGCCTTGGCCATCGCGGCGCTATCAAGGCTGACCAGGTTATTGACCAGGTGCACGCCGTCGGTGGTGCGCGCCACCACGCCGGCAAGCTCCTTGGCTTCGGCACTGTCGACCTTGCCGCGCAACGTCACCACGCCTTCACTGCTTTGTACTTCTATGGCCGCCTTTTCGGTGGTGCGGCTCCACAACAGCCGGGCACGGATCACCGCCGCCAGGGTGGCGTCCTCCAGGCGCTGGGCGTAGGCACGCAGCTCCAGCGGGCGGTCCACCAGTTGGGCATTGACCTGCAACTGGTTCTCCACCTGTTCGATGCCCCGCGTGGCCCGGGCCACATCTTCGGCCAACTGCCGTTCGACGTCGTTCTCCACCTCACCGGAAAGCCGCGCGTGGTTGCCGTCCACTTCAACTTTGATACGGAACGGGTCGAGCATGCGGTTCAGTGACAGGGCGGTTTGCAGGGCGCCTTCCAGGCGTGCGTCCTGTATGGGGTCGGCGATTGCCGGGGTGAATACGGGCAACAATGTGGCTGCCAACACGGCTGTACGCAGGGAAAAGGGCATGGCAGTGGCTCCTTTTTGGGCAAAAGGTGAAAATCGTCGCAACCAATGTGCCATCGCGTACCTCTAAGCAAATCATTGGAATATCGCGGTCTGCAGACTTCGTTTGGCCATTGGCTAGCATGCAAAGGACAGAATCCTTCAGAATTGACCATGCAACTTGCCCGATTTTTCCCACACTAAATAAAGATCTATCCCTAAGGAGCGCAGGAAATGGAATCAGCCCAGGACAACCAAGGCCGCATTCTGCTGGTGGATGACGAGTCCGCGATCCTGCGCACCTTCCGCTACTGCCTGGAAGACGAAGGCTATAGCGTCGCCACGGCCAACAGCGCTGCCCAGGCCGAAGCGCTGTTGCAGCGTCAGGTATTCGACTTGTGCTTCCTCGATTTACGCCTGGGCGAGGACAACGGCCTCGATGTTCTGGCGCAGATGCGCATACAGGCTCCGTGGATGCGCGTGGTGATCGTCACCGCGCACTCGGCGATCGACACAGCGGTGGACGCCATCCAGGCCGGCGCCGCCGACTACCTGGTCAAGCCATGCAGCCCCGATCAGCTGCGCCTGGCCACCGCCAAGCAGCTGGAAGTGCGCCAGCTTTCAGCACGCCTGGAGGCCCTGGAAGGTGAAGTGCGCAAACCCAAGGACGGCCTCGACTCGCACAGCCCGGCCATGATGGCGGTGCTGGAAACCGCCCGCCAGGTCGCGACCACCGACGCCAACATCCTCATTCTTGGCGAGTCTGGCACCGGTAAGGGTGAGCTGGCCCGGGCCATCCATGGCTGGAGCAAGCGTGCACGCAAATCCTGCGTGACCATCAACTGCCCGTCGCTGAGTGCCGAGCTGATGGAAAGCGAACTGTTCGGGCACACCCGCGGCGCTTTCACCGGCGCCAGTGAAAGTACCCTGGGACGGGTCAGTCAGGCCGATGGGGGCACGCTGTTTCTCGACGAGATCGGCGATTTTCCGCTGACCTTGCAGCCCAAGTTGCTGCGGTTCATTCAGGACAAGGAATACGAGCGCGTCGGCGACCCGGTGACCCGGCGTGCCGATGTACGCATTCTGGCCGCCACCAACCTCAACCTCGAAGAAATGGTGCGCGAAAGCCGCTTCCGCGAAGACCTGCTGTACCGCCTCAATGTCATCACCTTGCACTTGCCGCCCCTGCGTGAGCGCAGCGAAGACATCCTGACCTTGGCCGACCGCTTCCTCGCCCGCTTCGTCAAGGAATACTCCCGCCCCGGCCGGGGCTTCAGCGACGAAGCACGCTCGGCCCTGCTCAACTACCGCTGGCCCGGCAACATTCGCGAACTGCGTAACGTAGTAGAGCGGGCCAGTATCATCTGCCCACAGGAACGGGTGGAAATCAGTCACCTGGGCATGGGCGAGCAACCCGCAGGCAATGCCCCGCGCGTAGGTGCGGCGCTAAGCCTGGATCAACTGGAACGCGCCCATATCGGGGCCGTGCTGGCGGCCAGCGACACCCTTGACCAAGCCGCCAAGACCTTGGGCATCGACGCTTCCACCCTGTACCGCAAGCGCAAGCAGTACAACCTATGAAGTGGCCACCCATGAAGCTGCGCACGCGGCTTTTCCTCAGCATTTCGGCGTTGGTCACCGTGGCCCTGCTCGGGCTTCTGCTTGGCCTGATCAGCGTGCTGCAGATGGCCACGGTGCAACAGCAGCTGGTCCGCGATACCACCCACGCCCTGGAAGTAGGGCTTAAATTGCGGCAGAACCTGGGCGAGCAATTGACGCTGATTCTCGATGAAGGCACTGCCCCGGAAAGCCTGAGGCTACTGCAGGACAATTTTCAGACCCTGCTCAACCAAGGGCTGGAGCAGGGCGGTGAGCGCACCGGCTTCAGCAAGGCCAGCAGCAACTACCAGGCCTTTCTCCAGGCCTACCGCGACAGCGCCGCGCCGGCCCGCAGCATGGGCGCCGATCAGCCATTGGGGGCGGCGTTCAATCAGGTTCGTACCGACCTGATCGACGCCCACAAGCAGGCCCTGGAACTGATCACCCGCAGCGAAGAGCACAGCCGTGACCGCGCGTTGCTGGTCAGCGGCGTGCTTGGCCTGATGGGCCTGGTGGTGTTGGTGCTGGGTTTCATCACTGCGCACAATATCGCCCGGCGCTTCGGCCAGCCGATCGAGGCCCTGGCCAAGGCGGCCGATCAACTCGGCAAGGGCAATTTCGACGTTACCCTACCGGTCACCCAAGCCACAGAACTGAACCAGCTGACCCGCCGCTTCGGCCTCATGGCCGATGCCTTGCGCAAGCACCAGGCCACCAACGTCGACGAGCTACTGGCCGGCCAACAGCGCCTGCAAGCCGTGCTCGACAGCATCGACGACGGCCTGCTGATCATCGACCACCATGGCCGCCTGGAACACCTCAACCCGGTGGCGCAGCGCCAACTGGGCTGGAACGAAGGCCGTGTGGGCAGCAGCCTGGCCGAGGCCCTGCAACGCCCCGAGCTTGAGCAGCAGCTGCGCCAGGTGCTACGCGGGGGCAGCCTGGACCGGCCGCCGGACGACTTGACGATGGAGGTCGATGAAGAAGCGCGCCTGCTCACCTATAGCCTGACCCCGGTCAGCCACCCGCAGGGGCCGATCCTGGGTGCGGTGATGGTGCTGCACGATGTGACCGAGCAGCGGGCATTCGAGCGCGTGCGCAGCGAGTTCGTGCTGCGTGCCTCCCACGAGCTGCGTACCCCTGTTACCGGCATGCACATGGCCTTCGGCCTGTTGCGCGAGCGGGTCAAGTTCCCTGCCGAAGCGCGCGAGAACGACCTGCTGGAGACCATTGGCGAAGAAATGCAGCGCCTGACCCAGCTGATCAATGACCTGCTGAATTTCTCTCGCTACCAGAGCGGGCTGCAGAAGCTCGACCTGGCCCCCTGCGCCCTCGACGAACTGCTGGAGCGGGCGCAACTGCGCTTCGCCGAGCAGGCAGCAGACAAGCAGATCGAGTTGATCAGGGAACTGGAACCACCATTACCGCGCCTGCAAGCTGATGCTGCCCAGCTGGACCGGGTACTCGACAACCTGCTGCACAACGCCATCCGCCATACCGCCAACGGCGGGCGAATCCGCTTGCATGCCCGGCGGCATGCGGAACGGGTGATCATCAGTGTCGAGGACAATGGCGAAGGCATTGCCTACGGGCAGCAGGGGCGCATCTTCGAGCCATTCGTACAGGTAGGGCGCAAGAAAGGCGGCGCTGGGTTGGGGCTGGCGTTGTGCAAGGAGATCGTGCAGCTGCATGGCGGGCGCATGGGTGTGTTTTCCCGGCCGGGGCAGGGCACCCAGTTCTACATGGCGCTACCGGTTTGATGCTGTGCACCCGCGCCTACTGGTCAACCCGTCGCGGCAACTGCCCGCGGGTGACCAGCTCGGCAAACTGCCTGGCGTTCAGCGGCCGGGCAAACAGCCAGCCTTGGCCATAGTTGACCCCTTCACTGTTCAGCAGCACCGCCTGGTCTTCACACTCGATACCTTCAGCTATCACCCGTAGGTGCAGGTCATGGGCCATGCGAATGATATGCGGGGCAACGCCACTGCTGGCGGCATCGTGGCCCAGCGCATCGATGAACGCCTTGTCGATCTTCAGGCAATCCACCGGCAGGGTCTGCAGGTAGGCCAGGCTGCAATAGCCTGTGCCAAAGTCGTCGATGAGCACCTGATGCCCCACTGCGCGCAACGCCTGCAGGTTGTCACGGGCCACCACCACATCGACCAGGCCGCGCTCGGTCACCTCGAACGCAATCTGGCTGGGCGACACCCGATGCAAGGCCAGCAGCCGCGCCGCCACCCGGCCGATACGCGGCACCATCACATCGCAGGCGGCCAGGTTCACCGATATGTACAGTTTGGGGTGCGAGCGCAGCAGCTGCCCCAGCTGTTCGAGCACGCGCTGCAGGACAAAGTCGGTGATCTGGCGAATCTGCCCGGTGTTTTCCGCCAGCGGTATGAAAAGATCCGGGCTGGTCAGGGTGCCATCCGGGCGTCGCCAGCGCACCAGCGCTTCGGCCCCCACGCAGCGCCGGCTGTCGAGTTCGAAGATCGGCTGGTAAAGCACCTGTAGCTCCCCCCGGCGCAATGCGTTCTGCAACTCCGAGCTCATCGACCGCCGTTGCAGGATCAACTGCAGCACCAGCCAACCAATGCAGCACGCTGCCAATACGCTGCCGGGGAACAGCAGCCAGAGCATGCCGTTCATCCTCAATGGCAGGCTGGCCCGCGGGGCGATCAGCACCAGTTGGTAATCCGGCGACTTGGTCGGCATGCGGTAGATCAGGCGATCGCTGAGTTCGAGCAGCGACTTGTGGCTCGTCGACCAGGCCGAGGGCGGCGGCCACACCTGTGGCGGGCCCAGCACCGGGATGGCCCGGGCGCCGTTATCCAGCACGACCACCAGGCTGCCGCCCGGGGGCAGGTCGACCACGTCGGTCAGGTGCCCGCGCGAGGTCGAGACCACGAACTTGCCCCGGCCTAACATCAGCGCAGCCAGGTTTTCGTTTGGTTCGGTGGTGGTGTTCAACCAGTAGCTGTAGGTCGGCCCCTGGATGTCGGGTGCCCGCAATGGCTCGAACGCCCGCTCATCACCACGGTTGGAGCAGGCGACATCACCATCCACATAAGCCGCTTCATAAATGAACCGCGAACTCAGGCCAACCTGCTGCAATGCTGCCAACATTGCCGGGCTACAGCCACGCAAGGGCTGCGCCTGCAACAGGTCTACCCCTTCACGCAACTGGCCAAACACCTGCTCAAGGCGGTCGAGAAAACGCTCGCCCTGGGCATTCATCTGTTCGCTCTCGCTTTGCTTCATCTGTTGCAAGGCAATGCCGATGCTGGCAGAGAGCAGCAGGGCGGCGCTGGCCAACGCTGCCAAAGTGGCCAGCATCCAGGGGCGGTAAAAAATTTGGCGCAGCAAGGTGATGATGGCTGACATCAAAGGCATCCAGTTGATAACAAAGGTATAGCAACTGAATCGAGAATCACCCTCACCGTTTAGCGCTTCGCAGCAGTTTACGCAGGCTGCTGCTACAAGAACGCTGCCAGTGGAGCCTTAACGCATGCGGTTGAGCACCTGCAGCATCGCTGCCGTCTGCGCATCCGGCATGCCGTCGAAGCGCTGCGGGCGGAAGCGCATCTGGAATGCAGTGATCACATGGCGAGTGGCAACATCCAGCACCCCGGTTTGCTCGATTTGATAGCCAAACCGTGCCAGTTCCTGCTGGTACCAGCCCACGCTTGGCGGGTTGACGTTGAAGTAGGCTTGCTGGCGTGCCACGGCATTGGCATCGGGCCAGATACCCAGCCCTGCATCAGCCAGGCGCTTCCACGGGAACAGCGGCCCCGGGTCCAGCTTGCGCGACGGGGCGATATCGCTGTGGCCAATAATGTGCCGCGGCTCGATGTTGTTGCGTTTGACGATGTCCTTCAGCAGCGCAATCAGTGACTGCACCTGCGCTTCGCTGTAAGGGTGCCAGATTCGGCCATTTGGTGTGTCGGTGAACCCCGGGTTGACGATCTCGATACCAATGGACGAGGAGTTCAGCCAGGTGCGCCCCTGCCACTGGCTGTCACCGGCATGCCAGGCGCGGCGGTTTTCATCCACCAGTTGATACACCGTCGCCGGGCCGTCGCCGATCAGGTAATGGCTGCTGACTTCACCGTGGGTAAGCAGCGCCAGGGAGCGCTCCAGCGAAGCATTGGTGTAGTGCAGCACAACGAACTGGATGCGGTTGTCCTGGTTGGCCGAAGGGTGGCTACGGTCGATGCGCAGGCCCGTCGAACAACCGGCGACAGACAACAGCAAAAAGCAAATCAGGGTTTTTTTCAGCGTGGAAAGCACGTCAGTGGCCTCAGCGAATGAGCGCTACAGTATAACGTGCTCCCCACGGCCGCGCTTACCGTGAGTCAGTTTTTGCAGTTAGCTCTGCTCGACCCGGTTGCGCCCCTGCTCCTTGGCGCGGTACAGCGCCGCATCGGCGCGCTTGAGCACCTGATCGCCGCGCTCACCGGAACGGAACGCACCCAGACCGATGGAGGTGGTGATCACCACCCGCTCGCCCTTGAAGTGGAACGGGCAGGCTTCCACCGCGGCCCGTAGCACTTCCGCCACCTGGGCCGCCGCCGCTGGGGGTGTCTGTGGCAGCAGCAACACGAACTCTTCACCGCCGAAACGGGCGATGAAGTCACGGCCGCGCAGGCGCTTGCGCAGCTGGTCGGCGACAATCTTCAGTACTTTGTCCCCGGCCAGGTGCCCGTAACTGTCATTGATGCGCTTGAAGTGATCCAGGTCGAGAATCGCCATGGCCAGATGGCCGCCGTTCTCTTGCCATTCGACTATTTCGCGCTCGACCCGCTCGCTCCAGGCCGCACGGTTAGGCAGGCCGGTGAGGGGGTCGAGCAGGGCTTTCTGGCGCTGTTCTTCAAGGTGCTCGCGGTAACCGAGCGCCTCGTGCTCCATGCTCGCCACCCGTTCGGACAGCCCGTGCAAGCGCCCCGCCAGCTCTTGCTCGCGGCGATCGCGCTCGTGTTTGTGCTCGTCCATGGTGATCAGCAAGCCTTCCAGGCGGTTTTCCAGGATGTGCTTGAGGCTGTCGACGTCGGCGGCGCCCTGCACACTGCTTTGCAACCCATCGACATGCTCGCGCAACTGGTTATCCAGCTCGCGGGCGGCGGAGCTGTTGTCGGCGTGACCGGCGCTAGCCTCGTGCAGGTGGCTCTGGAAGCCTTCCAGGCGCTCATTGAGTTGCTGCAGGTAGGTTTCGAATTCGTGCTGGCCACTGTCGGTGATCGCCAGCATGAGCACGGCGAGGTCATCCAGCACCGGGATCAGCTCATACCAGTTCAGGCCACGGGCGACTCGCTCGCGCATTTCCAGCGCCTGGGCCTTGTGCCGCTCGGGCAGGCTCAGGTCATCGAGCAGGCCGATCAGGGTCTTTTCGATGTGCGCAGCAACCTGGCTGTAGGGCGGCTCTACCGCGTAGGGCAGGGCGTAGGGTCCGTCTTCGCCGAAGGTTTCTTCAAGCGTGGGTGCCGGTTGTGCTTCTGCCAGCGGCTCGCTTGCGGCCGCCTCCGGTTCGGGCGCTTCATCCTGCAGCGGCAGCTGGGCGGCGGGTGGTTCAATTGTTTCGATCAGCGCCGGGCCAGACATCGCCGGCTCAGGTTCGGGCACTGCGGTCGGTTCGGCGCGAGGGGCTGAAAGCGGTTGCAGCGCATCCACATCGTCAGGCTGCGGGGCTTCGATACTGCCCTTTTCAGCCTGGGGCGACTCAGCAACAGGCACCGGCGTCGGCTCGCCTTGTGGGTCATCCTCACGGCTGCCAAACAGGCGTTGCAAAAAGCCGGGCCGGGCTTCGTCCTCTGGCTTGCCAAGGGCTGACAGCGCAAGGCCCTGCAAACCGCTCAACTCGCCTAACAGCGGCGGCAGCTCGCGGGACTGGGCAACACCACCCTCGAGTTTTTTCGCCAGTTTTTTCAACGGCCGCGAGATATCGCTGGGCAGCGGCAGGCCTTGCAGCTGGCCGACCAGCGCGGTCAACGCATCGCTGACCTGGTTCATGCGGGTTTCACGGCGCTGTTCGGAGTCGAGCACCGCCTTCTCCAGGCGCGGAATCAACCCGGCGAGGCCAGCGTCCATGTTGTCGCTGCGGATGACCTCGCGCATTTCCTTCATGCACTCGTCCACCACCTTGTCACTGCCTTCGGCAGCCAGGGTGCTGCGCACCAGACCGCGACGCAGCAGGTCGAGACGGGCGTTCCAGCGGCGTTCGAGCTTTTCTTGCTGCTCGATGCTTTTAAGGTATTTTTCTTTCCAGCGCTCAGCGTCTTCAGTCATGCCCGGGTCCGCAAACGGTGATGGCAATTAGCTCAAGACCGGCAGCGTATCCACAGTCAATGCATCAGGCAATCGAATCTCGACAGCAACGGGAAGGTGGTCGGAAATTGGCCGCGCCAACACCTCGACACGCTCCAGCGTAAGGCTTGAGCTGAGCAGGATATGGTCCAGGCAACGCTGCGGTCGCCAGCTAGGGAAGGTCGCTTCGACTTGCGGGGCGACCAGGCCCAGATCGCGCAGTGGCGAGTGCTCCAGCAGGTCGGTGGCATGGGTATTCATGTCGCCCATCAGCACTTGATGGCGGTAACCGCCAATCAGCTCGCGGATGTAGCCCAATTGCAGGGCGCGGGTCTTGGCGCCTAGCGCCAAGTGCATCATCACCACGATCAGCGCATCTTCGCCTTCACCGAAACGCACCAGGATCGCCCCGCGGCCGGCCGGGCCGGGCAACGGGTGATCTTCGAGCAATTGCGGCTTCAGGCGGCTAAGCACGCCATTGCTGTGCTGGGCGAAACGCCCGAGATTGCGGTTGAGTTGCTGGTACCAGTAGGGGAAGGCGCCAAGATGAGCCAGGTGCTCGACCTGGTTGACATAACCTGAACGCAGGCTGCCACCGTCGGCTTCTTGCAAGGCCACCAGGTCGAAGTCGCTCAGCAACTCACCGATTTTCTGCAGGTTGCCGGCACGCCCGTTGTGCGGCAGCAGGTGCTGCCAGCTGCGGGTCAGGTAATGCCGGTAGCGCTCGGTGCTGATGCCCACCTGGATATTGAAGCTGAGCAGCCGCAGGCGACCATCCTCGGGCAGGCCAGAGGCCTGCAGGTGATGCTCGTTGACCTGCGGCTGGTGCAGGCCAATGCCACGCGTGGTTCTAAAGCGGGGCATGGGTTACGCCGCCTACTTGGCGGCGCGCTCCTTGTCGATCAGCTGGTCGGCGACGTTCAGCACCCCTTCCGGCCCGCCTGCGGTGCCCAGGTCGAAGCGGTACTTGCCATTGACGACCATGCTCGGTACGCCGGTGATTTCATACTTCTTCGCCAGTTCCTTGGCCTGGTTGACCTGGCCCTTGATGGCGAAAGAGTTGAACGTGGCGAGGAACTTGTCCTTGTCCACACCTTGGGTGGCGAGGAAGTCAGCCATGTCCTTCGGGTCAGTCAGGCGTTTGTGCTGGTTCTGGATGGCGTCGAACACCGCGGCGTGCACCTTGTGCTCGACGCCCATGGCTTCGAGGGTCAGGAACATCTGGCCGTGTGCGTCCCATGGGCCACCGAACATGGCCGGTATGCGCTTGAAGTTGACATCCTGGGGCAGTTTTTCGACCCATGGGTTGATGACCGGCTCGAAGTGGTAGCAATGTGGGCAGCCGTACCAGAACAGCTCGACCACTTCGACCTTGCCAGGCACGGAAACCGGAACAGGGTTGCTCAGCTCAATGTATTCCTTGCCGGCAACAGGCTCGGCGGCCTGAACGGCAGTCATACCAAATACGCTGGCGGCGACCAGCGCAGCGCTGAGAATCAGTTTACGCATGCTTTACTCCTGAGCATTCATGGGTCGCCACGACGCGCCCTGTACTGAGACAGGCCGGGAAGGGCTCGAGTTCTGTAGTGTAACGGCTGCGCACGGAAAAAAGGGCAGCCCAGCCGCCCTTTCATCATTGGCCTACAACATTAACTGAAAGTTAATGCAGGCCCTGGATGTAGCTGGCCAACGCTTCGATATCGTGGTTGCTCAGCTTGCCGGCGATGGTGCGCATGGTCATCGCGTCGCCATCGTTGGTCCGTACGCCCTCGCGGAACTCGGTCAACTGCTTGGTTACGTATTGCGAGTGCTGCCCGCTCAGGTGCGGGAAGCCGGCCAAAGCGATGCCCCCGCCGTTCGGCGAATGGCAGCCGGTGCAGGCAGGCATGCCTTTTTCCAGGTCGCCACCGTTGAACAGCGCACGGCCACGGTCGACCAGCTTGGGATCAGCGGCACCCACGCTGCCTTTCTGGCTGGCGAAGTAGGCGGCAATATCGGCCAGGTCCTGGTCGCTGAACGCAGCCAGCATGCCGGTCATCTCCAGCACCGTTCGGTTGCCCGACTTGATGTCGTGCAGTTGTTTTTCCAGGTAGCGCTGGCCCTGGCCGGCCAGTTTCGGGAAGTTCGGCGCCAGGCTATTGCCGTCGGGGTTGTGACAGGCACCACAGACGGCTGTCTTGGCCTGACCGGCGGCGGCATCGCCTTTGACAGGTTGCGCAGCAGTGGCCGCACCTGCGACACCCAGGGTCAACAGCAGACTCACGACTAGTTTGTTCATCAGCTAATCCAACACGGCTAAGGGTGAAATGTTATGTATCGGGACTGCCGCTCATCCAAAGGATGACCAAACGGTAGTCCTCGGCACTGCAGTCCATGCACAATCCACGCGGCGGCATAGCCTTGAAACCCTGGGTCACGTGCTTCACCAGTACGTCCATGCCTTGCGCCAGCCTTGGCTCCCACGTTGCCCGGTCACCCTGTCTGGGCGCCTGTGGCAACTGCCCGGCGTGACAGGCCGCACACGTGCGGTTGTACAACGCCTTGGGATCCTGTGTAGCCTGTGCGCTGAAATACGGCAGGAACATACCGACAGCTAGCAGCCATTTCGCCCAGCGAAACGACCTGACAGGGTTGGGGGACGCGCTGCGTTCTAATGCGCAAGCTATAGTTCGGCACCCCATGCCCGCTCTCCTTCGCTGGGAGAATGGGCACACAAAAACTGGGGCATTATATACTTCTGTCAGCCAAACGGAAACGACACCGCTTGCCAGCCTAGGCTTTGGCAACACCCACATCGGATATCCCATGCAAGTCAAGAACCCCATCCTCGGCCTCTGCCAGAAAGCCACATTCGCCCTCAGCGCAGCCAAGGTCGAACAATGCCCGGACGACCAGGGTTACGAGGTGGCTTTTGCCGGCCGCTCAAACGCCGGCAAATCCAGCGCCCTCAACACCCTGACTCATGCCAGCCTGGCGCGTACCTCGAAAACTCCGGGGCGCACCCAGCTGTTGAATTTCTTCAGTCTGGACGATGAACGGCGTTTGGTCGACCTGCCGGGCTACGGTTATGCAAAAGTGCCGATTCCGCTCAAACAGCACTGGCAGAAACACCTGGAAGCCTACCTGGGTAGCCGTGAGTGCCTGCGCGGCATCATCCTGATGATGGACGTGCGCCACCCGATGACCGACTTTGACAAGATGATGCTCGACTGGGCCAAGGCCAGCCGCATGCCGATGCACATCCTGCTGACCAAAGCCGACAAGCTCACCCACGGCGCGGGCAAGAACACCTTGCTTAAAGTACAGGCCGAAATCCGCAAAGGCTGGGGCGATGCTGCGACCATCCAGCTGTTCTCGGCACCCAAGCGCCAGGGCGTGGAAGATGCCTACCGGGTGCTGGCGGGCTGGATGGAGCTGGAAGACAAGCCAGTGGCCTAATGCCTGCCACACCCCGCTTTTGTGGGAGCGGGCTTGTCCCGCGAAGCAGGCGACGCGGTGGATGGCACCGGCGTTGCCGGTGTTCGCGGGACAAGCCCGCTCCCACAAGAGGAACTACAACGCCTGCGGGTCAAATTCCGGGCAAAAAAAACCCCGGACTTCGTATGGGGAGGGGGAAGTTCGGGGTCCAAGTCCGGACCGCTAGGGCGGGGTCCAGATATCTGCCAACACTTAACACAACATAGGAGCATCGAAGGGCTTCACCAGCCATTCAGTAACTCTGAGTTCCGCTTCACCGGTTTAGTTCCGAAGCCCTGAAAACTATTTGCGATAGTTTCATGAAACTTCAGCACCAATGGCACTGAGCGGTGCCAGGATCCGCGTCACTACGCCGCCGATCCTACACAGCTTTCCCGGCTCAATCAGTGAGCTTCGTCCCAATTCGCACCAATTCCTGCTTCCACCAACAGCGGCACATCCAGTTCCGCAGCTCGGCTCATGTGCTGGCGAATTTCATCTTTCACCTGCTGCACCAGGTCCTCGCGCACCTCAAGTACCAGTTCGTCGTGTACCTGCAGGATCACCCGGGCATCCAGCCCGCTCTCGCTCAGCCAGTTATCCACATTGACCATGGCCCGCTTGATGATGTCGGCGGCCGTGCCCTGCATCGGCGCGTTGATCGCAGTACGCTCGGCGCCCTTGCGCAAGGCCGGGTTCTTGGCGTTGATGTCTGGCAGATACAGCCGGCGGCCAAACAGGGTTTCGACAAAGCCCTGCTCGGCGGCCTGGGCGCGGGTGCGCTCCATGTAGGCCAGCACGCCCGGGTAGCGGGCGAAGTAGCGGTCGATGTAGTCCTGCGACTGCTTGCGATCAACGCCGATCTGCTTGGCCAGGCCAAAGGCGCTCATGCCGTAGATCAGGCCGAAGTTGATGGCCTTGGCCTTACGGCGCTGGTCGGTGGTGACGTTCTCCAGGGCAACACTGAACACTTCCGCTGCCGTGGCCCGGTGCACGTCGAGGTCGTTACGGAAGGCGTGCAGCAGGCCTTCGTCCTTGGCCAGGTGGGCCATGATGCGCAGCTCGATCTGCGAGTAGTCCGCCGCCAGCAGCTTATAGCCTGGGCTGGCGATGAACGCCTGGCGGATACGCCGGCCTTCGGCGGTACGGATCGGAATGTTCTGCAGGTTCGGGTCGCTCGACGACAGCCGTCCAGTGGCGGCTACAGCCTGCTGGTACGACGTGTGGATACGCCCGGTGCGTGGATTGATCTGCCCCGGCAACTTGTCGGTGTAGGTGCTCTTTAGCTTGCTCAGGCTACGGTACTGCATCAGTACCTCAGGCAGCGGGTAACCTTGCTCGGCCAGTTCGTCGAGCACAGCCTCGGCGGTGGATGGCTGGCCCTTGGCGGTCTTGCTCAGCACCGGCATACCCAGCTTGTCGTAAAGGATCGAACCCAGCTGCTTGGGCGAGCCAAGGTTGAATTCCTCACCGGCCAGCGCGTAGGCACGCTGCTCCAGTTCAGCCATCTTCACGCCCAGTTCACCGCTCTGTACGTGCAGCAGTGCGGCATCGACCAGTGCGCCCTGGCGTTCGATCTTGGCCAGCACCGGCACCAGCGGCATCTCGATGTCCATCAGCACCGGCTGCAGGCTCGGCGTTTGCGCCAGGCGGGCCTGCAGCGCCTGGTGCAGGCGCAGGGTGATGTCGGCGTCTTCAGCTGCGTAAGGGCCGGCCTTGTCCAGGTTGATCTGGTTGAAGGTCAGCTGTTTCGTGCCCTTTCCGGCAATCTGCTCGAACGTGACGGTGGTGTGGTCGAGGTACTTCTGCGCCAGGCTATCCATGTCGTGACGGGTGGCGGTGGAGTTCAACACGTACGATTCAAGCATCGTGTCGTAGGCCACGCCGCGCATTTCGATGGCGGGCGAGCCATTGGCGAGGATGTTGATGTCGTACTTGGCGTTCTGCCCGACCTTGGCCTTGGCCGGGTCTTCCAGCAGCGGCTTCAGTGCCAGCAATACGGCCTCGCGGTCCAGCTGGTCCGGTGCACCTTCGTAGTCGTGGGCCAACGGCACATAGGCTGCCTCATGGGCCGCGACCGCGAAAGACAGGCCCACCAGCTGCGCCTTCTGGGCGTCCAGGCCGGTGGTCTCGGTATCGAAGGCGAACAGCGGCGCCTGGCGCAGCTTTTCCAGCCAGGCATCGAAACGGGCCTGGTCGAGGATGGTTTCGTACTTCGGCTCGACCTTGGCCGCGGGCTCCTCGACGGGCGCAACCTCATGACCCGCCCTGGCGGCATCACGCTGCACATCGGCAACCCAGCTCTTGAACTCCATCTCGGTGTACAGCGCCTGCAGCGCTTCGCGGTCTGGTTCACCACACACCAGCGCATCCACTTCGACATCCAGCGGTACATCGACCTTGATGGTGGCCAGCTCGTAGGACAGGAACGCCGCGTCCCGGTGCTCCTCAAGCTTGGCTGGCAAGGTCTTGGCGCCACGGATGGCCAGTGCCGGGACCTTGTCCAGGTTTTCATACAGGTCGCTAAGGCCGCCGCCAATACCGGTCAGCAGGCCCACGGCGGTTTTTTCGCCCACGCCCGGCACGCCGGGGATGTTGTCGACCTTGTCGCCCATCAGGGCCAGGAAATCGATGATGTGCTCCGGGCCGACGCCAAATTTCTCATGCACGCCAGCCACGTCCAGTACGCTTCCGGTCATGGTATTGACCAAGGTAATGTGCCCGTCTACCAGCTGCGCCATGTCCTTGTCACCGGTCGAGATGATCACCGGGCGGCCTTTGGCGGCGGCGCTGCGCGCCAGGGTACCGATGACGTCGTCGGCCTCGACACCCTCGACGCACAGCAGCGGGTAGCCCAGTGCCCTCACGCTGGCATGCAACGGCTCGACCTGCACCCGCAGGTCGTCAGGCATGCTCGGGCGGTTGGCCTTGTACTCGGCGAACATGGCATCGCGGAAGGTACCGCCCTTGGCGTCGAACACCACCGCGAACAGGCTGTCGGGGTACTGCTTGCGCAAGCTCTTGAGCATGTTCAACACACCCTTCACCGCACCGGTCGGCATGCCCTTGGACGTGGTCAGCGGCGGCAGCGCGTGGAAGGCGCGGTACAGGTAGGAGGAACCGTCCACCAGGACGAGGGGGGCTTGGCTCATGAGCAGAATCAACCTTTTCGACGGGTCCGGCGCTAGAATAGCCAGAATCATTGACGACAAAGGGACTAGGTTATCATGCGTACACTCAATCGCCTGTTACTGCTCGGCCTGTTGGCAACCACGCCAGTCGTCACCCTGGCGGCGGACGACGCCCCCTCGGCCGATCCCGAGGTGACCATTCGCACGGAAGGCGACAAAACCATCCAGGAGTACCGGCAGAACGGGTTCCTGTATGCGATCAAGATCACGCCGAAAAACGGCAAGCCTTATTTCCTGGTACGCGCCGATGGTACTGATGCCAATTTCATTCGATCCGACCAGCCGGACATGCTGATTCCGTCCTGGAAGATCTTTGAGTGGTAATCTGACGCGCACCGTTCACATCAACCCGGCACTTCCCGGCGGAAGTGCCCGTATGGGCAATTTTTCATCATGTCAGTCTTCACCCCCGTGACCCGGCCTGAGCTGGAAACCTTTCTGGCGCCGTACGAGCTGGGCCGTCTGCTCGACTTCCAGGGCATTGCCGCCGGCACCGAGAACAGCAACTTTTTCGTCAGCCTCGAACAGGGGGAGTTCGTCCTGACGCTGATCGAGCGTGGGCCCAGCGAGGACATGCCGTTCTTCATCGAACTGCTCGACACCCTGCACGCGGCCGACATGCCGGTGCCCTATGCCATTCGTGACCGCGACGGCAACGGCCTGCGCGAGTTGTGCGGCAAGCCGGCGCTGCTGCAGCCGCGGTTGTCGGGCAAGCACATCAAGGCGCCGAACAACCAGCACTGCGCCCAGGTTGGCGAGCTGCTGGCCCACATTCACCTGGCCACCCGCGAGCACATTATCGAGCGCAAGACCGACCGAGGTCTGGACTGGATGCTGGCCTCGGGTGCAGATCTGCTGCCGCGCCTGAGCGCCGAGCAAGCAGCGCTGCTGCAGCCGGCGCTGGACGAAATCGGCGCACACAAAGCGCAGATCCTGGCATTGCCGCGGGCCAACCTGCATGCCGACCTGTTCCGCGACAACGTGATGTTCGAAGGCACCCACCTGACCGGTGTGATCGACTTCTACAACGCCTGCTCGGGGCCGATGCTGTATGACATCGCCATCACCGTGAACGACTGGTGCCTGGATGAGCAGGGCGCAGTGGATGTACCGCGTGCCCAGGCACTTCTGGCAGCCTATGCGGCACTGCGGCCGTTCACTGCGGCCGAGGCCGAGCTATGGCCGGAAATGCTGCGGGTAGGGTGTGTGCGCTTCTGGCTGTCGCGCCTGATTGCGGCGGAATCGTTTGCCGGCATGGATGTGATGATCCATGACCCGGGCGAGTTCGAAGTGCGCCTGGCGCAGCGCCAGCAGGTGGCTTTGCACTTGCCGTTCGCTCTCTAGACCGCGTCTGCTTCTTCGCGGGCACGCCCGCTCCCACAGGGATCACACAAACCTCAAGGTTGTCGATGTACCTGTGGGAGCGGGCGTGCCCGCGAAGAGGCCGGTACAGGCTTACAACTGCTCCAGGCACCCAGCCAGATCACCACCCAGCTTCTCCAGCAAGCGCTCATAGCCCTTGCCATCCACCGGGTCGGTACCGCCCAGGGCATCCAGCTCAGCCAGGGTCACTGGCAGGCCGGCCGTCAGGGTCTCGGCCAGGCGCGGTCGCAGTGGCGGTTCGCTGAATACGCAGGTCTTCCCAACTTCCTGCAGGCGCTTACGCATGGCCGCCACATGCTGCGCCCCCGGCTGTACCTCGGATGCCACGCTGAACACACCCGTGTGCTTCAGGCCATACTCCGCCTCGAAGTAGTCGAACGCCTCGTGGAACACGAAGTACGGTTTGTCGGCAATACCAGCCACCCGTGCCTTGATCCGCGCATCCAGTGCGTCCAGGCGCTCGTCGAAGGCCTTCAGGTTGCTCTGGTAGCGGGCCGCATTGGCCGGGTCGACCTGAGCCAGGTCAGCCGCCATTTTTGCCGCGATTACCCGTGCGTTGACCGACGATAACCACAAATGAGCATCCAGGCTGCCTGGACGGTGATCGTGGTCATGATCGTCGTGGTCTGCTTCCTCATGGGAATGGCTGTCCTCGCCAAAATGACGCAGCTTCATGCCAGTCAGCGACTGCACGGCCACCGTGGGCTTGCTGCGGCTGCCCAGTACCCGCGGCAGGAAGTTCTCCATGTCCGGGCCGATCCAGTACAGCAGGTCGGCATCACCTACCCGGCGCACATCGGAGGGGCGCAATGCATAGTGGTGCGGCGAGGCGCCTGGCGGCAGCAACACGTCAGGGCTACCAACGCCATCCTGCACGGCGGCGGCAATCTGCTGCAGGGGCTTGATACTGGTAAGCACATGCACATCGGCCTGGGCGGAAAATGCGATGAAAGCGACAAACAGAGCTAGGAATCGGGACACGGTGGATACTCGAGTCGTCAGAAACAGGTAACATAATAACGTCTCCATCCAGAACCGTCGCTGCCCATGTCCATCACGCCGCTGGCCAACCGTCCTCACGATCATTCCCATTGCGTACACAGCGCACTGGCTGAAGCCGACGCCTTGTGCACCCGCCAGGGTCTGCGCCTTACTGCGCTGCGCCGCAGGGTGCTGGAGCTGGTATGGCAAAGCCACAAGCCGCTGGGCGCCTACGACATCCTCGCCGTGCTCAGCGAGCAGGATGGCCGCCGCGCCGCGCCCCCTACGGTGTACCGTGCGCTCGACTTCTTGCTGGAAAACGGCCTGGTGCACCGTATCGCGTCGCTCAACGCCTTCATCGGCTGCAGCCATCCCGAGCACGTGCACCAGGGCCAGTTCCTGATCTGCCGCGAATGCCACGTGGCCATCGAACTGGAACAGAGCAGCATCAGCGAAGCCATCATCAACAGCGCCAAAGGCGTAGGCTTCACCGTCGAAACCCAGACCGTGGAAGTGGTCGGCCTGTGCGGCAGCTGCCGGAGCGCAGCATGAGCGACGCGCTGATCCGCCTGGAGCAGGTCGGCGTCACCTTTGGCGGTGAGGCAGTGCTCGACAGCATCGACCTGTCGGTCGCACCCGGCCAGATCGTCACCCTGATCGGCCCCAACGGGGCGGGCAAGACTACCTTGGTGCGCGCCGTGCTCGGGCTGCTCAAGCCGCACCGCGGCAAGGTATGGCGCAAGCCGAAGCTGCGCATTGGCTACATGCCGCAAAAGATCCAGGTAGATGCCACGCTGCCGCTCTCGGTGCTGCGTTTCCTGCGCCTGGTACCCGGCGTAGACCGTGCGGCAGCCGTGTCGGCGCTGCAAGAAGTGGGCGCGGAGCAGGTCATCGACAGCCCGATCCAGACCATTTCCGGTGGGGAGATGCAGCGTGTGCTGCTGGCCCGCGCATTGCTGCGCGAGCCCCAGTTGCTGGTGCTCGACGAGCCGGTACAAGGCGTGGATGTGGTCGGCCAGACCGAGCTGTACAACCTCATCACCCGCCTGCGCGACCGCCACGGTTGCGGGGTGCTGATGGTGTCCCACGACCTGCACCTGGTCATGAGCGCCACTGACCAGGTGGTGTGCCTGAACCGCCACGTCTGCTGCTCGGGCCACCCGGAGCAAGTCAGCAACGACCCGGCTTTCGTCGAGCTGTTCGGCCAGAACGCACCAAGCCTGGCCGTTTACCACCACCATCACGACCACAGCCACGACCTGCACGGCTCGGTCGTCGCCCCCGACGCACATGTTCACGGAGAGCACTGCAAGCATGGCTGATTTTCTTCTTTACGCCTTGCTTGCGGGTCTTTCCCTGGCAGTGGTAGCGGGCCCGCTCGGCTCGTTCGTGGTGTGGCGGCGCATGGCGTACTTCGGCGACACCCTGTCCCATGCCGCGCTGCTGGGCGTGGCAATGGGTTTCGTGCTCGATGTGAGCCCGGCCTTGGCGGTTACCGTGGGCTGCCTGTTGCTGGCAATCTTGCTGGTGACCTTGCAGCAACGCCAGCCACTGGCCTCCGACACCCTGCTCGGCATCCTCGCCCCCAGCACCCTGTCGCTGGGCCTGGTGGTGCTGAGTTTCATGCACGACGTGCGCATCGACCTGATGGCCTACCTGTTCGGTGACCTGCTGGCCATCAGCACCACCGACCTGGCCTGGATCCTCGGTGGCAGCGCGTTGGTCCTGCTGCTGCTGGCCGCGCTGTGGCGGCCGTTGCTGGCGGTGACCGTGCATGAAGAACTGGCCACAGTCGAAGGCCTGCCGGTGGCGGGCCTGCGCATGGCGCTGATGTTGCTGATTGCCGTAGTGATTGCCGTGGCGATGAAGATTGTCGGCGTGCTGCTGATCACCTCGCTGCTGATCATCCCCGCCGCTGCGGCGCAGCGTCACGCCCGCTCACCCGAGCAGATGGCCTTGGGCGCCAGCCTGCTGGGTGTGACCGCCGTGTGCGGCGGCCTGGCCATGTCGTGGTTCAAGGATACGCCCGCCGGGCCGTCGATCGTGGTCTGCGCCGCGGTGCTATTCTTGCTGAGCCTGGCCCTGCCAAAACGCTGATAAACAGGGCGTGTGCTGGCACGCCTTGCAACCTTTTGCCGGGTAAAGGGTCTGTAAGACCTGTTTTCGAGCGTGCGCACCTGGGTGTAGACTTGCTCGCTTTTTGCGCAAATAGAGAGTCGCAGGAATGAAGCCGTTCGCCTCCCGTTATCTGCTTGTTGCCGTGTTTTCCCTGTTCCTGGCTGCCTGCTCAAGCGCGCCGGTCGAACAGGCCACCGCGCCTGTCCAAGCTGATGCCTGGCAGCAGTTGCAACAAAACATTGCCAGCAACGAGCTGGCTACCGCTGAAGACCAGCTGGCAGCCCTGCAGGCCCAGTCGCCGGATGACGCGCGCCTGGAGCAATACCAGCGTCAGTTGGCCGAGGCCTACCTGCAACGCAGCCAGATCGTCCTGCAAAAGGGTGATGTGAATGCTGCAGCGACGGCCCTGGCCCGTGCCCGCGCACTGATGCCGCAAGCCCCGGCAGTGACCGGTGGCGATCCCCTGTCCCAGGCACGCAAGGCCGAGCTCGAAAAGGCAGAAGCTGCCTTGAAAGCCGCCGAAGCCAAGCCCAAGGCACGCATCATCGACCCGACCGCACCAAGCACTGTAGTGGCCTTGAAGACCACTGACAGCCGCGCCATGCGTCGCCAGCTCGATGACATTGCTGCCGATGTGGTGAGCTATGACTGCGAAGTGGTGTTCCAGGTGCCACGCACCGAGGATGCGCCTTGGCTCAAGACCTTGCTGGAAAAGCGCGTGCGCAAGATCGACAGCGGGTTCGATTTGAAGCAGAAGCACGAAATCCAGCGCTCGCTGCCGGCGCAGGTGGTTCTGGTACCGCATCAGCGCTGACCCGAAACCTGCGCAGTACCTGTGGGAGCGGGCGTGCCCGCGAAGAAGGCAACGCGGTGGATGGCACGGGCTTCGCCCGTGTTCGCGGGCACGCCCGCTCCCACAATGACCGCATTCTGGCTGACTCTTGTGGGGGCGGGTTTACCCGCGAAAGGGCCTTATCAGGCGGGAATTGATTCCGCGGCAGCCTCCCGCTCCCACACCCGATGCCCCTCTACCGCTTTGACAAAAGCATCCACAGTCTTCTGCTCATCCCCCAGCAACAACCCCTTGTCCTCCTTGAGCCCCAGCGCTTTGACCAAGTCCTTGGTCAACACCAGCGCCTTCAGGTGCTTGTAGCCTTCCAGCAAGAAATGCTTGGCCAACCCGCTGGCCGCAAGGGCATCCGTTGAAGCCTTGCCACCAGGCACGACAATCCCGTCGAACATGATCGATGGCATCCCCTCCATCGACGCATCCACCGGTAACTGCTTGCCATCCGCCGCCTTCACCGGCGCCGAAGTTGGCCCCAACAGCATCGGCCGAGCGCTGTGCGCCTCCAGCGCTTTCACCAGTCGGTCGACACTTGCAGCATCCACGCCATCGGCCACCAGCAGCGCAATCTTGCGCCCCTTGATGCCCACATCGCCGGGGTGGTTCATCTGGCTCAACGCCTTGGATTGCGCAGGTTTGCTGCCTTTAACCTTGATCGTTGCCTGTTTGGGGGCAGGCAGCCCCAGATTCCCGGCTACAGCTGCGGCCAGCTTCAGGTCGATGTTGGCGAGAATCTCGTTCACCTCCCGCTGGCGGATGCTCTCCCGCTCCACCTTGCCCAGTTCAAAGCTGTAGGCCTTGATGATGTGCTGCTGCTCGGTCGGGCTCATGCTCTGGAAGAACAGCCGCGCCTGCGAGAAATGATCGCCGAACGACTCGCTGCGCTGGCGAATCTTGTGCGCATCGATGCGCTCCTGATAACTCTCAAAGCCGCCATCCTGCGCCGCAGGCGGTGTTTCCTTCGGCCAGCCGCCGTCGATGGAGTTGGGTTCGTAGGCAGCGCGGCCCTTGTCGATGGTCATGCGGTGCATGGCATCGCGCTGGCTGCTGTGGTTGGGCGCTACCGGCCGGTTGATCGGGATTTCATGGAAGTTCGGCCCGCCCAGCCGGCTGATCTGGGTATCGGTGTACGAGAACAACCGCCCCTGCAACAGCGGGTCGTTGGTGAAGTCGATACCCGGCACGATATGCCCAGGGCAGAAGGCCACCTGTTCGGTTTCGGCGAAAAAGTTGTCCGGGTTGCGGTTGAGCACCATCTTGCCCAGCAGCGTCACCGGCACCAGTTCCTCGGGGATCAGCTTGGTCGGGTCAAGCAGGTCGAAGTCGAACTTGTGTTCATCGGCCTCGGGCACGATTTGCACGCCCAGCTCCCATTCCGGGTAGTCACCGGTCTCGATGGCACCCCACAGGTCACGCCGGTGGTAGTCAGCGTCCTTGCCCGCCAGCTTCTGCGCTTCGTCCCACAGCACCGAATGCACGCCTTGGCGCGGCTTCCAGTGGAACTTGACGAAACTGGCCACACCCTGTGCATTGATCAGGCGGAAAGTGTGCACGCCAAAGCCTTCCATCATGCGCAGGCTGCGCGGAATGGCGCGGTCGGACATGGCCCAGATGACCATGTGTGCCGACTCTGGCACCAGCGACACGAAGTCCCAGAAAGTATCGTGGGCCGAACCACCGGTGGGCATTTCATTCTGTGGCTCGGGCTTCACGGCATGCACAAAGTCCGGAAACTTGATGGCATCCTGGATGAAGAACACCGGCATGTTGTTGCCAACCAGGTCGAAATTACCTTCATCGGTATAGAACTTGACGGCAAAACCACGCACATCACGCACGGTGTCACCCGACCCGCGAGGCCCCTGTACGGTGGAAAAGCGCACAAACACCGGGGTGATCTTTTCCGGGTCCTGCAGGAAGCCGGCCTTGGTCAATTCGGCATGGCAACCGTAGCTCTGGAAGTAACCGTGCGCGCCGGTCCCGCGGGCATGCACGATGCGCTCGGGGATGCGCTCATGGTCGAAGTGGGTGATCTTCTCGCGCATGATGAAGTCTTCGAGCAGCGATGGCCCCCGTGCACCGGCCTTGAGGCTGTTCTGGTTGTCGGCCACCTTCACACCCTGGTTGGTGCGCAGGGCCTGGCCCGTGGCATCGCTGCGGAAGGTCTCCAGGCTCTGCAACTTGGCATTGGTATTGGCCCTGTCGGGGGTCTGGGTGCCGGCGGCCTCGCTGTGCTTGGGCGCGTCCGTTTTCTTGCTGGGCATGGTCGGCTCTCCTCATCAGTCTTCAGGCGTGCCCGTTTCGGGCTTGTTCAACTAGTGACTGGAGGCCTTTGGCGAGCGTTCAATCAGAATTACCGGTTGTCGCGATATGCCCTATGGATTGGTGCATTACGAAATAAATGCTAAGAACAGCTAAGGGAAAAGGCTAAAATGCGCGACCCCAGCTAACCGCTGACCCAAATTTCATGCGCCCCACAAGGTTCGCTACGTGATCGAGTTCCAACAGGTACATAAAACCTACCGCGTTGCCGGTAGGGAAATCCCCGCACTGAATCCGACCAGCCTGACCATCGAAGATGGCCAGGTGTTCGGCCTGATCGGCCATTCCGGCGCCGGAAAAAGCACCATGCTGCGCCTGATCAACCGCCTGGAAGAGCCTTCCGGTGGCAAGATCATCGTCGACGGCGAAGACGTCACCGCGTTCAACGCCAGCCAGCTGCGCGGCTTCCGCCAGCAGGTCGGGATGATTTTCCAGCACTTCAACCTGCTGGCCTCCAAGACCGTCGCCGACAACGTTGCCCTGCCACTGACCCTGGCCGGCGAGCTGTCGCGCAGCCAGATCGACAAGCGTGTCACCGAGCTGCTGGCCCGCGTGGGCCTTTCGGACCACGCCAAGAAGTACCCGGCGCAGCTGTCCGGTGGCCAGAAGCAGCGCGTCGGCATCGCCCGTGCGCTGTCTACCAACCCGAAGATCCTGCTGTGCGACGAGGCCACCAGTGCCCTCGACCCGCAAACCACGGCCTCGGTCCTGCAACTGCTGGCCGAGATCAACCGTGAGCTGAAGCTGACCATCGTGCTGATCACCCATGAAATGGATGTGATCCGCCGTGTCTGCGACCGCGTGGCAGTGATGGACGCCGGCGTGATCGTCGAGCAAGGCTCGGTGGCCGATGTGTTCCTGCATCCGCAGCACCCCACCACCAAACGCTTCGTCCAGGAAGACGAGCAAGTCGACGAAGGCGAGCAGCGCGACGACTTTGCCCACGTGCCGGGCCGCATCGTGCGCCTGACTTTCCAGGGCGACGCTACCTACGCGCCGCTGCTGGGCACCGTGGCCCGCGAAACCGGCGTGGACTACAGCATCCTCGCCGGGCGTATCGACCGCATCAAGGATGTCCCCTATGGCCAGCTCACACTCGCCCTGATCGGCGGGGACATGGAAGCGGCGTTCGCCCGCTTCAAGGCAGCTGATGTTCATATGGAGGTACTGCGTTGATGGACGCCCTGAATTTCTTTGCCAACGTCGACTGGGCCGAAATCTGGCTGGCCACCATCGACACCATGATCATGCTGTTCGGCTCGCTGTTCTTCACCGTGCTGCTGGGCCTGCCGCTGGGCGTGCTGCTGTTCCTCTGCGGGCCTAAGCAGATGTTCGAACAGAAGGGCGTGTATGCGCTGCTGTCGCTGGTGGTGAACATTCTGCGCTCGCTGCCGTTCATCATCCTGTTGATCGTGATGATCCCGTTCACCGTGCTGATCACCGGCACCTCGCTGGGCGTTGCCGGTGCCATCCCGCCGCTGGTCGTGGGTGCCACGCCGTTCTTCGCTCGCCTGGTGGAAACCGCCCTGCGTGAGGTGGACCGCGGCATCATCGAAGCCACCCAGTCGATGGGCGCCACCACTCGCCAGATCATCACCAGCGCCCTGCTGCCGGAGGCCCGCCCGGGTATCTTCGCGGCCATTACCGTCACCGCCATCACCCTGGTGTCGTACACCGCCATGGCCGGTGTGGTCGGCGCCGGGGGCCTGGGCGACCTGGCGATCCGCTTCGGCTACCAGCGGTTCCAGACCGATGTGATGGTAGTGACCGTGGTGCTACTGCTGGTACTGGTTCAAGTACTGCAGAGCGTGGGCGACAAACTGGTCGTGCATTTTTCCCGTAAGTAACCCCAATGGGGTCGGCCCGGCCGACCCGTTCGGGGGCCGTCGCGGCCCTCACAAGGAGTGATTGATGAAGAAGCTGCTTGCTGTTGCTGCCGCTGTCGCGGCCTTCTCGGCCCACGCCGATACCCTGACCGTTGCCGCCACCCCGGTGCCGCACGCCGAAATCCTCAACTTCGTCAAACCGCAACTGGCGAAAGAGGGCGTGGAGCTGAAGGTCAAGGAATTCACCGACTACATCCAGCCAAACGTACAGGTCGCCGAAAAGCGCCTGGACGCCAACTTCTTCCAGCACCAGCCGTACCTGGATGAGTTCAACAAGGCCAAGGGCACCCACCTGGTGAGCGTAGCCGGCGTGCACATCGAGCCGCTGGGCGTGTACTCGACCAAGATCAAGAAGCTCGACGAGCTGTCCTCCGGCGCCACCGTGGTTATCCCCAACGACGCCACCAACGGCGGCCGTGCCCTGTTGCTGCTGGACAAGGCAGGCGTGATCAAGCTCAAGGACAACAAGAACATCCTGTCCACCGTGAAGGATGTTGCCGAAAACCCGAAAAGCCTGAAGTTCCGTGAGCTGGAAGCAGCCACCATCCCGCGCGTGCTGACCCAGGTCGATGCTGCCCTGATCAACACCAACTACGCGCTGGAAGCCAAGCTGAACCCTGAGAAAGACGCGCTGGCGATCGAAGGCAGCGACTCGCCTTACGTGAACATCCTGGTTGCCCGCCCGGACAACAAGGACTCGGAAGACATGAAAAAACTGGCGGCTGCACTGCACTCGCCAGAGGTGAAGCAGTTCATCATCGAGAAGTACAAAGGCGCTGTAGTTCCGGCGTTCTAAGCCGAATATCGCGCTGGATTCTTCGCGGGGCAAGCCCGCTCCCACAGGGATATCGCCAAGCCCGAGGCTAACGGTAATCCTGTGGGAGCGGGCTTGCCCCGCGAAGCTTTTAAAGCCCCATCAATCCCGCTTCACAAGCCCGGGCAACTGCGCCACCAGCTTCTGGTTATTGAACGGCGCACGAATAAACCCGCGCTGACGCCCGTCCGGCCCCACAACCGCCAGGTTGCCGCTGTGATCCACGGTATACCCCGGCTTGCTGGTATCCGCCGGAATGAACGGAATGCTCAAGGCATTGGCCAGCTTCTGGGTATCTTCGATCGACCCCGCCACCCCCACAAAATCCTTGTCGAAATAGCCCAGGTACTGCTTCAGCTGGTTCGGCGTGTCGCGGTTCGGGTCCACGCTCACCAGCACCACCTGCAGCCGGTCGACGGCTTCCTTGGGCAACTCGCTCTTGACCTGACGCAGCTGGGCCAGGGTGGTCGGGCAGATGTCCGGGCAATAGGTGTAGCCGAAGAACAACAGCGACCACTTGCCTTTCAGGTCATCCAGCTGCACGGGCTGGCCGTCCTGGTTGGTCATGGTCACATCGGCCACGGTGCGGCTTTGCGGCAGCAGGATGATGCCCGCATCAATCAGCTCGGTAGGGTTGGGCTGGTCGCGGCCATTGAGCACCTTGTTGACGGTCAGGCCCATGATCAGCGCGACCAGGGCAACGAGGATGAAGACGGTTTTCTGGGTTCGGGTCATAGGTTCAGCAACAGGTAGTGGTCAATTAGCAACGCGATGAACAGCGCAAACAGGTAGCCGATAGAGTACTTGAAGGTGCCGATCGCCGCGTGCGGCCGGCTGCCACGGTACAACACCCAAGCCCAATGCAGGAAGCGCAGGCCCAACGCCAGGGCGCAGGCCAGGTACAGCGGGCCGCTCATGTGGATGGCATACGGCAGCAGGCTCACCGCCAGCAGAATCAGGGTGTACAGCAGGATATGCAGCTTGGTGTAGCGCTCGCCGTGGGTCACCGGCAGCATCGGGATATCGGCCTTGGCATATTCTTCCTTGCGGTGGATGGCCAGGGCCCAGAAATGCGGCGGGGTCCAGGCGAAGATGATCAGCACCAGCAGCAAGGGCTCGGCGCTGACATGGCCGCTGACCGCCACCCAGCCGAGCAGCGGCGGGGCCGCGCCGGCCAAGCCCCCTATAACGATGTTCTGTGGCGTGGCGCGCTTGAGAAAGCCAGTGTAGAGCACCGCATAACCGAGCAGGGAGGCCAGCGTCAGCCAGGCGGTGAGGGCATTGGTGAACACCAGCAGCATGGCCATGCCCAACAGCGCCAGGGCCAGGGCGAACAACAGCGCCGGCAGTGGCTCGACCCGGCCCTGGGCCAGGGGCCGTTTTTGGGTGCGGGCCATCAGCGCATCGATCCGCCGGTCCACAACATGGTTGACCACCGCCGCAGCGCCAGCGCACAGGGCGATCCCCAGGTTGCCGAACAGCAGCACACTCCAGCCGACACCCGCCCGTGTGGCCAGGAACATGCCTGCCAGCGAAGTGATCAGCATCAGTACCACCACCTTGGGCTTGGTCAGCTCCAGGTAATCGCGCCAGCTGGCCCGCCGTGCGCTCAGAAGCGTCGCCACGAGTCGTTCCTCATGTGATGGGAAATGCCCACGCCGGCCACTGGCCGCAGCCGCCAGCCCTGGCCGACACCCACGCGAACCTTGTCGACCACGCGAATGCGGTAGTTCACCAGCACCATGCTCAGCAGCAACATCGCCCCGCCGGCATTGTGCGCAACAGCCACCGCCAGCGGCAGGTGGAACACCACGTTGCTGATGCCCAGGCCCACTTGCAGGGCCAGCGCCAGCAGCACCAGCCGTGCCAGGCCGGGGAGGCTGCAGCGGTGCAGCTTCCAGCTGAGCATCAGCAGCACGCAGGTCACCAGTAACGCGCCCAGCCGGTGGCTGATGTGGATGGCCGTACGTGCATCACTGTCCAGTTGGCCGCCCAGGTAATTAGGGCCGACGTGCTGGGTCAGGTGAAAGCCATTACTGAAGTCCGCTGCCGGCCACCACTGGCCATGGCAGGTCGGTAGGTCGATACAGGCGACCGCTGCGTAGTTGGCGCTGACCCAACCGCCCAATGCGATCTGGCCGATCACCACCAACAGGGCCAACGCAGCGATCCGACGCAGACTGAGCGGCAGTTTGGGTAACGGCGCAAACGCCCGGGATAAACGCAGGGATAGCAGGAACAGCAAGCTCAACGTCGTGAAGCCTCCCAGCAAATGCGCCGTGACCACTTGCGGCCACAGCTTCAGGGTAACTGTCCACATGCCGAAAGCTGCCTGGGCCAATACCACGCCCAGCAACAGCACGGGCAGGCGATAAGGCTGGCCATCGCGGGCATGCCGGCGCACAGCCTGGAAAGCGAGCAGCGCGATCACCAAGGCCAGGGTGCCGGCGAAGTAGCGATGAACCATCTCGGCCCAGCCCTTGGCTACTTCCACCGGGTGCTCAGGGAAATGCAGCTCGGCATGGGCCAGTTGCGCTTCGCTCTTGGGCACACTGATAAAGCCATAGCAACCCGGCCAGTCGGGGCAACCGAGGCCGGCGTGGGTCAGGCGGGTATAGGCCCCAAGCAGGACGACCAGCAGTGCCAGCAGGGTGGCAAACACAGCAAGGCGAAATCCAGGTCTGGCCATGGCAGGCTCCTAGCCGATGTTGGACAGCTTGAGCAGGTGGCGCAGGTCATCCAGCACATGCTTGCCGTTGGCCTTGCCGTCGTAACGCAGCACCAGGTTGCCGTGCGGGTCGACGATCCACAGCTGCGGGCCATGTTCGCCTACCTTTTGCAGGTAGCGCGGGGCATCCAGCGGGTAGCGTTGCAGCTGCGGGTACTCGCGGCCTAGCAGCGCCTGGTAGTCGGCGCTCAACGGTTGGGCGGTGGCCAGCGCATGGCTGGCACGGCTGGCATCGCGGCCCAGGCCGACCTGGATCTGCCGGGCCAGATACACCAGGCGCTGGCAGTCCTCGGCGCAGGCTTCAGGCGCGCTGACCAGCAATTGCCAGCGCTCGTCCTGGCCGGCCACGCCAATATCGGTCCGGCTTTCGCCGTTGCCGATCATGGCGCCATGGTAGCTGCGGCCTTCCGGTACCCAGAAGTTGAGCTTGTACATGCTGGTGGCCAGGATCATCGGCCCAAGCACCACCAGCAGGATCAGCAACAGCTGCAAACGCCCGCGGGCTCTGGGTTTGCCACGTTCAGGCAGGTCCAGCGGAGTGGCGGTGGCCATGGCGTTTCTCCTTGTTGTGGTGCCAGCCGAAGTAGAGGTAGAGCAGAACCAGGGCGATCGCCAGGGCAAACCACTGCACGGCGTAACCCACGTGTTTTTCCGGGCCCATGGCAACCACCGGCCAGTCGAGGCGATAGGCTGCCGGGCCGGGCTCCAGGCGCAGTTCGTGGGCGAAACCTTCGCGACCGAGCTGCGACCATAGCTGCGCGGCGTCGATGGCGGTCAGCAGATGCGGCCATTGGCCGCCTTCAGGGTCGGGATGCAGCTGGAACGTGCTGCCGGGCGATACGTACACCGAAGCGCCCAGTGCCAATGCCTGTGAAGGGGTATCGAAATGCACCGGCACGCGGCGGTCTGGCCACGGCAGCCAGCCGCGGTTGATCAGCAGCCACTGGCCACTGGCCTGGTCATGGAAGGGCTGCAGCAGTTCGACACCCGCTTGGCCATCACGCATGCGGTTGTCCAGCAGCACGCTGTGCTCGGCGTCGAAGCGGCCATACAGGTGCACGCGGCGGAATGCGTTGTCATCAGTTGATACGAGCTGGGCCGTGGCGATCGGTGCTTCGATCCGCCGTTCGGCATAAGTGGCCAGCAGCACGCGCTTTTCCTCGGCACGGCCGAGTTGCCAACAGCCGAGCGCAATCAGCCCCGGCAGCAGCGCAAGCACTACCAGCGTTGGTACCCAGCCTGGGCGAAACGGCCTCACGGGCGCCTCGCTATACTTATCCACATCACCGCATCCCCCCGGAGTAGCGCCATGCTCAAGGCCGCGATTGTCCTGATGCTGTTGGCCACGATTGCCAGCCTGTTCAGTGGCCTGGTGTTTCTGGTCAAAGACGATGAAAACTCGACCCGCTTGCTCAAGGCACTGACCGTGCGGGTTACCCTGGCGGCGCTGACCGTCGGCCTGGTCGCTTGGGGCTTCATCAGCGGTCAGCTCGTTTCCCACGCCCCTTTCTGAAATTTTCACCTGACCCTGTGGGAGCGGGCATGCCCGCGAATGCGATGTTGAATGTACCGACGCATTCGCGGGCGCGCCCGCTCCCACAGGGTTCTCTATTCACAACACATAGACAAAGATGAACAACCCCACCCACACCACGTCGACGAAGTGCCAGTACCAGCTGGCTGCCTCGAAGCCGAAGTGTTTCTCCGGGTTGAAGTGCCCTCGCAAAATGCGCACGAACATTACGATCAGGATTATCGTGCCCAAGGTCACGTGGGCACCGTGGAAGCCGGTGAGCATGAAGAACGTCGCCCCGTAGATCCCGGAGCCCAGCGTCAGCCCCAGCTTGGTATAGGCCTCGTGGTACTCGAAGGCCTGTAGCGCAATGAAACACAGGCCCAGCAGGATAGTCAGCGCCATCCAGAATTTAAGCGGTCCGCGGTGATCACGACGCAAGGCGTGGTGGGCGATGGTGATGGTCACACTGGAGCTCACCAGCAAAATGGTGTTGATCAGCGGCAGGTGCCACGGGTCGATCACTTCCTTGGGCGGCGGGAACAGTTTCGGGTCGGGCGTGTGCAGCAGCGGCCAGGTAAATTCGAACGTCGGCCAGAGCATGTGCGCAACACCCTTGGCCCCTTCACCGCCCAGCCAGGGCCCGGCCAGCACGCGCACGTAGAACAGCGCGCCAAAGAAGGCCATGAAGAACATCACCTCAGAGAAGATGAACCAGCTCATGCCCCAGCGGAACGAGCGGTCCAGCTGCGGGCTGTACAACCCGCCACGGCTCTCCCTGACCACCGCACCGAACCAGCCGAACAACATGTAGGCCAGGAACAGTGCACCCACAAAGAAAATCAGCGGCCCGTGCGAGTCCGGGTGGCCGGCCTTCATGTCGTTGAACCAGGTGCCCAGGCCGAACACCGTGATGAACATGCCGATCGTGGCGATGATCGGCCACTTGCTCTGCGCCGGTACGTAGTAATGCTCATGACTTGCCATTGCTGTTCTCCTTCCCTTAACGGGCGCGCTGGACGTCCTGGGCCGCAACATGCGCGACCGGCGGGTGGCGAGCGGTGATGTCGAACAAGGTGTAGGCCAGTGTCAGGTGCTTCACGCTGGCCGGCAGGTCGCGGTCGACAATGAAGCGCACCGGCATTTCGATGCGTTCGCCGGGCTGCAGCACCTGCTGGGTAAAGCAGAAGCACTCGGTCTTGTGGAAGTATGCCGCGGCCTCGGCCGGGGTGATGCTGGGTATCGCCTGCGCACTCATCGGCCTGTCGGTCGGGTTATGGGCAATGAAGATCATCTGGTTAACCGCCCCCGGGTTGACCTCCAACTGGTCGGCCGTGGAGTAGAAGTCCCAGACCATGTCGCTGGCATTGGTCGACATGAACTGCACCCGTACCGAACGCGACGGGTCGCTGACCTGGCTGCCTTCGTACTGCCCGCCGGTCTTGCCGTTGATACCGAACGCCTTGCACATCACGTCGTAGATCGGCACCAGGGCGAAGCCGAAGGCGAACATCACCACCGTCAGCATCAGCAGGCGCGTTACCAGGCGTTTCAGCGACAGGCCGTTCATGGTGGGCTTCCTATTTCACTTCCGGCGGTGTCTGGAAGGTGTGGTAGGGCGCAGGCGAGGGGATCGACCACTCCAGGCCCTCGGCGCCATCCCAGGGTTTGGCCGGTGCCGGCGCGCCGCCGCGGATGCACTTGATGACAATGAACAGGAAGAAGATTTGCGTGGCGCCGAACATGAAGGCACCGATCGACGACACCATGTTGAAGTCGGCGAACTGCAGGTTGTAGTCGGGAATACGCCGCGGCATGCCGGCCAGCCCTACGAAATGCATGGGAAAGAAGGCCATGTTCATGCCGATGAACGACAGCCAGAAGTGCAGCTTGCCGAGGGTTTCGTCGTACATGTGGCCGGTCCATTTCGGCAGCCAATAGTAGGCCGAGGCAAAGATGCCGAAGATCGCCCCAGGCACCAGCACATAGTGAAAGTGCGCCACCACGAAGTAGGTATCGTGGTACTGGAAGTCCGCCGGGGCGATGGCCAGCATCAACCCGGAGAAACCGCCGATGGTGAACAGGATGACAAAGGCGATGGCGAACAGCATCGGCGTTTCGAAGGTAAGCGACCCTTCCCACATGGTGCTGACCCAGTTGAACACCTTCACCCCGGTGGGCACGGCAATCAGCATGGTGGCGTACATGAAGAACAGCTCACCGACTACCGGGATGCCGACCACGAACATGTGGTGGGCCCAGACGATGAACGAAAGGAAGGCAATCGCGCCGGTGGCGTACACCATCGAGGTATAGCCAAACAGCGGCTTGCGCGAGAACGCCGGGATGATCGAGCTGACGGCACCAAAGGCCGGCAGGATCATGATGTACACCTCGGGGTGGCCGAAGAACCAGAACACATGCTGGAACAGCACCGGGTCACCGCCGCCGGCAGCACTGAAGAAGCTGGTGCCGAAATGGATGTCCATCAGCATCATGGTCACCACGCCCGCCAGCACCGGCATCACCGCAATCAGCAGAAACGCGGTTATCAGCCAGGTCCAGACGAACAGCGGCATTTTCATCAGCGTCATGCCCGGGGCACGCAGGTTGAGAATGGTGGCGATCACGTTGATCGCGCCCATGATCGAGCTGATGCCCATCAGGTGGATGGCAAAGATGAAGAAGGTGACGCTGGCTGGCGCATACGTAGTGGACAGCGGTGCATAGAAGGTCCAGCCGAAGTTTGGCCCCCCGCCAGGGCTGAACAAAGTCGAGACCAGCAGCAGGAACGCCGCCGGCAGCAACCAGAAGCTGAAGTTGTTCATGCGCGGCAGGGCCATGTCGGGCGCGCCGATCATCAGCGGGATCATCCAGTTGGCCAGGCCGACGAACGCCGGCATCACCGCGCCAAACACCATGATCAGGCCGTGCATGGTGGTCATCTGGTTGAAGAACGCCGGCTCCACGATCTGTAGCCCAGGCTGGAACAGTTCGGCACGAATCACCATGGCGAACGAACCACCAAGCAAGAACATCATGAAGGCAAACCACAGGTACATGGTGCCGATGTCTTTGTGGTTGGTGGTCAGCACCCAGCGCATCAGGCCCTTGGCCGGGCCGTGCGCATGGTCATGGCCGTGGGCGTGGTCGTCGATCACTGCACTCATGTCCTGTCTCCTGCAATCCATTGATTGCCGCGAGTAACCCGGTTCACTTGGCTTCTGCCTGCTTCAGCGCCAGCACGTCCTTCGGCGTGACCATGTCGCCCTTGTTGTTGCCCCAGGCATTGCGCTCGTAGGTGACCACAGCAGCGATGTCGACTTCCGAAAGCTGCTTGCCAAAGGCGGCCATGGCGGTGCCGGGCTTGCCGTGGTAGACGATGCTCAGGTGGCCCTCTTTTGGACCGGTGGCGATCTTCGAGCCCTTGAGCGCCGGGAACATCGGCGGCAGGCCCTGGCCTTCGGCCTGGTGACAGGCCACGCAGGTGGTGTGGTAAATCTTGTCGCCACGTTCCACCAGCTCTTCCAGGGTCCATTCCTTGCTGGTCAGCTCTTTGAGCTTGGCGGCCTCAGCCTTGCGCTCGCCGAGCCAGGTGTCGTAGTCAGCCTTGGATTTGACCTCGACCACCACCGGCATGAAGCCGTGGTCCTTGCCGCACAGCTCGGTGCACTGGCCGCGGTAGATGCCGGGCTTTTCGACACGGGTCCAGGCTTCGTTGACGAAGCCCGGGATGGCATCACGCTTGACCGCGAAGGCCGGTACCCACCAGGAGTGGATCACATCGGCGGCAGTCACCAGGAAGCGCACTTTGGCACCCACAGGCAGCACCAGCGGCTGGTCGACTTCGAGCAGGTAGTGCTCGTCCTTGGGGGCCTTGTTGTGAATCTGGTCGGCGGGGGTGGCCAGGTTGCTGAAGAACTCCACGTCCTGGCCCAGGTATTTGTAATGCCACTTCCACTGGTAGCCGGTGACCTGGATGTCGATGTCCGACTCACTGGCGTCGTAGATGTCGATCAGGGTCTTGGTGGCCGGGATGGCCATGACCACCAGGATCAGGAAGGGCACCACGGTCCACATGATTTCCACCCAGGTATGCTCGTGGAAATGCGCGGCCTGCTGGCCTGTGGAGCGGCGATGGACGACCATTGACCAGAACATCGCGCCAAACACCACGATGCCGATGATCACGCAGATCCAGAAGATGGTCATGTGCAGGTCGAAGACGGCGTTGGAGACTTCCGTCGCCCCCGGGTGCATGTTCACGGTCCAGGCGGCGTTGGCCTGACCAAAAACCGACCACAACAGGAGGCCCATCCAGACATGTGGATGTCGCATCATTGCGGGTTCCCCTTCTAATTCTTGTTGTCCCGGAGGCGTGGCCTGCGGCAAGAGGGAACGGCGGTCAAGACTGCCTGGCTTCGACGACCGAGCCCCTGCAAAAGCAGTCGGGCCTCATCAACGAATCACGTTCAACCCGAGTATAGACAGCGACCAAAGGCACGCAATGAAGCCTGTGAAATGAACTTCACTAAATGGCCAGATGCGTTGAAAACCGTGCGCTTGATAGGGTGTGGCGCAATAATGGCAGTCCGATATGCCGCAACATGCACACGTTTGCGCGACTTATAACAAATGCGTCTTAGGTATGCTGTATACCGAGCTACCTTAGTGTCTTCCGTTTGAAACGTAATGTCCCTGGAGTTGTCATGAACATCGCTGCTGTACGCGAGCAGGTAAGCCAAGCCCATCAACACGAAGGCCAGACCGGCCAATTGAAAGCGCGTCTCGAGCTGCAACTGCCCCATCTGCACCCCTCGATCCAACTGCCTGAGCAGGACGCCCAGGGTACTTTGGCGCGCTTCGTCAGCGCCTACATCGACCAGGTTCCGGAACTGCTGGAGGCCGCGCACGAGGTCGCCATCGAGGCCGGGATCGAGTCGCAGATCAAACCTGTACTGAAAATTGCCGAGGCCTACTTTCTGCAGCCGCCCGAGGTGATGGACGGGCATGTTGGCCTGGACTGCCTGCTGGATGAGGCATACCTGGCGCATCGCCTGGTGGAGGAGGTGAATGACCTGTATATCCGCCACTTCCAGCAGCCGCTGATCCCTGTCGACACCACCGTCGCCAACCTGATTGCCCACCAGTTGATTGGCGAAGAATTTGCCAACCAGCTGGATGAAGTGGTGCACCACTCGGTGGATGAGATGCTCAATGACGCAAGCTTTGCGGTGGAATCGGTGGAAGCCTACCGCGAGAAGCTGAGTAGCCCGGCAACTGGTGAGGCATGGAAACGCTGGCCTTGCCTGTCGCGCCAGCTGGGTGTCGAGCTGGGTCAACCGGCCTGATATTCCTGCACCGGCCTCTTCGCGGGCACGCCCGCTCCCACAAGGACCGCACAGCATCTGAATTATGTGCGGTCCCTGTGGGAGCGGGCGTGCCCGCGAAGAGGCCAGTTCAGGCAATACAAAACTTCAGCTTCAGGCCCCAACCCCCGCCGTAGTCCGCAACCGCCCCTCGATCCGCCGCTTCAACCGCCGCTGCTCGATCAACAACCGCGACCCGTTTGCAGCATTACTTCGGTGCCAATCCTCCAGCAACTCAAGGCACGAGTGGTCGATATAGCTCAAGTTACCCAGCGGCACATGCAACGTGGTCCCTGCTGGCACGCCATCAAGCACCTGGGTCAGCGCCGGTACCTTGAGGAACGTCGCCGCACCGCTGAGCCGCAGCTCCATGTGCCCAAGCTTTTCCAGGTTCACCAGGTTGATCTTCAGCCGCGCCGCCTTGAACGCCAGCTTCAGCAAGGTCAGCGCAAAGCCCAGCAGCACGCCGGTCAGCAGGTCGGTGAAGATGATCGCCAACGCCGTCGCCGCATAAGTGAACATCGGCATGCGGCCATAACGGCCCAGGCCACGGAACGCTTTGAAGTCAACCAGCTTGATCCCGGTAAACACCAGCACACCCGCCAGGCTCGCCACCGGAATCTGCTGCAGCACGCTGCTCAGCACCACCACGAAAGCCAACAGCCACAGGCCGTGGAAGATTGCCGATGCCCGCGTCTGCGCCCCAGCCTGTACGTTGGCCGAACTGCGCACGATCACGCCCGTCATCGGCAGCGCACCCAGTACCCCACAGAGCATGTTGCCAATACCTTGCGCGGACAGTTCACGGTCGAAGTCCGAACGCTGGCCACTGTGCATGCGGTCTACGGCCGCGGCCGACAGCAAAGTTTCGGCGCTGGCAATGAAGGCCAGGGCAAAGGCGGCGACCAGCAAGGTAGGGTCGGCCAGTTGCATCAGGTCATCCGGGCGGATCCAGTCGATGGCCTCGGACAGGTCTGCCGGCACCTGCACGCGGTTTACCGGCAAGGCCAGCCACATACTGGTGACCGTCATGGCTGCAACACCCAGCAGGGCGCCAGGGACGAAGCGCAGCCGCTGCGGCCGCAAGCGCTCCCAACCCCACATGATGGCAATGGTGCCAAGGCCCAGCGCACCGGCCATCCAGCCGGAGCCTGTGCTTTCCTGTGGCAGGGCTGCGGCAACCGTGGACGGGAACTCCAGCAGGTTCTGCAAACCGGAAGGCTGCGGCGCCGTATCGAACATCACATGCACCTGCGACAACACGATCAGCACACCAATCCCCGCCAGCATGCCGTAAACCACAGCTGGCGCAGTGACGCGGAACCAGCAACCCAGGCGCAGGCGCCCTGCCAGCAGCTGCAGCAGCCCGGCCAGCAACAGGATCGGCCCGAGCATGGCCATGCCATGCTGGCGCACCAGCTCGAACACCAGAACTGCCAGGCCAGCGGCCGGGCCACTGACCTGCAACGGCGAACCGGCGAGGAAACCCACCACAATGCCGCCGATAATGCCGGTAATCAGGCCTTTTGCCGGCGGCATACCCGAGGCAATCGCGATACCCATGCACAATGGCAGCGCCACCAGAAAGACCACCACCGACGCCAGCAACTCACGCGGCAGGGCCGCTTTCAACTGTGTAATGTTCACCGTATTTCTCCTTTCTTTGTCGCACGGCCATGTCCCTGGCCGTGGGCACGTTTGCCCCTGACAAGCGCGCAGGCGCGGGCCGCCAGCAGGAGTGCCGGCAAGGCAGTCAGGGAATTCAAGGCAGCAGAAGGCCGCGCCACACCCCTACAGGGTGCAGCCGGCTATCAAGGTTCTAGCGTTGGATGGGTCGCTTAGTAGCGGCCTCTCGGAGTCGCGCAGGGGACCGGCTCGCCAGCAGCCAGGGGCAGGAAGCTGTCGCTGGCGGCGTCGTAGGCTTCGATCCTGCTGGTCTCGATGTCGTAGACCCAGCCATGGATGTACAGCTGGCCCGCAGCCAGGCGCGAGGCCACCGAAGGGTGGGTGCGCAGGTGGTGCAGCTGGGCGATGACGTTTTCCTTGGTCAGCACCTGCATCGTTTCGTGTTCACTGCCGCACGAGCAGTTGTTCTCGACCACGGTGCGAGCCACTTCGGCGTGGCGCAACCAGGCACCGACCGTGGGCATCTTGTCCAGCGAGTGCGGGTTGAGTACCGCGCGCATCGCGCCGCAGTCGGAGTGGCCGCAGATGATGATGTGGTGCACTTTCAGTGCCAGTACGGCGTACTCGATGGCGCTGGAAACGCCGCCATTCATCTGGCCGTATGGCGGTACCACGTTACCCACGTTACGGGTCACGAACAGGTCGCCTGGCGAGCTCTGGGTGATCAGCTCGGGGACGATACGCGAGTCGGCGCAGGTGATGAACATGGCGCGCGGTGTTTGCGCAGTGGCGAGCTTCTTGAACAGCTCTTGCTGATCGGGGAAGACGTCATGGTGAAAGCGCAGGAAGCCATCGACAATATGCTTCAGTGCGGCATCGGCGCTTTCCGCGGGGACCGGCGGAACGACCTTGGATGGGTCCTTGACGGGCATGATTCATCCTCTTGACGGTGTGTAGGTAAATCCATTTTACCGGTGAAAGATTCTGGCTATGCAGGGATTTAGATGACACGCACGGGCCATAGATCACAGTCGGTGTGGACTGATTTCCTACGCTAGCGGGGAAAACTTAACTGAAACTTAATTCGAAGGCTCTAGAACGGGTGTTCCAGATATAAAAGGCGGGAAATGGATAATAGCAAAAAAACATCAACTGCCAATATGTATTAGCGTAACTATTAACTCGGATTAGTCACGTTCCGGGCTGGCAATAGGCCGCTCCTAAAGGGGTCGCGTAAGCATTGGATTTAAAACAACGCCATCTGCCCACCCGGCGGGCAGAACGCAGAACAATCCAGCCCCTGCGCCTCGCGGCCTTCAAAATCCAGGCGCTTCATGGTTTTGGCAAAGCGCTGCGCCAGCAAATCGGCAAACACCCCTTCACCGCGCATGCGCGCACCAAACCGGCTGTCATAGAGTTCGCCGCCGCGGCTCTGGCGGATCAGGCTCAATACATGCGCCGCCCGCTGCGGGTAGTGGTCGTTCAGCCACTGTTCGAACAGCGGTGCCACCTCCAGCGGCAGGCGCAACATCATGTAGGCCGCGCTTTGTGCGCCTGCCTCCTTGGCCGCCTCCAGCAAACGCTCCAGCTCACTGTCGTTGATCATTGGAATCATCGGCGAACACAGCACCCCCACCGGCACGCCCGCTTCGCGCAATACGCGGATGGCCCGCAACCGCGCACCGGGTGACGCAGCGCGGGGTTCGAGTACCCGCTTGAGGTCATCGTCCAGCGTGGTCAGGCTGATCATCACCCGCGCCAAGCGCTGCTTGGCCATCTCGGCCAGCAAATCGAGATCGCGCAACACCAGCGAGCCCTTGGTCACGATGGTCACCGGGTGCCGAAAACGCAGCAACACTTCCAGCAAACGCCGGGTCAGCATCTGCTCGCGCTCGATCGGCTGGTAGGGGTCGGTATTGGAGCCCAGGTTGATCGGCGCGCACACGTAACCCGGCTTGCTCAGCTGTTGGGCGAGCACTTCGGCGGCATTGGTCTTGGCGATCAGCTTGGTTTCGAAGTCCAGGCCGGGGGAGAGGTCCCAATAGGCATGGGAGGGGCGGGCATAGCAGTAAATGCAGCCATGTTCGCAGCCGCGATAGGGGTTTATAGAGCGATCAAAAGGTAAATCAGGCGAGGTGTTGCGGCTGATGACCGACTTCGCCGTCTCGCTGCGCACTTCTGTGCCCTGGGTCTGCGGCACTTCCTGATACCAGCCGTCGTCCTCCATCACAGAATGGTTCGGGGCAAAACGATTGTGAGGGTTGTGTGCCGTGCCACGGCCCTTTAGCGGTGCTGGGGGATTCATGGCTGCTCCGGATACTGTATTTACATACAGTATCGCAACAACCTTGAATCCACCAGCGCCTCTGGTCCGGCAGCCTGCCCTTACTCTGCCGGCTTCTTCAGCTTCGGATTAGGGAAGAACTGCACCGTCTGTACCTTGGCAGGTGCGGCCTTGGGTGCCAGGTGGTTGACCCGGGTGCCAAGCTCCTTGGGCACCGACAGGCCCTGCTCGTTGAGGGTGTCGGTGAAGCCACAGGCCACACACTCACGGTGCGGGGTGTCGTCTTCGCTCCACATCATCAGCTTGTCAGGCTCGCTGCATGCCGGGCATACCGCCCCGGCAATGAAGCGCTTCTTGGTCTTGTTCACAGCAACCTCGCTCATGCCGCAGCGCTCTCGGTGAGGCCACTGTGGCGCAGCAACGCATCGATGGAAGGCTCACGCCCACGGAAGTCGACAAACAGCTCCATGGGTTCACGCGAACCACCGCGGGCCAGGATCGCCTCACGGAACGCGCGGCCGGTTTCGGCATTCAGCACGCCTTCTTCCTCAAAACGCGAGAAGGCGTCTGCCGACAGCACCTCGGCCCACTTGTAGCTGTAGTAACCCGCCGCATAACCGCCAGCGAAGATGTGCGCAAAGCTGTTAGGGAAGCGGTTGTAGGCCGGTGGGCGCATGACCGATACCTCGTCGCGAACGCCTTCTAGCACCTGCAACACACTGCGGCCGTCACCATGGGTGGCATGCAGTTCGAAGTCGAACAGCGAGAATTCCAGCTGGCGCACCATCATCATGCCCGACTGGAAGTTTTTCGCCGCCAACATCTTGTCCAGCAAATCCTGGGGCAGGGCGGCGCCGGTTTCGTAATGGCCGGAGATCAATGCCAGGCCTTCCGGCTCCCAGCACCAGTTTTCCATGAACTGGCTTGGCAGTTCGACCGCGTCCCACGCCACGCCGTTGATACCGGATACACCGGCATGCTCGATGCGGGTCAGCATATGGTGCAGGCCGTGGCCGAATTCGTGGAACAGGGTGGTGACTTCGTCGTGCGTCAGCAGCGCAGGCTTGCCGGGCGCAGCCGGGGTGAAGTTGCACACCAGGTTGGCCACCGGGCTCTGCAGCTGGCCACCGGCCGTGCGGCGGCGGTCTCGGGCGCCGTCCATCCAGGCACCGCCACGCTTGTTTGCGCGGGCGTACAGGTCGAAGAAGAAGCGGCCGACGTGCTGGCCGTTTTCCTTGATCTCGAACAGGCGTACATCCGGATGCCAGCTGTCGAAACCCTTGAGCTCGGCGATTTCGATGCCGTAAAGGCGCTGCACGATGCTGAACAAGCCACCCAGCACCTTGTCGATCGGGAAGTAGGCGCGCAGGGCTTCCTGCGACACGCTGTAGCGCTGCTCGCGCAGCTTCTCGCCAAAGTAGCCGGCGTCCCAGCTGGCCAGTTCAGGGCAGCCTTGCTCAGCAGCGTAGGCCTTCAACTGCTCCAGATCCTGGGCGGCAAACGGCTTGGAACGCTTGGCCAGGTCACGCAGGAAGCTCAGCACCTGGTCGCTGGACTCGGCCATCTTGGTGGCCAGGCTCAGCTCGGCGTAGTTCTTGTAGCCCAGCAGTTCGGCCAGCTCCTGGCGCAGGCCAAGGATTTCCTGCATCACCGGGCCATTGTCGTTCTGGCCGGCGTTGGGGCCCTGGTCCGAAGCGCGGGTGCAGTAGGCGGCATACAGCTCTTCACGCAGGGCGCGGTCGCTGGCGTAGGTCATCACCGCGTAGTAGCTGGGGAATTCCAGTGTAATCAGCCAACCGTCGAGGCCCTTGGCCTGGGCAGCGGCCGCCATCTGCGCCTTGGCCGAGTCGGTCAGGCCGGCCAGTGCAGCTTCATCGGTAACGTGCTTGGTCCAGGCCTGGGTGGCGTCGAGCAATTGGTTGGAGAAGCGGCTGCCCAGCTCGCTGAGCTTGCTTTGCACTTCGGCGTAGCGCTGCTGCTTGTCCGCCGACAGGTCGATACCCGACAGACGGAAGTCACGCAGGGCGTGCTCGAGAATCGTCTTTTGTGCCACATCGAAACCGGCGGCTTCAGGGCTGTTGATCAACGCCTGGTAGGCGTCGAACAGCGCACGGTTCTGGCCCAGTTCGGTAGAGTAGGCGCTCAGCGCCGGCAGGCACGACTCGTAGGCCTCACGCAGCTCGGCGCTGTTGCACACCGCATTGAGGTGGCTGACCGGGCTCCAGGCAGCGCCCAGGCGGTCGTTCAGTTCGTCCATCGCCAGCACCAGGCCAGCCCAGGTAGGGGCCTTGCCGTGCTTTTCGAGGATCTCGGCAATGGCTTTACGGTTGTCGGCCAGGATAGCTTCGATCGCCGGCAACACGTGTTCGGCACGGATTTGCGAGAAGGGCGGCAGATCGTGGGATTGCAGAAGCGGGTTGTTCGCAGTCACGGTTTGGATACCTTGGCAGAAGAAACACTGCCCCATCTTAATTACAATCGACGCCGACCGCAGCAGGCAGCCTGCCTATCGGCACAGATGAGAGACGCTATCATGGCCATCCGAAGCTTCCAGCAACACACTCCGAAAGTTGGACTGCGTGCCTTCGTCGACCGTTCGGCGGTGGTGCTGGGCGACGTGGAGATCGGTGAAGACAGCTCGATCTGGCCCATGACCGTGGTGCGCGGTGACATGCACCGCATCCGCATCGGTGAGCGCACCAGCGTGCAGGACGCCAGCGTGCTGCACATCACCCACGCCGGCCCGTTCAACCCGGACGGCTTCCCGCTGATCATCGGCGACGAGGTGACCATCGGCCACAAAGTGATGCTGCATGGCTGCACGCTGGGTAACCGCATTCTGGTCGGCATGGGCAGCACAATCATGGATGGCGCCATCGTCGAGGACGAAGTGATCATCGGTGCCGGCAGCCTGGTACCACCGGGCAAGCGCCTGGTCAGTGGTTACCTGTACATGGGCAGCCCGGTGAAACAGGCCCGGCTGCTGAACGACAAAGAGCGCGCGTTCTTCTCCTACAGCGCCGGCAACTACGTGAAGCTCAAGGACCAGCACCTGGCCGAAGGCTACGACCAACCGGAATAAACCCGATTAACGAGACGAACATGCATCAGCAAAACATTCTCTTCGACCTCGACGGTACCCTGACAGACCCGCGCCTGGGTATCACCCGCTCGATCCAGTATGCATTGGCCAAGCTGGGCATCGACGAGCCAGACCTGGCCCGCCTCGAGCATTTCATCGGCCCACCCCTGCTGCAAGCCTTCATGCAGTTCTACAGCTTCGACGAAGCCAAGGCCTGGGAGGCGGTCAACTTCTACCGGGAGCGCTTCCGCGTCACCGGGCTGTACGAAAACCTGGTGTTCCAGGGCGTGCCGGAGTTGCTCGAAGCCCTGAACGGGCAGGGCCGCACGCTGTACATCGCTACCTCCAAGCCCTGGGAGTTCGCCCGCGAAATCGCCCGGCACTTTGCCTTCGACCAGCACTTCAAGGTGATCTATGGCAGCGAACTGGACGGCACGCGTACCAACAAGGTCGAGCTGATTCGCCATTTGCTGGATGAAGAAGGGCTGGACCCGGCGCAGACATTGATGATCGGTGATCGCAAGCACGACCTGATCGGTGCCCGCAGCAATGGCTTGCAGGCCGTGGCGGTGGGGTATGGGTTTGGTAGCCAGGAAGAGTTGATGGCCGAACAACCGGCTTTCCACTTTGCGACCCTGGCCGAGATGCATCAGGCATTTCTCAAGGCTTGATGGCCATGGGGGCTGCTTTGCAGCCCATCGCCGGCAAGCCAGCTCCCACAGGTCCTGCAACAATTTCAAACCTTGTGCAGCCCCTGTGGGAGTTGGCTTGCCGACGATGGGCCGCAAAGCGGCCCCAAAATCTCACGAGTTGACCATCAACTTCTGCAACGCCGCCTTCCTGTCAGCAATCGGCAACCTTCCCAATTGCTCAACCCGCTGATAAAACCGCTCCCAATCCCCGTCAACCTCCCGAAACACCGCCGCAAACGCCGGTACCCACTGGTCATACAGCCCAAACGGCAATAACTTGGCGTTGTTCAAAGGCCCATACACCCAGGCGTCATAGCGCTTGTCACCGCCCCACTGGTCGTCGCGAACCTGCCGGTACTCCCGCCTCAGCCGCTCGAACTCCGCCCGCTTGGCCAGCCGTTTGTGCGCATCATCCAGCGGCCCGGCATAAATCGCCTGCAATCGCTCACGGCTGGCCAGCACCAGCCGGATGAACTGATCACGCTGCTGCCCCTGATCCTCGCCAACGGCATTCAGCCCCCGCGCCACGCGCCATTGCCGGGTGCCTTCCTGCTCGACGAACGAAGCAAACGACTCGTTGAACTCGGTATCGTCCTGAACATAGAAGCGCTGGTGAGCCAGCTCATGGAAAATCAGCGTGGCCAGGCGCTCGTCGCCCCAACCGACCATTGACGACAGGATCGGGTCGTCGAACCAGCCAAGGGTCGAATAAGCCTCCACGCCCCCCAGATACACATCCAGGCCCTTCTGGCGCATCAACGCCGCCGCCCCGCGTGCCGCGCCTTGCTGGTAATAGCCGCGATAAGCCACGCACCCCGCGACCGGGAAACAGTGCGTCACCGGCTGCAATGACAACTCCGGCGTGGCGAACACATTCCACACCACATAAGGCCGGCCAATGTCGGCATAAACCCGGTAACTACGGTTATCCGGCAGCTTCAGCTGCTGGCTGGCGAACACCCGCGCCTGCTCGGCGTGCGCCAGGCGCGCGCGTAATTGCGGGGACGTGGCCGGGTCGGCCACCACCTGCGCTACAGGCTGGCGTGCACGCAGCAGCTGCAACTGGCCTTCCGCCAGCTGCCCATAGTAGGCCGCGCTGCTGCAACCGTTCAGCAGGAGCGCCGCCAGCAGGGGAACAAAACGGATGAAAACGCGGTCGAGTGCCCCAGGGCCTGAGCGCTGTATAAGAAAAAGTCGAAGCATCCGCAACTGTCTGACTCGCTCAAGGCCAATTCGCTCCAAGACTATCTCGCCAAGGGGGAGTTTCGCCATGCGTGCATTGTGGGTTGCCGGTTCACTGTTGCTGATATCCGCCTGTTCCACGTTGCCAGACCCGGACCCGAACCAGGCCTGGATCGACCTCACCCCCTACGACAACACCTCGCTGGACGCCGTGCAGGTAGATGAGCGTGACTGGGCAGAAAGCCGCTATTTCGAAGTACAGCCCGGTAGCCACGAGCTGACCGTGCGCTACCAGTTCCCGGTCACTCCCAGCAACATTGGCCCAGTCGACGAGCCGTTGTGGCGCGATTGCCAGGTCAAGCTGACCTTCAAGGACTTCAGCGCCGGCCAGCGCTACCAGCTGCAGGCCGGCAGCATTGGCTTCCGCCCCTGGATCAAACTGTACGACCACCAGCAAAAACTGCTTGGCCAAGGCCTGCCAGCGGGCTGTCAGCGCACCTGAACACCGCAAACGGCGCTATGCTTAGACCTTGTAAATCGCAAGTGGGAGTTTTGCCATGCGCCAGCCCATGATGCTGATCGCCCTCAGTGCACTGGGGGCTTGCGCCAGCCCCTTGCCCCCCGTCGACCCCAAGCAGGCCTGGGTCGATCTCTACACCATGACTCCCGGCCGGGTGATCATGGCCGACCGCCTCGATGGCAAACGCCTGGATGACGGCCGTTACTTCCAGGTAACGCCGGGCAAGCACGAATTGGTGGTGCGCTTCGATTATGAAATCTATTCGGGCGGCATCATGTCCGAGCCCAGGGACCGAACCTGCTACCTGACCGTGCGCTTTGACGGCTTCAAAGCTGGCGAACGTTATCGCCTGGAAGCACGGGCGCCAGTGATGGAGCCGCAGGTGCTGCTATATGACGCCAGCCGCAAGGTGCTGGTGAACGAGCCTAGCGACGTGTTCTGCATTCCGTGAACAGGGGGCGCGTAGCGACCCCTGTACGGGTGCCTACCGATCATTCTTTTGGTAAATGATCTTCTTCGTGCCGCCATCGCAGGTCCCGACGACCATGTTCTGGTCCTTGACCTCATTGTTGGGCACGATCTCCAGGGTGTAGGACGGCACACCCTGAGCCTGGATCTTTGCCTCGATCTCGGCTTTCAGCTCTTCGCACGGCTTGACCGCCGCCAACGTGGAGGTGGCGACCAGGGAAGCCAACACGGCGATTGCTACGCGAATCATGGAACGGCTCCTGAAAAGGCAGCGTGCTGCCGACGCTGTTTAGACTACAGCAAACCGCTGCCGTTGCGCCGCTTCAGCCCACCAGCGCTGCATCCAGGCTGATTTTCGCGTTCAGCACCTTGGACACCGGGCACCCTTCCTTGGCCTTGTTGGCAATTTCCAGGAACTGCGCTTCGCTCGCCCCGGGCACCTTCGCCCTGAGCACCAGGTGCACGGCAGTGATAGCAAAACCATCAGGCAGCTTGTCGAGCGTCACCTCGGCGGCGGTGTCGATCCGGTCCGCTGTCAGGCCTGCTTCACCCAGCATCATCGACAACGCCATCGAGAAGCAGCCGGCATGCGCCGCGCCAATCAGCTCCTCCGGGTTGGTCCCGGGCGTGCCCTCGAAACGGGTGTTGAAGCCATAAGGGTTCTGCTTGAGCGCGCCGCTTTCGGTAGAAAGCAGGCCCTTGCCGTCCTTCAGGCCACCTTGCCAAATCGCCGATGCTGTCTTTTTCATAGTGCCTCCTGGTCGTTCGGTTAGTGCTTATGGGTTCAGAGGCCAGTCACTCACGGCAAGTTCAGACCAATCGCACAGCAGACATTGAATCCTTCAAATATGCCCATACAGAGTTTAAAAGGCCTCTGGCCAACCACCTTTGCGGAGGCTGAAATGACGCAGCTGCGTGACCTGAAAATATCCACCCTCGATCTGGTGCCCGTGCGCGCCGGCGCGGGCCCCGCGCAGTCGCTGCGCAACTCGCTGGACCTGGCCCAGCACGTCGAGCGCTTTGGCTACAACCGCTTCTGGGTGGCCGAGCACCACAACATGGACGGCATCGCCAGTTCGGCGACGTCGGTGCTGATCGGCTATCTGGCCGGCGGTACTTCGACCATTCGCGTGGGCTCTGGCGGGGTGATGCTGCCCAACCACGCGCCACTGGTGATTGCCGAACAGTTCGGCACCTTGGCCAGCCTGTACCCGGGGCGAATCGACCTGGGCCTGGGCCGTGCGCCGGGTTCGGACCAGATGACGGCCTATGCCCTGCGCCGCGACCGCGCTGGCGGCCCGGACGACTTCCCGGACGATGTCGAAGAGCTGTCGCGCTACCTCGGCCCGCGTACCGATGATCAAAAAGTGATCGCCGTGCCGGGGCACGACACGGATGTGCCGATGTGGCTGCTCGGTTCCAGCCTGTTCAGCGCCCAGCTGGCGGGCATGCGCGGCATGCCCTACGCCTTCGCTTCGCACTTTGCGCCGCGCATGATGCATGAGGCAATCCGCGTGTACCGCAACCATTTCAAGCCCTCGACCACGCTCGACAAGCCGTATGTGATGCTGGGCATCCCCATGGTAGTGGCAGAAACCGACGAAAAGGCCGAATACCTGGCTACCTCGGTGTACCAACGCATCCTGGCGCTGATTCGCGGCCAGAGCCTCATGCAGAAGCCGCCGGTAGAAAGCATGGATGGCTTGTGGCTGCCCCATGAGCGTGATGCGGTGGGCAGTTTCCTGGGCCTGGCGATGATCGGCAGCCCGCAGAAGGTACGGGCCAAGGTGGAGGTGCTGCTGGAGCAGACCGGGGCCGATGAGCTGATTTTTACCTGTGACCTGTATGAGCATGCGGACCGGATTCGGTCCTATGAACTGTTAGCGCAGGCCCTGAAGACCGAGTGACCTTCTTCGCGGGCTCGCCCGCTCCCACAGGGATATCACAGGGCCTGAGGCCAGTGCCGAACCTGTGGGAGCGGGCAAGCCCGCGAAGGGGCCAGCACATCAGCCGCGTCGGTACACAATCTCTTTGGTGCCTGCCTCACAGCTACCAATCACCTTGCCCGCAGGTTCGCCTTTTTTGACGATCTCCAGCTTGTAGCCAGAAACCCCTTTGGCATCCAGCTTGGCCGCAATCTCTGCCTTCAGTTCCTCGCACGGCTTGCCTGCTGCCAGCGCACCACCGGCCAGGGTCATCAGGCCCAGCGCCAGAATCAGTTTGTTCATCGATCGCTTTCCTTGTGCAGATGAAATGAGAAAGGGCGCCCGCCAAGGCGCCCCCTTTGTAATAACCCATCACGCCCGGCTATTCCAGCCCGGCAATGTGTCAGCTATTGGCGATACGGAAGCCGACCTTCAGCGTGACCTGGAAGTGCGCCGCCTTGTTGTCGCGGATATGGCCACGGGTATCGATCACCTCGAACCATTCCAGGTGCTTGATGCTTTTGCCGGCTTCGGCCAGGGCATTGTTGATCGCGTCTTCGATGCTGGTAGGCGAAGACCCCACCAGCTCGATCTTCTTGTAAGTGTGATGGTCAGTCATGTTCACGCTCCTTGGATAACAGTGAAATTCAGCCTAGCAGCGTAGGCCTGGTTTACCTGCGAGCCGTCCGCAAAGGTGAAAGTTCGATCGCACTTTTTCGCGGGCCAAGGGTCGCAACTCTTACAGCCCATACTGCAAAGGAGAGTCAACATGCACCGCAACTCGCTGCGTAAAACATCCCTGGAAAGCATGGAAGCAGAGATCGAGAGCCTTCTGAAAAGCCTGGAGAACCTCAAGCATGATGCCTCGGAAGAGTCCCAGAAGTCGGTGAAGGCAATCCGCAGCAACGCCGAGAGCGCCCTCCGTCATTCGCGCAGCCTGCTGAGCGATGCCTATGAGGAGGTTAAACAGCGCACCCGCCAGACTGGCATCGCCACCCGCGACTACGCTCAGGAACACCCGTACACCACCGCAGGGGTAGCCATTGGTGCACTGGGCCTGCTGGCAGCCTACCTACTGACCAAACGTAACTAAGCGCTCTGCCGCGCAAGCTCGGCGCGTAGCCACTGCGCCAACTGCTCGGCGCGCCCATCTGCGGCGCGCCGGGGCACCCACAACGCCAAAGCTGCCCGGGTGGGGGAAAAGCCCCACGGTGCGCTAAGGCGCCCGGCCCGCAGGTCATCAGCCACCAGTGGCTGCGGCGCGATGGCGATGCCAAGGCCTGCAACCGCAGCCTCCAGCAAATAATACAAATGCTCGAACGCCTGACCGTACTGCAACCTGGCCGGGGCCAGCCCCTGCTGCTCACCCCAGGTTGGCCATGCTTGCGGACGTGACGTGGTATGCAGCAGAGCCTCCTGCAGCAGGGCGCTGGCAGGTGCGCCACGCAAGCGTTCGAAGCCGGCAAAATGCGGGCTGAGCACCGGGCCGATACGCTCCTCGGCCAGCACATGCACCTGCATGTCCGAAGGCCATGGCGGCTCAGCGTACACCAGCAATGCATCAAGGCCTGGGCGACGCGGGTCAAGGTCACCTTCACCGGCTGACAGATGCAGGCGCAATTCCGGCAAGTCCGCCTTAAGGCGCCCCAGCCTCGGAATGAACCAGCGCGCCAGCAGGCTGCCCGAGCAACCCAGCACAAATGGCGCCTCGCTGACATCGCGACTGAGCTCGGCGCACACACTGCGCAAGCGATCGAAAGCCTCACCACTGGCATCACGCAGGCGTAGGCCTGCATCTGTGAGTTTGATGCCACGCCCGTCCTTGACGAACAGGGCTACGCCCAAATGCTCCTCCAGTACCTTGATCTGCCGGCTGACGGCGCCATGGGTGACATGCAGCGCCTCGGCCGCCTGACTAACACTGTTAAGCCTGGCGGTAGCCTCGAAGGCACGAAGGGCATTGAGGGGAGGGAGGTCGTGGGCCATATTACCTGTGAGTTTTTCTGACAAGTTTACGCAATCTTATCGGTTTTCAGCCGGGCTTGCCGTGGTTAGAGTAAAGCCCATCACTCATTCTTTACGCCCTGGAGCGCCCCATGACCCAGTCCCAATACCGCCCCGGCCCTGACGCCAATGGCCTGTTCGGCTCGTTCGGCGGCCGCTACGTGGCCGAAACCCTGATGCCACTGGTGCTGGACCTGGCCCGCGAATACGAGGCGGCCAAGGCAGACCCCAAGTTCCTCGAAGAGCTGGCCTACTTCCAGCGCGACTACATCGGCCGACCCAACCCGCTGTACTTCGCCGAGCGCCTGACCGAGCACTGTGGCGGCGCAAAGATTTTCTTCAAGCGTGAAGAGCTCAACCACACCGGCGCACACAAGGTGAACAACTGCATCGGCCAAGTGCTGCTGGCCAAGCGCATGGGCAAGAAGCGTCTGATCGCCGAAACCGGTGCCGGCATGCACGGCGTGGCCACTGCCACCGTCGCTGCCCGCTTTGGCCTGCCGTGTGTGATCTACATGGGCGCTACCGACATCGAGCGCCAGCAGGCCAACGTGTTCCGCATGAAACTGCTGGGCGCCGAGATCGTCCCGGTCACTGCCGGTACCGGTACCCTGAAAGACGCCATGAACGAAGCCCTGCGCGACTGGGTCACCAACGTCGAAGACACCTTCTACCTGATCGGTACCGTGGCCGGCCCACACCCGTATCCGGCCATGGTCCGCGACTTCCAGTCGATCATCGGCAAGGAAACCCGCGCCCAGTTGCACGAGAAGGAAGGCCGCCTGCCAGACAGCCTGGTTGCCTGCGTGGGCGGTGGTTCCAACGCCATGGGCCTGTTCCATGAGTTCCTCGAAGAGCCAAGCGTACAGATCATCGGCGTCGAAGCCGGTGGCCACGGCGTGCACACCGACAAGCACGCCGCCAGCCTGAACGGCGGCGTACCGGGCGTGCTGCACGGTAACCGCACCTACCTGCTGCAGGACGAAGACGGCCAGATCACCGACGCCCACTCAATTTCCGCAGGCCTCGACTACCCGGGCATCGGCCCGGAGCACGCCTACCTGCACGAAGTGAAGCGCGTCGAGTACGTCAGCATCACCGACGACGAAGCGCTGGATGCGTTCCACGCGAGCTGCCGCCTGGAAGGCATCATCCCGGCCCTGGAAAGCTCCCACGCCCTGGCTGAAGCGATCAAGCGCGCGCCGAAACTGCCCAAGGATCACCTGATGGTCGTGTGCCTGTCGGGCCGCGGCGACAAAGACATGCAAACCGTCATGAGCCACATGGCCGCCCAGGAGAAACAGGCATGAGCCGTCTTGAACAACGCTTCGCCGAACTGAAGGCCGAAGGCCGTTCGGCACTGGTCACCTTCGTTACCGCAGGCGACCCGGGTTATGACGCCTCGCTGCAGATCCTCAAAGGCCTGCCAGCCGCTGGCGCCGATGTGATCGAACTGGGCATGCCGTTCACCGACCCGATGGCCGACGGCGTGGCCATCCAGCTGGCGACCCTGCGCGCGCTGGAAGCTGGCCAGACCCTGGCCAAGACCCTGCAGATGGTTCGCGAATTCCGTGTGGATAACCACACCACGCCAATCGTGCTGATGGGCTACTACAACCCCATCCACCGCTTTGGTGTGGATAAGTTCGTGGCTGAAGCCAAAGCGGCGGGCGTAGACGGCCTGATCATCGTCGACCTGCCGCCCGAGCATGATGCCGAACTGGCCACCCCGGCCCAGGCTGCCGGCATCGACTTCATTCGCCTGACCACCCCGACCACCGACGATGCGCGCCTGCCGCGCGTGCTGGAGCGCAGCTCCGGGTTCGTCTATTACGTGTCGGTAGCTGGGGTGACGGGTGCCGGCTCGGCAACCACCGAGCATGTGATCGAAGCCATTGCCCGCCTGCGCCGGCATACCGATCTGCCGATCAGCGTTGGCTTCGGTATTCGCACGCCGGAGCAGGCTGCGAACATCGCCCGCCTGGCGGATGGTGTGGTGGTGGGGTCGGCGCTGGTCGACAAGATTGCCCAGGCCAAGAGTGCTGACCAGGCGGTGAGCGATGTATTGAGCCTGTGCTCTGCACTGGCTGAAGGGGTGCGCGGCGCCCGTCGCTGAACCGCGTCGCTTGCTTCGCGGGCACGCCCGCTCCCACAGGGACCACACAGATACTGAAAGCTGTGGAGAACTTGTGGGAGCGGGCGTGCCCGCGAAGAGGCCATCACAGGCGACAGCTACCTACCCACCAAAAATCGACAGATCCAAGGGCCGCAAAGCCCCCATCCAGATCGCATGGTCCCGGTGGTCCGCCAGTTCATCCCCGGTCAACGGATGCATGAACACCACCAACCCCTTCCGGTACAGCGCCAACCAAGGCAGCACCACCCCGACAAATTCCGGCTCGAACGCCAACTGGCAGCTCCAGTCCGGGTGCGGCCCAACGGGTTTCTGGTGCATGCGCCCCATGGTCACGGGAAACAGCCGCGTCGCCTCCTCGCACAACTCACGTGCCTGCTCCATCGTTGCCGCGTTGTAATATACGTGGGCATGGTAACCCTTGATTCTTTGCACGATAACTCCCGATTGCACCGCCATCAGCCGCTGCGCTCCTGCTCCAGCCAGCTGACGAACCGCTCGATCAACGCCCCGCGTCGCTTGCGCGGTGGCAAAACCAGATAATAGCCCCGACTTGATGTCAGGCTCCCCTCTAATGGCCGGCATAGCAACCCTTGTTCCACCAGGCTGTCCACAAGATGCCGCCAACCAATAGCCACGCCTTGGCCCGCAATCGCCGCCTGGATCAGCAAGGTGTAGTTGTCGAAGCGCAGCTGCCCCGGCGGCGGCGGACTGTCCACGCCAAACCCGCGAAACACCCCCGCCCAGTCAAACCAGCGGCTGGCCTGCTCGCCTTTCAAATGCAGCAAGGGCAAACGTTGCAAAGCCACGGCTGACAAGGGTTTACCATCGGTCAGTCGGGGGCTGCATACCGGGAAAACTTCCTCATCGAACAACCAGCGGCTTTCACCCTGATGAAAGCGCCCGTCACCAAACAGCACCGCTACGTCGATGTCCGGGCGCAACATGCCCTGGCTGCGCTCACCGGTCACCAGGCTCACATCCACCTGTGGATAAGCCTCGTGAAAACGCTGCAGCCGGGGCATCAACCAGAACGCCGCAAAGGCAAAGTCGGTAGCCACCTGCAGCACTTCGCGCTGGCCGCGCCCGCTGGCTTGGGCGATGCCGTCATCCATGGCCTGCATGCCCTGCTGGACCTGCTCGAACAACACCTGACCGGCCTCGGTCAGCTCGATACCCCGGTAAATCCGATCGAACAGCCGCGTGCCCAATTGTGCCTCCAGCCGCTTTACCTGCTGGCTTACCGCTGGCTGCGTGGTGCCCAGCTCCAGTGCCGCCGCAGTGAAACCGCGCAAACGGGCGGCGGCCTCGAACACACGCAAGGTATCCAGCGACAACTCGGCAAGATGCTCAAACATAAGTTCAGCTAATCCCAGTCATTGCCCGGCATGGGCTTTACCCATGTTATCCACAGTCGCATCTTGGTAGGCAAGCGGATCGCATAATCCTCAACGATGGAAGCCACCATGACGCGCCCGAATATCCTGTTCATCATGGCCGACCAGATGGCCGCGCCTTTGCTGCCGATCTACGGCCCTTCGCCCATCCAGATGCCGCACCTGAGCCGCCTGGCCGAACAGGCGGTGGTGTTCGATTCGGCCTACTGCAATAGCCCGCTGTGTGCGCCCTCGCGCTTCACCCTGGTCAGCGGCCAGTTGCCCAGCCGCATCGGCGCCTATGACAACGCCGCCGATTTCCCCGCCGATATACCGACTTACGCACATTACCTGCGCCGCTTGGGCTACCGCACTGCGCTGTCAGGCAAGATGCACTTCTGCGGCCCGGACCAGTTGCACGGCTACGAAGAGCGCCTGACCAGCGACATCTACCCCGCAGACTACGGCTGGGCGGTGAACTGGGACGAGCCGGATGTGCGACCGAGCTGGTACCACAACATGGCCTCGGTACTGCAGGCCGGCCCTTGCGTGCGTACCAACCAGCTGGATTTCGACGAGGAAGTGGTGTTCAAGGCGCGCCAGTACTTATACGACCATGTGCGCGAAAACGATGGCCGGCCGTTCTGCCTGACCGTGTCGATGACTCACCCGCACGATCCGTACACCATCCCCAAACGCTACTGGGACCGCTATGAGGGTGTGGATATCCCTCTGCCCCGTGCTGAATTCAGCCAGGCAGAGCTCGACCCGCACTCGCAGCGCCTGCTCAAGGTCTACGACCTGTGGAACAAGCCGCTGCCTGTGGAAAAGATCCGCGACGCCCGCCGCGCCTACTTCGGCGCCTGCAGCTACATCGACGACAACATCGGCCAACTGCTGCAAACCCTGGAGGAGTGCAACCTGGCCGACGACACCCTGATCGTGTTCTCCGGCGACCACGGCGACATGCTGGGCGAACGTGGCCTCTGGTACAAGATGCACTGGTTCGAGATGTCGGCGCGGGTACCGCTGCTGATCCACGCGCCGAAGCACTTCGCCGCAGGGCGGATCAGCGCCTCCGTGTCGACCTGCGACCTGCTGCCAACCTTGGTGGAGCTGGCCGGCGGGGCGGTGGATAAAGACTTGCACCTGGACGGCCACTCACTGCTCAGCCACCTGCAAGGGCAGGGCGGCCACGACGAAGTGATCGGCGAGTACATGGCCGAAGGCACCGTCGGCCCGCTGATGATGATCCGCCGCGGGCTCTACAAGTTCGTGTACAGCGAAGACGACCCATGTCTACTCTATGACCTGAGCCGCGACCCGCACGAGCGGGAGAACCTCACCGGCAGCCCGGACCACCAGGCGCTGCTGCAGGCATTTGTCGATGAAGCACAACAGCGTTGGGATATCCCCAGCCTGCGCCAGCAGGTACTGGCCAGCCAGCGCCGCCGCCGCCTGGTGGCCGAAGCGCTGGCCATCGGCAAGCTGAAAAGCTGGGACCACCAACCGCTGGTGGATGCCAGCCAACAGTACATGCGCAACCACATCGATCTCGACGACCTCGAGCGCAAGGCACGTTATCCACAGCCCGCCCCCCTGGATTGAGAAGAGAGGCCGCCATGCACAAGTTCTCCGCCGCCGTGTTCGCCCTGGCCCTGGGCGCCACCACGGCCCACGCCGCCGACAGCGAAGCACAATGCAGTACCGTGAAAATGGCCGACCCCGGCTGGAGTGATATTGCCTCAACCAACGCAGTAGCCCGCCTGCTGCTGGAAAGTCTGGGCTACCAGGTGAAAATCGACAGCCTGGCCGTGCCGATCATCTACGGCGGCTTGAAGGACGGCCGGGTCGATGCCTTCCTGGGCAACTGGATGCCGGCCCAGCAGGGCTTTCATGACAAGTTCATCGCCAACGGCGATGTGCAGCAGCTGTCACGCAACCTGGAGGGAACCGAGTTCACCCTGGCAGTGCCCGACTATGTGTGGAATGCCGGGGTGAAGGACTTTGCCGATCTGCAAAAGCATGCCGACCAGTTCGACAAGAAGCTGTACGGGATCGGTTCCGGCGCGCCCGCCAACCTGTCCCTGAAAGAAATCATCGACAAGAATGAATTCGACCTTGGTCAGTGGAAGCTGGTGGAGTCCAGCGAGCAGGCCATGCTGGCCCAGGTCGACCGGGCGGTGAAGAAGCAGCAGTTCATCACCTTCCTCGGCTGGACCCCGCACCCGATGAACGTAAAGCTGAAGATGCATTACCTCACCGGTGGGGAAAAGTGGTTCGGTAGCAAAGGCGAGGTGTACACGCTGACGCGCAAGGGTTATCCACAAGCCTGCCCGAATGCGGCGAAGCTGTTGGCTAACCTGAAGTTCACACTGGACATGGAAAACAGCATCATGGCCCAGGTTGTGGACAAGAAGATCAGCTTCGACGACGCGGCCAGAGCTTGGGTGAAAACGCACCCCGAGTTGCTGGAGGGGTGGTTGGCTGGGGTCACTACCAAAGCCGATGGCAATGCCCTGCAGGCCGTCCAAGCCAAACTGTAATCTCGCAAGCAATACACTTCCCCTGTGGGAGCGGGCAAGCCCGCGAAGAGACCACCGCGGTGGATGGCACCGGCTTTGCCGGTGTTCGCGGCGGTTCGGCGCCCCGACATGCCCGCTCCCACAGGGTTTGGCGAAACCTTAAGGATTGTGGATAAACCATGCATCGCCTCACTCAACTGCTGCCTTTCCTCTCCTGGCTACCGCACCAATCGGGCCGCAGCCTGCGTCAGGACCTGCTGGTGGGCCTGAGCGGTGCCATCCTCGCCCTCCCGCAATCCATCGCCTACGCCCTGATCGCAGGCCTGCCTGCCGAGTACGGCCTGTACGCCGCCATCGTTCCGGTACTGATCGCCTGCCTGTGGGGCTCATCCTGGCACCTGATCTGCGGCCCGACCGCTGCCATTTCCATTGTGCTCTACGCCAGCATCAGCCCGCTGGCCGTGGCCGGTAGTGCCGATTACATCACCCTGGTGCTGCTGCTGACCTTTCTCGGTGGCATCTTCCAGCTGCTGCTCGGGCTTTTGCGCTTTGGCGCGCTGGTCAATTTCGTTTCCCATTCCGTGGTGCTCGGCTTCACGCTGGGTGCTGCCATCGTGATCGCCCTGGGCCAACTGCCCAACCTGCTGGGCATGGACCTGCCCAGCCAGGCCACGGCGCTGAAAACCGTCCAGGACCTGGCCAGCCATGCCGGTGAGGTCGACTTGCCATCGCTGGTCCTGGGGCTGGCCACTGTGGTGCTCGGCGTAGCGTTCAAGCTATGGCGCCCACGCTGGCCAAGCCTGTTGATAAGTCTGATTGTGGTCAGCGGGGTGGCTTGGCTGCTGCCAGGCTGGTTTGGCCATGTGCCGCGGGTGGCAGCCTTCGCCGGGCGGCTGCCGCCCCTCAGCCCGCTGCCTTTGCTGGATGTGGAACTGATGCTGCGCCTGCTGCCCAGTGCCGTGGCAGTAGGCATGCTGGGGCTGGTCACCAGCCTGTCGATCGCCCGCTCGTTGTCTGCGCGCTCGGAACAGCTGATCGACCCCGACCAGGAAATACGCGCACAGGGCCTGTCGAACATCGTCGGTGCATTTTTCTCCGGCTACCTGTCTGCCGGTTCCTTCACCCGCTCGGGCCTAAGCTACGAGGCGGGTGCCCGCTCGCCCATGGCCGGGGTGTTCTCGGCGCTGTGGGTGGCGTTGTTTGCCGTTACCGGTGCCGGCCTGATCGCACACCTGCCGATACCGGCCATGGCTGGCAGTATTCTGCTGATCTGCTGGGGGTTGGTGGACCATCGGGGAATTCGCGCGCTCTTTCGGGTCAGCCGCTCAGAGTTTCTGGTGATGGCGCTGACAGCGGCGGCGACCTTGTTGCTGGAGTTGCAGACAGCGATCTATGCCGGGGTGCTGGCGTCGCTGTTCTTCTATTTGAAGCGCACTTCACGGCCACGGGTACAGCAAAGCCGTGAAGGCGATGCCGATGTGTTACGGGTTGGTGGGTCGATCTTCTTTGGCGCGGCGCATTATCTGCAGGTGCGCTTGCAGCGTTGCCAAGGGCCGCATGTGGTGATCGATGCCCGGCAGGTGAATTTCATTGATTACTCGGGTGTGGATATGTTGCATCGCGAGGCGCGGCGGTTAATGCGAATGGGGGGGAGTTTGACCTTGCATCGGGCCAGGCCGCAGGTAATCGAGGAATTGCAGAAGCTGGAAGGGGTTGAGTTGTGTCCGATCCGATTTGAGGAGTGACGCTGAGATCCTGGGGCTGCTTTGCAGCCCATCGCCGGCAAGCCAGCTCCCACATTGATCGCGCCGACCTGAAGGCCTGTGCAGTACCTGTGGGAGCTGGCTTGCCGGCGATGGGCCGCAGAGCGGCCCCGACAATTTCAGCCCCGAGCCAGTTGCCGGCGCAGCTCCGCCAACACTGGCGCGGTATCAGGCCGAATGCCCCGCCAGATAAAGAAGGCTTCAGCCGCCTGCTCAGCCAGCATCCCCAACCCATCCAGCACCTTTGCCGCGCCCAGGTCAGTAGCCCACTGGCAAAACGGCGTCGGCGCCTTGCCATACATCATGTCGTAGCAAACCGTGCGCCCCGCCTCGACCAAACTGTCGGCAATCGGCGGCATCTCACCGGCCAGACTCGCCGAAGTGGCATTGATGATCACATCCACCGGTTCCTGCAACCAGGCAAACCCGCTGGCCACTACCGGCCCCAACTCATCGAACTCACGCGCCAGCTGCTCGGCCTTTTCCACGGTACGGTTGGCAATCACCAGCGACTGCGGCTTGTGCGCCAGGAGCGGCTCCAGCACGCCACGCACGGCACCACCGGCACCGAGGATGAGAATGCGCTTCCCGGCCAGCTCAACGCCGGCATTCACCGTCAGGTCACGCACAAGGCCAGCGCCATCGGTGTTGTCTCCCTGCAAGGTGCCGTCGGCCAGCTTGCTCAGCGTGTTCACTGCACCCGCGCGTTGGGCACGCGGGGTGAGGCGGTCGCACAGGCGGTAGGCCTCTTCCTTGAACGGCACGGTCACATTGCCACCGCTGCCTTGCTTGAAGAAGCCGCGAGCGCAATCGCTGAACTCGTCCAGCGGCGCCAGCAGGGTGGCGTATTCCAGGTCCTGCCCGGTCTGCTCGGCAAACAGGCGATGGATCAGCGGCGACTTGCTGTGGCCGATGGGATTACCAAAAACGACGTACTGGTCCATGACGGCTCCTTGTTTATCCACAAGCTTACTGGTCGAGCCAGTCGCGGTCCTGCAGGAAGTACTCGGTCAGGCGCGCTTCTTCACTGCCGGGCGTAGCCTTCCAGTCGTAGCCCCAGCGCACCTGCGGCGGCAGCGACATCAGGATGGACTCGGTGCGGCCACCGGACTGCAGGCCGAACAGGGTGCCACGGTCATAGACCAGGTTGAACTCCACGTAGCGACCACGGCGGTATTCCTGGAACTCGCGCTGCTGCGGGGTGTAAGGCGTGTCCTTGCGGCGCTGGACGATCGGCAGGTAGGCGTTGACGAAGGCATCGCCGATGGCGCGGATGAAAGCGAAGCAGGTGTCGAAGTCCCACTCGTTCAGGTCATCGAAGAACAGGCCGCCAATACCGCGTGGCTCACCACGGTGCTTGAGGTGGAAATAGCGGTCGCACCAGGCTTTGTAGCGCGGGTAAACGTCGGCGCCGAACGGTGCACAGGCCTGCTCAGCCACGCGGTGCCAATGAATGCAGTCTTCCTCGACGCCGTAGTACGGGGTCAGGTCGAAGCCGCCGCCAAACCACCACACCGCCTCTTCACCTTCCTTTTCGGCAATGAAGAAACGCACGTTGGCGTGGGAAGTGGGTACATGCGGGTTGTGCGGGTGGATCACCAGCGACACACCCAAGGCCTCGAAGCCACGGCCTGCCAGCTCGGGGCGGTGGGCACTGGCCGAAGGTGGCAGGCCGGTGCCGAAAACGTGAGAGAAGTTGACCCCGCCTTTCTCGATCACCTTGCCGTCGCCGATCACCCGCGTGCGGCCCCCGCCACCGGCTTCGCGCACCCAGGCATCCTCGACGAAGCGGGCACCGCCGTCTTCGGTTTCGAGGGCAGAGCAGATGCGGTCTTGCAGGTCGAGCAGGTAGGCTTTCACGGCCTCGGTGCGGCTAGTCATCGGGTCACCAGAAACGGGCAGGGAAGAATTCGCCGCGTAGCATACCACCGCCAACGCACGCGCCGCAGTTGACGGCGATCAAGCAAAGGCGTCCGATAGAAGGCCTTTTCCCGATCCCGACTACAGGAGTGCGAGATGGCCAAGCGTATCCAGTTCAGCCAGCATGGCGGCCCGGAAGTGCTGCAGTTTGTGGAATTTGAACCCACCCCGCCCGGGCCACAGCAGGTGCGCGTGCGTAACCATGCGATTGGCCTGAACTTCATCGACACGTACTTTCGCAGCGGGCTGTATGCGCCGCCGTCCCTGCCTTCTGGCCTGGGTACCGAAGCGGCCGGCGTGGTCGAGGCCGTGGGCGAGGGTGTGACCCGCCTGAAGGTGGGAGACCGCGTGGCCCATGCCGGCGGCCCGCTGGGCGCGTATAGCGAGGTGCATACGCTGCCGGAGGCCAACCTGGTCAAGCTGCCGGACAACATCAGCTTCGAGCAAGCGGCGGCGGTGATGCTCAAGGGTTTGACCGTGCAATACCTGCTGAAGCAGACCTATGAAGTCAAACCGGGCGACGTGATTCTGTTCCACGCTGCTGCTGGTGGCGTGGGTTCATTGGCGTGCCAGTGGGCCAAGGCGCTGGGCGCCAAGCTGATCGGCACCGTGAGTTCTGCCGAGAAGGCCGAGCGGGCCAAGGCGCTGGGGGCTTGGGAAACCATCGACTACAGCCATGAAGATGTGGCCAAGCGCGTGCTGGAGCTGACCGACGGCAAGAAATGCCCCGTGGTGTATGACGGCGTGGGCGCCGATACCTGGCTGACTTCGCTGGACTGCCTGCAGCCACGGGGGTTGATGGTGAGCTTTGGTAATGCGTCGGGCGCGGTGAGCGGGGTGAACCTGGGGATTCTGGCGCAGAAGGGCTCGCTGTATGTGACCCGGCCGACCTTGGCGACCTATGCCAACAATGCCGAGAACACCCAGGCCATGGCCGATGACCTGTTTGCGATGATTGGTAGCGGCAAGTTGGTTGTGGATATTCAGCAAAGGTATCCGCTGAGTGAGGCGGCGAAGGCGCAGGCTGAGCTGTCGGCGCGGCGGACTGTGGGGTCTACTGTTTTGTTGCCCTAACAGTACGTGCATGCACGGCACGCGAGAAAAAGGTCCCGGCTTGACCGTACAGATTCGAAGGCGTAGCCTTTCAGCTTGAGGATGTGCTGGTGCGCCGGTTGTTTCAAGTTATCCGGGCGAGTGCATCCCCAGCATTTAGGCCGCTTAAGCGGCCTTTATTTTTTGGGCTTGTTTCTATCCCCTTTAGGGATGATGGAATAGAGCTCTGCTTTGGGCTTGCGGGCCGTCAGTTCAAAAATCGCCTCATCAAAAATTTCATTGCCATAGCCATCGTCACGACCAATCGTGCTGCGAAGAGCGGTCATGCGCGTAGCGCTCTTCCAGATCGACGTCGCCGCCAACGCTGCCTTGATCTGCAGAACCATGTCATCAATGGTATATCCATCCCGTATCACCCGGCTTCTGTAGGCATGGCTGCCGATAAAGACAATCCCTGGGTCCTCCAGCAGTGGCAAGTCCTGCGCCTCTTTTTGCCTATTGATCGCTTCGAACTGTTCTGCGGTGAACCTACCAATTTCCACTGCTCTGACCCGGTTGTTGGACACGAGCTGCTCGAGATTGGCCCTTATGAGGTATTCGGCATTTTCGAATAGCGGCATTTTTCCCGTGCTACCGCCGACCCTTGCCGGCGCCCCCTCGCTACAAAGACCAAACGCCGACGATGCGACGCATGGCTAGCAAACTAGAGACTGGGGTTTCTCCAGGGAAGGTGACGGCTTAGGACACGGGCAGTAGGAAGTTTCCTAAACTGTGCACCGGACAACCATTCGAGACAAAATCAGAAAAATCTGCGGGGACTTGGCTCTACCCTGTGGGAGCGGGCAGGCCCGCGAACACGGGCGAAGCCCGTGCCAGGCACCGAGTTGGATTCTTCGCGGGCGCGCCCGCTCCCACAGGGGCCCGAGTCCACCCGCCAGCGCTGCGGATAGATTCAACCCGGCCGAACGACTTCGCCGGTCGCCAGGTTACGAATCACACTCGGATTCCTCCGCCCGCCCAGCGCCCCGCCAAGCACCAAATCCAGCTGCCCATGGAAGTACTGCTCCACCCGCAACCGGGTCTTCGCCGCCGGGCGCCCGCCGGGGTTGCACGAGGTGGAAATCAACGGCCCAACCAGCGCACACAGCTCACGCACTACCGGGTGATCACTGACCCGCAGCGCCACGGTGTCATGCTGCCCGGTCACCCACTCGGGCAACAGGTTCTGGTGCGGCACCAGCCAGGTATTCGGCCCCGGCCAGGTACTGCCCATCCGATCGATCCAGTCTTCGGGAAAATCTTCGAACAAAAAATCGAACTGGCGAATGTTGTCGGCGATCAGAATCAGCCCTTTATCCACAGGCCGCGATTTCAGCGCCAGCAGGCGGTACACCGCGTCCTCGTTCCATGGGTCGCAGCCCAGGCCCCAGACCGCTTCCGTCGGGTAGGCGATCACTGCGCCCGCCCGGATCTCACGTGCGGCTTGTTGCACACGAAAACTGCTCACCATTGCTGTTTCTCCGCCTAGATACCTTGCATGTGCGCAGTGTACTTAGCCCACGCGGGCAAACCAACGCCCGGCTTCATTGCTGACCCGGCCTTCCAGCTCCAGCTCGGTAAGCTGTGCCAGCACCGTGGCAAGTGGTAGCTCACTGCAGTGGGCCAGGCTTTCTGTCGTCTGTGGCGCAGCATGCAGCAAGGCGAGCAGGGGATGGTCGAATTTGTCCACCGCCGCGGGCGGCAAATTCTGCCAGCCCTGCAGGCTTTCCATTATCTGCTCCACGGTTTCCACCAGCAGTGCGCCGTCACGGATCAACTGGTGGCAACCCTTGGCACCTGGATGATGGATGGAACCCGGTATGGCATACACCTCGCGACCTTGCTCGGCCGCTAACCGTGCCGTGATCAGCGAGCCGCTGGCCAGGCTGGCCTCGACCACCAGCACACCCAACGACAAGCCACTGATGATGCGATTGCGCCGGGGGAAATTGCCGGGCAGTGGCCCGGCATCCAGCGGGTACTCCGAAACCAGCGCGCTGCCGCTGTCGATCATCGCCTGAGCCAGCTCCCGATGGCGCTGTGGATAAAGTTTTTGCAACCCCGTGCCCAGCACAGCAATTGTGCCCCCTCCTGCCTTCAATGCGGCCCGATGAGCGGCACCGTCGATGCCCACGGCCAGCCCACTGGTGATGACGAAGCCGGCCTGCGCAAGGTAGCGGGAAAATGCGCCAGCCGTATCCAGCGCTGGCGGTGTGGCACGCCTGCTACCCACAATTGCCAGCTGGGGACGGTTTAGCAACGCCAGTTCTCCGGCGATAAAAAGCAGCGGCGGGGCATCATCGATTTCCGCTAACAGTGCAGGGTAGTCCGGGTCGTCCCACATCAGTAAATGCTGGCCGGCGCCCTCTAACCAGGCCATTGTGGCCAGCGCGCCATCTCGTACCTCGGCACTGCGCCGGGCATCGATGGTGGTTTGGGGGATGCCCAGCGCTCGCCAGGCAGAACCGGGAGCACTCAGGGCAGAAGAGGCATTGCCGAAGGCATCGAACAAGGTGCGAAAACGCCGCAGGCCCATCCCGGTAAGGCGATGCAAACGTAATCGCGCTTCCAGTTCGGCAGGCGGGCATGGCGACGAATGGTAACTGGGCATGGGGATCGTCCTTGATCAAAACAGGGCCATTTACGTGGCACAACCTGTGGATAACTCTGTGAGTAACACTTTGAAAAGCTGTCCATTGCTTGGGGGCTATCAAGCCCATAGACACCCTAGACGAGCTTGCCAGGTGCCGAAATCCCCGTTTCCCTTTATTATGTGTGCTCAGTTTTCAACCGAACGCACAGTGACTGCCTGACCTTATGGCCATCTTGAACATTCTCGAATTCCCGGACCCGCGCCTGCGCACCATTGCCAAACCGGTGACGGAGTTCGACGACGCCCTGCGTCAGCTGATCGACGACATGTTTGAAACCATGTACGAAGCCCCTGGCATCGGCCTGGCCGCGACCCAGGTCAACGTGCACCTGCAGGTCGTGGTCATGGACCTCAGCGAAGACCGCAGCGAACCGCGCGTCTTCATCAACCCCACGGTCGAAGAGCTGACCCACGACATGGGCCAGTACCAGGAAGGTTGCCTGTCGGTACCGGGCTTCTACGAGAACGTCGACCGCCCGCTGCGGGTACGGGTGAAGGCCCAGGACCGCGACGGCAAGCCGTACGAGCTGGAATGCGAAGGCCTGCTGGCGGTATGCGTGCAGCACGAATTCGACCACCTCAACGGCAAGCTGTTCGTTGACTACCTGTCGCAGCTCAAGCGCGACCGGATCAAGAAGAAGCTGGAAAAGCAGCACCGCCAGCAAGCCTGATCCCCACCTCCCTGAAGGCTTGCTCCGGCAAGCCTTTTTCTTTTTTGAAGCGAGAACGCCATGCGCATCGTCTTTGCAGGCACACCAGAGTTTGCTGCCGAACACCTCAAGGCCCTGCTCGACAGCCCGTACGAGATCGTGGCCGTCTACACCCAGCCAGACCGCCCTGCCGGCCGTGGCCAAAAGCTCATGCCGAGTGCGGTCAAGGCACTGGCCGTGGCCCATGACATCCCGGTGCTCCAGCCGCCAACCCTGCGCAACGCCGAGGCGCAAGCCGAACTCGCCGCACTGAAGCCGGACCTGATGGTGGTGGTCGCCTATGGCCTGATCCTGCCGCAGGCAGTGCTGGATATCCCGCGCCTGGGCTGCATCAACAGTCACGCCTCCCTGCTGCCACGCTGGCGCGGTGCGGCGCCGATCCAGCGCGCCGTGGAAGCCGGCGACGCCGAGAGCGGCGTCACCGTGATGCGCATGGAAGCAGGCCTGGACACCGGCCCGATGCTGCTCAAGGTGGTCACCCCGATCAGCGCCGACGATACCGGCGGCACCTTGCATGATCGCCTGGCCGAAATGGGCCCGCCCGCAGTCATTCAGGCCATCGCTGGCCTGGCCGACGGTTCGCTGCAAGGTGAAGTGCAGGACGATGCCCTGGCCACCTACGCACACAAGCTGAACAAGGACGAGGCGCGCATTGACTGGGCCCGTCCGGCCGTCGAGCTGGAGCGCCTGATCCGCGCCTTCAACCCGTGGCCGGTGTGCCACAGCACCCTCGATGGCGAAACCGTGAAGGTGCTGGGTGCCAACCTGTCCACAGCCAAGGGCGCCCCCGGCGAAATCCTGTCGGCGAGCAAGGACGGGCTGGTCGTCGCCTGCGGTGACCAGGCCCTGAGCCTGACCCGCCTGCAACTGCCCGGTGGCAAGGCGCTGAACTTCAGCGACCTGTTCAACAGCCGCCGCGAGAAATTCGCTGCCGGCAAGGTACTGGGCCAATGAACCCACGTCTCGCCGCCGCCCGTGCCCTTGCCGCTGTACTCAGTGGCAAGGCCTCGCTGAACAGCTCGCTGCCGGCACAACTGGACAAGGTCGATGAACGCGACCGTGGCCTGACCCAGGATCTGGCGTTCGGCACCGCACGCTGGCAGCCACGCCTCGACCTGCTGGCCGCGCAACTGCTGCAGAAGCCGTTCAAGGCCGCCGACGCCGATGTGCAGGCGCTGCTGCTGGTCGGCCTGTACCAGTTGTTCTACACCCGCATTCCGGCCCACGCCGCCATCGGCGAAACCGTGGGTTGCGCCGACAAGCTGAAGAAACCGTGGGCCAAGGGCCTGCTCAATGCCGTGTTGCGCCGCGCCCAGCGTGAGGGCGAAGAACTGCTAGCCAGCATGGAGCGCGACCCGGTGGTGCGCACTGCCCATCCACGCTGGCTGCAAAAATCGCTGAAGGCCTTCTGGCCGGAGCAGTGGGAAGCCATCTGCGCCGCCAACAACGCCCACCCGCCGATGATTCTGCGGGTCAATCGCCGCCACCACAGCCGCGATGCCTACCTGACGCTGCTGACCGAGGCGGGCATTGGCGCCAGCGCCTGCCAGTACAGCCGTGACGGCATCGTGCTGGCCGAAGCCTGCGACGTGCGCGGCCTGCCGGGCTTCGCCGAAGGCTGGGTGAGCGTACAGGACGAAGCCGCGCAGCTGTCTGCCGACCTGCTCGAACTGGCCCCCGGCCAACGCGTGCTGGACGCCTGCTGCGCCCCGGGTGGCAAAACCTGCCACTTGCTGGAGGCCGAAGCCGGCCTGGCGCAGATGGTGGCCATCGACCTCGAAGCCAAGCGCCTGACCCGCGTGCGCGAAAACCTCGACCGCCTCAAACTCGACGCCGAGCTGATCGCCTGCGATGCCCGTGACACCGCCAGCTGGTGGGACGGCAAGCCGTTCCAGCGCATCCTGCTAGACGCGCCGTGTTCGGCCACCGGCGTGATTCGCCGTCACCCGGACATCAAGCTGACCCGACAGGCCGACGACATCCCGGCCCTGGCAACGCTGCAAGGCGAACTGCTCGACGCCCTGTGGCCCACCCTGGAAGTTGGCGGCATGCTGCTATACGCCACCTGCTCCAGCCTGCCGACCGAGAACACCGAAGTGATCGGCGCCTTCCTTGCCCGCACCCCGGGCGCCCGTGAGCTGGACCTGGCCACCGAGGCCGGCCTGCGCCAGCCCCACGGCCGCCAGTTGCTGGCCCAGGAAGGCGGCCACGACGGCTTCTACTATGCCAAGCTGATCAAGATCGCCGCCTCACGCGGATAAGCACAAAGGGTAGGGAGTAGCGGATGAAAATCATCATCCTCGGTGCAGGGCAGGTAGGCGGTACGCTGGCAGAGCACCTGGCCAGCGAAGCGAACGACATCACCGTGGTCGACACCGATGGCGAGCGTTTGCGCGACCTCGGTGACCGCCTCGACATCCGCACCGTGCAGGGCCGCGGCTCGCTGCCGACGGTGCTGCGCCAGGCCGGTGCCGATGACGCCGACATGCTGGTGGCGGTGACCAACAGCGACGAGACCAACATGGTCGCCTGCCAGGTGGCCTATTCGCTGTTCCACACCCCGACCAAGATCGCCCGGGTGCGCGAATCGTCGTATCTGACGCGTGAAGAACTGTTCGACAACGACCATATCCCGGTCGATGTACTGATCAGCCCCGAGCAGGTGGTGACCAACTACATCAAGCGCCTGATCGAACACCCAGGCTCGCTGCAGGTGATCGACTTCGCCGAAGGCAAGGCCCAGCTGGTAGCGGTGAAGGCCTACTACGGGGGCCCGCTGGTCGGCCAGCAGCTGCGCCAGATCCGTGCGCACATGCCCAACGTCGACACCCGCGTGGCCGCCATCTTCCGCCGCGACCGGCCGATCACCCCACGCGGCGACACGGTAATCGAGGCTGACGACGAAGTATTCTTCATCGCCGCCAAGAAGGACATCCGCGCCGTGATGGGTGAGTTGCGCCGCATCGACGAGACCAACAAGCGCATCGTCATTGCCGGCGGCGGGCAGATCGGCGAACGCCTGGCCGAAGCCATCGAGAGCCGCTACCAGGTGAAGATCATCGAGATGAACCCGGCCCGTTGCCGGCACCTCTCCGATACCCTGGAAAGCACTGTAGTGCTGCAAGGCAGCGCATCGGACAAAGACTTGATGCTCGAAGAGAACATCGCCGATGCCGATATTTTCCTGGCGCTGACCAACGATGACGAAGCCAACATCATGTCGTCGTTGCTGGCCAAGCGCCTGGGTGCGGGCAAGGTGATGACCATCATCAACAACCCGGCCTATGTCGACCTGGTGCAGGGCGGTGATATCGACATCGCCATCAGCCCGCAGCTGGCCACCATCGGCACCCTGCTGGCGCACGTGCGCCGGGGCGATATTGTCAGCGTGCACTCGCTGCGCCGCGGCGCGGCCGAGGCCATCGAGGCCGTGGCGCACGGGGATTCGAAGTCGAGCAAGGTGGTCGGCAAGGCCATCGAGGACATCGCCCTGCCACCGGGCACCACCATCGGCGCGATCATCCGCGACGAAGAGGTCATGATTGCCCATGACGACACCCTGATCGAGTCGGGTGACCATGTGATCCTGTTCGTTGTGGATAAAAAACACATTCGGGATGTGGAGAAGCTGTTCCACGTCGGCTTGAGTTTCTTCTAGGAGAAGAGGGCATGCGCGAGTCGTTGGAAAAGATGCTGGCCAAGGGTGTGGATAACCCGCTGCTGCGGTTCGGGCTGGGCAAGGCCTGGCTGGATGAAGGTAACGGGGCAGAGGCTGCGGTGCATCTGGCGCGCTGTGTGGAGCAGGACCCTAAGTATTCGGCGGCGTGGAAGCTGCTGGGCAAGGCTTATCAACTGGTCGGTGATCTGGCGGCGGCGCGCAAGGCCTGGGAGGATGGGATCGTGGCGGCACAGGCCCATGGGGACAAGCAGGCCGAGAAAGAGATGACTGTGTTCCTCAAGAAACTCAATAAAACGTCAGGTTAACGCGGCCCCCTGTGGGAGCGGGCATGCCCGCGAATCAGGCGACGCGGTGTATGGCACCGGCTGCGCCGGTGTTCGCGGGCGCGCCCGCTCCCACAGGATAGGGTGAAAGGCTTAGTACCAGCGCGGCTCGCCAGCCGGGCGCTTCTTGAAGCGCTTCATGCTCCACATGTACTGGCTCGGGTACTCGCGCACATAGCGCTCCACCACTTTGCTCATCGCAGCCGCCGATTCAGTCACATCGGTGCTGTACATCGCTTCTGGCGCCGCCTCCAGAATCACCCTGAAGCCCGAGCCATCCGGCAGCCTTAGGGCATGCAGGAACACCCCCACCGCCTTGCCTCCCGCCAGCATGTTCGGCACGAACTTGCTGGTCAGCGCCTGGGTGCCGAGAAATGGCACAAACACGCCAGCCGATTCTGCCGGCTCCGGGTCGGCAGGAATGCCCACCTGGCCACCCCGGCGTACTTCCTTGATCACGCTGAGGATGCCTTCCTTGGTCGATGGCGCCACGCGGTTGCCCATCTGCACGCGCTGCTCGCGCAGCAGGTCATCTACCGCCTTCAGCTTTGGCGGGCGGTAGAAGATGATCGGTTTGCACTGGTTGCAGTAGAAGTGGTTCAGCACTTCCCAGTTGCCCAGGTGGCTAGTGATACCGACCACGCCTTTACCCGAGGCCAGGGCCTGCTCCAGCACGTCCAGGCCGTGCACTTCCTTCACCAGCTCCAGCGAACGCTGCGGCGGCCAGATCCAGGCACAGGCACTTTCGACAAAGGATTTGCCGATATCCCGCAGCGCCTGGCCAACCAGTTGCTCACGGGCAACCGGGTCCATCTCGGGGAAACACTTGGCCAGGTTGATCCGCACCACGTTGCGCGAACCGTTGGGAATTTTCCACATCAGCCAGCCGATACCGGCGCCGACACGCTGCACAGCGCCCCAGGGCAGCTTGGCAAACAGTCGCAGCACCCCGACCATCAGGGCGCCCTTGAACTTTTCCACAGGCGAATTCCTTATTTCAGCAAGGCGCGCATTGTAACCCCTCAGCGCAACAAGGCGGCGTAGCGATCACAATCGGTGGTGTGGTCCATGACCATACCGGTGGCCTGCATGAAGGCGTAGCAGATGGTCGGGCCGACAAAGGTGAAGCCGGCTTTCTGCAGAGCCTTGCTCATGGCCTTGGCCTCGTCGGTGACAGCCGGCACCTCGCCACGCCCTTTGAAGTGGTTGATCCTAGGCTCGCCACCGACGAACGACCACAACCATTCGCCTGGGTTATCCACAGCAAGCCAGGCTTGGGCATTGCGCCGCGAAGCCTTGAGCTTGAGGCGATTGCGAATGATGCCGGCATCCTGCATCAGTTCTTCGATACGTTCGTCGCTCATGGCGGCCAGCTTTTCCGGGTCAAAGCCGTACATCACCTCGCGATAACGCTCGCGTTTGCGCAAAACGGTTATCCACGAAAGCCCGGCCTGGAACCCTTCGAGCAAAAGCATCTCGAAGAGCAACGCCGGGTCACGCTGTGGCGTTCCCCATTCCTGGTCGTGGTAGGCCTGGTACAACGGATCGTCGGTACACCAAAAGCAGCGTGGCATAAGGCTCCAATGAGTAGAGGGCGAGGCGAATCAGGTTATACTCCCGCTCTTTACATCCGCATCCCCAGATACAGGTGAATTTCGTGAGCCAGCCTACGCCAGCCGTGCGTACCTTCCAAGACCTGATCCTCGCCCTGCAGAACTACTGGGCAGCTCAAGGTTGTGTGGTGCTTCAGCCCTACGATATGGAAGTAGGCGCCGGCACTTTCCATACCGCCACGTTCCTGCGCGCCGTCGGCCCAGAAACCTGGAACGCCGCCTACGTGCAGCCTAGCCGTCGCCCTGCCGACGGGCGGTATGGCGAAAACCCCAACCGCCTGCAGCACTACTACCAGTTCCAGGTAGTGCTCAAGCCGAACCCGGCCAACTTCCAGGAGCTGTACCTCGGCTCGCTGAAAGCCATCGGCCTGGACCCGCTGGTACACGACATCCGCTTCGTCGAAGACAACTGGGAATCGCCGACCCTTGGCGCCTGGGGTCTGGGCTGGGAAATCTGGCTCAACGGCATGGAAGTCACCCAGTTCACCTACTTCCAGCAGGTAGGCGGTATCGAATGCTACCCGGTCACCGGTGAAATCACCTACGGCCTGGAGCGCCTGGCCATGTACATCCAGGGCGTCGACTCGGTGTACGACCTGGTATGGGCCGACGGCCCGTTCGGCAAGGTCACCTACGGCGACGTGTTCCACCAGAACGAAGTGGAGCAGTCGACCTACAACTTCGAACACGCCAACGTCGAGAAGCTGTTCGAGCTGTTCGACTTCTACGAAAGCGAAGCCAACCGCCTGATCAAGCTGGACCTGCCGCTGCCGACCTACGAAATGGTCCTGAAGGCTTCGCACACCTTCAACCTGCTGGACGCCCGCCGCGCCATCTCGGTAACCGAGCGCCAGCGTTACATCCTGCGCGTACGTACCCTGGCCCGGGACGTGGCGCAAAGCTATCTGCAAGCCCGTGCACGCATGGGCTTCCCGATGGCCACCCCTGAACTGCGTGACGAAGTGTTGGCTAAGCTGGAGGCTGCACAATGAGTGCTCAAGATTTCCTGGTTGAACTGGGCACCGAAGAGCTGCCACCGAAAGCCCTCGCCAGCCTTGGCGACGCCTTCCTGGCCGGTATCGAGAAAGGCCTGCAGGCCGCTGGCCTGAACTACACCGGCAAGCAGGTCTACGCAGCGCCGCGTCGCCTGGCCGTGCTCATCCGCCAGCTGGACGTGCAGCAGCCTGACCGTAGCATCAACATTGATGGCCCACCCCTGCAGGCGGCCTTCAAAGACGGCGAGCCGACCCAGGCTGCCTTGGGCTTTGCCAAGAAGTGTGGCGTGGAGCTGGCCGAAATCGACCAGAGCGGCCCCAAGCTGCGCTTCTCTCAGCACATCCCGGGCAAGTCCACCGTCGGCCTGCTGCCAACCATCGTCGAGGATTCGCTCAACGACCTGCCGATTCCCAAGCGCATGCGCTGGGCGGCCAGCCGTGAAGAGTTCGTGCGCCCGACCCAATGGCTAGTGATGCTGCTGGGCGACCAAGTGGTCGACTGCACCATCCTGTCGCAGAAGGCTGGCCGTGAATCCCGTGGCCATCGCTTCCACCACCCGGAAAACGTGCTCATCACCACCCCGGCCAACTATGTCGAAGACCTGCGCAAAGCCTACGTGCTGGCGGACTTCGCCGAGCGCCGCGAGCTGATCAGCAAGCGTACCGCCGAGCTTGCCATGCAGCAGGAAGGCACCGCCATCGTGCCGCCAGCGCTGCTGGACGAAGTGACCGCCCTGGTCGAATGGCCGGTGCCGCTGGTGTGCTCGTTCGAGGAGCGTTTCCTCGAAGTGCCGCAGGAAGCCCTGATCACCACCATGCAGGACAACCAGAAGTACTTCTGCCTGCTGGACAGCGAAGGCAAGCTGCTGCCGCGCTTCATCACCGTGGCCAACGTCGAAAGCCGCGACCCGATACAGATCGTGCAAGGCAACGAGAAGGTCGTACGCCCACGCCTGACCGACGCCGAGTTCTTCTTCAAGCAGGACAAGAAGCAGCCGCTGGAAACCTTCAACGAGCGCCTGAAGAACGTGGTGTTCCAGGCTCAGCTGGGCACTGTGTACGACAAGGCCGAGCGCGTTTCCAGGCTGGCCGCCTTCATCGCCCCGCTGATCGGCGGCGACGCCCAGCGCGCCAGCCGTGCCGGCCTGCTGTCGAAGTGCGACCTGGCCACCGAGATGGTCGGCGAGTTCCCAGAAATGCAGGGTGTTGCCGGTTACTACTACGCGCTCAACGACGGTGAGCCGCAAGACGTCGCCCTGGCCCTGAACGAGCAGTACATGCCGCGCGGTGCTGGCGCCGAGCTGCCGCAGACCCTCACCGGTGCTGCCGTGGCCATCGCCGACAAACTCGACACCCTGGTAGGCATCTTCGGCATCGGCATGCTGCCTACCGGTAGCAAGGACCCATACGCCCTGCGCCGTGCAGCCCTGGGCGTGCTGCGCATCCTGATCGAGAAACAGCTGGACCTGAACCTGACCGGTGCGGTCGAATTCGCGGTCAAGCAGTTCGGCGCCAAGGTCAAGGCCGCTGGCCTTGCCGAGCAGGTGCTGGAGTTCATCTTCGACCGCCTGCGTGCGCGTTACGAAGACGAAGGCATCGATGTGGCCACTTACCTGTCGGTACGTGCCCTGCAGCCGGGTTCCGCGCTGGACTTCGACCAGCGTGTACAGGCCGTTCAGGCCTTCCGCAAGCTGCCGGAAGCCGAGGCCCTGGCCGCGGTGAACAAGCGTGTATCGAACCTGCTGAGCAAGGCCGAAGGCGCCATCGCCGAACAGGTCGAGCCAAAGTACTTCGACAACGCCAACGAGTTCTCCCTGTACTCGGCCATCCAGCAGGCCGACCAGGCCGTGCAACCAATGGCTGCTGCACGCCAGTACAGCGAATCGCTGGCCCGCCTGGCGGCCCTGCGTGATCCGGTCGACGCCTTCTTCGAGGCGGTGATGGTCAACGCTGAAGACGCCAAGGTCCGCGCCAACCGTTATGCCCTGCTCAGCCGCCTGCGTGGCCTGTTCCTGGGCGTGGCCGACATTTCGCTGCTGGGGTAAGCCTTGAAACTGCTGATTCTCGACCGTGACGGGGTCATCAACCATGACTCCGACGCCTACATCAAGACGCTGGAAGAATGGGTGCCGATCCCAGGCTCGGTCGAGGCCATCGCGCAGTTGAGCAAAGCGGGCTGGACGGTGGCCGTGGCCACCAACCAGTCCGGCATTGCCCGTGGCTATTACACACTGGCAACCCTGGAAGCCATGCACGCACGCCTGCGTGTGCTGGTGGCCGAGCAGGGGGGCGAGGTGGGCCATATCGTGTATTGCCCGCACGGCCCAGACGAAGGCTGCGCTTGTCGCAAGCCAAAGCCTGGCATGCTGGTGGCGATTGCCGAGCATTACCGGGTCGGCCTGCAAGGCGTCTGGTTCGTCGGCGACAGTAAAGGTGACCTGGAGGCCGCCCTGGCCGTCGGTGCACAACCCGTGTTGGTAAAAACCGGCAAGGGCGAGCGGACCCTGGAAAAGGGTGTGCCTGAAACTACACTGATTTTCGACGATCTGGCAGCTATCGCCAGAGAACTAATTTAAACAATGCGCCTTCGGGCGCATTTTCTCAGCCGGGCATGCCCCGCAATGGTACAAGCCACTATGTCGATCCTGCAGGCGATCAGAATCTTTCTTTTTTACCTGCTGCTGGGCACCAGTTCGCTGCTGTGGTGCTCGCTGAGCTTCTTCATCGCGCCGTTCCTGTCGTTCCCCAAGCGCTACAGGTTCATCAACGTGTACTGGTGTCGCTGCGCGCTGTTCCTGGTGCGCACCATTCTCGGCATCGACTACAAGGTCACCGGCGCCGAGAACGTGCCGAAAGAACCCTGCGTGATCCTGTCCAACCACCAGAGCACCTGGGAAACCTTCTTCCTGTCGCAGTACTTTTCGCCGCTGAGCCAGGTGCTCAAGCGTGAGCTGCTGTACGTGCCGTTCTTCGGCTGGGCCATGGCCATGCTGCGGCCTATCGCGATCAACCGCGATAACCCCAAGGAAGCGTTGCGCCACGTGGCGAGCAAAGGCGACGAACTGCTCAAGCAAAAGACTTGGGTGCTGATCTTCCCCGAGGGCACCCGCGTGCCGTTCGGCACCGTGGGCAAGTTCTCCCGCGGCGGTACCGCACTGGCCGTAAATGCCGGGCTGCCGGTGCTGCCGATTGCCCACAATGCCGGCAAGTTCTGGCCGAAGACCGGTTGGGGCAAGCGTGCCGGTACCATCGAGGTGGTGATTGGCGAGCCGATGTACGCCAATGGCACCGGGCCACGCGCCATTGCCGAACTCAACGACCGCGCAGCGGCGTGGAACGAGGCGACCCAACGGGCCCTGGGTTCGCTGCCGCCAGCAGATGAAAAGACCCAACAGCAGATGGCCTGATCATCTGTGGATAACTTGTGAGCAGTTTTTCGATCAAATGCTTGAAGTGATCGCTAAGTAATTGAATTAGTTGTTTATTTCTACGTATGACATTTTTCTTAAAATCGTGCATAAGTTTTTTCGGGGTATAAAAAAACCGGCTTTTACAGCCGGTTTTTTTGTGCCCGGTGAACAGCATCAGACCTTGTCGAGATCCACATCCTTGGTTTCTTTAAGGCAGAAAATCCCCACCACCAAGCTGATGCCGGTTACCAGCACCGGGTACCACAGCCCGTAGAAGATATCCCCGGTATACACCACCAGCGCGAACGACACCGTTGGCAGGAAGCCGCCGAACCAGCCATTACCAATGTGGTAGGGCAGGGACATCGAGGTGTAGCGGATACGGGTCGGGAACAGTTCAACCATCAAGGCTGCCAGCGGGCCATAGGTCATGGTCGCAATCAGGATCATCGCCACGATCAACACCACCACCATCACCTGGTTTACCTGCCCCGGGTCGGCCTTGGCCGGGTAGCCAGCCTGCTCAACAGCGGTGCGCATGGCCGCTTCGTCGAAGCCATTGATAGCCTTCTCACCGATGTTGACCACCACATCGCTGCCGGCCACGCTTACCGAGCTGTACGGCAGGCCCTGCTTGACCAGGAACGTCTTGACCTTGTCGCACGGGCTGTCAAAACGTGCCTTGCCCACCGGGTCGAACTGGAAGGTGCAGTTTTGTGGGTCGGCCGTGACCACGATCGGCGCCTGCCGACTGGCAGCGTCGATCTGAGGGTTGGCGTAGTGGCTCAGCGCTTTGAACAGCGGGAAGTACAGCACCGTGGCCAGCAGCAGGCCGAGCATCAGGATCGGCTTGCGGCCAATACGGTCCGACAGCCAGCCGAAGAACACGAAAAACGGCGCACCGATCACCACGCTGATAATCAACAGGGTGTTGGCCTGGGCCGGGTCCATCTTCAGCATCTGGGTCATGAAGAACAACACGTAGAATTGCGCCGTATAGAAGGTCACGGCTTGCCCCGCGTTGATGCTGAACAAGGCGGTGAGCACCACCTTCAGGTTTGGCCAGGAGGTGAACGACTCACGGATCGGCGACTTGCTGACCTTGCCCTGGGCCTTCATTTTCACGAAGGCTGGCGACTCGTGCATGCTCATGCGGATCCAGGTGGAGATAGCCAACAGCACGATCGACAACAGGAATGGCAGGCGCCAGCCCCAGGTTTCGAACTGGTCACCGCTAATGTAGCGGCTGCCCAGCACTACCAGCAGCGACAGCAACAGACCAAGGGTAGCGGTGGACTGGATAAAGCCGGTGTAGAAGCCCCGTTTGCCCTGGGGCGCATGTTCGGCCACATAGGTGGCGGCACCGCCGTATTCACCACCCAGCGCCAGCCCCTGCAGCATGCGCAGGATCACCAGGATGATCGGTGCGGCAATGCCGATGCTGGCATATGTGGGCAAAAGCCCCACGGCGAAGGTGGACAGGCCCATCAACACGATCGTGACCAGGAAGGTGTACTTGCGCCCGATCATGTCGCCAAGTCGGCCGAACACCAATGCACCGAACGGCCGCACCAGAAAGCCGGCGGCGAAGGCCATGAGCGCGAAAATGAAGGCGGTGGTGTCGTTCACCCCGGCGAAGAACTGCTTGCTGATGACCGCTGCCAGCGCGCCATAGAGAAAAAAGTCATACCACTCGAAAACCGTCCCGAGGGATGACGCGAAAATGATCTTGCGTTCTTCACGCCGGCTGGAGCTGCTGGCCGCCGCACCCTGCTCTTGGATGTAATCCGACATCGTTGCTGTCCTCGGCCCGCAGGCCACAGTGATTATTCTTTTTGTTCCACTGTCGGCGGCTTCTGACCACAAGCCGCCGGTGTTGCACGCACCCGGGTCAGGGGGTCGGTATCGCGTCTTCGTTCAAGTAGGTTTGGGTAGCAGCTCCTTTGAGGATCAGTTGCGCCGCCTTCTCGGCGATCATCAGGGTGGGTGAACAGGTATTGCCGGAGGTGATCTGCGGCATGATCGAAGCGTCGGCCACACGCAGGCCGGGGATGCCATGTACGCGCAACTGGTTATCCACAACGTCCATGGCACCGCTGCCCATCCGGCAGGTACCGACAGGATGAAAAATGGTGGTGCCGATCTTGCCGGCGGCGTCGAACAGATCCTGCTCGGTTTGCAGGGCAGAGCCCGGCAGGTATTCCCTGGGCTCGAACGCTGCGAGGGCAGGGGCCTGGACAATGCGTCGGGTGAGGCGGATGGCATCGGCAGCCACGCGCAAGTCCTGGGGGTCGCTGAGATAGTTGGGGTCGATCAGTGGCGTGCTGTTCATGTCTGCGCTGCGGATATCAATACGCCCACGGCTAGCCGGGCGCAGGTTGCACACTGAGGCGGTAAAGGCCGGGAACGGGTGCAACGGCTCACCGAAGCGCTCCAGTGACAGCGGCTGAACGTGATATTGCAGATTGGGGGTAGCCTGCTCGGGGCTCGAGCGCACGAACGCGCCCAGCTGGCTCGGCGCCATGGCCAGCGGGCCGCTGCGGTCATAGAGGTAGCGCAAGCCCATGCCCATCTTGCCCCAAACGCTGTTGGCCATCTGGTTCAAGGTGCGGGTGTTACGGATCTGGTAGATCAGGCGCAGTTGCAGATGGTCCTGAAGGTTGCCACCCACGCCCGGCATATCGTGGCGTACAGCGATACCCAGGCTTTCCAGCAACTGCCGTGGGCCAATGCCGGAGCGCTGCAGAATACCGGGTGAGCCAACAGCGCCAGCGCAGAGGATGATCTCGCGACGCGTCGCAAACTCGTGCCAGGCGCCTTGCCAAAATGCTCTCACGGCCCGCGCCCGGGTGTTGTTGAGCAGGACCTGGTCAACCTGAACGCCGGTCAGCACGGTGAGATTGGCGCGGTCCTTTATTGGCCGCAGGAAGGCTTTGGAGGCGTTCCAGCGCACACCGCTGCGCTGGTTGACCTGAAAGTATCCACAGCCCTGGTTGTCGCCGGTGTTGAAGTCGTCGACCTTGCCGATACCGCTTTGCTCGGCGGCATCGCGGAAAGCATCAAGGATCGGCCAGCTGTAGCGCTGGCGCTCGACCCGCCATTCGCCTTCGCTGCCGTGGTGGTCGCTGGCGCCAGCGAAATGGTTTTCGCTGGCCTTGAACAACGGCAGCACATCTTTCCAGGCCCAGCCGTCGTTGCCTTGCTCGGCCCAGCGGTCATAGTCGGCCGCCTGGCCACGCATGTAGATCATGCCGTTGATCGAGGAACAGCCCCCGAGCACCTTGCCCCGTGGATAACCCAGCGCGCGACCGCCCAGGCCTGGTTGTGCCTCGGTCTTGAAGCACCAGTCGGTGCGCGGGTTGCCGATGCAATAGAGGTAGCCGACCGGAATGTGAATCCAGGGATAGTTGTCGCGGCCACCCGCTTCCAGCAGCAGCACGCGGCAGGCAGGGTCGGCGGACAAACGATTGGCCAGCAGGCATCCGGCGGGGCCGGCCCCTACGACCACGTAATCGAAGACAGAATCGGCTGATGGCATGCGTAACCTCGGGCCTGATTATTATTCTTGTCCCGATTCATCTTAGTGAGTAATTTCGTGGATGAAACACGAGTTTTCGCGCAGCCGTTGTGCGTTTTAGCACAGGGGTAAGCCTGTACCGGCCTCTTCGCGGGTAAACCCGCTCCCACAGGGTCGGCGCTGCTTCTGAACGCGGCGCGGTCCCTGTGGGAGCGGGTTTACCCGCGAAAGGGCCGGACGAACAGCCACAAGGATCAGCATGTTCGACTGGAACGATCTGCGGTTTTTCCTCGAGTTGCAGCGCAGCGGCCGGCTGCTTACCGCCGCCAAGCGTCTCAACACAACCCACAGCACCGTGGCCCGGCATATCGAGAGCATCGAGCAAAGCCTGGGCACCGCGCTGTTCGTGCAGCATGCGCAGGGTTACGAGCTGACCCCCTCGGGCCAGGCCTTGCTCAAGCATGCCGAAGCCATGGAAAACGTCGCGCTGTTGGCGCAGGAAGAAATTACCCAGGCCATCACCCCATTGGGCAAGATCCGCCTGGGGGTGACCGAAGGCATCGGCATCATGTTCTTCACCCCGCGCATGAATGCGCTGTTCGAGCGCTACCCGGGCCTGGAGGTGGAACTGGTGGCGGTGCCGCGCTTTGTCAGCATCCTGAACCGTGAAGCGGAAATCAGCATTCATCTGGAACGGCCCAACGCCGACCTGTTGATAACCCGCAAGCTCACCGACTACCGCCTGGCGCTATACGCAAGCCAGGACTACCTGGACCGCGCGCCGCCACTGCACAACCGCGAAGACCTGGCCCGGCACAACTGGATCGGCTACGTCGATGACCTGCTGTTCAGCCAGGAACTGCTGTTTCTCAACAGCTTCTGCCGGGCACCCAATGTCGTGTTTCGTAGCACCAGCGTAATTGCCCAGCAAGCGGCCGCCCGCGCCGGGCTGGGCATCGCTGTCTTGCCCAACTACATGGCTCGCCATGACCCGACGCTGGTGCGCGTACTGCCCGGCGAGACCATTCAGCGCAGCTACTGGATCTGCACCCGCCGCGAGTTGCACAAGTCGGTACGCCTGCGAGTAGTGTGGGACTACCTGCTGGCGCTGTGTGCATCGGAACAGGACGATCTGCTAGCCCAATAGTGCCTTGCCAGCCAGCAGCAGGGCCGCCGCCCAACCAGCCACTGCAAACATCTGCTGCAAGCGTGGCCCAGCCAGCCTGGCTGCCAGCGGCCGCGCCAGCAGCAGGCCGAGCACAGCACCGACGGCAAACGGGGCTCCAACCTGCCAATGCATGACACCCGCCAGGCTGGCGGTGACCACACTGCCGGTGGACACCAGGGCGATCACTGCCAGCGAAGTGCAAACAATGCTGGCCATGCGCAGGTTGGTATAGCGGTTCAGGGCCGGGATGATGACAAAACCACCGCCAACCCCAAGCAGACCTGACAGCAACCCGGACAAGGCACCGGTGAATGCCAAGGCACGGGCGCATGGCAGCGTCCAGCGCAAGCGGCCTTGCAACGGGTTGAGTACACACGGTTCGATGTAACGATGGGCGTCATTGGCCTCACCGCGCAGTTCTCTGGCAGCCTTGCGCCAGATACGCAGGCAGGCGTACACCAGCACCCCGGCAAACACCAACTGCAAGGGTGTATTGGGCAAGCGGTGCGCCAGCATCAACCCGAACGGCGCTGCAGCTACGCCGATAAGAGCAATAAACAGCGCCGCCCGATAACGTACCAGCCCCTGGCGCAAACCCAGCACTGCGCCAACCGCCGCGGCCAAGCCTACGGCCAACAGGCCGACCGGTGCTGCCTCGACCATCGACAACCCCAGGCCGAACACCAGCAAAGGCACTGCAAGTATGCCTCCGCCTGCGCCGGTCAACGCCAAAACAGCGCCTATGATCGCGCCCAGGCCCGCCCCCAACAATTGATGTTCGATCACAGACCATCCTCGGCCACCAGTTGCGGGCGCGCCAGCCACTCGCGGCCCTTGAGCATCCCTTGCCAGTACAACGGCGGTAGCGCCTGGGCCTTCAGCAACCAGGCCAGACGCGTCGGTTTACGGCCATCCAGCAACCAGTTGGGAAAGCTCGGTGCCAGCTTGCCGCCATACGTGAACTCGGCCAGGACGATCTTGCCCCGCTCGACAGTCAGCGGGCAGGAACCGTAGCCATCGTACTGGGCGAGGACAGGGAGGCGGCCCAGTGCCACCAGCACGTTGTTCGCCACTACCGGCGCCTGCTTACGGGCAGCTGCGGCGGTTTTGGCATTACTGGTATTGGCCACGTCACCCAGGGCATGGATGTTGGTGTACTTGCGATGGCGCAGGGTATGCGGGTCGACATCCACCCAGCCGGCATTATCGGCCAACGGGCTCTCGCGAATAAAACCAGGCGCTACCTGTGGCGGTACCACGTGGAGCATGTCGAAAGGCTCGATGCGTGTTTCGCTGCTGCCATCGGCCAGGGTGCGCACAAAGGTGGCGCGCCTGTTCGGGCCGTCCACGGCTACCAACCGGTGGGCAAAATTGAGGTCGACAGCGTATTTTTCGATGTACCTCATCAACGCGGGCACGTAGTCCGCCACACCGAACAAAACTGCGCCGGCATTGAAGAAGCTGGCTTTCACCGACCCCAGATGGCCGTTGCGCAGCCAATGGTCGCAAGACAGGTACAGCGCCTTCTGCGGCGCGCCCGCACATTTGATCGGCATGGGCGGCTGGCTGAACAAGGCACGGCCTTGCTTGAGCTTCTGAACCAGCTCCCAGGTGTAGGGTGCCAGGTCGTAGCGGTAGTTGGAGGTGACACCATTGCGGCCCAGGGTTTCGCTGAGCCCTTCGATGGCCGCCCAGTCCAGCGTGAGACCCGGGCACACTACCAGCTGTTCATAGCTGATGGTGCGGCCGTCTTCGAGGATGACCAACTGGCCCAGAGGGTCAAAACCCTGCACCCGGGCCTTGAGCCAGCGCACACCGCGCGGGATGGTCGAGGCCATGGTGCGGGCGGTGCTCGGTGCCTTGAACACACCGGCACCGACCATGGTCCAGCCGGGTTGGTAGTAATGCACGTCGGCGGGATCGATCAAGGCAACGTCCAGCGACGGGTCACGGCTGATCAGGCTGGAGGCAGTGGCGATGCCAGCGGCACCGGCACCGACGATGACCACCTTGTGGTGGTCGATATTGGCAGGGGACAACAAGGCAGGCATGGCGGTAAATCCTGGAAATCTGATGATGGGGCAGGGCAGTTACAGCTTGCTCAACGGAATTTTCAGGTAGCTGACACCGTTTGCTTCCGGCGCGGGAAACTGACCGCTGCGCATGTTCACCTGCACCGAAGGCAAGATCAGCACAGGCATGTCGAGGGTCTTGTCGCGGGCTTCACGCATGGCGACGAAACTGTCCTCGTCGACGCCCTGGTGTATGTGAATGTTCTTGGCGCGCTGCTCAGCCACGGTGGTGAAGAACTGCATGTCGCGACCACCTGGCAGGTAGTCGTGGCACATGAACAGGCGGGTCTGGTCGGGGAAAGCCAGCAGACGACGGATCGAGCGGTACAGGGTACGGGCATCGGCCCCCGGGAAGTCGCAGCGGGCAGTACCGTAGTCGGGCATGAACAGGGTGTCACCCACAAATACCGCGATCTCGCCGGCGTCTTCGATCATGAAACTCATGCACGCGGGGGTGTGCCCCGGCGTGTGCAGCGCACGGGCGTGCAGGTTGCCGATACGGAAACCTTCCTCATCTTCGAGCAGCACATCGAACTGGCTGCCATCACGGGCGAAGCCAGGCTCGGCATTGAACAAGGCACCGAATACTTTCTGCACCTGGGTGATGTGCGCGCCGATCGCGGTGTGGCCGCCCAGCTTTTCCTTCAGATAGGCAGCTGCTGAAAGGTGGTCGGCGTGTACATGGGTTTCCAGCACCCACCGCACGCTGGCATTCAACTCAGCCACGCGATCGATCAGGCGATCTGCCGACGCGCTGCAGGTGCGCCCGGACTTGGGGTCGTAATCCAGCACGCTGTCGATCAATGCGCATTGCCGGGTTTCACGGTCCATGACCAGGTAGCTGATGGTCGAGGTTGCCTTGTCGTAAAAGGCGTCCACGTGAAGGTTGTTGCCGATGATCATCGCGTTCTCCAATTTATCCGCCCCGCCCTGTAAGGCGTAGGCAGTGCCAGGAGGTTTATCAAGATGCATGCCAGGCTTTTTACCGCGCTTTGGCCAATGAAGCCGGCATGTTGCAGACAACTGGCAGTAACGCTGGCAGAGCAGGTGGCAGTCGACTGTCAGCCAATGGCAGTGTTTGGCAGTCCTTGTTACCCTGCGCCGACATCCATACGGTGCCGTCATGCCTGAAGCCCATCCCCTCATCCTAGCTCTGGTTTCCTACCTTGAGCACGACGCCCTGCCGGCCATCGTGCTGGACACCAACTACAACATCCTGGCCGCCAATGCCGCCTATCGCCGCCAGTTCGGCCACGATGATCAGGCGCCGCTGGGGGAGAAGTGCCACAAGGTCTCGCACCACTACGCCGTACCGTGCGACCAGGCCGGTGAGCATTGCCCGCTGCGCAAGGCTTGGGACAGCAAGGTACCCGAGCGAGTGCTGCATGTTCATCACACACCGCGCGGCCCTGAGCATGTGGATGTAGAACTGCGCCCGATTCTGGACGAGCAGGGTAGCGTGGTGGCCTTTGTCGAACGCCTGACCACTATCACCCTCGCCTCAGCGCAACCTCAGGAGCAGGGCCTGGTCGGCCGCGCGCCAGCCTTCAAGGCGGCCTTGGCCAGCCTGCAGCGTGCGGCGCCAGCGCAGATACCGGTGCTGTTGCAGGGTGAATCGGGCAGCGGTAAAGAACTGTTCGCCCGTGCGGTGCACATGGGCAGCCCCAGAGCCAACGGCCCGCTGGTGGTGGTCGACTGCACGGGCTTGACAGAGTCGTTGTTCGAAAGCGAGCTGTTCGGTTATGAGAAAGGTGCTTTCACGGGTGCCAACCAACGCAAGATCGGCCTGGCTGAGGCGGCGCACGGAGGCACTCTGTTCCTCGACGAAATCGGCGAGGTGCCATTGGCGATGCAGGTGAAGCTGCTACGCCTGATCGAGTCCGGTAGCTTTCGCCCGGTAGGCAGCCTGCGCACGGTACATTCGGATTTTCGCCTGGTATCGGCCACCCACAAGCCGCTCAAACAGATGGTTGCCGATGGCACCTTCCGTGAAGACCTGTACTACCGCATCAGTGGTTTCCCGATTCGCCTCCCCGCATTGCGCGAGAGGGTGGAAGACCTGCCGCTGCTCGCGCAGAGCCTGCTGCAGCGCATGGCCGGCAAGCCAACGCCCAGGCTGAGTGACGATGCCTTGCAGCAACTTGGGTTGCACCCGTTTCCGGGCAACATCCGCGAGCTGCGCAATATTCTGGAGCGGGCGCGATTGTTTGCTGATGACGGGGTCATTCGGCCGGAGCATTTGCCTGAAGACATCGGGCCAGCGTCAGTGGAGATGTCAGGTCGACGGCGCAATGACCTAGGGGAGCTGGCGCTGGCCCTTGAACAGTTCAAGGGCTCGCGCAGTGAGCTTGCGCTTCATTTAGGAATGAGCGAACGCACGCTGTATCGCCGCTTGAAGGCGCTCGGCCTGAACTAGGTACTGCCGGCTGGCGCAGTCTTTGTGGGAGCGGGCATGCCCGCGAACACCGGCAAAGCCGGTGCCATCCACCGTGTCGCCTGTTTCGCGGGCACGCCCGCTCCCACAGGAATCGCGTCAACTTTTAGAACTGAGCAAGACAGTTGCTCCTACCAGTGGCCACCTTTACCGGACCTTTACCTCTGTCCTGACATTAAACTGCCAAAACAGTGGTCTGATGGATTAACCGTAGAGAGGACCGCATCAAATGAAGAAAACCCTAACCGTGATCTGCGCCGCGCTCATGCTCAGCGCACCGTTGGCCAGCTTCGCGCAGCCGGGCCCACCCGATCGACATGATGGCGGCCCATCGCACCAAGGCAACCAGTCACAGGGTAAACCGCAGCAACAAGGCCGACATGACAATGGCCGCGGCCCCGCTTACCGTGACCCGAATTTCCGTCCACAGCAAGGCATGCCTGTACCGCACCAGCAGTGGCAGCGCGGTCATGCCGTTGACCCGCATTACCGTGGTGACCGTTACTGGGTAACCGACTGGAAAGCGCGCCACCTCTATGCGCCACCGCGCGACCACCGCTGGTTGTACGTGAACGGCGACTACGTATTGGTGGCGATCGCCAGTGGTGTGATCGTGAACATTCTTAGCGGTTATTGATTCCGCCAGATAATAAAAAGCCCGCATCAGCGGGCTTTTTAGTGCGTGGGATTTTACACCTGATGTAGGTTCACAAAATAGGTGATAGGCCAGGCCCCGTGAAATGGGAAGCCTGGCCATTTTTTTTGTGAAATGAAGGTATGCTTTTCACAGCAAAGCCGAGAAAACCCTACTCACCTCTCACAAAAGTTGATTGGCCTAGTAAGGGCCAGTGTGTGTCCCCTTCACGACCGACGAGTACCTTTTCGGTAAGGGATGAGGAGTAGTCGCAGCGATCCTTTAGCTCCCAGTCTGGCGACCTTGGGTTCAGAATCCGACCGGCAATGCCCGCCGTCACTACTTCAGAGGAACCAGCTTCCTCTGCTGCCAAAATTGCGGGGGGGCTCATGCTGGTGCCCAGGCCCGACAGATGCGCAGTTACAGCCCTCAATTGCAAGGCTATCCAAGGCGGCACGCGTGTCAATCAAGATCTGATGCATGGCGGTGACCGGCCTCACAGTGGTGACACCGGAGATTCAGAATGACAAAACCGTATCCGTAGACACCAAACTCCACGAAGGCCGCTATAGCAATGCGGTTTTCGCCACTGGGCAGCGCTATTTCAGCTCATTAGAAGTACGGGCCGTGCGCACAGCGCACAACCCGTCCACTTTAATCACCCGTCGATCCCGATACGCTTGAGGCTTTCCAGAGCCTTGCCGCACTCAGGCGATCCATGCCGCACTCCACTGGACAGGGCGCTTTTAAGGCTCAAGACGCCGGCGACAAAGCCAACTTGCTTTCCGACATCAAGCCCATCGGCAAACCCGTCGTCGTACGCTATTTCAGCGAGCGTGCTGATAAGCGCCATTGTTTCTTGTTTCTTGGTTGTTGTTCCCATTGTTAACTCCGCGAGCGTTGAGCTCATTTCGCTTGGTTTGATGGCGAAGCCTTCAGGTTTGGGGTAAGCGAAATCCCGTTCCCATAGCCGATCCCTAAAGGGGGGGATGGCCCCGCCACCGAAGAAAAATCAGCTATTGAGAGTAGGTGTTTCTTTGTCGCCGCTCGTGCTCGACTCTCCGCACAGGCACTGAGTGGGTACATCCGGATGGGCGCTGTGTTTCTCGATGAACAGCGTTCGGCAGGTGGCGCATCCGTGGATCCGCGGCAGTGACTTCAGTCCCTCCGGCAGCACGTCGTTCAGGGGTTCATCACTCCAGGGAGCACCGTCGAGGATGCTGGAGCGAAGGATATTCCCCAGTCGCCAGGTGTTCCCTTGTGCACGCCAAGACCACATCGGGGCAGAAAGCGAATACTGGGTAAAGGTCTCTACCGACTGCTTGTAGAGCTCCGGGTACTTGGGGCGTGCCCACCCGGAATCGATGATGCTAAACCCCATACCCATCTCTGCGCTTGGATGTCTCTGGTCACCGAAAAAGCGGTCGTGCGTCGCTTGACCGGTAGCTGGGTAGTCACTCGGTGGGAATACCCACAGATAGCACTCACTTCGAGTCACCATACTGACGAGCTCGCTTTCCCCACGCATAGGGAAGCCCGCAGCCAATGCGAAGCGATCCTTCCAGGACATCTTGGGAGGCGGCGCCATACCGGCGGCGATGGCCAGCGTGGCCGTCTTTGGGGCGAATCTATCGCCGGACTCGTTCAGATCCAGATTCTTGCAGAGCGCGTTGAAGGCCTTCTTTCGAATCTTCGAGGTGAAGGACGGATCGAGGAGCAAGCGAACCTGGTTCACTCCGATCTTCGCCGCTCGTAGCACCTCGATGACTTCTTCAGCGACACCGAGCGCTTGCAGATCGGTCAGCCCCAAGCACTTTTTCGCCCGCTCAATCGTCGCGTAGAGGTTGTACTGCCGAGTGTCATTGTCACGGCAGACCTCGATGGGCAGGTTGTCTTTGGACGCGACTTCAGGAGCAACGGAGCCGATGGCAGCGTGGAGGAGCTGGTGGATGACCCGGTGATCGTATAGGCGACCAGAAGCGGAGAACGATGCGTGCAGCTGAGCAGCAAGAGGTTGGAGCAGTTTTTTTGCAGACATGACTATCCCCTAATCATCGACGTTGGGGTTAGCTGCGCTTGTAGGGCCGTTAGACGCGAAGCTGGACGTCGAATCAGGTTCAATCATGAGTAGAAGTCAGGCTTGATTTGCTTGCACGGCCACCATGCAAAGCCTGACACGCCAATGACACCAGAATCGCAGAGTTTTGGCAAGACAATCCACTAGATGAGCGGATGCAAGTAGAGGGAGAGGCAAGCTCGCCGCTAAGCCACAACAACATATTCCACATGACGGTGGGGATGATGAACCTCCAGCCATGTATCGCCCCGCTGCGAATTCTTCTGCCGCGTGCAGCCAGTGACCGGTAGCACCTACTCTTGACTTTAATGCCGGAGGGCTAGATTCACAGGGCTGCCAGGGCTCCTGAGCCGTACTGATTTGACAGTTTTAAGAAGCTGGGCTAACTACATTGCAGTACCCAACGACCCAAGCCATAAAGGGAATCTCGTATGAGCATCAAGCCAGGCCCAAAACGAACGAACGAACGAAGATGGTACTCCGGACAAAAGGCAGCGTGTCACGCCTGAAAAGCAAAAGGATCACCCGGACCTGAAGCCCCATAGGCATAAAAAGGGGGAGTAACACATAAAGCAGCTCGCAGGAGCTGCTTTTTATTTTAGAAACGGCGGGCCGGCGCATCGAAGGGAACGTTTCACTAGAAAGCTGAGAAATACCGACCGTTCTCCCTCGAAAAATGCCCGTTAGCAAAAGCGTTCGCTATTCTTCAAGTTCGCGCTATGAGCGTTGTTCAGGCTGATTGAATCCGCTGTGAATATGGCTCAAAGAAGAGGCTCCCGTGAGGAGCCTTTTTTATGCCTTGGAAATGACATCGTGAATACTTTGAGCGCATTCGATTAGTTAGCGGCGATTTTACGAAATGGTTTTTAACCCAATCCAGGCTGCATGATTCACTCTGGGCGTGAGAGAACATATTAAGTAGAACAAGGCATTTAATTCCCGAGTTAACCTGAAGCCCGAACGAAAAAGTTATTTATTTAAACCCATCTCAAGGATTCAGAAAGAACGATTCGGTGGTTGAACTGTGTTCCTAAAAGGTCCGTTGGCACGCTTAAAACCACCGACTTTCAAAACTGTAAATAATCTTTGCAAAGCGTCGCTTTGTCATTGGCCGCCAAAACAGGCCATACAATATGCAAAGAGAATCCTACCAATGACCACCTACACAAAGAAATCAGCTTCGAAAACCACCCAGCCTTATTGGACTGCGACAAAGTTCCGAAATCTGCTTATCCTTCTGATGGCGCTTCCACGCTTCAGCGTTCCTCTGATCAACGTCGATCAAAGCACAGTCATTAACCAATCGTTCTACAATGTCCAAACGAAGCCATTTGCGGAAGCTCCCCCAATGAACAAGCTTGACCCAGAGACAATCCAAAAGCAGCTTGAATTGTGGGAAGCAGCAACCGCGGCGCAGCGGCGGTATGCCGAGGCTCAAGCCACGGCCTCAGCAGAGCGTTTGGAAGAGCTGCGTCAGCAAGCTGAATTTTTGACATCAGCTGCTAGCTCGTACCACCTCGATAGCATGTCGAGCGACAAAAAAATTCGACATTAACTCCACTGGCTGGCAGTGATTCGAAGGCAGCCCTTCCTAAGCCCTTAAAAAAGTCGATGCGTCCAATTTACCTTTTCAATTGGGCGCATCCACACATTCCTCTTACGTGCTGAGAAAAGCGATCGCTGCGTCCCCCAGTACAGCTTACCAAAAAGGCACCATTGGGGTACCTTTGGGGTATCACGTGACGTGTGGCATCTTATAAATAGGCACCGATCACAGAAAAAATTATTCTATAATGAAGATGATAAAAAACAGGCTCTGCAGAAAAGTAAATGCGAATGAACGTACCGGCCCTTTGCCTGGCCGTTTTGGCTCAATCAAACAATGTAAGGCCTATCGGCTGTCGAAAAGCTATCGATCACTGAATGGGAAAGAGTGAGTATCCGGCACCTCAACATCGAGGCTTGCCATTCAATCGCGGCGAGCTTCATCGCTCGAAAATAGACGATAGGCCCAGATCTCAACCGTTTTGACATATTGATAGTGCTCAACTTTTCTAATTTGACAAATCAGGGAAAAGAAATGCCAGCATTCAAAGGAAAAAACCTGCGCTCCGGCGACTTAGCCGAGCAACTGGGAACATTACTTCTGCAAAACCTTGCGCTGGTAGCACCTGTTCCACGTACAGAAGATGTAGGCGTGGATGTGGTCGCTACACTACTCGAAGACTTTGATAACCGCCGGTTCAAAGCAACGAACAGCTTCTACGTCCAAATTAAGTCGAGTTCCGTTGACTCAATCGAGTACAAAAACGAAGAAATTGAATGGCTCTTTGCTCTGGAGCTGCCGTTTTTCATTGCAAGGGTGAATAAATGCCAACTGCGGATCGAGTTATATTGCTGTCACGCCCTGCATGAGGCGTTCGTGGTCAATCAAGGTCGTAAGACACTGCGAATCGAATTCGGAAATGGCTCGAAAGCCGACGAAATCATGGCTCCAGACGCCGTGGTGAATGTCGGCCCACCAGTGTTCTCTTGGTCCATGGATGACGTCGACAAGGTCACCGATCTACGTAGCAAATTCAGCGCAGTATGCAAGGCCCACATAGAGGTTGCGAAGCTATCCATGGAGTTGCGTCGCGTCGGACGTGTAGAGACTCTTATCTGGAAAGAGAAAGAAATGCCGGTGGTGATGGGGTTCAGGTCAATTGATCCACACACACGTGAAAAGATTCAAGACATCAGTAATATTGCCATCCCATATTTGGTTCCCTTTCTGGATCTTTGCGTACGGTATGAAGATGATTATTGGCTGGATGAGATACTTCGTCTGACGCAAGAGCGCAGGCTGCTGCTATATACGTCTAGAACGAAGCCGGAGTCACCAGATACTGAAGTTCCAATGCCTGAAGAGTTTCAGTTTATTTTGAAGCGCCGGGCGGAAGATGCCGTGATCATCGAACGGTACCTGAAGGAGCACGAGATAAAGTTTGGTGAAAAGGAATGATGTACGCTCTCCGCTCTAGCTCGTTTAGCACTGAAGAAGGAATTTCTTGAGCACGACTGGCGAACCCGTGCATTGCACCGTTCGCACCAACACACATCGAAGCATGAGAAGCACGGAGAGACTACAGCAGGCTGAAGCTCGCTACCGCGCTGCAACTGAAAGCGGCGGTCGGTACAAAGCTAGGGAGAACGGCCCAGTTATGCGTGCGGTAACAGCCGAGATCAGACTCACCGACCAGAAGCGTGGCGGTGGCGAAACGGCCATCCGTAGCGCCTCGGGTCAGGTCAACCATAGCCGTCTGGCCAGCGGTTATTTTTCATTACAGGTCGGTACCACCACGGCCTGAGTCTGCACCTCCAGACTGTAGGATCGGCTAAGATTCCACACAAGAATAGCCCCCGCGCGCCCCGCAGATTTTCATGATCTGCACTGCGTACATGGGGGTTAGTTTTTGTGCTCTCAAGCAGCTATTCTTCTGCCAGAATTTATCCGCCGATGACTAGGTCCGCTGCCTGGCCTGCGCGGATCAACCCTGAATTGCTCTGTCGATTAGTCCAAGCACTCTCAAATCTGTGCGATGCGCTAGGCCCCTTGTAAACCACTTTTTTCACTGTTAACCAACGTGGTTTACAGTGAAAAAAAGTGGCTTACATCGACGTCATGCTCCATGGGCTTACCGCCTTAACAGATCTCCCAGGACCTCCCTGGCAAGCTCTACCCTCGCCATATTTCGGACCGCCCGATCGGCCGGCGTATTGATGAGGCGCTCGAATCCATCCGGGTCGAACTGGATTTCTTGCCGATAGATTTCGACTGGGCCACTCCTTCGCTTTTGCGACAGCACTAATCTCATGCTCTCGCTCAAGCCTGATGTCTCACTACCCCGGATGATTCGGTGCTTGATAAAGCTCATCTCAAGGTCGAGATAGCCGCCCCTGGTCCCTGCAGATGCGCTTGGGAACAATCGCCCGTCCTCGTTGATCGCCGCCTCTGGTACATGGGTCTTGATAGCGTTGGCCAGCTCAAGATTCTTGCTCACCCTCTGGGCAAAAAGGGGAGTCGCGTCCGACATGTAGGCAAAAATCCAGGGAACATTGCGTAATGTCGCGCCAGTGTAGAGATACCCCTGTTCAGCCTTATAACGCTCCAGCATGCCGCCCAAAGCCTTCTTGGAAAGCACCACTTGGGTTTGCTTCTCTAGGATGTAAACGACGCGGTCAAATTGCTCAATCAAGAGGTGGACAATTTTCCGCGGAACCCCATCAAACCTTGCTTTACGGTCCGTTTTCTCGTGCTGGCGTGGATTGAAATAAGGGCAGTTGTCACGGGCCTCGGTATCAATCGGACCAATCCCATGGATACCGGACGTAGTGTGCCTCCCAAACGGATTCTTAACGTTGGGCGGTAACTGGTATAGCCCCATCAGCTGAATTGGATTGTCGCACCGAGGGCAAACCGCGAATTGCGCGAGCTTGTCGCCACTCCTTGGTTGATACCAAGGTGCCCTTCGGAGGGTATCTAACTCGAATGCATCCTTGTCGATGGGTTTACCGCCCGTGTCTTGGGCGTGGAGCTTGTACTCGTTCATTGCCGTTGGGCCTCTCTAAATCAAGCCTCCCAGATGGTACTTACCCCTGCCTCGCGTGGACAGTCCGCCGACAGCAAGCTCAGCCTGAATGGTCCTGTGGTGACGATACCGGGTAGAGGACATGATCAGCCTCTAATCGCGACGAATTCGTTAGCGGCCGCAACCTTTGCTTTGCTCGCCTTTGTAGGCTTTCCAGCTAGCCTCTCAGGGTTAAACGCTGGCCATCTATCGCCAAGCCCTCGGACCAAATAACGATTGGTCCGATCCTGTTCCGTGTTCCCAGGTTCGTAGTAATCAGCTTGTTTGTACGAAATCAGCTCCAAGTGATACAGGCGATTCAACGAGCCCGGGATCTGATGCATAGGCACGCCAGCCAACCTTGAGATGGTTGAGTAGTTGATGGTGGCGATGTTGAAATTGTCTTTGCTTCTGAACGCACAGATGACCAGGAAAACCTTCAACGCATACAGGCTCAGCGCGCTGAACTCGAACTGGTGCAGCACCAGTAGCTGAGTCTTGCTTCCATCGTAAAGCCTAGATTTGGGCAGCTTCCCATGAAAGCGCTCCTCCCAGCCTGCCATCTGCAAAATCGTCCCTTCGCATAGAGGCTTGTCATATTTCTCAAGCAGCCCCGCTTCTACCAGGCGTTTGAGTGATCGAGCAACGATCGGCCTCGACAACCCGGATAGAGCAATCAATTTTGGGTATGTCGTTTTCACCTGCCCCGTGTAGTAGTCCGCAATCATGCACAAGCTGATGAAGAGCCTGAGGGCGCCAAGGCTCTTGTTTTGCTCCAGCTGACAGCGTTCACCATCTCCCAATCGGCTATCAAAGACGGCGACACCACCGCTTTGAATCCACTTGATGGGGAGCCGAGCAAAGTCAGCCTTGACTTGAGTCTTCATATATCAGCTCCGTTTCCATACGACGGCGACGACTGCCACCGAAAGGGTGATCACTGCACAAAGTGCCAAGTTAAGGGGATCCGCTGTGAGTGCGGCCGAAAAAATGGTGCTGAATGAATCCATGATGGAGGGCTCCGAAACCAGTGCAGAATCCATTTCACATCCTTCCCCCAACAGCATCTAGATGATCCATTATTGAAAAATCTCAAGCAAGCCCTTGTGATTCAAGGCCTTGAGCAATTTCTTATTAGTTAATTTCAGCACGCCTTACCTGCAAAAAACCGCCTTCAAAAGTGCTAAAATGAATCAAAATCGTCGAATTGAAAGGTGCCGTATGGTGGGTTTCATTGAGCAAGATCTGGGGGAGAGGCTGAGAGCTTCCGAAGCGGTTCCTTACGTCAGGCGAATAGCTGGCGGCTACTTCGTGTTGGAGATTTCAACACCTGACGGGGTGCATATCCTGCAGCGGCAACGAGGCGGTGATCGGGTCTTCAAGACTTTTGAAACGCTCCTCGGCCTACTCGCCAAGCAAGGCGTCATAGAGTTCGCCATTGTGCTGGACGAGGCAAAAGTCATTCCAGGAGGGCCACCGCCCCCCTGGCTGGCACGTCCCCAGCATGATCAGACGTCTCACGCATCTTGGCGGCATGATTTCGATATACCTTTTTGAGCTCTCTGCTCATTAGGTAGCGTAGAAAAGGCGTTTCATTCAGTGCAGACAGCAGTGAAGCGTGAAAAGTCATAACCTCGGGGCTCGGTCCGAAAAGCACAGCGAAAAAGGACGCACGGTTTTGGGTCGCGGCGACATCTTCGTTGTGCTTTGATGCCTAAGTGCTATGTCGCATGACTCCCGATGCAGGACCGAGACAATGGATGCAAAGGCAAGACTGGCTGTAAGCGCTGTGGGGATTTCACTCCTGATTGGATCAGTGCTGTGCGCCCACTCCACTATCAGCTTGATTCTTTTCGCTTGGGACATGACTGGTGAGCTTGGCTTCCGAGAAGTCTTTGGCTACCTGGTCGCCACTACTGTAGCGAGCGGCTTGTCATTTCTGACAATTCTCACGTTCATCGTGGTCGGCGCTTTGATAGCTGTAGCACCATGGGTTGAGTTCGATACCGGCGACGCATGCGCGGTCGCCAAGAATCAATAGCCAGAGGCGTCAGCAAAGAAAATTTAGACCATCCTCCTCACCCAGGTACTGGGTCAATAGCTGTAACGCCCCCTTTCGGGGGCTTACAGTTCAGCCTCGCATACGAATATTTATGTGGCAGAAGCCAGCGCCTTCCGCCCTCGATTTCAATCGAAAATTGGTCCGAGCCGCTTGCGATTCAACTCGCTCATAAACAATCCATAGATGTGGTCGTATTCCTTGGCCTTCGTTTCGATCGCAGTAACCTTGTGGAACCGGAAGGATTTAGCAACGACGACGAGCCTAGCCGATGGTCCAAATGGGTTGTGAGCAAGCGTTTCCCTCCCGACAGGACCGTCTGCTGGGTCAGGATTCTCCGGAGGCACATAGGAAAGTAGGCTGGATTCGGGGAAAAGAACCACGTTTGTCCCTACCTCGCCCGTTTGGACAGAGGGGAACACCAGTCCATCCACGTACTTACCAAAACGCAACCGGAGGTATTCGAAAACAACCTGCGTGGACAGATAGCTCAACTCGTCGTTTCGTGCTTTAGGGCGAGACATCTTCTTGACCAAAGAGCCAAGGAAAGCCTTCCGATGCAGCGAGTCGCGGTATCCCTCATCCAACATCGTAAGCTCTGGAGGCTCAGCTCGATCCAGTACGGTGAGGTCCAACAGCTTCAGTACGCTAATAGGGGTCAGGGCAGCGCTGACCACGTGGTCGCCAGTGATAGAGCGGATTTCGCTGAGGCAGGTTTCCCGCTCAAACGCGCAGTACAGTGCAGAAATTCCGTTCGGGGTCATACGCTGACTGCTAGCAAGGCTCTTAGGCGTGGGGCCAAATTCTCCGGCTGGATCACCAATAATTTTCTCTGCCTGCTCCTGGTCCCGGGCAAGACGTGCCCGGTAAAGGAACTGCCCCTCAGCAATGGTGCGAATCACTGCAGGTTTGAGCTCGCCGCTTTCGGTCACCAGCAGTGAAAAGACGGAGTCGAGAAACTCGCCAGCCCCCGTATTGAAATAGCGGTGTTTGTAGTGAACATCGTTCACGAACGCCTTCCAGCGTTCCTCGTAAAAATTCTGCTCCAATGTACCGTCATCGCTATAGAAATGCGTTTCGTTGGCTTGATCATCAATGTTGAATTCACTCGGAACACCATCACACAGATCGTCAAAGTAGGGCTCTTCACCAAGATCAAACCACTCCGACAGAACGACACCGATATCTGAGACGTTGATGAAGTCCGATCCACACTCGTACAGCAGGCCGAGCTCGTAGTGGGATAGGTCATCCTTGGTAGCGACGTTCTCTGCGACGCGTTCATACACGTAGTCGAACAACCGCTGTGACTCGATGACTTGCCCATGACGGCTGCAGTACCTGCAGTTGGCTTCAGCCTCGGACGAGTCAAACAGCTTTTTCAGTGGAGCCGGTTTTACACAATCAACACAAATCATAGGTGCTACCTGAGCCTTCTTTTCTAAGCCGTCTGCAGCTACAACGGCGCTTTTTATCCGGGTGGCAGATGCCGTGAATCTGACCCTTTGAACCGCTGGTAGAAGCACCTTTCCGCTCTGACGCTCCCTTCACGGTCGAAAATGAAAGAGACGAACGGTCACTCCCTGTGCTGACTGTAGCCAGATGGCGATTTCCGTGGGCATCAGCCGAATCCATACTCCCATCAGCAGACAACATGAGCTCGAACCGCATTTCGCAGCCCACCAGTCGTTTGCCAGTGTGTAAACCTACCTGTAAACTGTCAATCAAAGTGTCAAGCTGAGTAATCGAGATGGGAACGAAATACGCAAACGCCCCGGTCTACTTCACCATCGGCCAGGTGCGTCACAACACCCTGCTGTCGCTGAAGTCCTACCTTCCGGCGATCCAGGAGCGCATGCGAAAGGCTGGTTACCCTGATTTCAACAGCGCCCAGCAGATGCAGTTCTCTTTTGGCGCAGTTACTGGTGGTGATGACACGCAACCTTTCAAGCCGGGCGTTCAGCAGATCGAAAGCTATACGTTCTCCAATCTCGAAGGCACCCAAGGCTTTCTGCTGGAACCGAGTGCGCTATCGTTCCGCTGCACCGAATACGAGACCTTTCCAGAATTCTATGCCGAGCTGGAACGAGGCCTGAAGATCTTGGAGGAAGCAGTCGATGGCCTGGCTTATTTTGAGCGCTTAGGCCTGAGATACCTTGATGCGGTTGTACCTGCAGAAGGGGAGACCTTGCAGCAGTATCTTGCTCGTGAGGTGTGGGGTACTCCTGCCTCACTAGACCTGGGGCAGGTATACCAGTTCGAAGGACAGCCGCTGACGTATAACCACTCGTTTGCCGAGTCGTCGGCCACCATTCCTAACATTGGGCAGGTGGTGTCGCGGGTGATTGTCCAGAACAGCGAGCTGCGCTTCCCACCAGATCTATTGCCCGCCCCGCTCAAGATTGGTCATCGCTTCAGCGAGCTCAATGGACAGCATGCAACCGTCGACGTCGACGCCAGTTTTTCTGAGCGCCGAAAATACGATTCGGCTGAAATTAGAGATAGGTTCCAACACCTTCACGACCTCGTTAAGTTGTTCTTTAACGCGACCGTGACGGACCACGCACGGACAGCATGGAGTTAACCTATGAACACGATGTATGCACCATCCCCAAGCCCGGGGCTGGCAGACCGATCCTTCAATGTCGCTAGTCGGCATCTCGAAGCTGAACGCGAGAAAGCCAAGAGCTCCACAGGAAGCACTGCGTTAGCTTGGGGCTATGGACTGACCGTTGCCTTCGCTTTGTGCATTGGCACCTTGGCACCGCAACCTCAGCCTCGTGAGAGCCGAGAAAGCAGGGAATTCAGAGCATCAATTCAAGGCAACGCCAAGCTTGAATCCGCAGTTGCTCCGAGGACAGCTGCAGAAGCGTTGTCTTATGTGCGCACCACTTTGAAACCAGCGGTGACTGAATTGGCATCGATCTTCGGAGTTTCGAGGCAGGCTATCTACAACTGGCAAGCCGGTGAGCACATCTCAGAGGGCAACGAAGCTCTGCTCTACGAACTGGCCGCAGCCGCCGATCGTATCGTGGCCCACCCGCTCGCAGGACAAATGAACGCTAAGCGGAAGCTTCCAGGCGGTAGATCTCTATTTGAAGCCGTTGCCGGCGGCATGTCAGGTGTAGAGGCTGCTGGAAAACTCATCGCCATGGCTGAAAAGGAAGGCGCACAGCGCGCAGCCATGGATTCGAGACTGAAGAGCCGAAATCGGGCCGCCGTAGACCTCGCGTCGGTCGGCTCGCCGCATTTGAAAGACAGAGCATGAGGTAGCAGTTGATGGTGAGCTGGAGTCGATCTACCCCGTGGCGACAAGGATACATTGTCGATAGCGAAACACTCGCCCAGCTCGGCATCATCATCGACGGCGATGGCCAGGAAAAAGTCATTGCCGTTGTTGCTACACACGACTGTGACCTTGCACAGGCATCTGCAGGCGAGCCGGAAGTGGAGCTGATCTTAGGCAGAATCCTGGCTGAGAAGCTTGATGGCAATTACACACACTGTAAAACCGCCAGGCGGCTGCACCTGGAGCTGACTGGAACAGATCAGCACCTCCTCTGTGAGTTCGATGCGAGCAAACGGGTTCGGATCCCCAAGGAACATCAGGATCCCTCCAAAGCCTTTATCTCCTATGAGCCGGCTCGCACCTTTTTGATGAGCGGACAGGAGCGAAGCATCTTCCAGCGCTGGCTGGCTGCAAGGTATCGCCGCTCTTCATTTCCAGACGAATTTGATCGTCGCCTGAGAGACACCAAGGTAGCTGAGCGCCTCGCCAAACTCTTCAAAGACTCCGGCAACCACATCCCGGCCGTATTCTTCGACGTTGATCAGGGAATGGAGAGGACCAGAGACGGATCAGATGATCTCTACGAGCTCTCGGTCCTGGTTCTCTACAAGACTGACGAAGACCCTGAGATTGCTGAAGAGGCAGCTCAAGCTGCAGTAAAAGCTATCGAGGAGCTTTTCCAGAGCCGGTGCAGAACCGGGGAAGACAAGACTTGGAAGTGGATTGAGCTCATTGAAATCGATGTGATTTCTGATGAAGCGCTGACATACAGTCAATCGCTCAATCTGACACGCTGGCAGGCTGACTATGTGAGCCTGAGAAGCGCCCCGGAACAGCCAATTCTTGACGATTGAGCCACAACTCCTCATTTTTTCGGCCAAGAGCCTGAAAATCAAAGGAAAAAATAGGGGGAGGGGTTGACACCAGAATGATATGACGAGATACTTATAATTGCCGATAGTTATTTCTTTCGACAAAAAAGCCCACCAATGTTTGCAGCATTGGCAGGCCATTTGAACCGTGCACTGGATGTTTTTGCAGAACTCCAAAGCACAATTAGAAAACAAACCCGGAGGTCAGGTTTCCACACTCGGAAAGAGATTCTACGTACATCTTTATCTCTTTACAACACCTGCTTGACTAGCGGCATTTGCAGATGCCGCAGGTATCTCCGGGTTCTCTCATTAGGAGATCCCGTATGACCATGATTTGCAGACCCTTCATTACCCTCCGCAACGGCAAACGCCTTTTTGCACACGAGGTTGGTAAAACCGCGTTCTGCTTTGAGGTAGATGAAGTTCGGAAGGCTAAGCCACCTGAAGGGGCCGGTGAGCAAGGTACGCTCGACCTTGGGGATGAAGACGTACCTTCCAAGCCTCACTGATGTAACAAGAAGCCCGGTAAGCGTCAGCTTACCGGGCTTTTTTTGCGCATCGAATTCAGCGGCTGATCGTTCTAGCGTCAATGCATTTTTATGGAGAGCTTCACAGAGAGCTCCAGGTTTGTGCTTATCTCAGCGGCAGGCGCTGCCGCAGTGGGCACGGCATGATCAGTAGCATTCGGTAGCGCTTGGTTTATCCACAGGAGCACCACACCGCTGAGAATACGCGCGAGGGTGTTCTTTGAAATTGTGACGAAGGCATTGTGCATTTGGAGGTCCATTTCAGAAGTGGACACCTATTAAATAGCTCTCAAGGCCGTGCCACCACCACCCTGCGAAAATATGCTCAAGTCCCAGACTGGGACTTGAGGATTACCCACATAGATCCATCGACACCCTTTTCAGAGCCCGAGCTATTAGGCCTGGACAGACGCATGTGCATCATGTGCGTCACTGCCGTGAGCGGTCCTCCACACAAGGTAGTCGGCCAATTTCTTGCTTCGGGACCATACGTATTGTCGGCAGGAAGCATTCACCATTGTCGGGCCGGCAATGGGCCTGAACCGAATGTCCCATAGATGCCTGAGTGAGTCTCTCGGTGACATCCCCAAGTAAGCAGCAATCTCAGGGCCAAGGATGTACTTCTGTCTGAACGTTTCAATCGCCTTCGGAGTAACTCGGTGCTGGGTGCAACGGCCAATTTTCGCAGGATTACTTTTAAGCAGCCCCAAGCGGACACACGCGTAGGCGACTTCCTCCTTGACCCCCAGTATCGCTGCTGCTTGGGAAACCGATAATCCGGAGAAGTCAAAATCGCTTTCTCGGAAACGCTCCTGCATCCAGAGTGCGAGATCAGTTGACCTCACTAACAACTGACCCAAGGCCACTGACTCATCCTCATCGCTACGATAAGCCTGTAGGGCGCCGGATTTGATTGCCTGAAGCAATTCAACGAGACCTCCGCCTGCGGGTAGATAATGCTTGGCAGTGAAATTGATCGTTAACAGCCCCGATTCAGTTACCAGGTCGACATCACCCGGCATCAACTCATCAAGCGAATCTCTAGACACAAACCATGGGCTGCGACCCACCTGGCGCTCGCCAAAGAATTCTAGAAGGCCGGCCGAAAGGAGTTGGCGGACGCGCGTCATGCTGAGACCGAGGATCTTAGAAGCCCCGCTCAACGTGACCGCCGCATGTCTGTGATAAGACACCTCTTGAAGCTGTCCAAGGTGGACCACCCTCAGTAACCGCGAACCTCTCTTTTCCTCTCGGTGATCAATGAGCCCGCGCTGGCAGAGAGTCACCACTGCGGCTCTCGATAAACCCATCGCCTTAGCCGCGGTTTGAAGGGGTACCCACAGATGATTTTCGACCGTCTGGTGGCTGAGGTACCGATTTCGATTCGACAACGGTGCCGACCATTCTTCCAGCAGATAAGACTCAAATTCGTCGCGGACGAAGCTGAAGCAAGCGGCACTCAAACTATGATGGATATCTCGATAGATGGGACCAAAAGCGCTTGTCACTTTCCACTCTCCGGAACTGGAGTGAGCGTGCTTGAGGTCGCCGAGCAACTGCCTGAATGCGATTGGCCAATCCATGAGAATCCTGGCTGCTGCATCTGCCAACGTCCTTGAGACGCCCACTAAGGAAATTTCTGGCACCTTCAGTTGCATCAAGGTTTGAGCTCGCGTGCGCCGAACAGCTAAACGCGCCGCGAGCTCATGCAGATCGTTGAAGGGTAGTCCTGAAAGTCCGCCAGCATTCGGCAAGGGCGGTGAGTAGAACGCATTCTCCAGCGCCGAGGACAGCCACTGGCACGGTTCGCTAGCTAACCGTGTGCATTCCTCAGCGCCAGGGCTAGCAAGCGAAAACCCGCATGCTTTGCATCTGTTATCGAGCATCGAGTTATGACAGGTTTTCGAACTGCAATGTGGGCAGCAGTTTAAGAGTTCCGTTCGGTGGGAAGTACACGAGGTGACCAAAGTGATTTCCCAAGTTTCCTTCCAGTAGCCTCCCTCAGCCAGGCACTGCGCGCAGAACCTGACACTGCGCACCGACCAAATCTTAAAAGGCCTGGTTATGGGTGAGCGAAGCTCCACTGCCGCCTCATGCCAACTCCGCAGTGTACCACAATGGCGGATCCACTCTTTAACGTCAGAGTCATCCGCCTGCTTGAAAGCCCTGAGCGCGTCGGTACTGGTGAGCCCGTTAGCCCAGGCGAGCCGTTGCAAATAGCCTGAGAGGCTTTCGTCGTGATGAGGTCGAGGGTTAATTAGAAGACCAAACATTCCTACACATCCATGAAATTGAAGACATAAAGATCAGAGGAGTAGGGCCGGGCTACACCCAGCCCTCGTCATTAGCACTAGTACTCTTCAACTTCCGCGAACGGCTCGTCCATCCCAATCAGTGGCTGGAAATTGAAACTCGCACTGAAGGGGTTACGTTCCTCTGTGGCTCTGCTCCAAACCTCATCCTCGAACGCCTCAGCGAGCACGGGTAGCTCAATTCCTGCTAAGCCACGGCTTATGACCAGCCAGACGGCTCGATCCACGACCTTGATGAGGTAATCAATCAAGCCATAGGAGGCCAGGTGAAAGCGTTTGATCATTGTTGGCTCAATGAAACTCACCGTAGGAACAGGCAGTTCGCCCTGAATCGCCCCAAGAAGCATCACGAACTGGACTGAGGATTTGCCGGTCAAGGTGAAGCGGTCATAATCCACCGTGGCCGAAAACCTGCGGCGCAGTTGCTCGTTCGCTTTAAGTAAACGCTCAGTACGCTTCAGACCAAGCAAAACGAACGTGATGCTCGTATCGTTCATCAAGCTCTTGATCCAGTCTGCTGTCTCATAAGCGCCGTGTCGGTGATAGTCGACCAGATGCTGTACCTCATCGAGCGCTACCACCTCCACACCGAGATTCTTCAAGAGCAGGACCACACGGGCAAATTTAACCTCGCCAGAATGTCCCCGCGCTGTTGCGAATGGATCCTTAAGCGCTGCCAGCATCGCTGCCGCGAGACTCTTCTTGGTGGGCGACGAAGGTATCTCTACAAACAAAACAGTCCGTTTTTCTGAATCAATGCTGCCGGCATCCTCTAATGACCGGATGTATTCCATGATCAGAGTGCTTTTGCCTACGCCACTAGGGCCCTGAATCAGTAAACCGTTACTGGTCCCGGCACGCCGACTATCGGCGTGAACCTCGCTGAGACGGGTCAACGCTCGTACCGCCTGGGAGCTGTGGATAAACCTGTGTCGTAGCGAGAAGGTGAGTTTTGGCGACTCAGAGACATTCATGGTTTGTTACTCCCTGCAGGCGAACGAACCGAAACTTTGAAAGCAGCAGCGGGTGGTATGTGATCAATGGAATCGTCGCCCCATTCCATTTCGCCGAGTACTTTAGGAGGAGGCCCGATCTCGCTCTTGCGACCTTCTTTATCAATTTTGGCTCGGGCAGCTTCGCGTCTCTGCCTGAGCTTCTGCGAAAGGCGAGCCTCTTCGACATCCTCCATGATTTCCTGATAGCACTGGTGAGTAGCTTCGAAGCTGGGTTGCTCACCGTATTTCTCCCGCAGTGCTTTTTCTGCAACCCTCCACAGCTCCCGGCTCTTGCCAACCATGCGCTCGTCTTTAGCTGGTACTTGAAAGAACAAGTTTCTGAAGCGATCGTGCACCCAAACGTGTCCGGCCTCATCGCGATAACGAACGTTAACCTTCTCACCCTCTGCCAGACGCATACGCAGTTCCGCGAGCTCCGTGGAGTGATAGAACAACTTTCCAATCTCGACTCCGTAATGGTGAACCTTCACCGAGCTGCGCTTGGCCAAGATGCATTCCAACGAATCTAGGTCGACGGGGAGTGAGATGACGTGATTCGCCTCGCTGGTCGCCCAGACCTGGGCAGGAGTCAGCATCGCTAGTCCCCGGTGCGGCGTTTGGTGATAACCATCCACGATCCATTTCACCAGCACCGCTTCCAGTTGGGGCAGAGTGAAGCAAGCATTCTTCTCTGAGTCGTAGTCACCACGTTGTTGAATATTCGAGAAGGTGGTCCCAGGTAGGTTATGAATCAGCCCCAGGTTCTGGGTACTGAAAAAACGTTCTACCGCACCTTTCTTCTGAGGAGCCCTGGAAGCGGGGTACATAATCTCAATACCCAGTTCGTTGAACCCCATGATGAGATCACCAGCGTGAAATTCAGCTGCGTTGTCCGGAACGATCCGTGTCGGTAAGCCTCGGGCCCACCATTCATTCCGCACCTTAGGAAAGCGCGTGAGCAGCTCGGCTTTGGGACGAATAGCGCGCTCAATGACCCGAAGAACGGTCTCTGTGTTCGGCGCCGAGAGGTGAAGCAGATAGCCCATCACCATCCGGGAGAATCGGTCCATGACAATCGTCAGGTAGGGGCGTCCGATACAGAGTCCCGTGGTTTCATCCACCAGCTGTACGTCTAGTTGAGTGTGATCAATCTCCCACCGCTCCAAGATCTCATGAACGCGCAGCATACCTATGGCCGTACGGTGTTTTTGCTTGGCGGCGTGTTTCCCTAACCTGGCCTCATCAACCAGGTATGGATCCAGCCGTGCGAGGTACCTTCGGACGGTCATTCCACATGGCATCTTTAGCTGATCGGAAGGCAATCGAGACAGGTTTTTCTGCTTCACTCGATCTTGGAACTCAGCTATGACCTTGCTGGCAGTAGGAAGCGTCGGCTTAAGGTAATGCTCTGCGATCACATCCCCGAGTATCGCCTCCAGCTCTCCTTGTATCGAGGGAGCTCGCCCCTTAAGGGCATGCTGAGGGATGAGCTTTATGACATTGTCACTTATGTATTTTGACGCCCATCGGCGAATGGTTGATATCGAGGGTGCACAAGCATCTCCAATTTTCTTGGCGATTTTCCTGAGCTCTTCGAACATATCTTCTTCACTCGGCAGCTTGTGTTGGCCACGCCCAGTAAGGGCATTCAGATACTTGCGTCGACGCAATGCCTCATCTCCGTGCTTTTTTGGGAAACACGAAATATCTGGAGGGATGTTCCGGACATACGGAACCCTCCCGAGGTAAGGCTGATCAGCAGTGACCTCAATCTCACGCCTTTCATAGCCCTGATAAAACTCTTTCTCGGACAGCTTCGTGGGTTCGCCGAGCTCATCGAAAAAGAGCAATCTCCGGTCGATGAGCCTCTTCTCAAGGACCATCAGGACGCCACGCACAATGACGACCAATTTCACCTTAAGGGAAAAGGTCTGCATGACGGTGCCCTCCCTGTAGGAAGATCGGGGAGTCAGTGTCGAGAGGCTTATTGAGTTCGATACCCACAATACCCAACCCAAGAAGACGCCAACCCGGCCTCTCACCTACAGCCAACAAAAGATCGGAAACATTCTTGGGGACCTGGTCATTAAGGACAGTGAGCACCTCCTCAAGCTTCTCACCCGAAAGCACTGGACCTCGCCGGTGAGACATCAATCGACGAAGGTTGCTAGCAAGGGGCTCTTCTTCAATCAGCTTGTCAGTGACTACCGAAAAGTTACGGCCGGTAGATATGAAATGGCGTTCAGCTGTTTCCAGCCGATCTCTGACTCTGGCTATGTTTAGGCGTTCTTCCGGCTTCACCTCAAACCACCAGTCCCGCCCATCTGAGAGGAAAACTCGTACGTCGGGGTAGTATTTGAAATACCCCTGAGCTGAGGGAACACGCTCCTCACTAGGCTGAACGACGTAGCTGATGACCGCAGGCGACAGCTCAAGAAGCCGAAAAAAAGCACCCTCCAGCTGAGATTCCCAGGGCACAGGCTTTTGATTTTTTAGCGATGGAAAATACCCGCGGTAGTGGTTAGACCGACGTGTGACTACCTTTCTCACCGTCATGAAACACCTCCAAAAATCTCGAAACAAGCGCCGCCTCTGCGCCAAAAAAGCAGAGGCGCAGGGCAGGCTAAGGGAGGCCTTTCGACAGGCAACACTGTGCCGTCGAGTGGCCTCGCTAAGGTCGAAAAGATGGGAGAGGATTGACAGGGGCTTCGAAAAAGCAGACATTGCGGTTTCTCACGTCGCAAGTCCGCTTCGCTAAGCGCGGTCAGAACCTCTCGGTTTTGGTCGCGTTTTTCTACATTTTGGCCTCCACTTTCTGCTGGAATAGTCTGGATTTAATGACTAATCCGAATTTTCAGAGATCGCCTTGATCTCTTTCTTTCTAAGCAAGACGCTTGTCACCGCACCAGCAGTTTCGATTTGATCTTAGGTTTTTGCTTCAACTGTCTGATTGGCGTAGACATCCAATCTGCAATCTAAAAAATGCGGTCATAGATCTTATTCCAACACTCTATTGAAATCTACATTTAATCCAATTTGCCAGTTTCGTGTTTCTTACAGTTTCCTGTTATCCGTATTAAATTAATACAAGCAGATTTAATTAACTGCTTTTTAGATTTCACCGCATTATTAAAGACTTGCTGGGTTCGCTACTCCCTTCCAGATTCATCCGCCGAGCCCTTCGGCCTGATCTTCACTTCCACAATCCATACGCAGGCGGCCAGCCTCAGACCAGGCGTTGGGGGGCAGGGTGCCCACAGGAATTGGAAGCAAAAAAAAGCCCGCTAATGCGGGCTTGATGGTGACCGACGGATTTGGGCCCGCCCGGTCATCTATTTGTGAAAGCGTGCAGCTTTTCTGTGAACCTACACCTGATCAGAAGTCCAGGTTCGATACCGACAGCGCGTTGCTTTCGATGAACTCACGACGTGGCTCAACTGCATCACCCATCAGGGTGTTGAAGATCTGGTCAGCAGCGATCGCATCCTCGATGGTGACCTTGAGCATACGGCGGACGGTCGGGTCCATGGTGGTTTCCCACAGCTGGTCCGGGTTCATCTCACCCAGCCCTTTGTATCGCTGGATGGTGTGACGCTTGGTGGTCTCGTTCATCAGCCAGTCCAGGCCTTCCTTGAACTCGACGATTGCCTTACGGCGCTCACCACGCTGTACGTAAGCACCTTCACCCAACAGGCTCGACAGCTTGGCACCAACGTTGACCACCGTCCGGTAGTCATTGCTGCCGAAGAAGTCGCGGTTGAACGTGACGTAGCTGGCCAGGCCGTGGGAGGTGATTTCCACTTCCGGCAGCCATACGTTGCGCTCTTTGTCTTCACGCAGGCTGGCGTTGTAAGCCAGGCCAGACTTCTGGCTGTTGTTCAGACGCGCCTGGAACTGGGCCAGCCAGGCTTGCATCACTGCGTGGTCACCCAACTGCTCCAAGGTCACCTCAGGCAGGTAGATGAAGTGCTCGGTCAGCTCTTGCGGGTACAAACGCGACAGGCGTTTGAGCGTCTTCATGACACCACGGAATTCGTTTACCAGCGCTTCCAGCTGCACACCCGAAACTGCTGGCGCCGACTCGTCCAGGTGCAGGCTTGCGTCTTCAAGGGCCGATTGGGTCATGTATTCTTCCATGGCCTCGTCGTCCTTGATGTACTGCTCCTGCTTACCTTTTTTCACCTTGTACAGTGGCGGCTGGGCGATGTAGATGTAGCCGCGCTCGACCAGCTCCGGCAATTGACGGAAGAAGAAGGTCAGCAGCAGGGTACGGATGTGCGAACCGTCGACGTCAGCATCGGTCATGATGATGATGTTGTGATAGCGCAGCTTGTCGATGTTGTACTCTTCGCGGCCAATACCGCAGCCAAGCGCAGTGATCAGCGTGCCCACTTCCTGGGACGAGATCATCTTGTCAAAGCGTGCTTTCTCGACGTTGAGAATTTTACCCTTCAGCGGCAAGATTGCCTGGGTACGACGGTTACGGCCTTGCTTGGCCGAACCACCTGCGGAGTCACCCTCCACCAGGTACAGTTCGGAAAGGGCAGGGTCCTTCTCCTGGCAGTCCGCCAGTTTGCCTGGCAGCCCGGCGATATCCAGCGCACCTTTGCGGCGGGTCATCTCACGGGCTTTGCGTGCCGCTTCACGGGCACGCGCGGCGTCGATCATCTTGCCAACGACGGCCTTGGCCTCGTTCGGATTCTCCAGCAGGAAGTCGGAGAAGTACTTGTTCATCTCCTGTTCCACGGCGGTTTTCACCTCCGAGGAGACCAGCTTGTCTTTGGTCTGCGAGCTGAACTTGGGGTCCGGTACCTTAACCGAGATAATCGCGGTCAGGCCTTCACGGGCGTCGTCACCCGTGGTCGCCACCTTGTTCTTCTTGGCCAGGCCTTCCTGTTCGATGTAGCTGTTCAGGCTGCGGGTCAGCGAAGAACGGAAACCCACCAGGTGAGTACCGCCGTCGCGCTGAGGAATGTTGTTGGTGAAGCACAGCAGGTTTTCGTTGAAGCTGTCGTTCCACTGCAGAGCGACTTCCACACCGACGCCATCGTCACGCTGAACGTTGAAGTGGAACACCTGGGAGTTGACTGGCGTCTTGTTGGTATTCAGGTACTCGACAAATGCCCGCAGGCCACCTTCATACTTGAAGAACTCTTCCTTACCGCTGCGCTCATCCTTCAGCAGAATGCCAACGCCCGAGTTTAGGAACGACAACTCGCGGATACGTTTGGCCAGGATGTCCCAGCTGAAATGAATATTCTTGAAGGTTTCCGCCGACGGTTTGAAGTGGATATGGGTACCGGTGGTTTCACTTTCACCAACGACCGCCATCGGCGCTTGTGGTACGCCATGAACGTAGGTCTGTTCCCAGATCTTGCCACTACGGCGAACGGTCAGCACCAGCTTCTCGGACAGCGCGTTCACAACAGAAACACCTACGCCGTGCAAGCCGCCGGATACCTTGTAGGAGTTATCGTCGAACTTACCGCCGGCGTGCAGTACGGTCATGATGACCTCAGCTGCGGAAACGCCTTCTTCTTTATGCACGTCGACCGGAATGCCGCGACCGTTATCGCGCACACTGATGGATTCGTCCGTGTGGATGATGACAGTGATGTCATCGCAGTGACCGGCGAGGGCTTCGTCGATCGAGTTGTCGACCACCTCGAAGACCATGTGGTGCAGGCCGCTACCATCATCGGTGTCGCCAATGTACATGCCGGGACGCTTGCGTACGGCATCCAGACCTTTCAGCACTTTGATGCTGGAAGAGTCGTACGTTTGATTTTCGCTCATGCCTTCACTCCCGATGGTCGTGGGTCTGGGTGATACGGCCTTGTTCCACGTGGAACAAAGCAACTGGCGTTTCCGTCTGCCAGCCTTCCCTCAGTAATTCGTGATCTACACAGGTGATGAACACCTGGCAGCGTAATTCTTCTAGCAAGCGGCATAGCGCGCGGCGGTGCTTGTCATCCAGTTCGGACGGCAAGTCATCCACGAGATAAATACAGTGACCGCGGCGAGCCTGGCTAACGAGGTGGCCTTGGGCAATGCGCAACGCGCACACCACCAGCTTTTGCTGACCACGCGACAGGATGTCGGCCGCATTGTTGGCAGCCAGACGAAGACGCAGATCAGCACGCTGCGGACCGGCCTGGGTATGGCCCATCTGCTGATCGCGAAGGAGAGAGGATGCGAGTACTTCTTGCAGTTCCCGGTCCTTGTCCCAGCCTCGGTAATAGCTCAGGGTCAACCCGTCCAGCTCGACCAGTTCGCTCAGGGTTCGCTCGAAGACAGGCTTCAAGGCCTTGATGTAGTTGCGACGGTATTCATCTATTTCCGCGCTGGCCAGGCACAATTCCCGGTCCCAGGCGGCTTGCGAAGCTGCGTCAAGTGTACCATGCCGCAACCATGAGTTTCGCTGCCGCAGCGCCTTCTGCAGCCGTTGCCAGGCTGGCAGAAAACGAGGTTCCACGTGGAACACCCCCCAATCCAGGAACTGACGGCGTATTTTCGGGGCACCTTCCAGCAGCCGGAAACTGTCTGGGTTGATGAGCTGCAGCGGTAATAATTCCGCCAGCTGGGCAGCGCTGCGTGCGTTCTGCCCATCAATGCGTATGGTGAATTCTCCCTGCCGCTCACGGGACACACCCAAGTTGCTGGTACTACCTTCGGCCAACTGCACTTCGCCAAACACAGTGCAGGCAGGCTGTTCGTACTGGATGACCGGGTTCAGCCGGGTGCTGCGGAATGAGCGCGCCAAGCCGAGCAAATGCACGGCCTCAAGCACACTGGTCTTGCCACTGCCGTTGGCGCCGTAGAGGATATTGATACGGGGGGAGGGCGAGATAGTCACCGGGTGCAAGTTGCGCACCGCGGTGACCATGATCCGTCGAAGGGACATTGCGCCTGCTACTGGTTACAGGCGCATCGGCATGACAACGTAGGAAGAATCGTCATTGCCAGCTTCCTGCAGCAGCGCACTGCTGTTGGAATCGGACAGAATCAGACGAACTTGCTCGGTAGTCATCACGCCCAACACGTCCAGCAGGTAGCTGACGTTGAAGCCAATCTCCAGCGAACTACCTTCGTAGTCCACACTGATCTCTTCTTCAGCTTCTTCCTGTTCGGGGTTGTTGGCCTGGATCTTCAATTGGCCAGCGGCCAGTTGCAGGCGAATACCACGGTACTTTTCGTTGGAAAGAATCGCAGTACGGCTGAAGGCCTCACGCAGCGCCTGACGGTCGCCGACGACCAGCTTGTCGCCGCCCTTTGGCAGTACACGCTCGTAGTCCGGGAACTTGCCGTCCACCAGCTTGGAGGTGAAGGTGAATTCACCGGTAGTGGCGCGAATGTGGTGCTGGCCCAGGACGATGCTGACCATGCCTTCCGGGTCGGTCAACAGACGCGCCAGCTCAAGAATGCCTTTGCGTGGCACGATGACTTGATGGCGGTCCTCCTGCTCGATCGGCGCAGTCATGGAACACAGCGCCAGACGGTGGCCGTCAGTGGATACTGCGCGCAGGGTGTTACGGGAAACCTCCAGCAGCATGCCATTGAGGTAGTAACGCACATCCTGCTGGGCCATGGCGAAGCTGGTGCGTTCGATCAGACGGCGCAGCTTGCTCTGTTCCAGGTTACAGGTCAGCGAGCCCGGGCCTTCTTCCACAGTCGGGAAGTCATTGGCAGGCAGGGTCGACAGGGTGAAACGGCTGCGGCCGGCCTTTACCAACAGTTTCTGCTCGTCGACCTTGATGTCGATCAGCGCGTCGTTAGGCAGGCTTTTACAAATGTCCATCAGCTTGCGCGCCGGCACAGTGATTTCGCCAGGCTCGGCCGGCTCATCCAGTTGTACGCGGCCTACCAGTTCGACTTCCAGGTCGGTACCGGTCAACGACAGTTGCTGGCCTTGCACGACCAGCAATACGTTGGACAGGACCGGCAAGGTCTGACGGCGCTCTACGACACCGGCGACCAGTTGCAGGGGTTTCAACAGGGCTTCGCGTTGAATGGTGAAATGCATGGTCTAGTCCCTTGCCTTCAATTAGCTGCGCAGACGGCCATCAGGTCGTCAGCGTGCGCAGCAGGTTCTTGTAGTCCTCGCGGATGTCCGCATCGGATTCCTTCAATTCATTGATCTTGCGGCAGGCGTGCAGCACGGTCGTGTGGTCGCGACCACCGAACATGTCGCCTATCTCCGGCAGGCTGTGGTTGGTCAGCTCCTTGGACAGGGCCATGGCCACCTGACGTGGGCGCGCAACAGAACGCGAGCGGCGCTTGGACAACAGATCAGAGATCTTGATCTTGTAGTACTCGGCAACGGTTCGCTGAATGTTATCCACACTGACCAGTTTATCTTGCAGCGCCAGCAGGTCTTTCAGCGACTCACGGATCAACTCGATGGTGATATCGCGGCCCATGAAGTGCGAATGGGCGATCACCCGCTTCAGTGCACCTTCAAGCTCACGTACGTTGGAGCGAATACGCTGGGCAATGAAGAAGGCTGCATCATGCGGCAGCTCTACCTTGGCCTGGTCGGCCTTCTTCATCAGGATCGCTACACGGGTCTCCAGTTCTGGTGGCTCGACAGCCACCGTCAGCCCCCAACCGAAGCGCGACTTCAGGCGCTCTTCCAGGCCTTCGATCTCCTTGGGATAACGGTCAGAGGTAAGGATTACCTGCTGGCCGCCCTCAAGCAGGGCGTTGAAGGTATGGAAAAACTCTTCCTGTGAGCGCTCTTTGCGGGCAAAGAACTGGATATCGTCGATCAGCAACGCATCCACCGAACGGTAGAAGCGCTTGAATTCGTTGATGGCGTTGAGCTGCAGCGCCTTGACCATGTCTGCAACAAAGCGCTCCGAGTGCAGGTACACGACCTTGGCATTCGGGTTTTTCCTCAGCAGGTGGTTACCCACAGCATGCATAAGGTGGGTTTTACCCAGGCCAACGCCGCCATACAGGAACAGCGGGTTATAGCCATGCTTGGGATTATCAGCCACCTGCCAGGCTGCGGCGCGCGCCAACTGGTTCGACTTACCTTCAACGAAGGTGTCGAAGGTGAACGTGCGGTTCAGGTAGCTGGTGTGCTTGAGCGCACCTTCAACCTGTACGGTGCGCTGTTCGGTCCGGGCATTGCCGGCTGGCGGTGAAACGGGCTCGGCCATGGCATCGAATCTGTCACGCGAGGACGGCTCAGCCGGTTCATTGACCAGCACAGGCTCCGAGGCCGTTACAGCCACGTGTTCGACCGCTGCCGTTACCGGCAGCGGTTTTTGTGCCTGGCTTTGCGCCAGCGAAGCGGCCACGGCGGCGCTGACCGGCGCGTTAGGCGCAGCCCTTGCCGCCGAGCTGCGGCGGCTGCCTATTAATAAGGAAAGGGCAGGCGCAATGCCGCTGCCGTTTTCGCCCAGCAGCTCAAGCAAGCGGCCCAGGTACTTTTCATTGACCCAATCGAGAACGAAACGGTTAGGCGCATAGACGCGCAACTCGTCGCCTTCGGCTTCGACCTGTAGCGGACGGATCCAGGTGTTGAATTGCTGGGCAGGCAGTTCATCGCGCAGAAGCTCCACGCACTGCTGCCAAAGTTCCACTGACACGGATATCCCCTGAGTTTGAAAGCCGGATGAGGCAAAAACAAACCGCCATTGTACCGGTCGAGCGTTCAGTTATCCACATGTGGACACGTTAGGAACCATGACAAAACAGCCATTTATCGACCAAAACGGCTTTTACACGCTGTGAATAAGCCCTGTGGATAAGCGGCCATGAGGGCTATGCACAACCCTGGGTGCTGATCTGTTGATAACTCGACTGTGGATAAGCAGCTTTTTAATCCACAGGTTTCGACCACGATGAATACAAGCGCAGCACCGGTTAAGAACACAGTTGTAAAACTCTGTACAGCACGTGTTTTCTAGCCTACACGAGGTTATCCACAGAAGGTTATCCACCTAATATTTATAAGTTCTTCAGAAAAGCTTTTTATATGTCTCTTCTTTTTTTTCATGTTGTCCCTGATTCGTGTGTTCGATCAAGCACCCCTCGAGGATGAGCGAACAGGCACCGTCCATCACACGGCCTATAGGGAAACGCTGGTTGGAAATTGACCTATGGGCTTGCTTTCTCTAGAATCGCCGGTCTCTTAAAAAGGGGGCCATCCCGGCCCGTCGTCGACAAACCAGGTAACACGCCATGAAACGTACTTTCCAACCAAGCACCATCAAGCGCGCCCGCACCCACGGTTTCCGTGCCCGTATGGCTACCAAGAACGGCCGTGCTGTTCTGTCGCGTCGTCGTGCCAAAGGCCGTAAGCGTCTGGCCATTTGATTTTTCGGCACAGGTGGTGAGTCAGGACTTCAGTCGGGAAAAGCGACTGCTTACACCCCGACACTTCAAAGCGGTCTTCGACTCCCCAACCGGCAAGGTTCCAGGGAAAAACCTGCTGATCCTTGCTCGCGAGAACGGTCTCGATCACCCACGTCTCGGCCTGGTGATCGGCAAGAAGAGCGTCAAGCTCGCCGTTCAACGCAACCGCCTCAAGCGCTTGATGCGCGATTCCTTTCGTCTGCACCAGCAATCGCTTGCCGGGTTGGACATCGTGATCGTCGCGCGCAAGGGATTGGGGGATGTAGAAAACCCGGAATTGCACCAACACTTTGGCAAACTCTGGAAACGCCTGGCGCGCAGCCGGCCAACTCCAGCAGTCACCGCCAATTCCGCAGGGGTAGACAGCCAAGATGCGTAAACTGGCACTCGTTCCGATCCAGTTTTACCGTTACGCCATTAGTCCTCTGATGGCCAATCACTGTCGTTTTTTCCCCAGTTGCTCCTGTTACGCTTATGAAGCCATCGAAAACCATGGCATCTGGCGTGGTGGGTGGCTGGCCGTTCGTCGCCTGGGGCGTTGTCATCCGTGGAATGACGGCGGTTTCGACCCCGTCCCGCCCGCTCCTTCCTCCCGAACTTCTTCGATAGCCGAGTAATCATGGATATTAAACGCACGATCCTGATCGCCGCGCTGGCAGTCGTGTCCTACGTCATGGTCCTGAAGTGGAACGATGACTACGGCCAGGCTGCCCTGCCGACTCAGAATACTGCTGCCAGCACTGTTGCTCCGGGCTTGCCCGATGGCGTGCCGGCCGGTAACAACGGCGCCAGCGCCGATGTACCGAGCGCCAACGCCGAATCGAGCCCTGCCGAACTGGCACCGGTCGCACTCAGCAAGGACCTGATCCGAGTCAAGACCGACGTTCTGGAACTGGCTATCGATCCGGTCGGTGGTGACATCGTCCAGTTGAACCTGCCGAAGTACCCACGCCGTCAAGACCACCCGAACATTCCATTCCAGTTGTTCGACAATGGTGGTGAGCGTGTTTACCTGGCACAAAGCGGCCTGACCGGTGCCAATGGCCCGGATGCCCGCGCCAGCGGCCGGCCGCTGTATGCCGCCGAACAGAAAAGCTTCCAGCTGGCCGACGGCCAGGAACAACTGGTGGTCGATCTGAAATTCAGCGACAACGGTGTCAACTACATCAAGCGCTTCAGCTTCAAGCGCGGTGAGTACGACCTGAGTGTCAGCTACCTGATCGACAACCAGAGCGATCAGGCCTGGAGCGGCAACATGTTTGCCCAGCTCAAGCGTGACGCCAGCGGCGATCCGTCTTCGAGCACTGCAACCGGCACTGCAACCTACCTGGGCGCAGCCCTGTGGACAGCTTCCGAGCCTTACAAAAAGGTCTCGATGAAGGACATCGACAAAGGTAGTTTGAAAGAAAATGTGTCCGGCGGCTGGGTTGCCTGGCTGCAGCACTACTTCGTGACTGCCTGGATTCCGGCCAAGTCGGACAACAACGTTGTCCAGACCCGCAAGGACAGCCAGGGCAACTACATCATCGGCTATACCGGCCCTGCGCTCAGCGTACCTGCAGGTGGCAAGGTCGAAACCAGCGCCATGCTGTACGCCGGCCCGAAAATCCAGTCCAAGCTGAAAGAGTTGTCCCCAGGCCTGGAACTGACCGTCGACTACGGCTTCCTGTGGTTCATTGCCCAGCCGATCTTCTGGCTGCTGCAACATATCCACAGCCTGCTGGGTAACTGGGGCTGGTCGATCATCGTGCTGACCATGCTGATCAAAGGCCTGTTCTTCCCGCTGTCGGCTGCCAGCTACCGCTCGATGGCGCGCATGCGCGCTGTTGCGCCCAAGCTCGCCGCACTGAAGGAACGCTTCGGTGACGATCGCCAGAAGATGTCCCAGGCGATGATGGAGCTGTACAAGAAAGAGAAGATCAACCCGCTGGGCGGCTGCCTGCCGATCCTGGTGCAGATGCCGGTATTCCTGGCCCTGTACTGGGTGCTGCTGGAAAGCGTGGAAATGCGCCAGGCCCCATGGATGCTGTGGATTACCGACCTGTCGATCAAGGATCCGTTCTTCATCCTGCCGATCATCATGGGCGCTACCATGTTCATCCAGCAGCGTCTGAACCCGACGCCGCCGGATCCGATGCAGGCCAAGGTGATGAAAATGATGCCGATCATCTTCACCTTCTTCTTCCTGTGGTTCCCGGCTGGTCTGGTGCTGTACTGGGTTGTGAACAACTGCCTGTCTATTTCGCAGCAGTGGTACATCACCCGCCGTATCGAAGCAGCCACCAAAAAAGCTGCTGCTTGACGGGCTAGTACGCTAGCCTGTGAATAAAAAACGCCCCCTAGTGGGGCGTTTTTGCTATCTGTCGTTTTTGTCGTAGAGGCTTTCGAGCATGAACACTGTGCGTGAAACCATCGCCGCCATCGCTACCGCGCAAGGCCGTGGCGGTGTGGGTATTGTCAGGTTGTCCGGCCCCTTGGCTGGCAAGGCCGGGCAATTGATCACCGGCCGTACCCTGACCCCTCGTCATGCCCATTACGGCCCGTTCCGCGATGATGAAGGGCTGGTGCTGGACGAAGGGATTGCGCTGTTCTTCCCAGGGCCGAATTCGTTCACCGGCGAAGATGTGCTCGAGTTGCAGGGCCACGGTGGCCCGGTGGTTCTGGATATGCTGCTGCAGCGCTGTGTACAAGTTGGCTGTCGGCTGGCCCGCCCTGGCGAGTTCAGCGAACGCGCCTTCCTCAACGACAAGCTCGACCTGGCCCAGGCCGAAGCCATTGCCGACCTGATCGAGGCCAGCTCCAGCCAGGCAGCGCGCAACGCCCTGCGCTCGCTGCAAGGGGAATTCTCCAAGCGTGTGCACAGCCTGACCGAGGCGTTGATTGCCCTGCGTATCTACGTCGAGGCAGCGATCGACTTCCCGGAGGAGGAGATCGACTTTCTTGCCGATGGCCACGTGCTGTCGATGCTCGATGCCGTGCGTGGCGAGTTATCCACCGTACAGCGTGAGGCCGGCCAGGGCGCCCTGCTACGTGACGGTATGACCGTGGTCATCGCCGGCCGACCAAACGCCGGCAAGTCGAGCCTGCTGAACCAGTTGGCCGGACGGGAAGCAGCCATCGTCACTGATATCGCCGGTACTACCCGGGACATCCTGCGTGAACATATCCACATCGACGGTATGCCGCTGCATGTGGTCGATACCGCCGGTTTGCGTGATACCGACGATCATGTGGAAAAAATCGGCGTAGAACGCGCGCTGAAGGCCATTGGCGAGGCCGATCGCGTGTTGCTGGTGGTCGACTCCACCGCACCCGAGGCCAGCGACCCGTTCGCCTTGTGGCCGGAGTTTCTCGATCAGCGGCCTGACCCGGCGAAGGTCACGCTGATTCGCAACAAAGCTGACCTGAGTGGTGAGCGGGTAGGGTTGGAACAGTGCGATGACGGGCATGTGACCATCACCCTCAGCGCCAAGGGCGACGACACAGGGCTGCAACTGCTGCGCGACCATCTGAAGGCCTGCATGGGTTACGAACAGACTGCCGAGAGTGGCTTCAGCGCCCGCCGGCGCCATCTGGATGGCTTGCGCCAGGCCAGCGAGCACCTGGAGCACGGCCGTGCCCAACTGACGTTGGCGGGTGCAGGAGAGCTGCTGGCTGAGGACTTGCGCCAGGCACAGCATGCGCTGGGAGAAATCACCGGCGCGTTCAGCTCGGATGACCTGCTGGGGCGGATTTTCTCCAGCTTCTGCATCGGCAAGTAATCCACAGCCAGGCAACGCGGCACGCCGCTCCTTCGGGAGCGGCTTTTTTTTGCCTGAAATTCGTTGCAGGAGATGACCGCAGTCAGGCGAGCCGCTCCCACTTTGTCCACGTCTGGGCGCTATTTCAAAAATTTTTTCATCCACAAGCACGTATTTACGATCAGGAGCCCTGTGGAAAACCCGCCTTCAGCTCGGTTGATAACCAGTCTTTTTTTCTGAGGAAAAATCCGCCTGTGGGTAAATAGCCATTTAATCCACAGGCTAAAAGGTGTTATCCAGAGGCCTCATGGCACTCCAACCACAGGGTTTAATTTCTCTCTACACGACGTAATTTGTGGCCTGTAAGGCTTTATCCACAGATATCGTTGTGCATAAGAATAAACATAAAAACAAAGCTTTTATAAATTTCTTCTTGTTGATTTCTGTTGTCTGCCACTCATCCACAGACTGGTCAAAATTTGTTCAGACGGTTTCTTTAAAGGGGGTGAAGTCCCTATACTTGTCGGCTTACCTTCTCTATTCGCAAAAACAGGCACGAGGTGCGTGGTGGATTTCCCTTCCCGTTTTGAAGTGATCGTCATCGGCGGCGGCCATGCCGGTACCGAGGCTGCGCTTGCGTCTGCACGCATGGGTGTGAAAACCCTGCTGCTGACCCATAACGTGGAAACCCTCGGTCACATGAGCTGCAACCCCGCCATCGGCGGTATTGGCAAAAGCCATCTGGTCAAAGAGATCGATGCCCTCGGCGGCGCCATGGCGCTGGCCACTGACAAGAGCGGCATCCAGTTCCGCGTTTTGAACAACCGCAAGGGCCCGGCCGTACGTGCCACCCGTGCCCAGGCCGACCGCGCCATCTACAAGGCAGTGGTGCGTGAAATCCTGGAGAACCAGCCGAACCTGTGGATATTCCAGCAGTCCTGCGACGACCTGATCGTCGAGCAGGACCAGGTCAAAGGCGTGGTGACGCAGATGGGTCTGCGTTTCTTCGCCGAATCGGTGGTATTGACCACCGGTACTTTCCTCGGCGGGCTTATCCACATTGGTTTGCAAAACCATTCCGGTGGTCGTGCCGGTGATCCACCTTCGATTGCCCTGGCCCACCGCATGCGTGAACTGCCGCTGCGCGTCGGTCGCCTGAAAACCGGTACACCGCCGCGCATCGATGGTCGCTCGGTGGATTTCTCGGTCATGACCGAGCAGCCAGGCGATACGCCAATCCCGGTGATGTCGTTCATGGGCAATGCCCAGATGCACCCACGCCAGGTGAGCTGCTGGATTACCCACACCAATGCGCGCACCCACGAGATCATTGCCTCGAACCTCGACCGTTCGCCGATGTACTCGGGCGTGATCGAAGGTGTCGGCCCACGTTACTGCCCGTCCATCGAAGACAAGATCCACCGCTTTGCCGACAAGGAAAGCCACCAGGTGTTCATCGAGCCGGAAGGCCTGACCACCCACGAGCTGTATCCCAACGGTATTTCCACTTCCCTGCCGTTCGACGTGCAGCTGGAACTGGTGCGCTCGATCCGCGGCATGGAAAACGCTCACATCGTGCGCCCGGGCTACGCCATCGAGTACGACTACTTCGACCCGCGTGACCTCAAGTACAGCCTCGAGACCAAAGTGATCGGCGGCCTGTTCTTCGCCGGGCAGATCAACGGCACCACCGGTTACGAAGAGGCCGGTGCACAAGGCTTGTTGGCGGGTACCAACGCTGCACTGCGTGCGCAAGGCCGCGAAAGCTGGTGCCCGCGTCGCGATGAGGCGTACATCGGGGTACTGGTCGACGACCTGATCACCCTGGGTACCCAGGAGCCGTACCGCATGTTCACTTCGCGTGCCGAGTACCGCTTGATCCTGCGCGAAGACAACGCAGACCTGCGCTTGACCGAAAAAGGCCGCGAACTCGGCTTGATCGACGACGAGCGCTGGGCTGCTTTCTGCACCAAGCGCGACGGTATCGAACGAGAGGAACAGCGCCTCAAGTCCACCTGGGTTCGCCCGAATACCGAGCAAGGCCAGGCGGTTGTGGATAAGTTCGGCACTCCGCTCAGCCACGAATACAGCCTGCTTAACCTGTTGGCCCGCCCGGAAATCGACTATGCCGGCCTGATTGAGGCGACCGGCGGTGAAGCGATCGATCCACAGGTAGCCGAGCAGGTCGAGATCCGGACCAAATACGCCGGTTACATCGACCGCCAGCAGGATGAAATCGCACGACTGCGCGCCAGTGAAGATACCCAGCTGCCTGTGGATATCGACTACTCGACGATTTCCGGGCTGTCCAAGGAGATCCAGGGCAAGCTGGGTCAGACCCGTCCGCAAACGTTGGGCCAGGCTTCTCGCATCCCGGGCGTGACCCCGGCAGCCATTTCCCTGTTGCTGATTTACTTGAAAAAACGCGGCGCTGGCCGCGAATTGGAGCAAAGCGCTTGAGTTCCCTGGTCACCCCGCAACATGCCGAAGAGTTGTCCACAGGTGCCCGCCAGCTCGGTGTCGAGCTAAGCCCGGAGCAGCACGAAAAGCTGCTCGGCTACCTGGCCCTGTTGATCAAATGGAACAAAGCCTACAACCTCACTGCCGTCCGTGATCCGGACGAGATGGTTTCCCGCCATCTGCTCGACAGCCTCAGCGTCATGTCGTTTATCCACAGCGAGCGCGATAACTGGCTGGATGTTGGCAGTGGTGGTGGCATGCCGGGCATTCCCCTGGCTATCCTTCATCCGCGCAAACAGGTGACGGTGCTGGATAGCAATGGCAAAAAGACCCGCTTCCTGACCCAAGTGAAAATGGAACTCAAGCTGGATAACCTGCAGGTTATCCACAGCCGGGTCGAAGCCTTCCAACCGGCTCAGCCGTTCGACGGAATCATCTCCCGCGCTTTCAGCAGCATGGAGAATTTCACCAACTGGACCCGCCATCTGGGCGACACCGGGACGCAATGGCTTGCAATGAAGGGGCTGCATCCTGCCGATGAACTGGTAGCATTGCCCGCAGACTTCACAGTGGAAAGCGAACAGGCCCTGACCGTTCCGGGTTGCCAGGGCCAGCGCCATCTGCTGATACTGCGCCGCAAGGCATGACTGGGAACACGCGCATCAATGGCTAAGGTATTCGCAATCGCGAACCAGAAAGGTGGTGTAGGCAAGACTACCACCTGTATCAATCTCGCCGCCTCGCTGGCCGCGACCAAGCGTCGTGTGCTGCTGATCGACCTCGATCCGCAGGGCAACGCCACCATGGGCAGCGGTGTGGACAAACACGAGCTCGAGCACTCGGTCTACGACCTGCTGATCGGGGAATGCGACCTGGCCCAGGCCATGCATTACTCCGAACACGGTGGTTTCCAGTTGCTGCCGGCCAACCGAGACCTGACCGCCGCCGAAGTGGTGCTGCTGGAAATGCAGGTCAAGGAGAGCCGCCTGCGCAACGCTCTGGCGCCCATCCGCGAGAGCTACGACTACATCCTCATCGACTGCCCACCGTCGCTGTCCATGCTCACCCTGAACGCTCTGGTCGCTTCCGATGGCGTGATTATCCCCATGCAGTGCGAGTACTACGCGCTGGAAGGTCTCAGCGACCTTGTGGATAACATCAAGCGCATCGCTGCCCGGTTGAATCCGGAGCTGAAGATCGAAGGCCTGCTGCGGACCATGTTCGACCCGCGCCTGAGCCTGAACAACGATGTTTCGGCGCAGTTGAAGGAGCACTTCGGCCCGCAGCTGTACGACACGGTCATTCCGCGAAACATTCGCCTGGCCGAGGCCCCCAGCTTCGGCATGCCTGCCCTGGCCTACGACAAGCAGTCGCGTGGTGCGCTGGCTTATCTGGCCCTGGCTGGGGAACTGGTTCGCCGTCAACGCCGTCAATCACGCACTGCACAAACAACTTAAGGAATCCGTATGGCCGTCAAGAAACGGGGTCTCGGACGTGGGTTGGATGCACTGCTCAGTGGTCCTTCCGTCAGCGCGCTCGAAGAGCAGGCTGTGAAGATCGACCAGAAAGAACTGCAACACCTGCCGGTCGAGCTGATTCAGCGGGGCAAGTACCAGCCACGCCGGGACATGGACCCCCAGGCGCTGGAAGAGCTTGCGCACTCGATTCGCAGCCATGGCGTGATGCAACCGATCGTGGTCCGCCCGATTGGCGACAACCGCTACGAGATCATTGCCGGTGAGCGCCGCTGGCGTGCCACCCAGCAGGCCGGCCTGGACACGATCCCGGCCATGGTCCGTGAAGTGGCGGATGAAGCCGCCATTGCCATGGCGCTGATCGAGAACATCCAGCGCGAAGACCTCAACCCGCTGGAAGAGGCCATGGCCCTGCAGCGCCTGCAGCAGGAATTCGAGCTCACCCAGCAACAGGTGGCTGACGCCGTAGGCAAATCGCGGGTAACCGTGGCCAACCTGCTGCGCCTGATTACCCTGCCTGACGCGATCAAGACCATGCTCGCCCACGGTGACCTGGAGATGGGCCATGCACGCGCATTGCTCGGCCTGGACGAAAACCGTCAGGAGGAGGGGGCGCGTCATGTTGTCGCACGTGGCCTCACCGTGCGCCAAACCGAGGCACTGGTACGTCAGTGGCTGAGTGACAAGCCTGATCCGGTCGAACCGAGCAAACCTGATCCGGACATCGCACGCCTTGAACAGCGGCTCGCAGAGCGCCTGGGCTCGGCCGTTCAGATCCGTCATGGCAACAAGGGCAAAGGCCAGTTGGTTATTCGCTACAACTCGCTTGACGAGTTGCAAGGCGTGCTTGCTCACATCCGCTGAAACAATTCCTGTTGTAGCGCGCAGTCGGAAATCACTACCGAAGAGTTGAATAGGGGTTAATCCACCCCTATACTCTGCGCGCATTTTGTCGGCACAAATTATGCCAAGTCATAACTGACTTGTTGGTCGACTTCCGAGGAGCAGTTGTGATGGAAATCCGCACGCCAAACCGCCTGCCTTTCCATCGCTGGGCGGTTTTTCCGGTACTGCTGGCTCAATTTGTCGTACTGCTGCTGGCAACATTGGTTTTGTGGCAGTGGAAAGGGGTGGTCAGTGGATATTCAGGCCTTTGCGGAGGTTTGATCGCTTGGCTGCCCAATGTGTATTTCGCCTGGAAGGCTTTTCGCTTCAGCGGGGCTCGGGCGGCACAAGCCATCGTCAAGTCGTTTTACGCTGGCGAGGCAGGCAAGATGATTTTGACGGCAGTGCTTTTTGCACTGACCTTCGCAGGAGTGAAGCCACTGGCGCCGTTGGCAGTATTCGGCGTCTTCGTGTTGACCCTTTGGGTCAGCTGGTTCGCGCCCCTGCTGATGAATAAAAGACTTTCGAGACCTTAAGGGCGTTTGAGGCAACCATGGCAGAAGAAACCGCTTCGGGTTATATCCAGCACCACTTGCAGAACCTGACCTATGGTCAATTACCAGACGGCAGCTGGGGCTTCGCCCATTCGGCTGCAGAAGCCAAGGCAATGGGCTTCTGGGCGTTCCACGTGGACACCCTGGGTTGGTCCGTCGCGCTGGGTTTGATCTTCCTGTTCATCTTCCGCATGGCGGCCAAGAAGGCAACTTCCGGTCAACCTGGCGGTTTGCAGAACTTCGTGGAAGTGATGGTCGACTTCGTCCATGGCAGCGTGAAGGACTCCTTCCACGGCCGTAGCCCGGTGATTGCACCACTGGCGCTGACCATCTTCGTCTGGGTATTCCTGATGAACGCCGTCGACCTGGTACCGGTCGACTGGATTCCTCAGCTGGCCATCCTGATTTCCGGTGATCCGCACATTCCGTTCCGCGCCGTGTCGACCACCGACCCGAACGCGACCCTGGCCATGGCCTTCAGTGTGTTCGCCCTGATCATTTTCTACAGCATCAAGGTCAAGGGCCTGGGCGGCTTCCTCGGTGAGCTGACCCTGCACCCGTTCGGCAGCAAGAACATCTTCCTGCAGATCCTGCTGATTCCGGTCAACTTCCTGCTGGAATTCGTCACCCTGATCGCCAAGCCGATCTCGCTGGCACTGCGTCTGTTCGGCAACATGTATGCCGGCGAACTGGTGTTCATCCTGATCGCTGTAATGTTCGGCTCCGGCCTGCTCTGGCTGAGCGGCCTGGGTGTGGTGCTGCAATGGGCGTGGGCTGTGTTCCACATCCTGATCATCACCCTGCAAGCTTTCATCTTCATGATGCTGACCATCGTCTACCTGTCGATGGCACACGAAGATAACCATTAAGACCGCCTGGCGTGTCTGATAGCCTTTCCCGCCGGTTTGGGGGGAGGGCTTAAAAAGTCCGCAAGGGCATGCTGTACCAAACGATTTGTTTTACCGCTTCAACTTAAAAACCTAACCAATACGACGTAAAAGTCGGGAGGAAAGATGGAAACTGTAGTTGGTCTGACCGCTATCGCTGTTGCTCTGCTGATCGGCCTGGGTGCTCTGGGTACCGCCATTGGTTTCGGCCTGCTGGGCGGCAAATTCCTGGAAGGCGCTGCTCGCCAGCCAGAAATGGTTCCAATGCTGCAGGTTAAAATGTTCATCGTTGCCGGTCTGCTCGACGCCGTAACCATGATCGGTGTTGGTATCGCTCTGTTCTTCACCTTCGCGAATCCGTTCGTTGGTCAAATCGCCGGCTGATCACTCGTTAACCACGAGTTGATAGCTGTGATGAACCAAAGACCGAGCGAGGTGTTGGCGTGAATATTAATGCAACCCTGATTGGCCAATCCGTTGCCTTCCTGATTTTTGTACTCTTCTGCATGAAGTATGTATGGCCTCCGGTCATCACTGCCCTGCAAGAGCGCCAAAAGAAGATTGCCGACGGCTTGGACGCTGCCAACCGCGCAGCTCGCGACCTGGAGCTGGCCCAAGAGAAAGCGGGTCAGCAACTGCGTGAAGCTAAAGCACAGGCAGCCGAAATCATTGAGCAAAGCAAGAAACGCGCTGCTCAGCTTGTCGAGGAAGCCCGTGAACAGGCCCGCGTCGAAGCTGACCGTGTGAAGGCTCAGGCTCTGGCCGAGATCGAACAGGAACTGAACAGCGCTAAAGACGCCCTGCGTGCCCAAGTGGGTGCTCTGGCCGTTGGCGGTGCTGAAAAGATCCTTGGCGCCACAATCGATCAAAACGCGCATGCGGAGCTGGTTAACAAACTGGCCGCTGAAATTTAAGCGAGGGCGATCATGGCAGAACTGACCACGTTGGCCCGACCTTACGCTAAGGCTGCCTTTGAGCATGCCCAGGCCCATCAGCAACTGGCCAATTGGTCAGCCATGCTCGGCCTGGCTGCTGCGGTGTCGCAAGATGACACCATGCAGCGCCTGCTCAAGGCCCCGCGACTGACGAGCGCAGAAAAGGCCGCCACGTTCATTGACGTGTGCGGTGACAAGTTCAATGCACAGGCACAGAATTTCATTCATGTTGCCGCGGAAAACGACCGTCTCCTGCTTTTGCCGGAGATTGCCAATCTGTTCGACCTGTACAAGGCCGAGCAAGAGAAATCCGTGGACGTGGAAGTCACCAGTGCCTTCGCGTTGAACCAAGAACAGCAAGACAAACTCGCCAAGGTTCTCAGTGCACGGTTAGGCCAGGAAGTGCGCCTGCACGCGTCGGAGGATGCCAGCCTGATTGGCGGCGTCGTCATCCGCGCTGGTGACCTGGTAATCGATGGCTCTGTTCGCGGCAAAATCGCGAAACTGGCCGAAGCATTGAAATCTTGAGTTTGAAGGGGCAGCAGAGCAATGCAGCAACTCAATCCTTCCGAAATTAGTGAAATCATCAAGGGCCGCATCGACAACCTCGATGTGAGCTCCCAAGCCCGTAACGAAGGTACCGTTGTTTCGGTATCCGACGGTATCGTGCGGATCCACGGTCTGGCCGACGTCATGTACGGCGAAATGATCGAGTTCCCTGGCGGCGTCTACGGCATGGCCCTGAACCTGGAGCAAGACTCCGTAGGTGCAGTGATCCTGGGTGCCTATGACACCCTCGCCGAAGGCATGAGCGCCAAGTGCACCGGCCGCATCCTGGAAGTTCCGGTTGGTAAGGAACTGCTGGGTCGCGTCGTTGACGCACTGGGCAACCCGATCGACGGCAAAGGTCCTCTGGGCAACACCGAGACCGACGCGGTCGAGAAAGTTGCTCCAGGCGTGATCTGGCGTAAGTCGGTAGACCAGCCTGTACAGACTGGCTACAAATCCGTCGACGCCATGATCCCTGTCGGCCGTGGCCAGCGTGAGCTGATCATTGGCGACCGTCAGATCGGCAAGACCGCCATGGCCATCGACGCCATCATCAACCAGAAAGACTCCGGTATTTTCTGCGTTTATGTTGCTGTCGGCCAGAAGCGTTCCACCGTTGCCAACATCGTTCGCAAGCTGGAAGAAAACGGCGCCCTGGCCAACACCATCGTGGTGGTTGCCAGTGCTTCGGAATCCGCCGCACTGCAATTCCTGGCGCCATACGCCGGTTGCACCATGGGCGAGTTCTTCCGTGACCGCGGTGAAGACGCACTGATCGTTTACGATGACCTGTCCAAGCAGGCCGTTGCCTACCGTCAGATCTCCCTGCTGCTGCGCCGTCCACCAGGACGTGAAGCGTACCCAGGCGACGTGTTCTATCTCCACTCCCGTCTGCTGGAGCGTGCATCGCGCGTTTCGGAAGAGTACGTCGAGAAGTTCACCAACGGTGCTGTCACTGGCAAAACCGGTTCCCTGACCGCTCTGCCAATCATCGAAACCCAGGCTGGCGACGTTTCCGCGTTCGTTCCGACCAACGTGATTTCCATCACCGACGGTCAGATCTTCCTGGAATCGGCCATGTTCAACTCGGGCATCCGCCCTGCAGTGAACGCCGGTGTTTCGGTATCCCGCGTAGGTGGTGCCGCTCAGACCAAGATCATCAAGAAGCTGTCCGGTGGTATTCGTACCGCTCTGGCTCAGTACCGTGAACTGGCTGCATTCGCCCAGTTCGCGTCCGATCTGGACGAAGCGACCCGCAAGCAGCTGGAGCATGGTCAGCGCGTTACCGAGCTGATGAAGCAGAAGCAGTACGCGCCGATGTCCATCGCGGACATGGCCCTGTCGCTGTACGCCGCTGAGCGTGGCTTCCTGACTGACGTAGAAGTCTCCAAGGTCGGCAGCTTCGAGCAATCGCTGATCGCCTACTTCAACCGTGATCACGCCGAATTGCTGGCGAAGATCAACGTGAAGGGTGACTTCAACGACGAAATCGACGCTGGCCTGAAAGCCGGTATCGAGAAGTTCAAGGCCACCCAGACCTGGTAAGCCGCAGCGGGGGCCCTGGCCCCCGCTTGCTAACCTGATAGGTGATACATGGCAGGCGCAAAAGAGATTCGCAGTAAGATTGCGAGCATCAAAAGCACGCAAAAAATTACCAGCGCCATGGAGAAAGTGGCGGTCAGCAAAATGCGCAGGGCACAAATGCGCATGGCTGCTAGCCGTCCTTACGCGGAGCGTATCCGCCAGGTGATCGGTCATCTGGCCAACGCCAACCCGGAATACCGCCACCCGTTCATGATCGAGCGCCCTGTAAAGCGCGCCGGTTATATCGTGGTGAGCAGTGACCGTGGTCTGTGCGGTGGCTTGAATACCAACCTGTTCAAGGCCCTGGTCAAGGACATGAGCGCAAACCGCGAACAGGGCGTGGAAATCGACCTGTGCGTGATCGGCAGCAAGGGTGCGACTTTCTTCCGCATCTTTGGCGGCAACGTTGTAGCCGCGATCAGCCACTTGGGCGAAGAGCCATCGATCAACGACTTGATCGGCTCCGTCAAAGTGATGCTGGACGCCTACCTGGACGGCCGTATCGATCGCCTTTCGGTGGTTTCGAACAAGTTCATCAACACCATGACCCAACAACCGACGGTAGAGCAATTGGTACCGTTGGTGGCAACCCCGGATCAAGAACTCAAGCATCACTGGGATTACCTGTACGAACCCGACGCAAAAGAGCTGCTGGACGGCTTGATGGTGCGTTATGTGGAGTCGCAGGTGTACCAGGCGGTGGTCGAGAACAACGCTGCTGAACAAGCGGCCCGGATGATCGCCATGAAAAACGCCACAGACAACGCCGGTGATTTGATCAAAGAGCTGCAATTGATCTACAACAAGGCGCGTCAGGCTGCGATCACCCAGGAGATCTCGGAAATCGTCGGCGGCGCTGCCGCGGTTTAACGGTTCAAAAATTCAGAGGATCCAGCTATGAGTAGCGGACGTATCGTTCAAATCATCGGCGCCGTCATCGACGTGGAATTCCCACGTGACGGCGTGCCGAGTGTATACAACGCGCTGAAAGTACAAGGCGCGGAAACCACTCTGGAAGTTCAGCAGCAGCTGGGCGACGGCGTGGTTCGTACCATTGCGATGGGCTCGACCGAAGGCCTGAAGCGCGGTCTGGATGTCGTCGACACCGGTGCTGCCATTTCCGTTCCTGTTGGTAAGGCCACCCTGGGCCGCATCATGGACGTACTGGGCAACCCGATCGACGAAGCCGGCCCGATCGGTGAAGAAGAGCGTCGCGGTATCCACCAGCCAGCGCCTTCGTTCGCTGACCAGGCAGGCGGCAACGACCTGCTGGAAACCGGCATCAAGGTTATCGACCTGGTTTGCCCGTTCGCCAAGGGTGGTAAGGTTGGTCTGTTCGGTGGTGCCGGTGTCGGCAAGACCGTAAACATGATGGAACTGATCCGTAACATCGCCATGGAACACAGCGGTTACTCCGTGTTCGCTGGTGTGGGTGAGCGTACTCGTGAGGGTAACGACTTCTACCACGAGATGAAGGACTCCAACGTTCTCGACAAAGTAGCGCTGGTCTACGGTCAGATGAACGAGCCACCAGGAAACCGTCTGCGCGTAGCGCTGACCGGCCTGACCATGGCTGAGAAGTTCCGTGACGAAGGTAACGACGTTCTGCTGTTCGTCGACAACATCTATCGTTACACCCTGGCCGGTACCGAAGTATCCGCACTGCTGGGCCGTATGCCTTCGGCAGTAGGTTACCAGCCGACCCTGGCTGAAGAGATGGGCGTTCTGCAAGAGCGCATCACCTCCACCAAGGAAGGTTCGATCACCTCCGTTCAGGCCGTATACGTACCTGCGGACGACTTGACCGACCCGTCGCCAGCGACCACCTTCGCCCACTTGGACGCCACCGTCGTTCTGTCCCGTGACATCGCCTCCCTGGGTATCTACCCAGCGGTCGACCCACTGGACTCGACTTCGCGCCAGCTGGACCCGAACGTGATCGGCAATGAGCACTACGACACCGCTCGTGGCGTTCAGTATGTTCTGCAGCGCTATAAAGAGCTGAAGGACATCATTGCGATCCTGGGTATGGACGAACTGTCCGAGACCGACAAGCAACTGGTAGCCCGCGCTCGTAAGATCCAGCGCTTCCTGTCGCAGCCGTTCTTCGTGGCCGAAGTCTTCACCGGTTCGCCAGGCAAGTACGTTTCCCTGAAAGACACCATCGCTGGCTTCAGCGGCATCCTCAAAGGTGACTACGACCACCTGCCAGAACAAGCGTTCTACATGGTCGGCAGCATCGACGAAGCGATCGAGAAAGCCAAGAAACTGTAATTCCTGCGCCCCGCAAGGGGCGCTATCAGGTTGAGGCAAGCAGATGGCTATGACAGTCCATTGCGATATCGTCAGCGCGGAAGGAGAAATTTTCTCCGGTCTGGTCGAGATGGTGGTTGCGCACGGTAACCTGGGTGATCTTGGTATCGCTCCAGGCCACGCGCCGCTGATCACCAATCTGAAGCCAGGTCCGATCACGCTGACCAAGCAGGGTGGCGCCCAAGAGGTGTTCTACATCTCTGGTGGTTTCCTCGAGGTCCAGCCGAACATGGTCAAGGTGCTTGCCGATACCGTGCAACGTGCTGCAGACCTGGATGAAGCGCAAGCTCAGGAAGCCCTCAAGGCTGCTGAGAACGCCCTGATTTCCAAAGGCGCGGACTTCGACTACAGTGCCGCCGCTGCACGTCTGGCCGAGGCCGCAGCTCAGCTGCGTACCGTCCAGCAAATGCGCAAAGGCAAGTAATCGGCCACGGCTGATAACTTCTGTTGCGATTGAGTAAAAGGGTAGCCTCGGCTACCCTTTTTCTTTTTCTGATTTTCTCCCCCGGTCTTTCACTGACCGCCCAGGATTGGTAGCCAGTAATGTCACTCGATATCGTTATTCTCGCCGCCGGCCAAGGTACCCGCATGCGCTCGGCGCTGCCCAAGGTGCTGCACCCGGTAGCCGGCAACTCCATGCTCGGCCATGTTATCCACAGCGCGCGCCAACTGCAGCCGCAAGGCATTCACGTGGTCATTGGCCACGGTGCCGAGCTGGTGCGTGAGCGCCTGGCCGCTGACGACCTGAACTTCGTCATGCAGGAAAAACAGTTGGGTACCGGGCATGCGGTAGCCCAGGCGCTGCCGGCCGTGACAGCCGACACCGTGCTGGTGCTGTACGGCGATGTACCGTTGATCGAAGTGGAGACCCTGCAGCGTCTGTTGGCCAAGGCCAATGACCAGCAGCTGGGCCTGCTCACTGTCACCCTCGACGACCCGACCGGCTATGGCCGCATCGTGCGTGACGAGCAGGGCAAGGTGACCGCCATCGTTGAGCACAAGGACGCCAACGACGCGCAGAAAGCGATAAAGGAAGGCAACACCGGTATCCTGGCCCTGCCAGCCGCGCGCCTGGCCGACTGGATGGGCCGCCTGTCGAACAACAACGCCCAAGGCGAGTATTACCTGACCGACGTCATCGCCATGGCGGTGGCTGATGGCCTGGTCGTGGCCACCGAACAGCCACACGACCCGATGGAAGTGCAGGGCGCCAACGATCGTCGCCAGCTGTCCGAGCTGGAGCGTCACTACCAACTGCGTGAAGGCCGCCGCCTCATGGCCCAGGGTGTGACCTTGCGTGACCCGGCACGCTTTGATGTACGGGGTGAGGTGACCGTTGGTCGTGACGTGCTGATCGACATCAACGTGATTCTCGAAGGCAAGGTGGTGATCGAGGACGATGTGCAGATCGGCCCTAACTGCGTCATCAAGAACACCACCTTGCGCAAAGGCGCGGTGGTCAAGGCCAACAGCCACCTTGAAGGCGCCGTGATGGGCGAGGGCAGCGATGCCGGCCCGTTCGCTCGCTTGCGCCCAGGCAGCGTGCTGGACGCCAAGGCCCATGTGGGTAACTTTGTCGAACTGAAAAACGCCCACCTGGGTGAAGGCGCCAAGGCCGGTCACCTGACCTACCTGGGCGATGCCGAGATTGGTGCGCGCACCAACATCGGCGCTGGCACCATTACCTGCAATTACGATGGCGCGAACAAGTTCAAGACGGTGATGGGCGAAGACGTGTTCATCGGTTCGAACAACTCACTCGTGGCGCCTGTGGAAATCAAGGCCGGCGCGACCACCGCCGCCGGTTCGACCATCACCCAGGCTGTTGAAGCCGGGGACCTGGCAGTGGCCCGTGCGCGCCAGCGCAACATCGCGGGCTGGAAGCGCCCGGAGAAGATCAAGAAGAGCTGAGCTATTCACAGCTGTTTGATCGAAAGCCGACCTATGTGAATAGGTCGGCTTTTTTATTGGGAGTTTCCCGGCCCCTTCAAGAGCGCTCCAACACAGATAAAACTATCCACAGGTCAGCAAGAACTTGACGAATGATCTGTCTTAGGTTTTGATTGCCATCATTATCTTTCGAATCGAAACTTAACCGATCATGTCGAAACGAAACACCCCACAGCGCCGCCACAACATCCTGGCTCTTCTCGCAGAGCAGGGGGAGGTGAGTGTGGACGCACTGGCCAAGCGTTTCTCAACCTCGGAAGTCACCATTCGCAAAGACCTCGCCGCCTTGGAAACCAACGGCCTTTTGTTACGCCGCTACGGTGGCGCGGTGCCTGTGCCCCAGGAGCTGCTCGGTGAGCCGGCCCAGCCGGTTTCTTCCTACAAGAAAGCCATTGCCCGTGCTGCTGTAGGGCTGATCCGTGAACACGCGCGCATCATCATCGACAGCGGCAGCACCACCGCCGCGATGATCCCCGAGCTGGGGCGTCAGCCCGGCCTGGTGGTGATGACCAATTCGCTGAACGTGGCCCGCGCCATCTGCGACCTCGAACACGAGCCTGTGCTGCTGATGACCGGTGGCACCTGGGACCCGCATTCCGAATCGTTCCAGGGCCAGGTGGCGGAGCAGGTACTGCGCTCCTACGATTTTGACCAGCTGTTCATCGGTGCCGACGGCATCGACCTTGGCCGGGGCACCACCACCTTCAACGAGCTGCTTGGGTTGAGCCGGGTCATGGCCGAGGTCACCCGCGAAGTGATCGTGATGGTCGAGTCGGACAAAGTGGGGCGCAAGATCCCCAACCTAGAGCTGCCTTGGGGCAGCGTGCACACCCTTATTACAGATGAGCGCCTGCCCGCAGCGGCACGCGAACACATTCAAGCCCGCGGCATCAACCTGATCTGCGCCGCGATCAGCCAGGAGCAATAAACATGTGTGGAATCGTTGGTGCCATTGCCGAGCGCAATATCACAGCCATCCTGATCGAAGGCCTCAAGCGTCTTGAGTACCGCGGCTACGACAGCGCCGGCCTGGCTGTTCTTACCCAAAGCGGTGAACTGCAGCGTCGCCGGCGCATCGGCAAGGTCAGCGAGCTGCAAGCTGCTGTAGCCGCTGAGCCACTGGCTGGCCAGCTGGGTATCGCCCACACCCGTTGGGCTACCCACGGTGCACCGACCGAAGGCAACGCTCACCCGCACTTTTCGGGCAATGAAGTGGCTGTGGTACACAACGGCATCATCGAGAACCACGAAGAACTGCGCGAAGAGCTGAAAGGCCTGGGCTACGTGTTCTCCTCGCAGACCGATACCGAAGTTATCGTCCACCTGATTCACCACACCCTGAAGAGCATTCCGGACCTGGCCGATGCCCTGAAAGCCGCTGTGAAGCGCCTGCATGGCGCCTATGGCCTGGCACTGATCAGCGCCAAGCAGCCTGACCGCCTGGTGGCTGCACGCAGCGGCAGCCCGCTGGTTATCGGCCTGGGCCTGGGCGAAAACTTCCTGGCCTCCGACCAACTGGCGCTGCGTCAGGTCACCGACCGCTTCATGTACCTGGAAGAAGGCGACATCGCTGAAATTCGCCGTGATCAGGTCACCATCTGGGACCAGCAAGGCAACAAGGTCCAGCGCGAAACCGTGCAGTACCATGAAGGCGCCGAAGCTGCCGACAAGGGCACTTATCGCCACTTCATGCTCAAGGAAATCCACGAGCAGCCAAGCGTGGTGCAGCGTACCCTGGAAGGCCGCCTGGGCAATGACCATGTATTGGTTCAGGCCTTCGGCCCGCAGGCTGCCGATCTGTTCGCCAAGGTGCGCAATGTGCAGATCGTTGCCTGTGGTACCAGCTACCACGCGGGTATGGTCGCCCGTTACTGGCTGGAAAGCCTGGCTGGCATTCCGTGCCAGGTGGAAGTGGCCAGCGAATTCCGTTACCGCAAAGTCGTGGTGCAACCGGATACCCTGTTCGTCTCCATCTCGCAGTCCGGCGAAACCGCCGACACCCTGGCTGCGCTGCGCAACGCCAAGGAGTTGGGCTTCCTCGGTAGCCTGGCAATCTGCAACGTGGGCATCAGCTCGCTGGTGCGTGAGTCGGACTTGACCCTGCTGACCCTGGCCGGTCCGGAAATCGGCGTAGCCTCGACCAAAGCTTTCACCACCCAGCTGGTGTCGCTGATGCTGCTGACCTTGGCCCTGGGCCAGGTGCGTGGAACCCTGGAAGCCGGTGTCGAAGCCGAGCTGGTTGAAGAGCTGCGTCGCCTGCCGACCCGCCTGGGCGAAGCCCTGGCCATGGACGCCACGGTTGAGAAAATCGCCGAGCTGTTCGCCGACAAGCACCACACCCTGTTCCTCGGTCGTGGCGCACAGTACCCCGTGGCGATGGAAGGTGCGCTCAAGCTCAAGGAAATTTCCTACATCCACGCCGAAGCCTACCCGGCAGGCGAGCTGAAGCATGGCCCGCTGGCACTGGTGGACAACGACATGCCGGTAGTGACCGTTGCTCCGAACAACGAGCTACTGGAAAAGCTGAAATCCAACCTGCAGGAAGTGCGTGCCCGTGGTGGCGAGTTGGTGGTTTTCGCTGACGAGCACGCTGGCATGACCAATGGTGAAGGCACCCATGTGATCAAGGTGCCGCACATCGTCGATGCACTGGCGCCGATCCTGTACACCATTCCGCTGCAGTTGCTGTCGTACTACGTGGCTGTGCTCAAGGGCACCGACGTAGACCAGCCGCGTAACCTGGCCAAGTCGGTGACAGTCGAGTAAGAGGCCGTCACTGACCAGTTGAAAGCCCTCCACATGGAGGGCTTTTTTCTTTCTTGCAAATAACCTTTAGCTGCGACCGGTTACCGTCAGATCTGCATCGCCATGCCGTCCACATTCATTGCTGCCTGGCGCAAGGCTTCGGAGCGGGTAGGGTGGGGGTGGCAGGTCAGGGCGATATCTTCCGCCGAGGCCGAAAACTCCATGGCCACGCAGAACTCACCGATCATCTCGCTGACACTTGGGCCCACCAGGTGTACGCCCAGTACCTCATCGGTTACGGCATCGGCGAGGACTTTGGCGAAGCCTTCGGTCTCGTGGTTGATCTTGGCGCGGCTGTTGGCGGTGAAGGGGAACTTGCCGACTTTGTAGGCACGCCCTTCGGCTTTGAGCTGCTCTTCGGTCTTGCCCACGGTGGCCAACTCCGGGCGGGTGTAGATCACGCCAGGGATGAGGTTGTAGTTGACCTCGTGTGGCTTGCCGGCAATGCGCTCGATGCAGGCGACTGCTTCGTCTTCGGCCTTGTGCGCCAGCATCGGGCCGGAGGTGACGTCACCAATCACCCAGATGCCTGGTACTGAAGTGCGGTGGTGTTCGTTGCCGAGCATACCGCGCTTGTCGGTTTCCAGGCCCACGCTTTCAAGGTTCAGCCCTTGGGTATACGGGCGGCGGCCGATGGCAACCAGTACGTAGTCAGCCTGCAGTGTTTCTGCGGTGCCGCCTGCGGCCGGCTCCAGGGTCAGGCTCACACCGTCGGCGCTGGCAGTCGCCTGGGTCACCTTGCTGCCCAGCTTGAACACCATCCCTTGCTTGGCCAACGCTTTCTGCAGCGTCCTGGCGGTTTCTTCATCCGTGCCGGGGCAGATGCGGTCGAGGTATTCGATGACGGTAACCTGGCTACCCAGGCGGCGCCATACCGAACCCAGCTCAAGGCCGATCACGCCGGCACCGATGACGACCAGATGCTTCGGTACTTGGGGCAAGGACAACGCGCCGGTCGAGTCGATGATGCGCTGATTGTCGATGGTCACGCCCGGCAGAGGAGTGGGCTCGGAGCCGGTGGCGATGACCACGTCCTTGGCTTGCAGCGCTGTTTCGCTGCCATCTTCAGCCTTGACCACAACCTTGCCAACGCCGTCCAGGCGGCCCCAACCCTTGATCCAGTCGACCTTGTTCTTACGGAACAGGTATTCGATGCCCTTGGTCAGGCCGGTCACGCTCTCGTCCTTCTGTTTCATCATCTGGGCGAGGTTGAGGGTGGGTTTAACTTCGATACCGAGGTGGGCGAACTCTTCACCGCTGGCGGCCTCGTACAGCTCGGACGCATGCAGCAGTGCCTTGGAGGGCATGCAGCCCACGTTCAGGCAAGTGCCGCCCAAGGTCGAGCGGCCTTCCACGCAGGCAACGCTCAGGCCCAGCTGGCCAGCGCGGATGGCTGCGTTGTAGCCGCCAGGGCCACCGCCGATGATCACCACGTCATAGGATTTCATGGGTTCAACTCCAGGATGTAGAAGCGCGAGAGGGGCACAAGGGTAATCTGCGCCCTGAAGATTGTATACAATTCGCGCTATTTTCATGTCCGTAGGTTCTAGACCTCGGTCTTGTTTAGCGGAAAACCTGTGGCAATGAACTACCCTGATCGGGGGGCGTCCGAAAGATATGGCGGGTCGCCAGCCTACCAACGGGAGGGTCATCGATGCTTGCGCAACTTCCACCTGCGTTGCAAAGCCTGCACTTGCCATTGCGTCTCAAGCTGTGGGATGGCAACCAGTTCGATCTTGGGCCAAGCCCGCAGGTCACGATCGTGATCAAGGACCCACAACTCATCAGCCACTTCACCCGCCCGAGCCTGGATGAACTTGGCGAAGCATTTATCGACGGTAAGTTGGAGTTGGAAGGCGATATCGGTGAAGTCATCCGCGTGTGTGATGAACTCAGTGAAGCGTTACTCGGTGGCGAAGATGACGTCTCGCCTATGCGCACTGCCCATGACAAGGACACAGACGCCAACGCCATTTCCTACCACTACGACCTGTCGAACGCGTTTTATCAGCTATGGCTGGATGCTGATATGGCGTACTCCTGCGGTTACTTTCGCGAACCCGACAACACCCTGGCGCAAGCTCAGCAAGACAAGTTCGATCACCTGTGCCGCAAGCTGCGCCTGCAAGCTGGCGAGCACCTGCTGGATGTAGGCTGCGGTTGGGGCGGGTTATCACGCTTCGCTGCGCGTGAATACGGTGCCAAGGTTTTCGGTATCACCCTGAGCAAAGAGCAACTTAGCCTTGCCAGGCAGCGCGTAACGGATGAAGGGCTTGCCGACAGGGTTGATCTGCAGATCCTCGACTACCGCGACCTGCCACAGGATGGCCGTTTCGATAAGGTAGTGAGTGTCGGTATGTTCGAGCATGTGGGTCATGCCAACCTGCCGCTGTACGCCCGGACTTTGTTTGGTGCCGTGCGCGAAGGCGGTGTGGTGATGAACCATGGCATCACCGCCAAGCACCTGGATGGCCGGCCGGTGGGCCGAGGTGCGGGTGAATTCATTGATCGCTACGTATTCCCTAACGGGGAGCTGCCACACTTGTCGATGATCACCGCCAGCATTTGTGAAGCAGGGCTGGAGGTGGTGGATGTGGAGAGCCTGCGGCTGCACTACGCCAAGACCTTGCACCACTGGAGCGAGAACCTGGAAAACCAGTTGCACAAGGCTGCAACGCTGGTGCCCGAGAAGACCTTGCGCATCTGGCGTTTGTACCTGGCCGGGTGCGCCTATGCCTTTGAGAAGGGCAGGATCAATTTGCACCAGATCCTGGCCGTGAAGCCATACGCCGATGGGCATCATGACCTGCCTTGGACACGCGAAGACCTGTACCGGTGAATTAAATTCATAGTACTAGAGCATCACAGAATCGGCGAAATCAGCCGTGCAATTCGCATCCCCAATTGCTGCAGTCGATGAGTATCAAGGCTGTCCTCCGCCGTAATTTCTCGCGACTGTTCAAAGTCATCGAGCAGCATGTGCTCGACCTGGTCGGCGAAACTGCGGTCGACAGTCAGCAGGGTGATCTCGAAATTCAGACGGAACGAGCGGTTGTCCAGGTTGGCACTGCCGATCGCACTGACGTCATCATCCACCAGCACCACCTTCTGATGCAGGAAGCCCGGCTGGTAACGGAACATGCGCACACCTGCGCGAACCGCTTCAAAGGCGAACAGGCTGGAAGCGGCATAGACGATACGGTGGTCTGGCCGTGACGGGATCAGCACGCGAACATCCACCCCACGCAGCACGGCCAGGCGCAGGGCGGCGAACACGGCTTCGTCCGGGATGAAATAGGGGCTGGTGATCCACACCCGCCGGGTGGCTGAATGGATCGCTTCGATGAAGAACAACGAGCAGGTTTCCTGCGGGTCAGCAGGGCCGCTGGCCAAGGCCTGGCACAGCACGCCGTTCTCCGGGTAGGTGTCGGGCAGGATCAGTGGCGGTAGCTGGCGCGTCGCCCAGTACCAGTCCTCAGCAAATGACTCCTGCAGGCAGGCCAGCACCGGCCCGCTGATCTGCACATGGGTGTCGCGCCAGGGGGAAAGTTGAGGATGCTCACCAAGGTATTCGTCACCCACGTTGTGCCCACCGACGAACCCCAGCAGGCCATCCACGACCACGATCTTGCGATGGTTGCGGAAGTTCACCTGGAAGCGGTTGAACCAACCGCGCCGCGTGGCGAAGGCATGGATCTGCACACCACCTTCGCGCAGCCGCTGGCTGTAGCTGGCTGGCAAGGCATGGCTGCCGACGCGGTCATACAGCACGAATACCTGCACACCTTCGCCAGCCTTGCGCAGCAGCAGCTGCTGCAATGCCTTGCCGAGGGTGTCGTCATGAATAATAAAGAACTGCACCAGCACCACGTCGCGGGCTTTTTCGATGGCGGCGAAAATGGCATCGAACGTGGCTTTTCCGTTGATCAGCAACTTTACCTGGTTGTTCGCCAGGCAGGGCATGCGGCCCAGCTTGGGCATGGCCCGCAGGGCTGCGTAGCTTTCTGATTCACGGGCGGTCAGGGCTTCCTCCACCCAAGGCCGCCAGTTGAGGTTGGCCATGGCCACGTGCATTTCCTGGTTGGCCTGGCGCCTGGCCTTGATGTAGGCATAGAACGAGCGCGCGCCAAAAATAAGGTAGGGGATCAAGGTAAGGTAGGGGATGAAGAACAACGGCATGGCCCAGGCAATCGCGCCTTGGGCGGTACGCACCGTGAAGACCGCGTGCAGTGCGGCGACGATACCCAGTAGGTGAATCAGTCCGAGTAGGTAACCAAAAAAGTAGGGGCTGTGGTAATCCATATGCATCCTGCTTGCCGAGTACACTTGAGCTAACAGAACACGTTCCCGGTCCACCTTGCAACCTGAAGGTGGATTTGGCGTCCAAGGTTCAGCCCGGCCCGCTTGGCCGGTTTTTCCAGGAGCGATCGTCCATGAAGATTCGTCTGCCACTGTTGGCGTTGGCCCTAGCTGTGAGCAGCCCGCTGGTGCATGCCCAGGTGCTCCAACCAGGTTTGTGGGAGCTGACCACCAGCAACATGCAGGTCGATGGCAAGCCGTTACCCGACATGCAGTTCATGCTCGGTCAGTTGAAAAACCTGCCGCCAGAGCAGCGCGCGATGATGGAAGGGGTGTTGGCCAAACAAGGGGTGACGGTAGGTGGCAACGGCGTGCGTTCGTGCCTGACGCCAGAGCAGGTGGCAACCAACGACATCCCACTGCAGGATCCGAAGTCAGGCTGCACCCAGAAGATTACCGACCGTACCGGTAATGTGTGGAAGTTCCAGTTCAGCTGCCCCAAGGCACAGGGCACCGGCCAGGCCACCTTCCTCAGTGACCGGGAATTCACCACGCAGGTCAGTGGTACATTCAACGCTTCGGGTGTGCAGCAACAAGGCAGCATGAACACCCGTGCGGTGTGGCTGGGCAATGACTGTGGCACGGTCAAACCGCGCAGCTGACGTCCCAATGCCATTGGCTGGTGGCAACGGCGTCGTGGGCATGCAGGCTCTCTGCATGTTCCACGCGCAGCTTGAAAGCCGTGCTCCATTCCAATTGCCGTAACGCCTTGTGCAGGCGTCGTGCGGCGTCTTCACAGAACATCAGGTTCTGCCCGTTGGCCAAGGCGAACGCTTGCTCGTCCGCCCGTTTCACTGCGGTCTGCACAGCCGTCCCCAAGCTTGCCTCAATGCAATCGATCAATTCGGTGATGGGTAAAACTTGCTCATTGCTGCGCAGCCGTACCTGGGTTTGCGCGGTACTTCGTTGGCTGTGGGGCGTCGCCACAATACCTTCGGCGCTACCAAGCCACTCCAGTATTGCCGATTTTTCAACCTGCTCTTTGCTGAAGTCGTCCATGAATTGCTGCTGAATCAGCTGCCGTGCAAGCGCAGCCGAGCATGGACAGGTAGAGGAATAGGGTACGGAAACAGATAGTTCCACGTGGAACATTTCATTTTCTATCCGTGCATTGACCGTTACGGCATAGCTTTTCCAGCCTGCCAATGGGCTGATCAAGGCCGGCCTTTTTAGCAAATGCTCGAAGCGCAGGCGCAGGTAGGCTGCTGAAGAAAGCCCTTCATGGCTGCTCAGAAAATCAGCCAGTACCTGCCTGATTGCCAGCGGAGTGAGGGGCTGGTGCTCCAGTGACTCCAAGGCAAGGTAAAGCCGCGACATGTGGATGCCGCGGGAATTGCCATCCACCAGGTTTACCCCTGCATCCACTTTGGCAGCTGCGGTTCGCCCTTCGAATTGCACAGGCAAGGCAATTCCGCGCATGCCCACCCAGTCCAGAGGCAAGGTGTACGCCAAGGTTTGTGCAGCGATGTCGGGGAGTTTTAGCTGGGTCATCTGGATTTCCAAACAAAAAGGGGCATCAGTGGCAACCGCCGATCAAGCTGCAATGCAGGTTGAAGCGCTGCCCGCTAGAGCTGGATACGCGGTTCAAGGTGGTCCAGCCAACGCGACGGCTGTAACCCACCCAGGCTTCGCCATCGCTGGCCAGGCCGGTGAAAAACGTGAATGTGCCATAGCGGCTGTTGGTTTGTGCCCACAGGCGCCGGCTGCTGAAGTCGTAACCGCGCAGGTAGAAAGTGCTGCCTTGGCTGCGCACGCTGTAGTAACTGCCCTTGCCATCCTGGCAGGCAAGCAATGTCGCGCTGCGTGTACACACCGCCAAGCTGCTGCTATTTGGCATGGCAAACAGCGAAGTGGGCATGATGAGCAATAACAGCAGCATGGCGCGTGGCAGATTCATTTTTCATCCCCGGTGAGTACTCGTCCGTCGAGAACGGCTTGGCGAAATTGTATTGTTACTTTATAACATTGTGCAATGCATCGTTTCGAATGCGCTCGCCTGAAGAGGTTTTGCCATGTCCACCCGTCTCCCCGTCACCGTTCTGTCTGGCTTCCTTGGCGCCGGCAAGAGCACTTTGCTCAACCATGCGCTGCGTAACCGCGACAACCTGCGGGTCGCGGTCATCGTCAACGACATGAGTGAAATCAACATCGACGCCAGCGAGGTACAACGCAACGTCAGCCTCAACCGCGCTGAAGAGAAACTGGTCGAGATGAGCAACGGCTGCATTTGCTGCACGCTGCGTGAAGATCTGCTCGAAGAAGTGGCGCGGCTGGCCGAAGAGGGGCGCTTCGATTACTTGCTCATCGAGTCCACAGGTATCTCGGAGCCACTTCCGGTGGCCGAAACGTTCACCTTTCGCGACGAGCAGGGCCGCAGCCTTTCCGACATGGCGCGGCTGGACACCATGGTCACTGTCGTCGATGGGCTGAATTTTTTGCGTGATTACCAGGCGGCAGACAGCCTGGCCAGCCATGGCGAAACCTTGGGCGAAGAGGACGAGCGATCGATCAGTGATCTGCTGATCGAGCAGGTGGAGTTCGCCGATGTGCTGTTGCTGAGCAAGATCGACCTGATCAGCCAGCACGAGCGTGAAGAGCTCATGGCTATTTTGCGCAGCCTCAACGCCCGGGCGCAGATCGTGCCCATGGTCATGGGCCAAGTGCCACTGGCGCGCATTCTGGATACTGGGCTGTTCGACTTCGACCAAGCTGCCCAAGCGCCTGGCTGGTTGCAAGAATTGCGCGGCGAGCATGTGCCGGAGACTGAAGAATATGGCATCGCGGCCACGACTTGGCAGGCCAGGCGGCCGCTTCATCCACAACGCTTTTTCGACTTTATCCACATGCCCTGGAGTAATGGTCGGCTGCTGCGTTCGAAGGGTTTTTTCTGGTTGGCCAGCAAGTATCAGGAAGCCGGTAGCTGGTCCCAGGCAGGTGGCATGATGCGCCACGGCCTGGCGGGCCGTTGGTGGCGTTTCGTGCCGCGCGAGCAGTGGCCGCAGGATGTGGATAACACCGCCGAGATCTTGAAACACTGGGCCGCCGAGACCGGTGACTGCCGGCAGGAACTGGTGTTCATCGGGCAGAATATCGACTTCAAAGCGTTATCCACAGCGCTTGATGCTTGCCTGTTGACGGATGAAGAAATGGCTTTGGGGCACATGGGATGGTTGCGCCTGGCCGATCCATTTGGCCCTTGGCAGCAGGAGGCAGCAGCATGATGCCTGCGCGCAACCCTGTGGATATCTTCCAGGTGTCTGGCGAAACCCCGCTGGTATTGACCGACATACTGCAGGACGGTGTGAACCTGGCGGTGTGGCGCCGGCGCTTGCCGCCACAGCTAGAGGATTTTGCCGAGCTGGTAGTCAGCCTTGGGCAATACTTGGCTGACCAGCGCGTGATCGATGTGGACGAGCAGCAGGTGCCGGTCTTGCCTGAATTACTACGAGAAGCGGCGGACTTGCACGGTTACGCAGCATTCGTGGCCGATGTGGCTTGGCTGGTGGCGGCCTATACCTGCCTGGTTGGCGCGCGGCGGGTTGGCTTGCGTCTGCAGGTACTGACCGGGCCCATGTGCCCGCGCTTCCATGTGGATAACGTGCCGGTGCGGCTCCTGACTACCTATGTAGGGCCGGGTAGCGAGTGGTTGCGAGAGCGGGATAGCCCGCGTCGAGAGTTACACACAGCGCAAGTTCCTGTGGATAACATTCAGAAGCTGCAGGTCGGTGAAGTGGCCGTACTAAAGGGCGAGAAGTGGCAGGGCAACGAAGGTGCAGGCCTGGTGCACCGCTCGCCCTCGGGACAGCAAGGGCGCCTGCTGCTCAGCCTTGACTGGTTAGCCTGACGGCGCATAGTGAGCCATCACCCCCGCTTGAAGCCATCTCATGCTGCAGAACATTCCCACCCATGTGATTGCTGGCCCACTGGGGGCCGGCAAGACCACCCTGATCCGCCATCTGCTGGCCCAGCGCCCGGGCAACGAACGCTGGGCGGTATTGATCAATGAATTCGGCCTGGTTGGCCTGGATGCGGCCTTGCTCAGCCGTGACGATGACGGCATCGCCATTGGCGAGGTTGCAGGCGGCTGCCTGTGTTGTGTCAACGGTATGCCGTTCCAGGTGGGACTGGGCCGGTTGCTGCGCAAATCCCGGCCTGACCGGCTGTTCATCGAGCCCTCCGGTCTGGGTCACCCATTGCAGCTGATTGCTCAACTACAGCAGGCCCCGTGGGCTGGAGTGCTGACAATCCAGCCATTGGTCATGGTTGTGGATGCTCAATCCATGGCGCGAAACGAGCCGCTTCCAGAGGCCCAGCAACAGGCTTTCGACGCGTGTGAAAGCGTGATTTTCAACAAGTCAGAGGCTGTGGATGAAATATCTAAAGTGTTGATAACTAATAAATTTACCAACAAGAATATGCTCTGGTCCGTACAAGGTCAGGTGCCTTTATCAAGCCTTGTTGGCTCACCTTCACAGATTGTCGACAGCCCATTTGAGGAAAACAGGATTGTCGACAATCTTGGAGTGCCCCCCACAATATTGTGGACAGACCCCAGCCAGCCGATCTGTCTTGCCCAAGAGGGGGAGGGAGGTTGGAGCATTGGTTGGCGCTGGCACCCCGCACAGCAGTTTTATCCACAGCGGCTACAGGCGTTCTTGCGCAGTTGGCGTTGGCGGCGGGCGAAAGGGGTTATCCACAGCCTGGAGGGCTGGCAATCATTCAATGGGCTCAATGGTGACATGCCCATGTGGCAGCCCAGTGACTGGCGAAGGGATAGCCGTATCGAGCTGATTTTTGATCAGCCGCAATCGCAACCCGCGCTGCAAGCGGGGTTGAGCGACTGCCGCGTCAGTTGATCAGTTGCGCCAGCGATTGTGCTCCTGGCGCCACTGCTGCATCTCGATGACATTGTCGGTGTGTGGCGGGGTCTTGATTTCGAACGGGTAGGGCGCCAGTTCGATCTGTACGCTGTGCGCGCCGAACTGGGTCACGGTACCGGGGTGGCGCTGGTCGCCAGTGACGGTGAACTCGAAGGCATAGATGCGTGCCAGGCGCTTGCGGCCATTGGCATCACGGACAAAGCCGATGCGCTTGAGTGCGACGGCATCGTCGAGCAGCTCGAGGTCGAGCTTGGCGCAGTGCTGTTTGACCCTTTCCAGGGCTTTTTCGCGCAACCCATGGTTGTGCCACAACCAGCCGCCTGCCGTGGCTACCAGCATCAGGACGAAGACGTTCTCCAGGGTCAACATTTGCATATGCTCCAAACAGGTAGATCCAGCTTAACTGCGTCCCTGGCCTGTCGTACAGGTGGCAATCGAGTTCATACTGCGCTGCGCACAATCCTTTGAAACAGCTTTGGAAATCACCCGCATGAAACGTACCCCGCACCTGCTCGCCATCCAGTCCCACGTGGTGTTCGGCCACGCCGGCAACAGCGCCGCGGTGTTTCCCATGCAGCGTATCGGGGTCAATGTCTGGCCGCTCAATACCGTGCAGTTTTCCAATCACACACAGTATGGCCAGTGGGCGGGTGAAGTGCTTGCTCCGGCGCAAATTCCCGCGTTGGTAGAAGGTATTTCCAACATTGGCGAGCTGGGCCACTGCGACGCGGTGCTTTCCGGCTACCTGGGCAGTGCCGAGCAGGGGCGGGCGATCCTGGCGGGCGTCGAGCGGATCAGGGCGGTGAACCCAAAGGCTTTGTACTTGTGTGATCCGGTCATGGGGCACCCGGAGAAGGGTTGCATCGTGCCACCGGAAGTCAGCGAGTTCCTGCTCGACGAAGCGGTGGCCCGGGCCGATATCCTGTGCCCCAACCAGTTGGAGCTGGACAGTTTCTGCGGTCGCCGCGCGCAGTCGCTGGAGGATTGCGTGAACATGGCGCGCAGCCTGCTGCAGCGTGGGCCACAGGTGGTGTTGGTCAAACACCTGGCATACCCCGGGCGGGCCGAAGACCAGTTCGAAATGCTGCTGGTGACCGCCGAGCACAGCTGGCACCTGCGCCGCCCGCTGTTGGCGTTCCCGCGTCAGCCGGTGGGGGTCGGTGACCTGACCTCAGGCCTGTTCCTGGCCCGTGTGCTGCTGGGCGATAACTGGGTGCAGGCATTCGAATTCACCGCTGCAGCCGTGCATGAGGTACTGCTGGAAACCCAGGCATGCGCCAGCTACGAATTGCAGCTGGTACGGGCCCAGGACCGCATCGCCCACCCGCGGGTGCGCTTCGAGGCGCAGTTGCTGGCGCTTTAGACCGCGTCGGTTTTCAGGTCCTGGTAGCGCTTTTCCAGCTCCTGGCGGATCTGACGGCGCTGCTGGCCTTGCAGGAAGCGGCGCTTTTCTTCGCTGCTGTGCGGTTGGCGTGGTGGGACCGGCACCGGGCGGCGGTTGTCGTCGACCGCAACCATGGTGAAGAAGCAGCTATTGGAATGGCGCACCGAGCGCTCGCGGATGTTCTCGGTCACCACTTTGATGCCGACCTCCATCGAGGTGTTGCCGGTGTAGTTGACCGATGCCAGGAAGGTCACCAGTTCACCCACGTGCACGGGCTCGCGGAAGATCACCTGGTCGACCGACAGGGTCACCACGTAGCTGCCGGCATAGCGGCTGGCGCACGCATAGGCCACTTCGTCGAGGTACTTGAGCAGGGTGCCGCCATGTACGTTGCCAGAAAAGTTGGCCATGTCCGGTGTCATCAGGACGGTCATGCTCAGCTGGGCGTTTCCAGGTTCCATAGTGTGCTCACGGTGAGGTTGCGCTGAATCGGGCGAATGGGGGGTGTTATCTGCTGACACTTCTGTTCCCCTCTTTTGAATTTGCCTTGCTGGTACGGGACGTTGGCTGACGCCCCATCGTCACGCTGATCATGCCATCAGCGGCGCTTTTCCAGCCGATCTGTTTCTGCATATTGCACCGGCTTTTTGCGGCGGGGTGCGATGTTAACCTGAGTACGCCCATGCAACATGGGCTTTCCTGCATTCAATACAGTATGTACTTGCTGCTCGCTCGGGATTGCCTTGGCAGAGGAGCGGTCTGCCCAGGCATTCAGAAAAAGACGAGAAAAGGAGTATCACGCCATGCATGCCATCAGCTTCATCCAGGACCTGGCAGTCATCATGCTGGTTGCTGGCGTGGTCACCATTCTGTTTCACCGGCTCAAGCAGCCTGTGGTGCTGGGCTACATTGTCGCCGGCTTCATCATCGGCCCGCACACCCCGCCATTCGGCCTGATCCATGACGAAGACACCATCAAGACCCTGGCCGAACTGGGGGTGATCTTCCTGATGTTCTGCCTGGGGCTCGAATTCAGCCTGCGCAAGCTGTTCAAGGTGGGCGCCACGGCGTTCATCGCGGCGTTCCTGGAAATCGTGCTGATGATCTGGATCGGCTTCGAGATTGGCCGCTGGTTCGGCTGGAACACCATGGATTCGCTGTTCCTCGGCGCTATCCTGGCCATTTCCTCGACCACCATCATCGTCAAGGCACTCAACGACCTGAAGATGAAAAACGAGCGCTTCGCTCAGCTGATTTTCGGCGTGCTGATCGTGGAAGACATCCTCGGTATCGGCATCATCGCCCTACTGTCAGGCATCGCAGTCAGCGGCACGGTCAGTTCGGGCGAAGTGTTCTCCACAGTGGGCAAGCTGTCGCTGTTCATGATTGTTGCCTTGGTCATCGGCATTCTGCTGGTGCCGCGGCTTCTGGCCTATGTGGCCAAGTTCGAAAGCAACGAAATGTTGCTGATTACTGTGCTTGGTCTGTGCTTCGGCTTCTGCCTGTTGGTGGTGAAGCTGGAATACAGCATGGTGCTGGGCGCGTTCCTGATTGGCGCGATCATGGCCGAGTCACGCCAATTGCTGAAGATCGAGCGCCTGATCGAGCCGGTACGCGACCTGTTCAGTGCCATCTTCTTCGTGGCCATCGGCCTTATGATCGACCCTCAGGTACTCGTCGATTACGCCTGGCCGATCGTGGTCATCACCCTGGCGGTGGTACTGGGCAAAATGCTTTCCTGTGGCATGGGCGCGTTCATTGCCGGTAATGACGGGCGCACGTCGCTGCGGGTGGGCATGGGCCTTTCGCAGATTGGCGAGTTCTCTTTCATCATCGCCGCGCTGGGCATGACGTTGCAGGTGACCAGCGACTTCCTTTACCCGGTGGCGGTGGCAGTATCGGCAATCACCACGCTGCTGACGCCATACCTGATTCGTGCAGCCGACCCGCTGTCGCAAAAGCTTGGCAACGTTATGCCCAGCCGGCTGGCGCGGGTGCTTTCGTTGTATGGCGAGTGGTTGCGCAACATCCAGCCACAGGGCGAGAGCGCCATGCTGGCAGCGATGATCAGGCGCATCCTGTTGCAGGTAGGGGTGAACCTGGCGCTGGTGATCGCGATCTTCTTCAGTGGTGGTTACTTTGCAGAGCGTATCGGCAACTGGCTCAGCGAATGGGTGACGGATGCCAGCCAGCAGAAGGCGGTTATCTGGGGGGCGGCGTTGTTGCTGTCATTGCCGTTCCTGATCGCGGCCTATCGCAAGCTCAAGGCACTTTCGATGCTGCTGGCAGAGATGGGCGTGAAGCCGGAAATGGCCGGTCGGCATACCCAGCGTGTGCGCCGGGTGATCGCGGAGGTTATCCCGCTGTTGTCGCTGCTGGTGATTTTCCTGCTGCTGTCGGCATTGTCGGCCAGCATTCTGCCTACCAGTGAGTTGCTGCTGGTCATTGCCGTGGTGGCCGCGGTGGTGGTGGCCTTGTTGTGGCGCTGGTTCATCCGTGTGCACACGCGCATGCAGATTGCCTTGCTGGAGACGCTGGAGAACAGTCGCGAGAATACGCACTGAGGGAGCTAACGCTCCCTGCGCAAGATTTCACCGTCGTCCGAGGGGATGGAGCGGTAGCGATGTCGCCAGGCGCAGAAAGCCTGGCGATTTTAACTAGATTGGTGGCACTAAGCCATAATCATTCATGTGGATGTTTCAGCTCTCCAGCCAGACATCCCGCGCCCAGTGCCACACCGATTCCCAGCTGTCCTCACCGGCAATTTCCTCTTCCGCATCCCACAGCACCACGGTGCCGTCTTCTTCGACGCAGTAGTAGTTGTCGCCGTCCTGGCACAGTGGAATCAGGTCGCGCGGCACGCCGGCATCCCAGGCGTTGGCGGCGACGTCGGGCAGGTAGGTGTGCGATTGCGGGTCGGTGACGGTCACCGGCTCCAGCGAGCCATACACTACGTCGCTGACGGTCAGTAGAAACTCTTTGAACACGAAGGGTATGTTGATGAACAGCTCTTCTTCGATTTCGACCAACTGGTCCTCGTCGGGAAGCTCAAGGGGCACCGGCACTGGCTGATTGGCTTCACGGAGTTGTTCGATCACTTCTTCCACGGTTCACTTCCTCTGACCTAGATGACAACGCTGCGCGTTATACCCTAGTAGGGCACTCTGGCAAAAGCAAAAACCCCGGGACAGGCCCGGGGTTTTTTTGTGCAGCACGCAGCGGTTAGCCGTTTTGACGGATACCGGCGACCAGCCAAGGCTGGTTTTCGCCCTGGGCGCGAACCATGTGCCAGCTTTCGCTGAACACTTCGCCTTGGTCGAAGCGGGAGTTTTTCGACACGCCACGGAAGGTCAGGGTGGCGTCAGTGCGGTCGGCGCGGTCGTCGAGACCGTCCAGTTGCACTTCGAGGTTGTCGATGTAGGTGGCCTGGAAGCCATCACCCAGTTCAGCGCGCTCGCGCTTGAGGAACTCGAGCATTTGCGGCGTGACGAACTCGGCGATCTTGTCCATCTCGTTGGCATCCCAGTGCTGCTGCAGCGACTGGAAGTGGTTGCGAGCGGCGGACAGGAAGCTTTGCTCGTTGAACCAGGCCGGAGCGTTGATCACCGGTGCGGCGGCCGCAGGTGCTGCCGAACCACCAAAGACCGATTGCTGTGCTGGCTGGTTGTGAGCCTCACGCTGCATCGGCGCATGGCCTGGCATGGCCATTTGCGGCTGCTGCTGGCGGCGGCGTGCGGCAATGAAGCGGAACACCAGGAAGGCGATGAGCGCCACGATCAGGAAGTCCATGATCTGGAAGCCTTCGAAACCGTCGCCCATGAACATGGAGGCCAGCAGGCCACCGGCGGCCAGGCCGGCCAGTGGGCCCAACCAGCGCGAAGCACCGCTGGCGGCCGGGGCTGCACGACCAGGTGCGGTCGGTGCGGCGGCAGGCGTGGTTGGCGTGGCTTGGCGGGTCTGGTGGATAGGCGCGGAGCCCGAGCTCTTGCCGCCGCCGAAACGCTTGGCATTGGCGTCCAGGCTCAGCGTCAGGCCAACGCACAGCGCCAGAGCGATGCTAAGAAAACGTTGCATAAGTGGGATATCCCCTGTTGTGGATTGCACGCGCGTCATGGTGCACAGGTTCCCGCGCACATGACCAGCGACATAGTGTTTCGAGCTTTTGCCTGAATGTTACAAGGCCGCCCCGGCAGGGCGGCCCTGGTCTTCAGATGGCCTCGAGCTTGGCATACCCCAGCATCAGCCACTTGCTGCCTTCGGCAAAATTCACCTGCACGCGTGCCTGAGCGCCCGAACCCTCGAAGTTGAGGATCACCCCTTCGCCAAACACTGCATGTTGCACACGCTGGCCGAGGTTGAACGCCGTCTGTGGAATGTTGGCGTTGGCGAACAGGTTGCTGTTGGTGGCCGTCTTGGCCCCACTGAACGGGCGGCTGACGCTGTTGGACAAGCGCACTTCCTGAATCAGGCCTGCCGGAATTTCACGTACGAAACGCGACACCTTGTTGTAGGTCTCGCTGCCATACAGGCGACGTGTTTCGGCGTAGGTCATGACCAGCTGGCGCATGGCGCGAGTAATGCCGACATAGGCCAGGCGGCGTTCCTCTTCGAGGCGGCCGGGTTCTTCCAGGCTCATCTTGTGCGGGAACAGGCCTTCTTCCATGCCCACCAGGAACACATACGGGAACTCCAGGCCCTTGGCGCTGTGCAAGGTCATCAGCTGGACGCTGTCTTCATGCTCGTCGGCCTGTGTGTCGCCAGCTTCGAGCGAGGCATGGCCGAGGAACGCCGACAGCGGCGAGAGGTCGGCGTCTTCGTCGGTGGACTCGAAGTTGCGCGCCGCGCTGACCAGTTCCTCAAGGTTTTCTACCCGTGCCTGGCCCTTTTCACCCTTTTCTTCCTGGTGATAGGTGATCAGCCCGGACTGCTCGATGGTGGTCTGGGTCATGGTATGCAGCGGCATGTCCGTGACCTTGGTAGCCAACCCCTCGATCAGCTCGATGAACGCACCCAAGGCGCTGGCGGCGCGGCCCTTCAGGGCCTTGGCAGCCAGCAGCTGGCACATGGCTTCCCACATCGACACCTGGCTGTGGCGGGCATGGTCGCGGATGGCTTCGACGGTTTTCTCGCCAATGCCGCGTGGCGGCACGTTGATCACCCGCTCCAGGGCCGCATCGTTGCCACGCCCTTCGATCAGCCGCAGGTAAGCCATGGCGTTCTTGATTTCGGCGCGTTCGAAGAAGCGCTGGCCACCATAGATGCGGTAAGGGATTCGCTCTCGCAGCAGGGCCTCTTCCAGCACCCGCGACTGGGCGTTGGAACGGTACAGGATGGCGATTTCGTTACGCGCATTGCCCTGCTTGACCAGGCTTTCGATGGTTTCCACCACATAGCGCGCTTCGTCATGCTCGTTGTAGGCCGCGTACAGGGTCAGCGGTTCGCCTTCGCCCATGTCGGTCCACAATTCTTTGCCCAGGCGCCCGGTGTTGTTGACGATCAGCGCGTTGGCGGCCTTGAGGATGCCGCCGGTGGAGCGGTAGTTCTGCTCAAGGCGGATCATTTCGGCGTCGGGGAAGTCGGCGGTGTACTGGTGAATGTTCTCGATCTTGGCGCCGCGCCAGCCGTAGATCGACTGGTCGTCGTCGCCCACCGCCATCAGGCTGTGGCCACCGCGCGCCAGCAGTCGCAGCCAGGCGTACTGCACGGCGTTGGTGTCCTGGAACTCGTCAACCAGCACGTGGCTGAAGCGCCGCTGGTAATGCTCCAGCAGGCCTGGGTGGTCCCGCCACAGGTCCAGGGCACGCAGCAACAGTTCGGAGAAGTCGATGACTCCGGCACGCTCACAAGCCTGCTCGTAAGCGGTATAGACCTCGCGCATGGTCGCCAGGTACAGGTCGCCGCCAGCCTGTATATGCTGCGGGCGCAGGCCTTCGTCCTTCTGCCCGTTGATGAACCACTGGGCCTGGCGCGCTGGCCACTTCTGCTCGTCCAGGCCCAGCTCGCGCATGACCCGCTTGACCAGGCGCTGCTGGTCATCGCTGTCGAGAATCTGGAAGTTCTGCGCCAGGCGCGCTTCCTGCCAGTGGGCCCGCAGCAGGCGATGGGCCAGGCCGTGGAAGGTACCGACCCACATGCCTGCCGGGTTGATCCCGAGAAGTTGCTCGATCCGATGGCGCATTTCTGCCGCAGCCTTGTTGGTGAAGGTCACCGACAGGATCGAGTGTGGCGATGCTTGCTCCACCTGGATCAGCCAGGCGATGCGGTGCACCAGCACGCGGGTTTTACCGGAGCCGGCGCCAGCAAGCACCAGTTGACGCCCGAGCTTGGCCGCGACGGCCTGGCGTTGAGCATCGTTAAGGGAGTTCAGCAGGAGGGAGAGGTCATCTGTGTGCATCGGGCCATTCTAGGGCGCAGCAGGGGAAGGGTAAATGGCACTGTATGAATATTCACCCTCTGATGCGGCGATCGGTAGCTCGCGCCTGGCACAAAGCGGCCACGACAGGCTGTTCGCCTGCGTGGCCGCCAGTCGGCATCAGTGGGTTTCGATGATCTCGGTGATGGTGCCGATCAATTTACCCTCGTGGAAAATATCCACTTTCGGGATTGGGCCATGCTCGCCCGGCAGTTCAATGCGCACTTCCTTGTCGCAGACGACTTGATTGAAGATGCCTTCCTCTCGTTTCAGCTCAAGCTCCAGGGCAAGTGCAAAGGATTTGTCCTGGATGGCGCGCTTGACCAGTACCGGTACCACGCCTGGATGCCCCACGGTGATTGTGCCGTGCACCCGCAGGCGAGCGCCTGGCGGCATCTTGTCGTGCTGGGCTTTCCAGTTTTTGCATTCGATGATCATGTCGATATTCCTGTCTTGGGAAGGGCGGTATGCACCTTCCGGGCGACAGATTGCTTGCAGCGCCTATCCGCAACGCAGAGCGAAGCGCTTCAGCTGTGCCAGTGCCTGCCATGCCTGGCCAGGAGGCTGGCGGCCTGTTCCGGGCCATTGCTCCCGGCGGCATAGTGGCGTGGCGCCTGAAAGTGCTCCTGCCAACCCTTTATCACCGGGTCGACCCAGTGCCAGGCCGCTTCCACTTCATCGCGGCGCATGAACAGTGTCGAATCACCCTCAACGATGTCCAGCAGCAGGCGTTCGTAAGCTTCCCAGCGGCGCGTCTGGCTGAATACCTGGGCCAGGTTCAGGTCCAGCTCGACCGGTTCCAGGCGCATGCCCTTGCCCGGGCTCTTGGTCATCATGCGCAGGCTGATGCGCTCGTCCGGTTGCAGCTGGATCAACAGCTGGTTGGCCTGGCCACCGCTGAACAGCTCGTGAGGCACCGGCTTGAACTGGATGACGATCTGCGACGAGCGCCGCGCCATGCGTTTGCCGGTGCGCAGGTAGAAGGGCACACCTGCCCAGCGCCAGTTGTCGATGTGCGCCTCGATGGCCACGAAGGTCTCGGTATCGCTGTCGTTGTCGACGTCCTTTTCAAAGTAATAGGCCGGCACCTCCTGGCCGCCGATGTGCCCGGCCCCGTACTGTCCGCGCACTGTCTTGTCTTGCACGTCCTGGCCTGTGATCGGCTTGAGGGCCCGGAGGATCTTGACCTTTTCGTCACGCACCGCTTCAGCCTCGAATTGCGCAGGTGGCTCCATGGCCACCAGGCACAGCAGCTGCAGCAGGTGGTTCTGCAGCATGTCGCGGGTTGCTCCGGCGCGGTCGTAATAGCCGCCGCGGTTCTCTACTCCCAGAGTCTCGCAAACGCTGATCTGTACGTGGTCGACCTGGTTGTTGCGCCACACCGGCTCCAGCAGGGCATTGGCGAAGCGCAGGGCCATCAGGTTCTGTACGGTTTCCTTGCCCAGGTAGTGGTCGATGCGAAATACCTGGTTTTCATCAAACACTGCGCCAATCGCTTCGTTGATGGCGGTGGCCGAGGCCAATGAGTGGCCGATCGGCTTTTCCAGCACGATGCGCGCCTCGGGGTCGGCCATGCCGGCGTTGCGCAGGTGGTTGGCAATCGGCACGAACAGGTTGGGAGCGGTGGCCAGGTAGAAGATGCGCGTCAGCCCGCCGGGCTCGCCCAGGTAGCGTGCCAGGCGGCCAAAGTCGGCACTTTGCGAAGCATCCATGGCGAAGTAGTCAAGCCGGGCAGAAAACCGCTGCCAGACCTCTTCGTCGAAGTCATTGCGGGCAATCTGTGCCCGGCAGTGGCGCTCGGCGAGCTTCAGATATTCGATGCGAGGCAGGTTGCGCCGAGCCAGCGCGATGATGCGCACGGCATTGTTCAGACGGGCCTCGCGAAACAGGTGGTAGAGCGCCGGAAGCAATTTGTGCAGGGCCAGATCGCCGGTGCCGCCGAAGACCAGAATGTCGCAAGGAATAGTCAAACCGCCACTCTCCACGTTCGTTTAACTGGGCGGGTTGGCGTCCATGTAGTATAACTACAAGAAAGCTACAACCCGGCCAGCCGATCATAACCGAGTCCAGCCCGTGAATCTGTTGCAACATATCGCCCAATCGCGCCACCTGCTGCGCAAATCGGAACTCAAAGTGGCCGACCATGTGCTGCTCGACCCGGCTGCGGTCATGCACAGCTCCATGGCCGACCTGGCGCACAGCGTGGGCATCAGCGAACCGACCATCGTGCGTTTTTGCCGGGCCATTGGTTGTTCGGGCTTTCAGGACCTGAAGTTGAAACTGGCGCAGAGCCTGGCCGCCGGGGCCAGTTTTGGCCAGTTCGCCATCCATGAAGACGACTCGGTTGCCGACTACAGCCTGAAGATTTTCGACACTACCCTGCACACGCTGATGGAAGTGCGCGAGCACCTTGACCCGCATGCGCTGCAACAGGCCGTGGGCGCCATGGCCCAGGCGCAACGTGTGGAGTTTTATGGCTTTGGCGCATCCGGCGCGGTAGCGGCAGACGCCCAGCACAAGTTCTTCCGCCTGCTGCTCAGTGCGGCCGCGTACTCCGACCCGCACATGCAAGCGATGTCGGCAGTTACCCTGAAGCCAGGCGATGTGGCGGTATGTATCTCCCAGTCGGGCCGCTCCAAGGACTTGCTGATCACGGCAAACCTGGTGCGTGAAAGCGGCGCCAGCCTGATTACTCTGTGCCCAAGCCAGACGCCGCTGGCCGAGCTGTCCACGGTCAACCTGGCGATCGACGTGCACGAAGATACCGAAATCTACACCCCGCTGACCTCACGCATCGCCCACCTGGTGGTGATCGACGTGTTGGCCATGGGCGTGGCCATGGCGCGTGGCCCAAGCCTGGTCAACCACCTGAAAAGCGTTAAGCGCAGCTTGCGCAGCCTGCGTTTGTCGCCTAAGTCGATCAAGGCTACAGACGACTGATCTTTATTGCCTGTACCGGCCTCTTCGCGGGCTTGCCCGCTCCCACAGGAATTGTGCCGACTTCAAGAGGTGCACATTACCTGTGGGAGCGGGCGAGCCCGCGAATGGGCCAGTACAGGCGTTGAAGATTCACGATTCTGTCACCACTCCTCCGTCAAAACGTAAACCATCAAGGCCAGTCTGAAACTCCCGCATCCTATCTGGGAGACAGGCAATGGCACGTGACCACGACGGTATCTACCAACCCAACGCCAAGGCTCGCAAGCAGCAGGAAAAGGATCAGCGCCGGATGGAATACCGCCGCGCGATCGAGACCTATTGCGACCAACGTCAACTGCTGCGCGACCTGGTGGATTACCCCGAGTTGCAAGCGCTCACAGTGTGGCAGTCTTCAGTGGCAACTTCCCCGAAAAACGCTCAACAAGTGCACTGATCAACGCACGTTCGCTGCGAATGAACGCCAGAAATGCCAAGGCCACCGGCGACTGCCGCTTGGCCTTGGCCTGCACCACGCACCAACTGCGGTACAGCGGCAGCTCTTCCACCGGTAGCTCCTTCAGCGCACCGGTGGCCAGCTCCAGGTTGACTGCATGGCGGGTCAGCAGGGCAATGCCCAAGCCAGCGATCACACATTCGCGCTGGGCATCGGCCGAGGCCACTTCCAGGGTCTGGGTGAAATGCACGCGTTTGTCCTTGAAATACTCCTCGCAGGCCTTGCGCGTGCCTGAACCCTGTTCGCGTACCAGCAGGGTATGAGGCTCCAGATCTTGCAGGCGCAGCTGCTCCAGCTTGCACAGCGGGTGCTCGGGCGGTGCCACCGCAATGATCGGGTTATTGAGAAACGGCAGAAACTCCAGGCCCATGTCCTGCGGCACCATCGACATGATGATCAGGTCGTCGCGGTTATCCGAAAGGCGGCGGATGGCCTGGGCGCGATTGACCACCGTCAGGGTCAGGTTGACCTCCGGGTGACGCTGCTTGAAGGCGGCGAACAGGTGTGGCACGAAGTACTTGGCGCTGGACTCGATCGCCAGTTTGAGCTGCCCTTGCAGTGAGCCCTGCATGTCCGACAGTTGCATGTCCAGGCTCTCGAGGCGGCCGAAGATGTCGCGGCTGGCGCGTTGCAGGGCTTCTGCCGCTTCGGTCAGGTAGAGCTTTTTGCCCACGTACTCGAACAGCGGCTGGCCGATCAGCTCTTCAAGCTGGCGGATCTGTAGACTAACGGCGGGTTGTGTCAGTGACATCTCCTCCGCCGCCCGGCTGTACGAGCGCAAATCGCACACCTCATTGAAGATCTGCAATTGACGTAAAGTCATACGCATCAAAGACTTACGCATTTTTTATTCGCCCTTCGGCAACACCTTGTTACCGCACTATAAGCTTTTGCTAATACTGCCTCTAACAAATATTGATTTTTGTTTATCGTCCTACAGCGCTAGGGTAATTGTGCGACTGGCCAGCAACGCTTGGTCACGCGCCGACCGGTAGAACCGGATCGACTGTTCCTACGGCTTTGGGAAGACTCCAGTGATAAAAAAAATCCTGATCGCCAACCGAGGTGAAATCGCAGTTCGGATCGTGCGTGCCTGCGCCGAGATGGGCATACGCTCGGTAGCGATCTTTTCCGACGCCGATCGGCACGCCTTGCACGTCAAGCGCGCCGACGAAGCCCACAGCATTGGTGCCGAGCCACTGGCCGGTTACCTGAACCCGCGCAAGCTGGTGAACCTGGCTGTGGAAACCGGCTGTGATGCCCTGCACCCGGGCTACGGTTTCCTGTCGGAAAACGCTGAACTGGCAGAGATCTGCGCTGAACGCGGAATCAAGTTCATCGGCCCGTCCGCCGACGTGATTCGCCGCATGGGTGACAAGACCGAAGCACGCCGTACCATGATCGCTGCCGGAGTGCCGGTAACCCCGGGCACTGAAGGCAACGTTGCCGATATTCATGAAGCCCTGAGCGAGGGTGAGCGCATCGGTTACCCGGTGATGCTCAAGGCCACCTCCGGTGGTGGCGGCCGCGGTATTCGCCGTTGCAACAGCCGCGAAGAGTTGGAACAGAACTTCCCACGGGTGATTTCCGAGGCCACCAAGGCCTTCGGTTCGGCCGAAGTGTTTTTGGAAAAGTGCATCGTCAACCCCAAGCACATCGAGGCGCAGATTCTCGGTGACAGCTTTGGCAACGTGGTGCACCTGTTCGAGCGTGATTGCTCGATCCAGCGCCGCAACCAGAAACTCATCGAAATCGCCCCGAGCCCCCAGCTTACCCCCGAACAGCGCGCCTACATTGGCGACTTGTCGGTGCGTGCGGCCAAGGCGGTGAACTACGAGAACGCCGGTACCGTGGAGTTTTTGCTCGCCGATGGCGAAGTGTACTTCATGGAAATGAACACCCGGGTGCAGGTGGAACACACCATCACCGAGGAAATCACCGGTATCGACATCGTTCGTGAGCAGATTCGCATTGCCTCGGGCCTGCCGCTGTCGGTGAAGCAGGAAGATATACAGCACCGCGGCTACGCGCTGCAGTTCCGGATTAACGCCGAAGACCCGAAAAACAACTTCCTGCCCAGCTTCGGCAAGATCACCCGTTACTACGCCCCCGGCGGCCCAGGCGTGCGCACCGACACGGCGATCTACACCGGTTACACCATTCCGCCGTACTACGACTCCATGTGCCTGAAACTGGTGGTATGGGCATTGACCTGGGAAGAAGCCATGGACCGCGGCCTGCGGGCCCTGGACGACATGCGCTTGCAAGGGGTGAAGACCACCGCCGCGTACTACCAGGAAATCCTGCGCAACCCAGAATTCCGTAGCGGCCAGTTCAACACCAGCTTCGTAGAAAGCCACCCTGAACTGACCAACTACTCGATCAAGCGCAAACCCGAAGAGCTGGCCCTGGCCATCGCCGCCGCCATCGCCGCCCACGCAGGCCTGTGAGGAAACTTATAATGTCCAAGAAAATCCACGTAACCGACACGATCCTGCGCGACGCCCACCAGTCCCTGCTGGCTACCCGCATGCGTACCGAAGACATGCTGCCGATCTGCGACAAGCTCGACAAAGTCGGCTATTGGTCGCTGGAAGTCTGGGGTGGCGCTACCTTCGACGCCTGCGTGCGCTTCCTCAAGGAAGACCCGTGGGAGCGCCTGCGCAAGCTGCGCGCCGCCCTGCCCAACACCCGCCTGCAAATGCTGCTGCGCGGCCAGAACCTGCTGGGCTACCGCCACTACAGCGACGATGTGGTCAAAGCCTTTGTCGCCAAGGCTGCGGTCAACGGCATCGACGTGTTCCGCATCTTCGACGCCATGAACGACGTGCGTAACCTGCGCGTGGCCATCGAAGCGGTCAAGGCCGCCGGCAAGCACGCCCAGGGCACTATCGCCTACACCGTCAGCCCGGTGCACACCATCGACGCCTTCGTCGCCCAGGCCAAGCAGATGGAAGCCATGGGTTGCGATTCGGTGGCGATCAAGGACATGGCCGGCCTGCTGACCCCATTCGCCGCTGGTGAACTGGTCAAGGCACTGAAGGCAGAGCAGTCGTTGCCGGTGTTCATCCACTCCCACGACACCGCCGGCCTGGCCGCCATGTGCCAGCTGAAAGCGGTGGAAAACGGCGCCGACCACATCGACACCGCCATCTCCAGCTTCGCTTGGGGCACCAGCCACCCGGGGACCGAGTCGATGGTTGCTGCGCTCAAGGGCAGCGAGTTCGACACCGGCCTGGACCTGGAGCTGCTGCAGGAAATCGGCCTGTACTTCTACGCCGTGCGCAAGAAGTACCACCAGTTCGAAAGCGAGTTCACCGCCGTGGACACCCGCGTGCAGGTCAACCAGGTGCCGGGCGGCATGATTTCCAACCTGGCCAACCAGCTCAAGGAACAGGGCGCCCTGAACCGCATGAACGAAGTGCTGGCCGAAATCCCGCGCGTGCGTGAAGACCTCGGCTTCCCGCCGCTGGTCACGCCGACCTCGCAGATCGTCGGCACCCAGGCGTTCTTCAACGTGCTGGCCGGCGAGCGCTACAAGACCATCACCAACGAGGTGAAGCTGTACCTGCAAGGCGGCTACGGCAAGGCCCCGGGCGTGGTCAATGAGCAACTGCGCCGCCAGGCCATCGGCAGCGAAGAAGTGATCGACGTGCGCCCGGCCGACCTGCTGAAGCCGGAAATGACCAAGCTGCGTGGCGACATCGGCGCCCTGGCCCGTTGCGAAGAGGACGTGCTGACCTTCGCCATGTTCCCGGACATCGGCCGCAAATTCCTCGAAGAGCGCGAAGCCGGCACCCTGACCCCTGAAGCCCTGTTGCCGATTCCGGAAGCTGGCGCCGTTGCGGCTCCAGGCGGTGAAGGCGTACCGACCGAGTTCGTCATCGACGTGCACGGCGAAACCTACCGCGTCGACATCACCGGTGTGGGGGTGAAGGCCGAAGGCAAGCGCCACTTCTACCTGTCGATCGACGGCATGCCGGAAGAAGTGGTGTTCGAGCCGCTCAACGAGTTTGTCGGCGGTGGCGGCAGCAAGCGCAAGCAGGCCAGTGAGCCGGGCCACGTCAGCACCAACATGCCAGGCAACATCGTCGACGTGCTGGTCAAGGAAGGCGACATGGTCAAGGCCGGCCAGGCTGTGCTGATTACCGAAGCCATGAAGATGGAAACCGAAGTGCAGGCGGCCATCGCCGGCAAGGTCGTGGCCATCCACGTGGCCAAAGGCGATCGCGTGACGCCGGGCGAAATCCTGATCGAGATCGAGGGCTGATTTAAGCCCTCATCTACAAGCGGTTAACCTCTGGGGAGCGGATGCTCCCCTTTTTTGTGCATTAAAATGCACTTTGAATCGGGGTCTGGATATTAAATATGCAATAAAATACATATTTTGGCGAAGCGGTACTGCGTGGAATGCACTATATTGCAGACTGTCTGAACAGCTGCAGCAGGTTGTATATGTACCCGCTAACCCTGCAAGTTTACTCCGATGGCGTTTGGCAGGACGCCATGATGCTGACGTTTTCGCGGCCAGAACAAGGCTTCAATGGCCCTTGCACCGTTGCCTATGAAGCGTCGTATATCAGAGACAATCTCGATGCATACCAAAGCTTTGCCGCCAAGGCGGTTAGCGCTCGTCTGCCGGTAGACTTCGACAGCTTCGTGCTCCCTGCTGCGCCTGCATTCGTTCACGACATCGCGCCGTCCGGTGCTGCCAAGCGCTTCCTCATGGCGCATGTTGGCCAGACAAAGCCCGACGGCATCAGTGATGACATGTTTCTCCTGGCAAGGAGTACACCGGCTCCCGTGGGAAACATGCGTATCAAAGAGTCCATGAGTTACCTGGACTCACATGCGCCAATGGGCTTCACCAGGCAGGATGTGGTCAGTCGCGATCAACGTTTTCTTGAGTACGCCTACGAACAGGGCGCAGCCATCGGCGGCGCCACCGGCGCGGGCGGCGAGGCACCCAAGCTACTGATGACGGAAGGCAAGGACGGCCTCCTGTATCCCGATGCTGCGCTTGACGATGGGCAAGCTTGTCGGCACTGGTTCATCAAGTTCGCTCGTAATCAGGGCCTGAACAACGACCAGGACATATTGCGGGCTGAACATCTGTACTACCGCGCATTGCAAACACTGGGTGTGGAGACTGTTGCTACGGCTGACATCGCTTTGGAGGAGGGTACAAAGCCCAGCCTTTGGATGCGCCGCTTTGACCGTGAGATCACCTTGCAAGGTGTTCAACGACTCGCGGTGGAGTCCATCTACTCGTTGTCGGGTGTTACCCAACCGGGTAGCCGGATGGACCATGGGGAAGCACTTAGGAACCTGGTGGCGCTCTGGAGGCTGGCCGGGCAGGAGCAACAGATCGATGACCTGATTTGCGAATACCTGCGACGGGACCTCATCAACAAGGTTCTGGGCAACGTCGACAATCACGGGCGGAACATGGCCGTCATCCGTGGGGCCAATTCCGTCAGGTTGGCACCCATCTACGATCTGGCACCGATGGTGCTGGATGCGGAAGGTATTACACGAACCACCAAATGGGCGCCGGGTATTGAGCGTGCTGGCGACATCGACTGGTGGGCGGTTTGCAGCAGCCTGGCCGACCTGATCACCCCGGAGCTGGCTTTTGACCGGTTGAAGCAGGATGCGGCGCGTCTGTTGGCGCTGCCAGATCTGCTCAGTGCTGCGGGCTTGCCGGATGCCGTCATGAATCATCCAGCGGTCCACTTGAGGCTGCTTGAACAACGAATTGAAGAGTGGAAATTGCTATGACGCTTACACCCGATCAACGGGCCCAGGTGATTGATGACGTTCAACGGGGCATCGCCGATGGCACCTGGGAACTGGGTGCTGGAGTGAGGCATTTGCGTGTGACAGTGGCCAATCTCCAGCAGGCCCAGTTTGCCCAGATGTGCAAGATTTCACTGCGTACGCTTATCCAGATCGAGAAAGGCGAAGGAAACCCGACACTCAAATCGATGAATGCCGTGTTTCGGCCTTTCGGCTTGCAGATGGGCGTTATCAGGCGTCAGCGAAAAGTCATCTGAGCCCGCTCTCAGCCTTTGCGACATGCCTCAAGTGTTTCTACCTGGCCTTCCGGCTGCTGGTTTTCCTCACTCAGCCACCGCTCAAACCCGGCAGCCACCTGCGGCCACTCATCATCGGTAATCGAATACCACGCCGTATCGCGATTATGATCCTTCACCACCAGGTGCTTGCGGAACACCCCTTCGTAGATGAAGCCAAACCGCTCTGCCGCGCGTTTGGAGCGGGCGTTGGCGTTGTTGCACTTCCATTCCAGGCGGCGGTTTCCCAGTTCGAAGCTCAGCTTGCCCAGCAGGTAGACGGCCTCGGTACTCTTGGGTGTGCGCTGCATGGGAGCGCCGAAGGCGATGTGGCCGATCTCGATGCGACCATGGTCAGGCACGATCGACATCAGGGTGAGGATGCCCTGAGCCTCGCCGCTGGCGCGGTCGATCACGGTGAAATACAGCGGGTCGTGGCCGGCGGCGTTACCTTGCAGCCAGCGGTCGAAGGCAGCGCGTTCGGTAAACGGGCCGTAGGGCAGGTAGTCCCACAGTACCGGGTCGGAGTTCGGGCCTTGCAGGGCGGTCCAGAGGTCGTCGCCGTGGCGCGCCGGGTCGAGTTTTTCCAGACGGATGAAGCGGCCGTCGATGGGCTCGGCCTTGGGCGATGCGGCGGGTTTCCAGTGCAGTGCGTCAGTCATGTGGCCTACAACCCTTTGCGGAATTGGATGAAGCCCGGCCGCTCGGCAACCTGTTCGTACAGGCTGATGGCGGTGGCGTTGGTTTCGTGGGTCAGCCAGTGCACCTTGATGCAGCCGTCGGCCTTGGCCGTGGCGTACACGTGCTCGATCAGCTGGCGGCCGATCCCCAGGCCACGTTGGGCGCTGTCGACGTAGAGGTCCTGCAGGTAGCAGGAGTTCTCGATGCTCCAGTTGGATCGATGGTAGATGAAGTTGACCATGCCCACCGCCTTGCCATCGACCCAGGCCAGTGCCGAGTGGGTTGGCTCACTCGGGTCCAGCAGGCGCTGCCAACTGCTCAGGCTGACCTCATCGGCCAACTCGGTTTCATAAAAGTGCAGGTAGGCCTGCCACAGGGCGAGCCAGGCTGCATGGTCTTGGGCGCTGACGGAGCGCAGGGTAACGCTGGGCATGGGGCTTTTCCTTCACAGTTGGCGCATGTGCGCCGCGAGTTGGTTGTCCAGTTGATCGGGGCTGGCGCTCAGGCCTTCGCGCACGCCGGCGATGTCCTGTTCAGAGCGGTTCTGGCTGAGCTTGCGCGCACCTTGCAGGCGGGCAATGGGCAGGCGAATGCCGACAATGGCGCGGAGCATGCCGTCGATGTAGTCAGCCGGTGCGTCGTCCACCTTCCACTGTTCGCTGCGCCCCTGTTCGTGGCGCTGGGTCAGGCGGCTGACGATAGTCAGCAGTTTTGCTGCGTCGTGGATCACCTCGGCCGGGCCATAGGCGTGCACGGCCAGGTAGTTCCAGGTTGGCACTACCTTCGGGTTATCAGCTTTGCTCGGGTAGTAGCTGGGGCTGACATAGGCATCCGCGCCGGGGAACACCAGCAGGGCTTCTGCGCCTTGCTCCAGGTCCTGCCATTGGCGGTTGGCCCGTGCCAGGTGCGCATAGACGGTGCCGAACTCGCCTTCGCCAGTGTCGACCAGCACCGGCAGGTGTGTGGCCAACAGGCCCTGCTCGCCTTGGCTGACCAGCACGGCCAGGCGGGTGTCGAGCATGTGTTGGTGCAGGCGACCGAGGTCGTGTTCCTGGTGAGGTTTACTGTTGTACATGCTCGGTTTCCTTGTGCAATGTGCCATCCTAGGCAGGCTATTGGTTCTGGGTAAGAGCCATTACCGTCTGTTTTGATAGGTCCAATACCATGAGCGAACGCCCCCTCATCCTGCCTTTCGACCCTGCCGGGATTGCCCTGGATCGCCGGCGCGGGCTCAGCCAGCAGTTGTACCAGGCGCTGCGTGCGCGGGTACTCGACGGCCGTCTGAGCAGTGGCACGCGACTACCGGCCACCCGCGACCTGGCCGCCATGTTGGCGCTGTCACGCAACAGCGTGGTGCGGGCCTATGACCAGTTGTACGCGGAGGGCTATATCGAAAGCCGGGTGGGCGATGGCACCTATGTAAGCCGGCTACCGAAACTATCCACACAAGTATCCACAGGGTTATCCCATGGGTTATCAACAGATTTATCCACATTTTCGGCGGAAGTAACTGAGGATTTATCCAGTGCCCGGCGTTCCAGCGAAGCTTTGCAGCGTCTGAAAAATAATCACTTGCCGCCGCCAAGGCGCGGGCAACCGCGTGCTTTTCGCGTTGGCATCCCAGCGTTCGACCTGTTCCCATTTGACGTCTGGGCCAAGCTGCAGGCGGGTTTCTGGCGAAATCCGGCCCCCGCGCAACTCGGTTATGGCGACCCGGAGGGCGAGCCGATGCTGCGCGAACTGATCGCGGCCTACTTGCGTCGCTCGCGCGGGCTGAGCTGCATGGCTGAACAAATTGTGATCACCAGTGGCGCGCAGCAGGCCATTAGCCTTTGTGCACAGCTGCTGCTGCAGCCTGGCGACGGTGTGGCTGTGGAAAACCCTGGCTATCGGGCGGCCGGTCATGCCTTCGCGCTGGCAGGCGGCCGGTTGTTTGGCGTACCGGTGGATGAAGAGGGGATGGACTGCGGTCGGCTCGGGCAGTTGCAGGGTTGCCGGCTGGCCTATGTGACGCCTGCTCACCAGTATCCGACCGGGGTGACCATGAGCCTGGCGCGCCGCCTGAAATTGCTGGCATGGGCTGACCGTAGTGATGGCTGGATCATCGAGGACGACTACGACGGTGAGTACCGATACAGCGGCGCGCCATTGGCCCCGCTTGCGGCACTCGACCAGCACGGGCGGGTGCTGTATGTCGGCACCTTCGGCAAAATCGCCTTTCCGGCGCTGCGCCTGGGTTATCTGGTGCTGCCGCCGCAGCTGGCTCAGGCGTTTAGCCAGGCCAAGGCGTTGGCGGTGCGGCATTCAGAGGTGAGCAGCCAATGCGTGATGGCCGAGTTCATGGCCCGTGGGCATTTTCAGCGGCATATCCGGCGCATGCGCAAGGCGGCGTTAAGCCGGCGCAATGTGCTCAAGGCCGGCTGGCCTGTGGATATTCCAGGCTTGGGCGCCATGCCGGCAGTGGCGGCAGGGCTGCATGTGAAGGTCGATGTGGATAACTTTGCGAGGGAGCAAGAATTGGTGGCCAAGGCCGAAGCGGTGGGGGTGGAGGTGACGCCGCTCAGTAATTTCTGGTTGGCGGACAGCGAGGTACCTGTGGATAAGCGGGCAGGGCTGGTGCTGGGGTTTGCGGCAGTGCCGGAAGGTGAGATTGCCGAGGCGCTGATGAAACTGCGTAAGGCGTGGAAAAAGTGAATGGGGCCGCTGTGCGGCCCTTCGCGGGCACGCCCGCTCCCACAGAGCTCGGCGGTTACACGATCAATGTGGGAGCGGGCGAGCCCGCGAAGAATCCAACTCAGGTTCCAGACTTGATCCGCGTCCAGGCCCGGGTCCGCGCCCGTTCTGCATCCCGTGCCAAAGGCTTGAGCGTGTACAGCTTGGCCATCGCCTCCGCGGTCGGGTACAGGTTGGGGTTGTTGCGAATCGCCGGGTTCACCTTGTCGGTCGCATCCTTGTTCGGGTTGGGGTACCCGACAAAGTCGCTGATCGGCGCAATCACCTCTGGCCGCAGCAGGTAGTTGATGAACGTATGGGCATCCTCCGGGTTGGCCGCATTTTTCGGAATCGCCAGCATGTCGAACCAGATCGGTGCGCCTTCCTTGGGCAGGCGCATGTCCACCACCACGCCGTTCTTGGCCTCATGGGCTCGGTTGGCGGCCTGCGAGAAGCTGCCGCTGTAACCCACCGCCACGCAGATGTCGCCATTGGCGATGTCTGCCATGTACTTCGAGGAATGGAAGTAGGTGATGTATGGGCGAATCTTCAACATCAGCGCCTCAGCCTTTTTGTAGTCGGCCGGTTGGTCACTGTTCGGTGGCAAACCCAGGTACTGCAAGGCCAGTGGCAGAATCTCCGACGGTGAGTCGAGCAGGGCCACGCCGCACTGCTTGAGCTTGGCGATGTTCTCTTCCTTGAAGATCAGGTCCCAGCTGTCCACCGGCGCGTTGTCGCCGAGCGCTGCCTTGACCTTGGCCGGGTTGAAGCCGATCAACACGGTGCCGTACATGTACGGCACGGCAAACTTGTTGCCCGGGTCGTTGGCCTCGATCAGTTTCATCAGCGCCGGGTCCAGGTGCTGCCAGTTCGGCAGCTTGCTGCGGTCCAGCGGCTGGAACACCCCGGCTTCGATCTGCTTGGCGAGGAACACGTTGGACGGCACAACCACGTCATAGCCCGAGTTACCGGTGAGCAGCTTGGCCTCGAGCGCTTCATTGGTGTCGAAAATGTCGTAGATCAGCTTGACGCCGCTGTCTGCCTGGAAGCCGGCCAAGGTCTGCGGGGTGATGTAGTCGAACCAGTTATACACACGCAAGGTACGCTGCTCGGCCTGGGCTTGCAGGGCACCGGTGAACAGGGTGGCAGCGATGAACGGGGCGAGCAGACGCTTGAGTCGGACCATTACCGGGCTCCTGGCTGGGCGCGCTGGAAGCCTTCCAGCACATTTACCGCGTTGATACCGATTTCCTCCACAGCGTAGCCGCCTTCCATCACGAACAAGGTCGGCTTGCCAAGCTGGGCGATGCGCTTGCCCATTTCAAGGTAGTCCGGGCTGTCCAGCTTGAACTGGGAGATCGGGTCGTCCTTGAAGGTGTCCACGCCCAGTGAGATCACCAGTACATCGGCGTCGTAGCTGGCGATGCGCTGGCAGGCTTGTTCCAGGGCGGCGTTCCAGGCAGCCCAGTCGCTGCCGGCCGGTAGCGGATAGTTGATGTTGCAGCCTTCGCCGGCACCTTCGCCGGTCTCGTCGGCATAGCCAAGGAAGAACGGGAATTCGTCTTGTGGGTCGCCGTGGATCGAGGCAAAGAACACGTCGTTGCGGTTGTAGAAGATGTCCTGGGTGCCGTTGCCGTGGTGGTAGTCGACGTCGAGGATGGCGACTTTGCGCTTGCCCTGGTCAAGGAAGGCCTGGGCGGCGATGGCGGCGTTGTTCAGGTAACAGTAACCGCCCATCACTTCACCTGCGGCGTGGTGCCCAGGCGGGCGGCACAGGGCGAAGGCCGAATGCGCGCCCTGCTGGATCGCGGCCTGGGCGGTCAGTGCAACTTGCGCAGCACTGTAGGCAGCCTGCCAGGTACCTGCGGTGATGGGGGCGCCGGCGTCGAAACTGTAGTAACCCAGTTCGCCATGCAGGCCGGTTGGCTTGACCTGGCGCAGCGTGCGGGCCGGCCAGGTGAAGGGCAGAAGGTCACCCTCGTGGCCCAGTGCCGCCCAGCGGGCCCAGGCGCCTTCGAAGAAATTCAGGTAGTCGGCGCTGTGAATGCGCAGCAAGGGTGCGCGGCCAAAGTCGGTGGGACTTTGGATGTCGCCGAGGTCGCGCTTTTTCACCTGGTCGAGCACATGGTCGGCGCGCGAAGGCATTTCGAAGCAGGGCATCAGCTTACCGTCGATCAGCTCGCAGCGGCCGTGGTGCAGGCGGTGGTCATCGGAATAGATCGTCAGCATTGTTGTTCTCCGGTAGGTACTGGCGTTGGTCCATTGTCATGGGCGGCTCAGTAGGGGAGAACGACGCAAACGGCCAAAAGGGGATCGATGTGGCCAAGCTCTTTGGCCGAGTTTCCCTGTGCTGGCCTCTTCGCGGGCTCGCCCGCTCCCACAGGTATCCCACCACATTCGGGCCTTGCGCGGTCCCTGTGGGAGCGGGCAAGCCCGCGAAGGGGCCGGAACAGGTCAACCGCGAAAATGGCTGGGCGCCACGCCGCTCCAACGCTGAAAGGCATGCCGGAAGCTGGCCGTCTCGCTGAACCCCAAAGTCTCGGCAATGCGGTAGATCGGCATCTGCTCATCAGCCAGCAACTGCTTGGCCCGCTCAAACCGCAATTCGTCCAGCAGCTGTTGATAACTACTACCCAGCGCCTGCAAATGCCGGCGCAAGGTGCGCGACGAGCAGTTCATCTGCCGTGCCAGGCCTTCCAGCCCGGGTGCGGCGTCCAATTGCTGTGCCAGCAACTGGCGAATCCGCCCCAGCCAGGCCTGGCGGCCGGTGAACTCCAGGTTCAGGCGCCGGCAGCGCTCGCTCATGGCTTTGTGGGTAATCGGGTCGGCCAGCGGCAACGGCGTGTCCAGCCAGCGCCGTTCAAAGGCAAAGGCATTGTCCTCGGCAGCGAAACCGACCGGGCACTGGAATGCACCGGCATAGCTCGCGTGGTAGCCCGGGCGGGGGTGTTCGAAGCGGGCGCCCAGCAACGGCAAAGGGCGGCCGAGGAGGTCGTCGCAGATCACTTTCAGCGAGACCAGGCAAAACTCCGCATTGAAAGCGCTCAACGTCGGGCTGTCGTGATAATCGCTGGCGCTGAACCACACCCGCTGGCCATCGTCGAGCAAGCGCAGCTTGAAGACTGTTCCCAGCAGTGCCGGATACTGCAACGCCAGGCGCAGGGCGTCACCCAAAGTGGCACTGGACAGTAAGGCGTAACCGAGCATGCCGTAGCACGACACATGCATGCGCCGGCCCAGTTCCAGGCCGATGTCCTCGCGCCGGGCCACGGCGTTGGCGCATACCTGCAGTTCCTGCTGGGTGGTGATGCGTGCATCGGCGTGGCCAAGGTCTGCCGGGCCAATGCCGCTGCCGGCCAGCAGCGCCGAAGCCTCGCAACCGTCTGCCTGGAAGACGTTGAGGATCAGCGAAACCGCGTTGAGGGTGGTCAGGTGGCTGTGCAGCATGCTGGGTAATCCCGAGGGCCTGGGACGTATTATGGAGCAAGTTGTGTGCCGAAACCCTGAGGACGCTGCGCACCCCCAGGATCTGTCAGGCAAAAAAAAGGCCCGAAGCATTGGCTCGGGCCTTGAAAGGTTGAGAGGTGTCTAGTCCCTTAACCTGGTGAGACAGTTTGCAGCCGGGTTACGCCTTCAGCGGCACCAGACGTGGAGCGATCATGTTTTCCGGACGCAGGATGTCGTTGAGCATCTCTTCGTCCAGCAGCTGTTCTTCGCGCACCAGTTCCAGCACGCCGCGGCCGGTTTCCAGGGCAACACGGGCGATACGGGTGGCGTTTTCGTAGCCGATGTACGGGTTCAGGGCGGTGACCAGGCCGATCGAGTGCTCGACCAGTTCACGGCAGCGCTGTTCGTTGGCAGTGATGCCGACGATGCAGTGCTCGCGCAGCATGTCCATGGCGCGTTGCAGCAGGCGGATCGAGTCGAAGATCTTGTAGGCGATCAGCGGCTCCATCACGTTCAGCTGCAGCTGGCCACCTTCGGCGGCGACGGTCAGGGCCAGGTCGTTGCCCATGATGGCGAAGGCCACCTGGTTGACGGCTTCCGGGATAACCGGGTTGACCTTGCCTGGCATGATCGAGCTGCCTGGCTGACGCGCTGGCAGGTTGATCTCGTTGATGCCGGTACGTGGGCCGCTGGACAGCAGGCGCAGGTCGTTGCAGATCTTCGACAGCTTGACCGCAGTACGCTTGAGCATGCCGGAGAACAGCACGAAGGCGCCCATGTCGGAGGTGGCTTCGATCAGGTCGGCAGCCGGTACCAGCGGCTGGCCGCTGATGAGTGCCAGGCGCTGTACGGCGAGCATCTGGTAGCCCGGGTCGGCGTTGATGCCGGTACCGATGGCAGTGCCACCCAGGTTGATTTCGGTCAGCAGCTCAGGCGCCAGCGAACGCAGACGGTTGAGGTCTTCGGTCATGGTGGTGGCGAAGGCGCGGAATTCCTGGCCCAGGGTCATCGGCACGGCGTCCTGCAGCTGGGTACGGCCCATCTTCAGTACGTGGTCGAACTCTTTACCTTTGGCAGCGAAGGCCTGGATCAGGCTGTCGAGGCTGGCCAGCAGCGCGTCGTGACCCAGCAGCAGGCCCAGACGGATTGCGGTCGGGTAGGCGTCGTTGGTCGACTGCGCCATGTTCACATCGTTGTTCGGGTGCAGGTACTGGTACTCACCCTTCTGGTGGCCCATGGCCTCCAGCGCGATGTTGGCGATCACTTCGTTGGCGTTCATGTTGGTAGAGGTACCAGCACCGCCTTGAATCATGTCCACCACGAACTGCTCGTGGTAGTCGCCCTTGATCAGTCGTGCACAGGCTGCGCTGATCGCGGCGTGCTTGGCATCGCTCAGGTGCCCCAACTCCCGGTTGGCATCAGCAGCGGCCTGCTTGACCATCGCCAGGCCGACTACCAGCTTCGGGTAGTGCGACAGCGGAACGCCGGAGAGATGGAAGTTGTTGGCAGCGCGCAGAGTCTGGATGCCGTAGTAGGCATCAGCAGGAACTTCAAGGGTACCCAACAGATCTTTTTCGACGCGGAACGATGCAGCGGAGGACATGATGTATATCATCTCGATTTAGACCCGGCACATGCCGGAATGGCGCTAATCCTAGGCCTGAAGCTGATTTTGCGGCCAATGCTGTTGCACGCTAACCTATGCACAAACGGCATAGTGTTTCATGTGACGCCAATTGACATTCGAGCGTGTTCCATTTTGGTGCGCGCCGGGAGATGTGCTTCGTGAACCTTGAAAGCAAATGGCTGGAAGATTTCAGCGCACTGGCCGCCACCCGCAGTTTTTCCCAGGCGGCAGAGCGGCGTTTCGTCACCCAGCCGGCCTTCAGCCGGCGCATTCGCAGCCTTGAAGCGGCATTGGGCCTGCAGCTGGTGAATCGTTCCCGCACGCCTATCGAACTGACAGAGGCCGGCCAGCTGTTTCTCGTCACGGCGCGTACTGTTGTTGACCAGTTGAGCGAAATTCTCCGCCATTTGCACCATCTTGAAGGCGGGCAAGGCGAGGTGGTGCAGGTGGCTGCTGCACACTCCCTGGCCTCGGGCTTTTTCCCGCGTTGGGTAGCCCAGTTGCGCAACGACGGTTTGAACATTGCCACCCGCCTGGTTGCGACTAACGTCGGAGATGCCGTGCATGCATTACGCGAAGGTGGCTGCGACCTGATGCTGGCCTTCTATGACCCGGACGCGGCCCTGCAGATGGATGCCGAGATCTTCCCGTCGTTGCACATGGGCAATACTGAAATGCTGCCGGTGTGTGCCGTGGATGCCGAGGGCCAGCCGTTGTTCGACCTGGAAGGCGAGGGCAGTGTGCCGCTGCTGGCCTATACGGCTGGCGCCTTCCTGGGGCGCTCGGTCAATTTGCTGCTGCGCCAGCGCAACCTGCGCTATACCACCGTCTATGAAACCGCCATGGCCGACAGCCTCAAGAGCATGGCGCTGGAGGGTATGGGTATCGCCTGGGTACCGCGCCTGTCGATGCGTGGCGAGCTGGAACGGGGCGAGTTGGCCGTGTGCGGCGGCAGCCAGTGGCACGTACCACTGGAAATTCGCCTGTACCGCTGCGCCCTGGTGCGCAAGGCCAACGTCAGGCTGTTGTGGCGCAAGCTCGAAGGTGCGGCGGCGGTTGACCCAAAAGTCAGCCAAAGCCCCGAAAAATAAGGCCCGACAGTTGGTCGCCGGGGTGCCTTAAATGCACCACCTTACGGTATACTGCGCGGCCTTTCGACCGGATGCGTCCGGTCCTGATCAGCAAACAAGCCACGCCGGTCGTCCCGCGTGGCTTGTTGTTTTTTGACGCGCCCACGGGCGCACAAGCGAAGAGGCTCGACGATGAGTGCACTGGTTGGCGTGATCATGGGCTCCAAGTCCGATTGGTCCACCCTTAGCCACACCGCCGATATGCTGGAAAAACTCGGCATTCCCTACGAAGTGAAGGTGGTTTCCGCCCACCGCACCCCGGATCTGCTGTTCCAGTATGCCGAGGAGGCCGAAGGCCGCGGCATCGAGGTGATCATCGCCGGTGCCGGTGGCGCAGCCCACCTGCCAGGCATGTGCGCCGCCAAGACCCACTTGCCGGTGCTGGGTGTGCCGGTGCAGTCGTCGATGCTGTCGGGCGTCGATTCGCTGCTGTCGATCGTGCAGATGCCAGCCGGTGTGCCGGTTGCCACCCTGGCCATCGGCCGTGCTGGCGCCATCAACGCTGCACTGCTGTCGGCGAGCATCCTGGGCGCCAAGTACCCGCAGTACCACGCGGCACTGAAGCAGTTCCGCACCGAACAGACCGACACCGTGCTGGACAACCCAGACCCGCGCCAGGCTTGAGGCTTAACCCATGAAGATCGGTGTAATCGGTGGCGGCCAACTGGGCCGCATGCTGGCCTTGGCGGGTACCCCGCTGGGCATGAACTTCGCCTTCCTCGACCCGGCGCCAGACGCCTGCGCTGCGCCCTTGGGCGAGCATCTGCGTGCCGATTACGGCGACCAGGACCACCTGCGCCAACTGGCCGACGAGGTCGACCTGGTCACCTTCGAGTTTGAAAGCGTTCCGGCCGAGACCGTGGCCTTCCTCTCGCAGTTCGTGCCGGTTTACCCCAGCGCCGAAGCGCTGCGCATCGCCCGCGACCGCCTGTTCGAAAAGAGCATGTTCCGCGACCTGGTTATCCCTACCCCGGCCTTCGCCGACATCCTTTCCCAGGCAGACCTGGACGCTGCAGTGGCCAGCATCGGCCTGCCGGCCGTGCTGAAAACCCGCACCCTGGGCTACGACGGCAAGGGCCAGAAGGTACTGCGCACGCCAGAAGACGTGGTAGACACCTTCGCCGAGTTGGGCAGCGTGCCATGCCTGCTGGAAGGCTTCGTGCCATTCACTGGCGAAGTGTCGCTGGTGGCCGTGCGTGCCCGTGATGGCGAAACCCGCTTCTACCCGCTGGTGCACAACACCCACGAAAGCGGCATCCTGCGCCTGTCGGTCGCCAGCCAAGGGCACCCGCTGCAGGGCCTGGCCGAAGACTACGTTGGCCGCGTGCTGCAGAAACTGGATTATGTTGGCGTGATGGCCTTCGAGTTCTTCGAAGTCGACGGTGGCCTGAAAGCCAACGAAATCGCCCCGCGCGTGCACAACTCCGGGCATTGGACTACCGAAGGCGCCGAGTGCAGCCAGTTCGAGAACCACCTGCGCGCCGTCGCCGGCCTGCCGCTGGGCTCGACCGCCAAGGTGGGCGAGAGCGCCATGCTCAACTTCATCGGTGAAGTGCCGGCCGTGGACAAGGTTGTCGCCATTGGTGACTGCCACCTGCACCACTACGGCAAGGCTTTCAAGGTCGGCCGCAAGGTTGGCCACGCCACCTTGCGCTGCCATGACATGGCCACCCTTGAGCGCAAGATTGCCGAAGTAGAGGCTCTGATCAGCAACTGATCGGGCTGCAAATCGAACTTCTGCAAGCGGCTTGCCCTCTGAACATGGCAACAAGCCAAAGCCCGACTAGGCTTTGGCTTGCTCCATATTCACTGCAGAGGGATTGCCATGGGAATCATTGGAACCATCTTCATCGGCCTCATCGTCGGCCTGCTGGCCCGCTTCATCAAACCGGGCGACGACAGCATGGGCTGGATCATGACCATCCTGCTGGGTATTGCCGGCTCCCTGTTAGCCACCTATGGCGGCCAGGCACTGGGCATTTACCAGGCCGGGCAGGCGGCGGGCTTCTTTGGCGCGCTGGTCGGTGCCGTGGTCCTGCTGGTGATCTACGGATTCATCAAGAAACGCTGAATACTGGTTAGAATGCCCGGCAATTCATTCGAGTTGCCGAGCATTGCCATGCGTGCCTTTTTCCTCATCCCCCTGCTGTTGGCCAGTACCCTGGCCCATGCCGAACTGCCTGAAACCGACTGGCTGGAGCTGATGCCCAAGTCGGACCAGAAGGCACTCGAGCAAATGCCCGAAATCGACCACAACTCGCCGGAAGCCATGGGCACCTTCACCGCCAAGGGCGGCATGAAGCAGAGCAAGGGCCTGCCGGCGGTGATGTATTCGACCAAGACCGTGGCGGCCATGAATGGCAAGGACATCCGCCTGGGGGGCTACCCCGTACCGCTGGAGAGCGACGCCAAGGGCAACAGCACGCTGTTCTTCCTGGTGCCTTACCCGGGCGCGTGCATCCATGTACCGCCACCGCCGCCGAACCAGCTGGTGCTGGTGCGCTACCCGAAAGGCTTGAAGATCGATGACATCTATACGCCGCTGTGGGTCAGCGGCAAGCTTAAGGTGGAAAAGGTCAGCAATGACCTGGCCGATGCGGCTTATGCGCTGGATGCAGGGAAGGTGAGGGTGGTGGAGGACGCTGACCTCTGATTTTTCTGTGCCGGCCTCTTCGCGGGCTTGCCCGCTCCCACAGGTACACCACAATTTTCAAGGTTTATAGAGAACCTGTGGGAGCGGGCGAGCCCGCGAAGAGGCCGGTACAGGCGCTACAAGACTCAGATCATTTCACACCCAATCCTGACCCCCAGCGAACTGCTCGCCCCAGGCATCAATACCACCAAGTCATCCCATACATTCGCCGTCTCGATGCACAACATGCGCTGCCAGCCATCATCAGCCATGTCCGCAAGCTCCTTGGCCCGCTCGGTCCAGGGGTTCCAGATCACCGCCGAACGCGACCCGCTGCTGGTCAAGGTAATCCGCCGGTTCCAGTGCGGATCGACAATGCTCAATTGCGCCGGGGTGTCGAGGTAGATCCTGTCTGTCTCCCCGGCAAACTCAAGAGCCCCCTGCTGCTGGCGCTGTTCCCAGTTCGCCAGGGTCTCGATGTAACCCAGCCCCTCAACCCCTTCCACCTGCGCCTGGCGCACATCGCTGACCGCAAAGTAGCTGTGCAGGGCCTGGCTGATGGTCACCGGGGTATTACCCATGTTGCGGCTGGTCAGCTGCAGTGCCAGTTCTTCTCCCAAATGCACCACGAGCTTCAGCTCGACGTCATGGGGCCAGTCGGGCAGGTCGCCCTGTGCTTCAGGCAGTTCGAATTCAATGCGCAGCCCGTCGTTCGTTTCCTCGATACCCAGCAGTTGCCAGTCACGCGCGCGCGCCAGCCCGTGGGCAGGCGCTTGCTCACCGTGGTACATGGCCTGCACGGCCTGGGGGTTGCGCTGCAGGTTGCCAAACCACGGCCAGCACACCGGCACGCCAGCGCGCACCGACTTGCCCTTGCGGAAGATGGCCTGGTCGCTCAGCCACAGCAGCGGCGGCTCGCCGACTCGCTGGTAGCTGAGGATCTGCGCGCCCTGCTGGGCGATCAGGAGTTCGGCGCGGTCACTGCTGATACGCCAGCAGTCAAGTTCGCCATGTTGCTCGGTTACGACCTGGAAGGTAGCCATTGCACTCATCTCATTGATTGCCAGTGGGCCTTGGACCCGGGCACATGCAATGAGTTTACCGCTGGCAAGGCTCAGCGACGAGGCACGGAGCGGGTGCGGCCACTGCCGTCGATGGCGACGAAGACGAATGCCGCTTCGGTGACCTTGCGCCATTCACTGGACAGCGGGTCGTCGCTCCAGACTTCGACCATCATCTGGATCGAGCTGCGGCCGATTTCCAGGGTCTGGGTATAGAACGACAATTGCGCACCTACCGCGACCGGTACCAGGAAGGCCATGCGGTCGATGGCCACGGTAGCCACGCGGCCACCGGCGACACGGCTGGCCATGGCGGTGCCGGCCAGGTCCATCTGGGCAACCAGCCAGCCGCCGAAGATGTCGCCAAAGCCATTGGTTTCGCGCGGTAGCGCAGTGATCTGCAAGGCCAGGTCGCCTTGCGGGATAGGATCTTCTTGTTCGAGCTCAATCATGCGATGGGGCCTCTGACCCGTGACGCTTCGTTGGTGTGGCGCAAAGGCCGGGTAAACGATTCAGCTTGAAACATACTACGCCGATTTCGTTTCACTGGGCGGCCGTAGGGAAACTCTGCGAAACCGCCTGATAATAAAGACCGGCGTTTTCGCACAACATCCCACATTAGGCGCAGCCTTTTCCTACGAATTACCAGTATATAGAGCATAACGGCCAGCGACGACCGCGCATTCATGAATATCTGTGTGGTTTTTGTATCGCTTTCAGCACGGCTCGGCAATTTGTTATCTTCGCTTGTCTCCCAATCCAGAAGCCGCGTACCAAGCGGCCTGCATGCCCTATAAAGAGAACAACGAGCGATGACTTCCGTGCCGAGCAGTATCGAGCAGCCCTCGCGGCCGCTGACCCGCAGTGACTACAAGACCCTCTCACTGTCCGCACTGGGCGGCGCGCTTGAGTTCTACGACTTCATCATCTTCGTGTTCTTTGCCACGGTGGTGGGCAAGCTGTTCTTCCCGGCCGACATGCCTGAGTGGCTGCGCCTGATGCAAACCTTCGGCATTTTCGCTGCAGGCTATCTGGCTCGGCCGCTGGGCGGCATCATCATGGCCCACTTTGGCGACCTGCTGGGGCGCAAGAAGATGTTCACCCTGAGCATTTTCATGATGGCCCTGCCAACCCTGGTCATGGGCCTGCTGCCGACTTATGCACAGGTCGGCATGTGGGCGCCGATCCTGCTGCTGCTGATGCGTGTGATCCAGGGCGCGGCAATCGGCGGCGAGGTGCCGGGCGCCTGGGTGTTCGTGTCTGAACACGTGCCGACGCGCAACACCGGCTACGCATGCGGCACCCTGACTGCGGGGCTGACATCGGGCATCCTGCTGGGGTCATTGGTTGCGACGTTGATCAACACTGTCTATACCCCCGAAGAAGTGGCGGATTACGCCTGGCGTGTACCGTTCCTGCTCGGTGGTGTATTCGGCCTGTTCTCGGTTTACCTGCGCCGCTGGCTGCACGAAACCCCGGTATTCGCTGAGATGCAGCAGCGCAAAGCCTTGGCAGAAGAACTGCCGCTGCGCGCGGTGCTGCGTGATCACCGTGGCGCGATCGTCCTGTCGATGCTGCTGACCTGGCTGCTTTCGGCTGGCATCGTGGTAGTGATCCTGATGACCCCTGCATTGTTGCAGACGTTCTATCACGTCAGCCCCACCGACTCGCTCAAGGCCAATAGCCTGGCAATTGTCCTGCTCAGCGTTGGTTGCATCGGCGCCGGTAGCCTGGCCGACCGCTTCGGTGCCGGTCGCGTATTCATCGTCGGCAGCCTGCTGCTGCTGGCCAGCTCGTGGACCTTCTACCATAGCCTGCCGACTCGGCCAGACCTGCTGTTCCCGCTTTATGCACTTACCGGATTGTGCGTCGGTATCGTTGGTGCAGTCCCGTATGTGATGGTAAAGGCCTTCCCGCCGGTGGTGCGCTTCAGCGGGTTGTCGTTCTCGTACAACGTGGCCTACGCGATCTTTGGCGGTTTGACACCGATGGTGGTGACCGCGCTGCTGAAGGTAAGCCCGATGGCACCTGCCTACTATGTGGCAGGCCTGTGCGCCGTGGGTCTGGCTGTGGGCTTGTACCTGTTTGCCAACAAGCGCTGATCAGCGCTGGGGCTACTGGCCTCTTCGCGGGCATGCCCGCTCCCACAGGGACCCCATAGGCCTCGAAACCTATTCAGTACCTGTGGGAGCGGGCGCGCCCGCGAAGAGGCCAGGCCTGCTTTCAGTGATGGCCTTTCATCCAATTGTCACAATGAAGTCATATCGTGTTCATGCGGCCTGCCGATACTTGGGCCCGTTCCATCCAACACCCCAATATTCCTGCTAGGAGCAAGGCATGAAACTGAAGCGTTTGATGGCGGCCCTTACCTTCGCCGCCGCGGGCGTTGCAACCGCCAACGCGGTAGCCGCCGTCGATCCGTCGATCCCGACTTACACCAAGACCACCGGTGTTTCGGGCAACCTCTCCAGCGTTGGCTCCGACACCCTGGCGAACCTGATGACGCTGTGGGCCGAGGCCTACAAGAAGGAATATCCGAACGTAAACATCCAGATCCAGGCTGCCGGCTCTTCCACCGCGCCACCCGCGCTGACCGAAGGCACCGCCAACCTCGGCCCGATGAGCCGCAAGATGAAGGATGTCGAACTGCAGGCCTTTGAGCAGAAGTACGGCTACAAGCCGACCGCCATCCCGGTCGCCGTCGACGCGCTGGCTGTATTTGTGCACAAGGACAACCCGATCAAAGGCCTGACCATGGCTCAGGTTGACGCCATCTTCTCCTCCACCCGCCTGTGCGGTGGCAAGGCCGAGATCAAGACCTGGGGCGACGTCGGTGTGACCGGCGACCTGGCCAACAAGCCAATCCAGCTGTTCGGCCGTAACTCGGTATCGGGCACCTACGGCTATTTCAAGGAAGAAGCCCTGTGCAAAGGCGACTTCAGGCCTAACGTCAACGAACAACCTGGCTCGGCTTCGGTCGTGCAGTCGATCAGCTCTTCGCTGAACGGCATCGGCTACTCGGGCATCGGTTACAAGACCGCCAGCGTCAAGACCGTAGCCCTGGCCAAGAAAGAAGGCGGCGAGTTCGTTGAAGACAACGAAGCCAACGCCCTGAACGGCAGCTACCCGCTGTCGCGCTTCCTGTACGTCTACGTCAACAAGGCGCCGAACAAGCCTCTGGCCCCGCTGGAAGCCGAGTTCGTCAAGCTGGTGCTGTCGCAAGCTGGCCAGCAGGTCGTGGTGAAGGATGGCTACATTCCGCTGCCGGCCAAAGTCGTCGACAAGACCCTGGCTGACCTGGGCCTGTCGCACGCCGGTAACGTTGCAAAGAAGTAAGTAACTGAAGAAGAGGCCGGTGCCACTGCCCGGCCTCTTCCACGAATTCCAAGTCCGAAGCCAGGTATCCTGTGCGGCGGGCTTTCGCGCGTCACCACTTTGTAATGTTTTTGTCACACGGGACCGCTAGGGTGTGCGCATGAATGATCTGGCCAATTCCAACATGACCCAAAACTCCCAGCCCGTGCGCATTGATTTCAATACGCCCGAGTTGCAACGCAAGCGCCGCATGCGTGCGCTCAAGGACCGCCTGACCCGCTGGTATGTGCTGGTGGGCGGGCTTGCCGTATTGGCGGCCATCACCCTGATCTTCTTCTACCTGGCCTATGTGGTGTTGCCACTGTTCCAGGGCGCCGAGCTGACCAGCAAAAAAGCCCTGGAGCCGACCTGGCTGCAGCAGGACGCCGGCAAGCCACTGATGATCGCGCTGGAAGAGCAGAACCTGGTGGGGATGCGGGTTTCGGACAAAGGCCAGGCGCTATTCTTTGATACCAAAACGGGTAACGAGCTCAAGCGCGTCGATCTGCCCGTGCCGGCAGACACCCAGGTCACGTCGATCAGTGCCGATCAGCCGGGCAGCCCGCTGGTGGTACTGGGCTTGTCCAACGGCCAGGCGTTGGTGTTCCACCACACCTACAAGATCACCTACCCGGACAACAAGAAGACCATCACCGCCAACATCGACTACCCGTATGGCGAACAGCCGTTCGTGCTCGATGAACAAGGCCGTGCGCTGGACCACGTCAGCGTCAACGTCAACGGCGACACCTTGGTACTGGCCGGCTCCACCGGCGCGCAACTGCAGGTGCTGGAGCTGACCCGCAGCGAAAACATGATGACCGAAGAGGTCACTACCGAGCAGAACCGCATCGTCCTGCCGCAGATGACCGAGGTAGTGAAGAACATCTTCATCGACCCGCGTCAGCAGTGGCTGTACGTGATCAACGGCCGGGCCACGGCCGATGTGTTCAGCCTGCGCGACAAGAGCCTTAACGGCCGCTACAAACTGTCCGAAAGTGCCGACACCGAAGTGACCGCCACTGGCCAGCTGGTCGGTGGCATCTCGCTGATCATCGGTGACTCCAAGGGTGGCCTGGCCCAGTGGTTCATGGCCCGCGACCCGGACGGCGAATCGCGCTTCAAGCAGATCCGTACCTTCCAGATGGGCAAGGCGCCGGTCGTGCAGATTGACGCCGAAGAGCGCCGCAAGGGTTTCATCGCCCTGGACGCCGACGGCAAGCTGGGCGTGTTCCACAGCACCGCGCACCGCACCCTGCTGGTTGAGCCGGCCGCCGAAGGCCCAGGCATCCTGGCCCTTTCGCCGCGTGCCAACCGCATCATCATCGAACAGGGTGGCAAGCTGCTGCCGCTGAGCCTGCGCAACCCGCACCCGGAAGTTTCCTTCAGCGCGCTGTGGGGCAAGGTGTGGTACGAGAACTACGACGAGCCGAAGTACGTCTGGCAGTCGACCGCATCGAACACCGACTTTGAACCCAAGCTAAGCCTGTCGCCACTGACCTTCGGTACCCTCAAGGCCGCGTTCTACGCGATGATCCTGGCGGCCCCGCTGGCTATTGCTGCGGCTATCTACACCGCCTACTTCATGGCCCCCGGCATGCGCCGCAAGGTCAAGCCGGTAATCGAGCTGATGGAGGCCATGCCGACGGTGATCCTCGGCTTCTTCGCCGGCCTGTTCCTCGCGCCATACCTGGAAGGCCACCTGCCGGGTGTGTTCAGCCTGTTCCTGCTGATGCCGTTCGGCATCCTGCTGGCCGGCTTCACCTGGAGCCGCCTGCCAGAGTCGATTCGCCTGCGTGTGCCGGACGGCTGGGAAGCGGCGATCCTGATCCCGGTCATCCTGTTCACCGGCTGGTTCGCCCTGACCATGAGCCCTCACCTGGAAAGCTGGTTCTTCGGCGGCGACATGCGCCTGTGGATCACCAACGACCTCGGCATTACCTACGACCAGCGCAACGCCCTGGTTGTGGGTATCGCCATGGGCTTCGCGGTCATCCCGAACATCTACTCCATTGCCGAAGATGCCGTGTTCAGCGTGCCGCGCAGCCTCACCCTGGGCTCGTTGGCCCTGGGTGCGACGCCGTGGCAGACCCTGACCCGTGTGGTCATCCTCACCGCCAGCCCGGGGATCTTCTCGGCACTGATGATCGGCATGGGCCGTGCGGTGGGTGAAACCATGATCGTGCTGATGGCCACCGGCAACACCCCGGTGATGGAGATGAACCTGTTCGAGGGCATGCGCACCCTGGCCGCCAACGTGGCCGTGGAAATGCCGGAATCGGAAGTCGGTGGCAGCCACTATCGCGTGCTGTTCCTGGCCGCACTGGTGCTGCTGATGTTCACGTTCGTCATGAACACCTTGGCCGAGCTGATTCGCCAGCGTCTGCGCAAGAAATACTCGTCGCTTTGATAGAAAGGTAGCGATCCGTGAAAAAGGACTCCCTCAAAAGCTGGTTCAAGAGCGGCGCCCCAGGCGTCTGGATGAGCGGCGGCGCGGTGGCCATGGCTGTGATCATGACAATCGGCCTGCTGTCGGTGATCGCCGTGCGCGGCCTGGGCCACTTCTGGCCTGCCGACCTGGTCCAGGCTACCTACAAGGTGCCCGGCCAGGCTGATCACGTCGTCATTGGCGAAGTGGTACAAAAGGAAGAAGTACCCCGTGCCCGTCTGAAGGGTGCCGGCCTGCCGGTACCTGACCAGGGCCCGGAGTTCATGACCCGCGAATTGATCAAGGTGGGTAACCGCGACCTCAACGGCAGCGACTTCACCTGGGTGGTCGGCGACTGGCTGGTCGACGAGCAGCGCCCGGCCGACCTGATCGCCCTGGAGCGTCGCGAGTGGGGCAACTTCTATGGCTACCTGGTCAGCGTCAAGGAAGCAGGCCGCGTGGTTGCAGAGGGCCCAGCGGCCTGGAGTGAGCTGCAAGCCCGCCTCAAGCGTGCCAGCAAGCTTAACGGCGAACTGCAGCAGCTGGAGAAGAAGGACATCGGTGCCATCAACCATGGCCTTGAACGCCTGCGGCTGCAGGCCCGCAAGCTGGAGCTGGACGGCAAGCTGGACGCCGCCGCCCAGGCCGACATGGACGCCGACCGCGCCGAGCTGAACAGCCGCTACAAGGCCATTGAAGACCGTTTGAGCGGCCTGCACCAGGCCTTCGCCCGCGACAGCCTGGTGGCCCGCGATGGCAACGGCCGTGAAGTGGAAATCAACCTGAGCAAGGTGGTGCACGCCATCCAGCCGAATGGCATGTCCGGTTTCACCAAGCTGGGCACTTACTTTGCCAAGGTCTGGGAGTTCCTCAGCGACGACCCGCGTGAAGCCAACACTGAAGGCGGTATCTTCCCGGCCATTTTCGGTACCGTGATGATGACCCTGATCATGGCCGTGATCGTCACCCCGTTCGGCGTGCTGGCCGCCGTTTACCTGCGCGAATACGCCCGGCAAGGGCCGGTAACCCGGCTGATCCGCATCGCGGTGAACAACCTGGCCGGCGTGCCGGCGATCGTCTACGGCGTGTTTGGCCTGGGCTTCTTCGTCTACGTGCTGGGTGGCTCTATCGACCGCCTGTTCTTCCCGGAATCGCTGCCAGCGCCAACCCTGGGTACCCCGGGCCTGCTGTGGGCATCGCTGACCCTGGCGCTGCTGGCCGTACCGGTGGTGATCGTGGCCACCGAGGAAGGCTTGGCGCGTATTCCGCGTACCGTGCGCGAGGGCTCCCTGGCCCTGGGCGCGACCAAGGCCGAGACGTTGTGGAAGATCGTTTTGCCCATGGCCAGCCCGGCCATGATGACCGGCATGATCCTCGCCGTGGCCCGCGCCGCCGGTGAAGTGGCGCCGTTGATGCTGGTCGGTGTGGTGAAGCTGGCGCCGTCGCTGCCGGTGGACGGAAACTATCCGTACCTGCACCTGGACCAGAAGATCATGCACCTGGGCTTCCACATCTATGACGTCGGCTTCCAGAGCCCGAACGTCGAGGCCGCGCGGCCGCTGGTGTATGCCACGGCACTGCTGCTGGTACTGGTGATCGCCTCCCTCAACCTCTCGGCCGTGTGGATCCGCAACCACCTGCGCGAGAAGTACAAGGCGCTCGACAGCTGAGCCTGATTACAAGCGTGCCCCCGGTAAGCCGGGCGGCCCTTTGAAACGAATTGATAGCGTATGGAGTTGACCATGCAGCAAGATTCCCATACCCACGGCATCGACATGTCTGCCCTGGGCCGCAACAAGCAGAGCCTGCAACTGGCCGAAGAAACCGTGGCCATCGAAGTGCCGGGTTTGAGCCTGTTCTACGGCGACAAGCAAGCGCTGTTCGACGTCAGCATGAACATTCCCAAGCAGCGTGTGACCGCCTTCATCGGTCCGTCCGGCTGCGGCAAGTCGACCCTGCTGCGCACCTTCAACCGCATGAACGACCTGGTCGACGGCTGCCGCGTGGAAGGCGCCATCAACCTGTACGGCAACAACATCTACCGCAAGGGCGAAGACGTGGCCGAGCTGCGCCGCCGCGTGGGCATGGTGTTCCAGAAGCCCAACCCGTTCCCCAAGACCATCTACGAGAACGTGGTCTACGGCCTGCGGATCCAGGGCATCAACAAGAAGCGCGTGCTCGACGAAGCCGTTGAGTGGGCGCTGAAGGGCGCGGCGCTGTGGGACGAGGTCAAGGACCGCCTGCACGAATCGGCGCTGGGCTTGTCCGGTGGCCAGCAGCAGCGTCTGGTCATCGCCCGCACCATCGCCGTGGAGCCGGAGGTGCTGTTGCTCGACGAACCGTGCTCGGCACTCGACCCGATCTCGACCCTGAAGGTCGAAGAACTGATCTACGAATTGAAATCCAAGTACACCATCGTCATCGTGACCCACAACATGCAACAGGCGGCCCGTGTTTCGGACTACACCGCGTTCATGTACATGGGCAAACTGGTCGAATTCGGGGATACCGACACCCTGTTCACCAACCCTGCCAAGAAGCAGACCGAAGACTACATCACCGGTCGCTACGGCTAACTGCCACAGTCTTCAGGCTGTCCCCGCCCCATGTGGGAGCGGGCATGCCCGCGAAGCAGGCGACGCCGAAAGCAGGGAATGACACGAACAATTTGAAGCTTGCAGCTTCTTCGCGGAGCGAACGATGATCAACAAAGAAAGCCTTACCCACCATATCTCCCAGCAGTTCAACGCCGAGCTTGAAGAGGTACGCAGCCACCTGCTGGCCATGGGTGGCCTGGTGGAGAAGCAGGTCAACGATGCGGTCACCGCGCTGATCGAGGCCGACTCGGGCCTGGCCCAGCAAGTGCGCGAAGTCGACGAGCAGATCAACCAGATGGAGCGCAACATCGACGAGGAATGCCTGCGCATCCTCGCCCGCCGCCAGCCGGCAGCCTCCGACCTGCGCCTGATCATCAGCATTTCCAAGTCGGTAATCGACCTGGAGCGCATCGGTGACGAGGCGACCAAGATTGCCCGCCGCGCCATCCAGTTGTGCGAAGAAGGCGAATCGCCACGTGGCTACGTCGAGGTGCGCCACATTGGCGACCAGGTGCGCAACATGGTTCGCGATGCGCTGGACGCTTTTGCCCGCTTCGACGCCGACCTGGCATTGTCGGTGGCCCAGTACGACAAGACCATCGACCGCGAGTACAAGACCGCCCTGCGCGAACTGGTGACCTACATGATGGAAGACCCGCGCTCGATCTCGCGGGTACTGAGCGTGATCTGGGTGCTGCGTTCGCTGGAGCGTATCGGTGACCACGCGCGTAACATCTCCGAGCTGGTGATCTACCTGGTGCGCGGCACCGACGTGCGCCACATGGGCCTCAAGCGCATGACTGCCGAAGTGCAAGGCACCGCTGTTGCCGACGGCGAAAAGGCTAATGTTCCGGGCGAATCTGACGATAAGTAAGGTTGCTCCCGAGCATCGACGCCCGGCCTTGGCCGGGCGTTTTCGTTTGCGGTCGAGAGCCCTCACAAGGAGTATCGATGAGTAAAGTGAATGTGCTGGTCGTGGATGACGCCCCGTTTATCCGTGACCTGGTCCGCAAGTGCCTGCGCAACGCCTTCCCGGGCATGGCCATCGACGACGCCGTCAATGGTCGCAAGGCCATGGCCATGCTGGACAAAGAAGCCTTCGACCTGGTCCTGTGCGACTGGGAAATGCCGGAAATGTCCGGCCTGGAATTGCTCACCTGGTGCCGGCAGCAGCCAGCGCTGAAGAACCTGCAGTTCATCATGGTGACCAGCCGTGGCGACAAGGAAAACGTCATTCAGGCGATCCAGGCGGGCGTTTCCGACTTTGTCGGCAAGCCGTTCACCAACGAGCAGTTGCTGACCAAGGTGAAAAAGGCCTTGAGCAAGATCGGCAAGCTCGACAGCCTCATGGCCATCGGCCCGGCGCGGGTCAACTCGGCCTTCGCCAACGATTCGCTCAGTGCCCTGACAGGTGGCAAGCCAGAATCGGCCAAGGTGACGGCCCCCGTATCGGCGCCGGCCGCCGCCAGGCCGTTGGTCACTGCACCTACGCCGCCAGCTCCTGCCCCCACGGGGCGTGGCCAAGGCCAGTTGCGCCTGGCCAGCGGCATGCAGCCTTGTGTGATCAAGGCGCTGAGCCTGAAAGAGGCCCTGCTGGTGGTCCGCCGCAGCGAAGCGCTGCCGCAGGTGCTGGAAGGTGCCGTGCTGGACCTGGAGCAGGGAGAAAACGCCGAAGTTGCGCGCTTGAATGGCTACCTGCATGCCGTCGCGGCCCTGGAGCCCAAGCCCGACAGCGACTGGCTGCAGTTGACCTTCAAGTTTGTCGATCAGGATGCCCAGAAGCTCGATTACCTGTCGCGTCTGATTGCCCGCGGGACGGCGCAGAAGCACTTCACCCCCGGCGCCTGACGCCCGGGCAGGGGCAGCACAGGGCTGCCTCTGCACCATCCGACCAACTGCAATACCCGCCACAAAACCCGCTGCTAGGCTTCGACAGATCATAACTGTCAAAAAGCCACTATCATGCCCGCCCGCCTGCTGCTGTTTTGTGCATTGCTCATGGCTTCGGCGCCGAGCCTGGCTGTGACCCTCTACAGGACCACCGATGATTTCGGTGTCGCCTCCTATTCCGACCGGCCCGGCCCCGGCGGCAAGCCTTTGGTGTTGCTCGACACCATGGTCGAAACACTCGATGGCCAGGTGCTACTGAATGCGAAAACCTTCGACGGCGGCGTGAGTTTTTCGGCACACAACCAACTGCTTGTGCCGGTAGAGGTCGAATTGCGCCTGGATAACCTGGTGAATGCGCAAGGCGGCGATGCCCCACGTATCGTGCGCCGGCTGCTGCCGCCGCGTACCACGCAAATGCTCAGCGTGCTCAGGGGGCGGCCCGGGCTGCTGCTGAACTACCGCTCGACCCTGCTGCAGGCCATGGGTGACCCGGGCAAGCGGCCGCAGGGCTTCCGTTATGCCTTCCCGTGGGTCGGTGGGCCGTTCCGCGTCACCCAGGGGCCCAACGGCCGTGTCAGCCATTTTGGGCCCAAGGGTCGCTACGCCATGGATATCGCCATGCCCGAAGGCACCACGATCATCGCCGCGCGGGAAGGGGTGGTGGTGAAGACGGAGAACAGCCAGAGCGGGCGCGCGCCCAACCCATCGGGCAACTTTGTGCGGATCCTGCACCCGGATGGCACCATGGGCGTGTACCTGCACCTGATGCGTGGTTCGGTGGTGGTGAAGGAGGGGCAGCGTGTACGGCAGGGGGAGATACTGGCCCAGTCGGGCAATACAGGCAACAGCACCGGCCCGCATCTGCACTTTGTAGTGCAGCGCAACGTGGGGCTGGCGCTGGAGTCGATACCTTACCGGTTCGACAGGCCGATCAGCGGGTTGCCTGACTTTACTGCGGGTAACCCGTGAGATTGCCGGGCCGCAAAGCGGCCCCAGAGGCTTAATCGAGCTTCAGCACCTTGGCCAGGACAATCTTCGGCCCTTTCATCTTCTTGATGATGATGCGCAGCCCTTCGACCTCCAGCACTTCCTCTTCTTCAGGCACGCGCTTGAGCGTCTCGTAGACCAGCCCGGCCAAGGTTTCTGCCTCGATGTGGTCGAGGTCGATACCGAGCAGGCGCTCGACCTTGAACAGCGGGGTATCACCCCGTACCAGCAGCTTGCCTGGCTGGTAGGCGAGGATGCCGCGCTCGGTCTTGCGGTGCTCGTCCTGGATATCGCCCACCAGCACTTCCAGCACGTCTTCCATGGTCAGGTAGCCGATCACCTTGCCGTCGGCTTCCTCCACCAGCACGAAGTGCGCACCGCCCTTGCGGAACTGCTCCAGCAGTTGCGACAGCGGCATGTGCCGCGATACGCGCTCCAGCGGCCGGGCGAGGTCGTCCAGGTCGATGGTCTCGGGCAAGTGCTCCAGTTCGGCAAGCTCCAGCAGCAAGTCCTTGATGTGCAGCAGGCCGGTGAATTCTTCACGCTCGGCGTCATACACCGGGTAGCGGCTGAACTTGTGGCGGCGCACCAGGGCCAGGATCTGCTTCAACGGCGCATGGGCGTCGATGGTGACCATGTCCTCGCGCGAATTGGCCCAGTCGACCACTTCCAGCTCGCCCATTTCCACGGCCGACGCCAGTACACGCATGCCTTGGTCGCTTGGGTCCTGGCCGCGGCTGGAGTGCAGGATCAGCTTCAGTTCTTCACGGCTGTAGTGGTGCTCGTGATGCGGGCCAGGCTCGCCCTGGCCGGCAATGCGCAGGATGGTGTTGGCGCTGGCATTGAGCAGGTAGATGGCCGGGTACATCGTCCAGTAGAACAGGTACAGCGGCACGGCGGTCCACAGCGACAGCAGCTCCGGCTTGCGGATGGCCCAGGACTTGGGTGCCAGCTCGCCGACCACGATGTGCAGGTACGAGATGACAAAGAAAGCGACGAAGAACGAGACGCCTTTGATCAGCTCGGGCGAGTCGACACCGAAGTACGCCAGCAGTGGCTCAAGCAGGTGGGCGAACGCCGGTTCGCCGACCCAGCCAAGGCCGAGGGAGGCGAGGGTGATGCCCAACTGGCAGGCCGACAAATAGGCGTCGAGCTGGTTGTGCACCTTGCGCAGGATACTGCCACGCCAGCCATGCAGCTCGGCGATGGAGTCGACGCGAGTGGAGCGCAGCTTGACCATGGCGAACTCGGCGGCAACGAAGAAGCCGTTGAGCAGCACCAGCAGGAAGGCAAAGATGATCATGCCGAAATCGGCGAATAACGAGGTGAGGCTGATACCAGGGGAAGGGTCCATGATGGAGTTTTTACGGGGTCCGTCTTAGAAATAGAGAGAAAAAAAGTGCCAGCTCTTGCTGGCACAGGGGATCCAATGTAGCGGCTGGGGCCGCAAAAGCAAAGAGCAGAGGATTTATTGCGGCCTCTGTGGGAGCGGGCGTGCCCGCGAAGGGCTGCGCAGCAGCACCAATCTCAAGCCTTTTCGTTGACCAATTGTGCCGGCGCAAAGTGACAGGTAAAGGTACTGCCATGCCCCGGCACACTGCTGATGTCCAGCTTGCCGCGGTGGCGCATCAGCACATGCTTCACGATCGCCAGCCCCAGCCCCGTGCCACCGGTATTCGACGCACGGCTGGAGTCGACCCGGTAGAAGCGTTCGGTCAGGCGCGGCAGGTGTTTGGCGTCGATGCCCACCCCCGAGTCCTGCACCGACAGGTGCGCACCCTGGGCATCGGCCCACCAGCGAATACGGATGTTACCCTCGTCCTGGGTGTACTTGACCGCGTTGAACACCAGGTTGGAAAAGGCACTGCGCAGCTCCGACTCGCTGCCCTTCAGCTTCACGCCGGGCGCGGCTTCGAGGGTGATGCGCTGGTTGCGCGGCCCGGACAGGGCCTGAGCGTCGTTCTTGATCGCGGCGAGCAGGGCTTCGACCGCCACCGGCTGGTTGTCCGACGGGTAATCGGTGGCTTCCAGCTTGGCCAGCAGCAACAGGTCGTTGAGCAGCGTCTGCATGCGCGAGCCTTGCTGGCTCATCTGCTGCAGGGCGCGGGTCCAGCGCGGGTTCACGTCCTCGACGTTATCCAGCAAGGTTTCCAGATAACCGGTGATCACCGTCAGTGGCGTGCGCAGCTCGTGGGACACGTTGGCGACGAAGTCCTTGCGCATCTGTTCCAGCTGGTGAATGCGCGTGACATCGCGCACCAGCATCAGGTGTTCGTTGTTGCCGTAGCGGGTGATGTGCAACTGCACGCGCATGCGGTCGTTGATGGGCGAGGGAATTTCCAGCGGTTCCAGGTAGTTCTCCGCCTCGAAGTACTCCTTGAAGCGTGGATGGCGCACCAGGTTGGTTACTTGCTGGCCACCGTCCTGTGGGGTCTTGAAGCCCAGCAGGGTTTCGGCGGCGCGGTTCCACCACTCCAGGTTGCCGTCGCTGTCGAGCATGATCACTGCGTCACGCAGCGCGGCGGTGGACTCCTGAACCCGGTCGATCACCGCCTGCAGGCGGCCGCGTACGCGCTGGTCGCGGCGCTGCAGGTGGTAAATGCTGTCGAACACCTCGCCCCACAGGCCGTAACCATCGGGTGGTGCCTCATCGGGCTGGTGATTGCGCAGCCAGTCATGCAGGCGCAACAGCTGCTTGAGGGTCCAGCCCAGGTAAAGCGCCAGGCCAATGGCCAGGCTCCAGCCATAGTAGCCGCTGACCAGCCCACCGATCAGGCAGACGGTAATCAGCAACAACAGATGGCGAATCAGGGTTGCATGCCAGTTCTGGTTCAATTGACGGTCCTTGTACAACGACGTGCAGCTTGGCGCTCTTGAGCTCGATCAGCTCTTGGTCGAGAAGCGGTAGCCAGTGCCCCGGACGGTTTGTACCAGATTTTCGTAGGCTTCACCCAACGCCTTGCGCAGGCGACGGATGTGTACATCGACGGTGCGTTCCTCGACGTAAACGTTGCCGCCCCACACCTGGTCCAGCAGCTGCCCACGGGTATAGGCGCGCTCCTGGTGGGTCATGAAAAACTGCAGCAGGCGGTATTCGGTAGGGCCCATCTCGGCCGGCTTGCCGTCGATGGTCACGCGGTGGCTGATCGGGTCCAGCAGCAGGCCGCCAACCTCGATCGGTGCTTCGGTGTCGCTCGGGCCGGTGCGGCGCAGCACGGCTTTCAGGCGCGCTACCAGCTCACGCGGCGAGAACGGCTTGGTGATGTAGTCGTCAGCGCCCACTTCCAGGCCCTGAATCTTGTTGTCCTCTTCGCCCTTGGCGGTGAGCATGATGATCGGAATGTCGCCGGTCAGCTCGTCGCGCTTGAGGCGGCGGGCCAGCTCGATGCCGGAGGTGCCCGGCAGCATCCAGTCGAGCAGGATCAGGTCCGGTTTGCGGTCGACGATGATCGCGTGGGCCTGTTGGGAGTTTTCCGCTTCCAGGCAGTCATAGCCGGCCATTTCCAGGGCAACGGCGATCATCTCGCGAATGGGCGCTTCGTCGTCGACGATCAGAATGTTTCTGCCAACCATGCTCAAAACCTCTCCTGGATTCGGTGTCTTGGCCCGCATTAGATAACGGAATTATTGCAGCTGTGTGACAGGGTGTTGGCCGTTCTGGCGACATTCCGTGACTGAACTAGGCTTGAAAGGGCCGCTGCGGCGGCAACCCGAACCTAATTCCCCCGAAACAATGGTGAATCCAATGACACGACAAACGCTGAGCTGGATGGCCCTTTTCACTGCGCTGGCGCTCCCGGGGGTAGCCTTGGCCCACCATCAGGCCAAGGAAATGAACGGCATGTGGGTCAATCATGCCGGCATGACGCTGTACACCTTTGACAAGGATGCCGACGGCAAGTCGATGTGTAATGGCGATTGCGCGACGAACTGGCCGCCACTGATGGCTAAGGCTGGCGACAAAAATGAGGGTAAGTGGACGCAGATCAAGCGTGATGACGGTTCGATGCAGTGGGCTTACGACGGCAAGCCGCTGTACACCTTCGTCAAGGACAAGAAGGCCGGGGACATGACCGGAGACGGCGTGAAAGACGTCTGGCACGTCGCCAAGCCTTGAGATTTTTGGGGCCGCTTTGCGGCCCCAGAATTGTCAGCGCAACGCGTAGTCCAGCACCACACCAACGAACACCAGCAACCCCGCCCAATGGTTGTGCAGGAAGGCCTTGAAGCACGACTCGCGGTCCAGCTTGCGCGTCGACCAGTACTCCCAGGCAAAGCACGCCGCCGCACCCAGCAACCCCATGTGGAACCAGCCCCCCAGGTCGAAGCGGCTACCTGCCAGCAACAGGCAGCCCAGCGACAGCAGCTGCAAGGTCAGGATGATGGTGCGGTCGGCCTCACCGAACAGGATCGCGGTCGACTTCACGCCAATCTTGAGGTCGTCATCCCGGTCGACCATGGCGTAATAGGTGTCGTAACCCACCGTCCACAGCAAGTTGGCGATATACAGCAACCAGGCGCTGGCCGGCAACTCGCCCCCCGCAGCAGTAAAGGCCATTGGAATGCCCCAGGAATACGCCGCCCCCAGCACCACCTGCGGGTAATAGGTGTAGCGCTTCATGAACGGGTAGCAGAACGCCAACGCCACCGCGCCAAACGACAGCCACACCGTGCGGCTGTTGGTGCACAGCACCAGCAGGAAGCTGACGCCGACCAGGATGGCAAACAGTGCCAGTGCCTCACGCGGTTTTACCCGGCCGCTGGCCAGCGGCCGGTCGGCGGTGCGTTTGACGTGGCCGTCCACCTTGCGGTCGGCAAAGTCGTTGATGCAACAGCCCGCAGCGCGCATCAGCACCACGCCAAGGCCGAAGATCAGCACATTGGCCAGGGTGGGTGAGCCGTTGCCGGCAATCCACACCGCCGACAGGGTGGGCCACAGCAGCAGGTAAATACCGATCGGCCGGTCCATGCGGCTGAGCTGGACGAAGTCCCAGGCCCGTGGGTGCAGGCGGTTCAGCGATTTGAGCAGTTGCAGGTACATCAGCGGTTTTCCTCCCTGGCCGCTTGCCACAATGCCGGCAGGAACACTTCTGCCACCAGCAGGTCCAGGCCGCCGCGTTCAAAGCGCGAGCGGCGCCCCCAAAGCGCTGCATGGGCGGCGCCGCTCGGCAGCCAGGCCTGTGGATAACTGCACACTTCAATCGGGTGGCGAATGAACGCCTGGTCACAGAACAGCAACTCGCCCAGCGAGCGGCTGCCCAGGGTTTCCAGGTCCAGCCCGCCGCGCTCCAGGGCGCAGCGGCTGGCGACACTGCGGGCGAACACCCAGGGCTGGCCATGGCCACGCAGATACACCTCGCGCACCCAGCCTTCTGCCCCGGCGGCAATGCCCAAGGCTTGGCATTCATCGTCGCGCAGCGGTTGCCAGCCCTCGAACAGCGGGGTGACGGAGAAGTGATCAAGGGACAGGCGGGTCAGGCGGCGGGTCAGCGAGCCCTCGTCGAACAGCCAGTCAAGGGTAGGCTGGTCGAAGTCGGTCGCCAGCTGTGAATACGGCAGCCACGCGACAGCGGCTGCTTGCGGGGATTCGTACGACACGTCGGTCTGCTTGTTACAACCAGAGAGGCGGCGAGCTTAGCATGATTGCTCCGACTGCTTGCATAATGCCTGGAGCAGGGCCTAAGACCCTGCCCATAAAGCCTGAGCTCTACCGAGGAAAATGACCTGATGAAAAAGTGGCAATGTATTGTCTGTGGCCTGATCTACGACGAAGCCGAAGGTTGGCCCGATGACGGCATCGCCCCCGGCACGCGTTGGGAAGATGTACCTGCAGACTGGCTGTGCCCCGACTGTGGTGTCGGCAAAAGCGACTTTGAAATGATCTCCATCGGCTAATCGAGGAAAGCACGACATGACGTCCCCTGTGGTAATCATCGGTACTGGCCTTGCGGGCTACAACCTGGCCCGTGAATTTCGCAAACTCGATGCGCAGACGCCGCTGCTGCTGATCACCGCCGACGATGGTCGCTCGTACTCCAAGCCCATGCTTTCCATGGGCTTTGCCAAGCAGAAGGATGCCGACGGCCTGTGCATGGCCGAGCCGGGCGTCATGGCCGAGCAACTGAACGCCGAGATTCGTACGCATACCCGCATCAGCGGCATCGACCCGGGCCACAAACGCCTGTGGATCGGCGAAGAAGCGGTGGAGTACAGCGACCTCGTGCTGGCCTGGGGGGCGCAGACGGTGCAGGTGCCGGTCGATGGCGACGGCGGCCATCTGGTATTCCCGATTAACGATCTGGAAGACTACGCACGCTTCCGTGCCGCCGCCGTCGGCAAGCAACGTGTGCTGATCCTGGGTGCCGGCCTGATCGGCTGCGAATTCGCCAACGACATGAGCCTGGGTGGCTTCCAGGTCGATGTGGTGGCGCCGTGCGAACAGGTCATGCCGACCCTGCTGCATCCGGCCGCAGCGGCGGCGGTTCAGGGCGGGCTGGAAGGCCTGGGCGTGCGCTTCCACTTGGGCCCGGTGCTGACCCGGCTGCAGCAGGTGGGCCAGGGCCTGGATGCGCACCTGTCGGATGGCAGCGTGATTGCCTGCGACCTGGTGGTGTCGGCCATCGGCCTTCGGCCACGCATCGACCTGGCTGCCGCAGCCGGCCTGCAGACCAATCGTGGTGTCAGCGTAGACCGCGAGCTACGTACATCCCACGCCAACATCTTCGCCCTTGGCGATTGTGCCGAGGTCGATGGCATCAACCTGCTTTACGTGATGCCGCTGATGAGCTGTGCCCGTGCGCTGGCGCAAACCCTGGCCGGCAAGCCGACGGCGGTGGCCTACGGGCCGATGCCGATCACCGTGAAAACCCCGGCCTGCCCGTTGGTGGTTTCGCCGCCGCCGCCGGGCCGTGAAGGTACTTGGCAGGTGGAGGGGCAGGGCAGTGACCTCAAGGTGCTCTGCCACGGCGCTGACGGCGAATTGCTGGGTTACGCCCTGACTGGGGCGGCGGTCATGGACAAGCTGGCTCTAAATCGCCAGTTACCACCGGTTATGGCGTAAATAGAGGGCGTTCTGTCGGATTTATCCTGTTGTTGCCTGCACAATGGCCGGCCTGATACTGGCGCGCCCCCTGAGCACGTGCCATTCTCACTTCCGTCTGCCGCAGATTAGAGCCTGCGGTGCCTTGAGCGCTGCTCCAAAGGCAGCACGGCATAACAACAAGAATTCCGTCAAAGAGGCTTCACTATGCGCAAACCAGAACTCGCCGCCGTCATCGCCGATAAGACTGCTCTGACCAAGGAAAAGGCCAATCAGGTGTTGAACGCGATTCTCGACAGCATCACCGGTGCCCTGAACAAGGACACGGTGACCCTGGTCGGTTTCGGCACCTTCGAAAAACGTCATCGCGGCGCGCGTACCGGCAAAAATCCGCAAACCGGTGAGCCGGTCAAGATCAAAGCCAGCAATACCGTGGCCTTCAAGCCAGGCAAGAACCTCAAGGACAGCGTCAACCCCCCGGCCGCGCCTGCCAAGGCCGCCAAGAAAAAGTAAGCACCGGCTGACGATACGTTGATCCCGAACGGGCGCCTTCATGGCGCCCGTTGTGCTTTACACGCGGTAACTGCTGCGAACTTGCATAAAAAGGTCGTTAAGAGGATAAACTGCGGAACTTAGTCACTTTTCAATCGAGGCGTGTCGATGAAGTTCCGCTTTCTTCTCTGGGCCATGGGGCTGCTGATGGCCAGGGCCAGCCGTAACAACCCGGCATTCCAGCAGCAGCTCAAGGGCAAGGATCTGGTGTTCCAGATGCAGACTCTGGACGGCAAGGTTGCCCGGCACTTCGTCGTCAATAACGAACGCATCAGCAGCAAAGGCGGGGCGCACCCGCAGCCGGCCTTCGCCATTGCCTTCAAGGACGCGGCCTATGGCTTCGCCACGATGCAGGCGGGTAACAAGCAGTTGGCGTTCATGCAGGGGATTCAGGACAAGAACATCCAGATCAAGGGCAATCCGGCGTTGGTGATGTGGTTCCAGGGGTTGATGAAGTACCTGAAACCAAAGAAGAAAGGCTGAAGGCCTTCATGGATGCTGGTGCTTGACCTGTGGGAGCGGGCAAGCCCGCGAATCAGGCGACGCGGTGCTTGGCACCGGCTGCGCCGGTGTTCGCGGGCTCGCCCGCTCCCACAGGTTATGCGTTGATGCTTAGTGCGGTGCGTGGAACTGCGAGGCCAGTTCGCGTAGCAGGTTCTCGGCCTCCAGCACTTTGTTCACCACGTCCTCGGCCTTTTCACGGGTAATCCCCAGGCGCTCCAGCAACTCGTCAGGGATCTCTTCCTGCGGCCCCGAACCAATCCCCCGCGAACGCAACAGACGGGTCGCCAGGCACACCAGGTTGGGAAACGCCGAATACTCGCCGTCATACGCCGGGTCGTGCTGGAAGCGTAACGCTGTCTGCAGTTCTTCTGGCATGTCCCACAGCTTCATCAACCAGGCGCCGATCTGTTCGCGGCTGATACCCAGCAAGTGTTGCTCTACATAGGTGTGGCACAGGTGCGGGTTGACCTCCAGATGGCGGCAGATCAGCGAGAAGTGCGGCGGGAACACATGCGCCAGCAACAGGTAACCAAAGTTGTGCAGCAGCCCGGCCAGGTAGGTGAGGCCGGCTTCAGGGCGTTCAGCCCGTGGTATCGCACGGGTCAGCCCTTCGATGATCGCGGCCGTGTAGATCGACTGCTGCCAGTAGGGCGTGGCTTGCTGGGGGTGATCCTTGGGCAGGCTCAGCGTTTTACCCAGCGCCAGCCCCAGGGCCAGGTTGATCACCAGATCGAAGCCCAGCACGCGGACAATGGCATCTTCCACAGAACGGATTTTGCCAGGCGAGGCGTAGTAGGGCGAAGCGGCCCAACTGACCACCTGCGCGGCCAGCGCCGGGTCGGTTTCAACCACGCCGGTGATGTCGTCGATGCTGGCGTTCGGGTCGACCCGCAGCTTGATGATCTTTTGCGCCGTGTCGGCCAGCGGCGGAATCTCGATGGTTTCTTCCAGGCGCTTCTGAATGCGACGGGCAGTGAACGCCTGGACTGCCTGGGTAATTTCTTTGGAGTCGTCAGCGGGGCGGTCGAGGTTGGGGCGAATGTCCCTTACCGGTTGGCCGAAACTGCCAGCGCTGGCTTTTTTAAGCATGCGCTTGAAGTCTTCCTGCTTGATTTCCAGCAGCAGCCCGGCTTCGCCAGACTGGATCAGCAATGTTTCGGCAGCCAGCAGCTTGTCTTCATAGAGGCAGGGTGAACTGGTCAATGCCGGAATCGCTGGCAACGCTTTGAGCTGATGCTTGTCGAGCATCTGTTTCAGGCGTGTCACCGGCACCGCTTTGAGCTTGCGGCCGGTGAGCTCTTCAAGGCGATTGAGGTCCAGTAGCTTGCTCTGCGGGAACAGCACCATCAAGGCGCCGACTTCGTCATCGAGCAGCACTGCCTGTACCCGCGCCGCTGCCGGTAGGTAAGGGTGTTCGACCACCTCGCGGTAGGCCACGCCGACCTTGTCGAGCAGCAGCTTGATGACGGAGGGGGCGTGTGGCGTTGCGGTGTCCAGGGCAACTTCAGTCATGGTCCGTATCCACTGATTCTTTTAAACGCGAAGTATAACCAGCCTGCGAGCAAATCTGGATCCATTCTGGTACTGGCGTCACACTTGGCCATATTGCTGGCCATGGCGCAGCCAGCGGTCGAGCAGCGGGCTGACATGGTCTGGCCAGCGCGCCACCAAGGCCTGAGCAGCATCGCGCACAGCCGGTAACAGGTCGGCATCGCGCATCAGGTCGGCAACCTTGAACTGCAGCAGGCCGGTCTGGCGCGTACCCAGCATTTCGCCGGGGCCGCGTAGTTCGAGGTCTTTCTCGGCAATGATGAAGCCGTCGTTGGTTTCGCGCATGATGCCTAAGCGCTCGCGGCCGACCTGCGACAGCGGCGGATGGTACAGCAGCACGCAATGGCTGGCGGCACTGCCCCGTCCTACCCGGCCGCGCAGCTGGTGCAACTGGGCCAAGCCCAGGCGTTCGGGGTTTTCAATGATCATCAGGCTGGCGTTGGGCACGTCCACGCCTACTTCGATGACAGTGGTCGCGACCAGCAACTGCAATTCACCGGCCTTGAACTGCGCCATGATTTCGGCTTTTTCCGCAGGCTTCATGCGGCCGTGGATCAAGCCCACGCGCAATTCGCCCAAGGCACTGCCGAGCTCTTCATAGGTGCTTTCGGCAGCCTGGCAGGTCAGCTCTTCGGACTCTTCGATCAGGGTACACACCCAGTAGGCCTGCCGCCCCTCGGCGCAAGCGGCGCGAACCCGTTCGACCACCTCGAAGCGGCGGCTGTCGGCTACCAGCACGGTGTTTACCGGGGTGCGCCCAGGTGGCAACTCATCGAGCACCGATGTGTCCAGGTCGGCGTAGGCGCTCATGGCCAAGGTGCGCGGAATAGGCGTGGCGGTCATGATCAACTGGTGCGGGCACAACTCGCCGGCCACACCTTTCTTGCGCAAGGCCAGGCGTTGCTGCACGCCAAAACGGTGCTGTTCGTCGATGATCGCCAGGGCCAGGTGTTTGAACTTCACCTCTTCCTGGAACAGTGCATGGGTGCCGACCACCATTGGCGCACCGTTGGCAATCTGTTCCAGGGCGCTGGCGCGGGCCTTGCCCTTGAGCTTGCCGGCCAGCCACGCCACTTCTATACCTAGCGGTTCCAGCCAGCGCTTGAAGGTGATGAAGTGCTGTTCGGCGAGGATCTCGGTGGGTGCCATCAACGCCACTTGATAGCCGGCTTCCAGCCCTTGCAGTGCTGCCAGGGCGGCGACCACGGTCTTGCCGGCACCGACATCACCCTGTACCAGGCGCATCATCGGCTCGTGCTGGCTGAGGTCGTAGGCAATTTCGTTAGCCACCCGCTGCTGTGCGCCGGTCGGCTGGAAGCCCAGGTTGGCCAGGTATTGGGCCTGCAGGCGCGTAGTCTTGGGCAACACCGGCGCCCGTAGGCTGCGCAGGCTCTCGCGCAGGCGTTGCTGCGACAGCTGGTGGGTCAGCAGCTCTTCGAAGGCCAGGCGGTGCTGGGCCCAGTGCTGGCCCTCGGCGAGCTCGTCGAGGTCGGCGTCGGCTGGCGGGTTATGCAGGTAGCGGATGGCATCGTCCAGCGGCGCCAACTGGTAGTCCCGGGCCAGTTCGTCAGGCAGCCAGTCGGGCAGGCTGCGCGGGCCGAGCATGCCGAGGCTCTGCTGGCACAACAGGCGCAAGCGCTGCTGGGTAAGGCCTTCGGTGGACGGGTAGATCGGCGTGAGGGTCTGCTCTACCGGTGGCGGCGGCTCGTCACCGTTCAGCGCGCGGTACTCGGGGTGGTAGATTTCCAGGCCCGAGGCACCGGGGCGAGCTTCGCCGTAGCAGCGCAGGTGGGTGCCGCGCTTCAGGCCCTCTTTCTGCGCGTTGCTGAAGTGGTAGAAGCGCAGCGTCAGCACGCCGCTACCGTCGCCCAGGCGCACCACCAGGCTGCGGCGCTTGCCCATGGTCACGTCGGTACCACTGACCACGCCCTCGATCACTGCATCCTGGCCCGGGCGCAATTCACCAATCGGGACCACGCGGGTGCGGTCCTGGTAGCGCAGGGGCAAGTGGAACAGCACATCCTGCAGGTTCTCCAGGCCGACTTTGGCAAGTTTTTCCGCCATGGCGTCGCCAACGCCCTTGAGTACCGTAACCGGGACCTTCGACAGCTCACTCATGACTCAGGCCGGTTGTTCCGCAGGGGCTTTGGCGACCGAGCACAGGCGGATCGAGTCGGCGAGGATCTCGATGGCCTTGGGCCGCGGGAAGCTGGCGCGCCAGGCGATGGCAACGGTACGGAACGGCGCCGGTGCAGTCAGCGGGCGCACTTCGATGACGCCAGGGGCGTAGTGATGGCTATGCACAGCCGACAGCGGCAGAATCGACACGCCCAGGCCCGAAGCCACCATGTGGCGGATGGTTTCCAGCGAACTGGACTCGACGGTGGTGTGCCTCGCGCCTTCACCCCCCTTGTTCAGGGTCGGGCAGGCTTCCAGTACCTGGTCGCGGAAGCAGTGGCCCTCACCAAGCAACAGCAGGCTCTTGTCGTTGAGCAGGGCGGTATCAATGGTCTTTTTCGCCGTCCACGGGTGGTCAGCGGGCATCAGGGCGCAGAACGGCTCGTCGTACAGCGGCATGGTCAGCACGTCGGCTTCGTTGAACGGCAGGGCGATGATCACCGCGTCCAGTTCACCATTGCGCAGTTTTTCACGCAGTACGTGGGTGAAGTTTTCTTCGATGTAAAGCGGCATCTGCGGCGCTACGCGGTGCAGTTGCGGGATCAGGTGCGGGAACAGGTAGGGGCCGACGGTATAGATGGCACCGACCTTGAGCGGGGCAGTCAGCTGGTTCTTGCCGGCCTGGGCCAGCTCGCGAATGCCTTGGGCCTGCTCCAGTACCTTCTGTGCCTGGGCGACGATGCTTTCGCCGACCGGGGTCAGGCGGACCGCGCTCTTGCTGCGCTCGAAGATCAGAACGCCAAGCTCGTCCTCGAGCTTCTTCACACCGACCGACAGGGTCGGCTGGCTCACGTGGCAGCGTTCGGCGGCATGGCCGAAATGCTGTTCCTGGGCGAGTGTGACGATGTAGCGTAATTCTGTGAGGGTCATAACGTGCGTCCATGAAGTTGCGGGCCCAGCATAGCGGCTGCAATCGATAGACGCACGTTATCAGACTTGCCGATTTGTGACAGAAGCAAAAGTCTTAGCGGCGGTCCAGCGAGTAGACGAACGGTGCCACGACTTCGATCGTGCCATTGTTCAGCAACTCGGGTGGCGGCTTGGGTACTGTGCCGGCCCGACGGATCATTTCAAGGGTCGCCCGGTCCAGTGCAGCACTGCCCGAACCACCGGCCATGGCGTACGACACCACCTTGCCTTCGGCGTCGACCACGAAGCGCAGGCGGTTGATGCCCTGCAGGCCGCGACGGCGCGCGTCTTCCGGGTAACGCTTGTACTTCGCCAGGTGGCGCAGCAGGTCGCTCTGCCAGGTTGGCAGGGCGTTGCTGTTGGACGCAATGCTCGGCGCCGGCGCTGCAGACTTCTGCGGTGGCGTGTTGCTGGGCGGTGCGTCTACCGTTTGCTCGGTCGGCGGTGCTTCCGTCGGCGGCTCAGGCTTTTTCTCAGGCTTGGGCGGCTGAGGCTTGGCCTTGGGCTTGGGCGGCTTGTGGATGGCGATCTTGGGCTTGGGCGCTTCCACCAGTTTGGGCAACGGCAGTTCTTCCACCGGTGCCGGTGGCTGTGGAACCGCTTTTGGTGGTGGCGGCGGCGCAGGCTCCGGCAACGGTGCCAGCTCGACCATCATCGCTGCCGGAGGCAGTTCGATGGCCTGGGGCACCGACCAGTTGAGCGTCAGCACCACGGCGACCACGTGCACGCCCAGCACGATCGCCAGGCTGCCACCGTAGCGCGCCATGTTTGAGCGCGTTTTCGTCATTTCTTGGCTGCCGTCTCGAGACCTACCAGACCGACCTTGAGGTAGCCGGCCGCGCGCATGTTGTTCATCACTTCCATCAGGTCGCCGTAATCCACGCCTTTGTCAGCCTGGAAGAAGATGGTGGTTTCCTTGTCACCCTTGGTCTTGGCGTCGAGCATCGGGCCAAGCTGGTCGGGCGCAGCAACCTGATCGTCGCCGACATACAGCTTCTGGTCGGCCTTGACGCTGACGAACACCGGTTTCTCGGGCCTTGGTGCCGGTTTGGCGGTAGAGGCCGGCAGGTCGACCTTGATGTCGACCGTGGCCAGGGGGGCTGCCACCATGAAGATGATCAGCAGCACCAGCATTACGTCGATGAACGGCGTAACGTTGATTTCGTGGTTTTCGGCGAGGTCGTCGCCACCTTCGTTGAGATGCAGGCCCATGGTTTACCCCACTTTCACCATGTGCGGGGCAGCGCGATCGCTACCCTGATGGTCCAGGTCACGGCTGACCAGCAGCAGTACCTGAGCGGAGGCGTCGGACACCTGTGCCTTGTAGCCGGCAATGGAGCGGGCGAAGACGTTATAGATGACTACAGCCGGAATTGCCGCGACCAGGCCCAGAGCGGTGGCCAGCAGGGCCTCGGCGATACCTGGGGCAACTACGGCCAGGTTGGTGGTCTGGGTCTTGGCGATGCCGATGAAGCTGTTCATGATGCCCCATACGGTGCCGAACAGGCCGACGAACGGCGCGGTGGAACCGATGGTGGCGAGTACGCCGGTGCCGTTGCTCATGGTGCGGCCGCTGGCGTGAACCAGGCGCTCCAGGCGGAAGCTGACGCGTTCCTTGATGCCTTCTTTTTCGCGGGCGTTGACCGACAGGCGCATCTCTTCGAGGGCGTCATGCACCAGGGTGTGGGACAGGGTGCCTTCCTTGTTGGAGACGTCGCTGGCTTCTTTGAGGCTGGCGGATTTTTTCAGTCTGGCGATTTCACCACGCAGGCGACGCTTGGCGCCCATCAGCTCGAAGCCTTTGGCGATCCAGATGGTCCAGGTGATGATGGAGGCGATGGCCAGGCCGATCATGACGATCTTCACCACGATATCGGCGTTCTTGTACATGCCCCATGGGGACAGGTCGTGAGCCATGCCGAGGGAAGTGTCTTCAACCAACGTGTCGGTGGCGGGGTCAACCACTACCTGCGAGTCTGCCGGGGCTGCAGCCTGTACGTCGCCGGCAGGTGCCGGGCTTTCCGAGGCTGGCGCCACCGGGGCAGCAGGAGCGGCAGCGGCAGCAGGCGTGGCGGTATTGGCGGTTGGCTCATCGGCCATGGCCACTGGGGCCAGCACCAGGCTGAGTGTCAGCGCGGCGATGGCGCGCCAGGCGCGCGACGGGGTTGGCGAAGCGGAAGGTTGAGTGCGTGTCATGCTGGCCGGACCTGATGAAGAAAAAGAGTGAACGTTCTCCAAGGCCTCGAGGTAGGCCGAGAACAAATTGGCGGCCATTATTGCAAGTAATTCTTGTTAACAAAAGTAATCTTGTTGCTTTTTTCGCCTATGGTCTACCCGTCCATCGTGTAGCGTGGCCGGGCTGATCAATTGGTCTAGGGAGTTTTGAGATGTCAGACCTTTCCGTGATGGTGGTAGGTTGTGGTGATGTGGGTGGCCGTCTGGCCCTGCAAATGATGGCCAAAGGCTGGCATGTCAGTGGTCTTCGCCGCTCTGTCGGGCAGTTGCCTGCGGGTGTCCAGCCGGTTGCCGCAGACCTGGATGAACCGTCGATCCCGCAAGACTGGCCGCAGGGTTCGCTGGACTATCTGGTGTACTGCGTGGCGGCCAGCCAGCACGATGAGGCGGGTTACCAGGCGGCCTATGTGGATGGCTTGCGCCATGTCTTGGCCTGGCTGACCGAGCGTGGCCAGCGCCCACGTCGCCTGTTGTTCGTTTCCAGCAGCAGCGTGTATGCGCAAAAAGATGGCGAGTGGATCGAGGAAGGCGCGGCCACCGAGCCTGAAGGTTATTCCGGGCGGGTGATGCTGGAGGCCGAACAGCTGGCGCTGGACAGTGGTTTGGCGGCGAGCGTGGTGCGTCTGACCGGCATCTATGGCCCGGGCCGTGAATGGCTGTTGAGCCAGGTGCGGCAAGGTTACCGTGTGGCCGAGGAGCCGCCGCTGTATGGCAACCGGATCCATGCTGAGGATGCTGCCAGCCTGCTGGCGTTTCTGCTGCAGGCCGATGCGGATGGCAAGGTGCTGGACGACTACTACATTGGCGTTGATGACGACCCGGCGCCGCTGGCCGACGTGGTGGCCTGGCTGCGGACCTACATGGGCGTTACCGAGTGGTCTGATGAGCAGCGTGTGCGGCGTACTGGCAGCAAACGCTGCAGCAATGCCCGGGCGCGGGCGTTGGGGTGGGCGCCGGTGTATCCGAGTTACAAGGAAGGCTATGCCGCCATTCTGGAAGGGAAAGACCAACTCCAGGATTGATGCGCAACCCTGTGGGAGCGGGCTTGCCCCGCGAAGCAGGCGACGCGTTGCCTGGCACCGGCTGCGCCGGTGTTCGCGGGACAAGCCCGCTCCCACAAGGAATGCCTAAACCACTGAAGAAGTGCTTCAGTTTAGCTCCAGCACCCACTGCCGCTTGCCCGCCGCCAGCTCCGGCATGTCATCCGGCTGCGCACGGTTCACGGCCTGGAAAATCTCCAGCTTGTCGCCATCACGCTTGATGATGAACGGTGCACCACGCTGGTTACGCTCCAGCCACAGGCTGTCATTGCTGCCGCCCATGCTCGCGCAGTCACCTGCCAGGCACAGTGCAAAACGGTCCGGTCCCGGTAAGCCGGTCACGTTACCGGTGTCGCTGAAGCGCACGCTGGCACCTTTGCCTTCGCCTTCGACGACCTTCCAGTTGCCGCCCAGATACGCCTGGTAGAGCGCTTTCTCGAAGCTGCTGCCCAGGGGTGCATTGGCAGTTGTCGGTGCCTTGGCGCGCACAAACGTCTGTTTGGCACCGCGCTGGTCGATCGCTTGCAGTTCGTCGCCATCCAGCGACAGCTGCTCGGTCTGGCCGCCGTCGAAGCTGGCCTGCCATTGCTTGTCATTGGCGCTCAACTGGCCGTCAGCGGCCTCGAAACCATTGCTGTAGCTGGCCTGCTGGCTGGCAACGTCGAGCTTCCACTCGAACACCGGGCCGTGCTCATTCAGCGCTTGGCGCAGGCTGCCGCCCTTGACCGCAGCAGTGATGGCCTCCTGGTTGATCCAGGTGCCGTTGAAATCTTCGGGTTTGTGGCTGGCGCAGCCGCCCAGTAGCAGGGCTGCCAGCGCGAGGGGCAATGCTTGACGCATGACGGGGTAACCTTGCAGAGGAGGGAAGGTGACGGGCAGGTTGCCCGTCACCGGGGGCATCACTCGATGACCAGGATGGCGTCCATTTCAACCTGGGCGCCTTTCGGCAGCGCGGCAACGCCAATGGCGGCGCGAGCCGGGTACGGTTGCTCGAAGTAGCGGCCCATCACCTCGTTCACCTTGGCGAAGTGGCTCAGGTCGGTGAGGAAGATGTTCAGCTTGACGATGTCCTTGAACGAACCGCCAGCGGCTTCAGCCACGGACTTGAGGTTCTCGAATACCTGCACGGTCTGGGCTTCGAAGCCTTCAACCAGTTCCATGGTCTTCGGGTCCAGCGGGATCTGGCCAGACATGTAAACGGTGTTGCCGGCCTTGATCGCCTGCGAGTAGGTACCGATAGCGGCTGGGGCCTTGTCGCTGGTAATGACGGTCTTGCTCATGATGACTCCTTGCGGTTGGCGGACTACGTACGCATGCGGGTGATGCGGACCACACCGGTCAGGGTACGCAGCTTCTTGATCACACGCGCCAGGTGCACGCGGTCGTGCACGCTGACCACCAGTTGGACCACGCTGATACGGCCGTCGCGTTCGTCCATGCTGATCTTCTCGATGTTGCCGTCGGCGGCATTGACGCTGCTGGCCAGCAGGGCGATGAGGCCGCGTTGGTGTTCCAGCTCGACACGCAGTTCGACATTGAACTCACCGGTGATGTCCTTGGCCCAGGAAAGCTGCACGCACTTCTCCGGGTTGTGGCGGATTTCACTGATGTTGCGGCAATTCTCCAGGTGCACGACCATGCCCTTGCCGGCCGAAAGGTGGCCGACGATCGGGTCGCCAGGGATTGGCGTGCAGCACTTGGCGTAGCTCAGCACCAGGCCTTCGGTGCCGCGGATCGCCAGCGGGCCTTCCGGCGCAGGCAGCTGCTCGCCGTCGGCCGACAGCAAGCGGCGTGCGACCACATAGGCCATGCGGTTGCCCAGGCCGATGTCTTCGAGCAGGTCTTCGATCAGTTCCAGGCGGTACTCGGCGAGAATCGCCTGGATACGCTCCTGGGGGATTTTCTCCAGGCTGCTGTCGAAACCGGTGAGCACCTTGTTCAGCAGGCGTTCGCCCAGGCTGATGGACTCGGAGCGGCGCTGTTGCTTGAGCGCGTGGCGGATGTGCGTGCGTGCCTTGCCGGTAACCACGAAGTTGAGCCAGGCCGGGTTCGGCCGGGCGCCCGGGGCGCTGACGATTTCTACCGTCGAGCCGCTTTGCAGCGGTTCGGAAAGCGGCGCCAGGCGGCGGTTGATGCGGCAGGCGATGCAGCTGTTGCCAACGTCGGTGTGCACCGCGTAGGCGAAGTCCACCGCCGTGGAGCCTTTGGGCAGCTCCATGATGCGGCCTTTGGGCGTGAACACGTAGACCTCGTCCGGGAACAGGTCAATCTTCACGCTCTCGATGAATTCCAGCGAGTTGCCGGCACGTTGCTGCAGTTCAAGGATGCCCTTGACCCACTGGCGGGCGCGGGCGTGGCTGCCCTTGGGCTGCTCGTCGTCGTTGGACTTGTACAGCCAGTGCGCGGCAATGCCGTTGTTTGCCATCTCTTCCATTTCGCGGGTGCGAATCTGGATTTCGATGGGCACGCCGTGCATGCCGAACAGCGTGGTGTGCAACGACTGGTAGCCGTTGGCCTTGGGGATTGCGATGTAATCCTTGAAGCGACCGGGCAGCGGCTTGTACAGGTTGTGCACGGCGCCGAGCACGCGGTAGCAGGTGTCGACCTTGTCGACGATGATGCGGAAAGCGTACACGTCCATGATCTCGTTGAAGGCACGGCGCTTGCCGCGCATCTTCTTGTAGATGCCATAGAGGTGTTTCTGCCGGCCGCTGACCTCGCCTTCGATGCCGTCGGCAGCCAGGCAGTTGGCCAGCGAGTGCTCGATCTTGGCGACGATCTCTTTACGGTTGCCGCGTGCGCTTTTCACCGCTCGGTGAATCAGCGACGAGCGCATCGGGTGCATGGCCTTGAAGCCAAGGTCCTCGAATTCGACGCGCACGGTGTGCATGCCCAGGCGATTGGCGATGGGGGCGTAGATTTCGAGGGTTTCCTTGGCGATGCGCCGGCGCTTTTCGCCGGACAGCACTTCCAGGGTGCGCATGTTGTGCAGGCGGTCGGCCAGCTTGACCAGGATCACGCGAATATCGCGGGCCATGGCCATGGCCATCTTCTGGAAGTTTTCGGCCTGCGCCTCGGCCTTGGTTTCGAAGTTCATCTGGGTCAGCTTGCTGACCCCATCGACCAGTTCGGCCACGGTCTCGCCAAATTGCTGGCTGAGGGCTTCCTTGGCGATACCGGTGTCTTCGATCACGTCGTGCAGCATGGCCGCCATCAGGCTTTGATGGTCCATGTGCATGTCGGCGAGGATGCTGGCCACGGCCAGCGGATGGGTCACGTAGGGCTCACCGCTGCGGCGGCGCTGCCCGTCGTGGGCCTGTTCGGCGTAGAAATAGGCGCGCCGGACCAGGTTGACCTGTTCGGGGCCAAGGTAGGTCGACAGCCGTTCGGCCAAGGCTTCTATACCCGGCATGGGTTAACCTCCTGCGGAGGAAGAGGGCCTTGCGCCGTGCGACGTCGACCTGGCATCAATCAGACAGCCTCGTTGTTCTCGTCCTCGAACGCGGCGAACACCGGATCCTCGGTGACGATCTCTTCAGCGGCAAGGAATTCGTTGGTGATGATGCCTTCGGCGATTTCACGCAGGGCAACAACGGTCGGCTTGTCGTTTTCCCACGCGACGCGTGGCTCTTTGCCGCCGGTCGCCAGTTGGCGAGCGCGCTTGGTCGAGAGCATGACCAGCTCGAAGCGGTTATCCACGTGTTCCAGGCAGTCTTCAACAGTTACGCGGGCCATGGTCTTCCTCAGTAGCAAATGCGGTGGGCGTGCAGCCCAGTAATGGGCAGGCGGACTCGATAGTATAAAAATTCACCAGCCAATAGGGAAGCGCTGTTTTGCCGGGCCGCTTTATCCCCGGGCCTGCCGCCGCACCCTGTGGGAGCGGGTTTACCCGCGAAAGGGCCGGAACAGACACCCCCACCGCTTGAGCCTGACGATAACCTCAGAGCATCGCGCCGCGCAACCGCGGCGTCAGCTCTTCAAACAAGGTCTGTACGGAGCGCAACGCCCGGCAATCCGGTCGGGTCAGCAGCCACAGTTGGGTATCGCAACCGGGCAGCGGCCCGCTCAGCGCATCCACGCCAGGCAGGGCGTGCACCATGTAATCCGGCAGCGCCGCCACGCCCAGGCCAGCGGTCACCAGCTGGGCGATGGTCGACATGCCGCTGCATTGGTAGCGCGGGCTCAACCCTGGGTGTTGCTGGTTGCGCCAGACCACGGTGGGGTGGTCCTGCATCGAGTCGTCGGGAGCGATCCATGGCACGCTGACGGGCGACTCGGCCAGGCGCTCGCGCCACTGCGGCTGCCCGCAGATAACATAAGAGGTAGAGCCCAGGTTGCGGCCGACCAGGTGCTCCGGCGGCGTGTTGGTCAGGCGCAGGGCAATGTCGGCGTCGCGCCGGCTGAGGTTGGCAAAAGTGTTGGAGGTGCCCATTTCCAGCGACAAGGCCGGGTAGTTGGGCATGAACTCGGCCAGCGCCGGCAGCAGCAGGCTATGCATCACCGCCTCGGTACAGGTCACGCGCACCGTGCCGCTTACAACCTGCTCGCCACTGGTCATGGCAATGCGTGCCGCCTCCAGCGCCTGCTCGGCGCGCTCGGCCTGCTCGGCCAGGGCCTGGGCGGTGTCGGTCGGCAGGTAGCCTTTGCGGCTCTTGACGAACAAGGCGGTGCCCAGCGCTGACTCCAGCCGGCGGATCGAACGGAATACGGTCGAAACGTCGACTTTTAGCAGCTCGGCGGCTTTGGCCAGCGAGCGGCCACGTTCCAGGGCCAGGACCAGTGAGAGGTCGGCATGGGTGATCTGATATTGCATTGGTGCACGCTCTGCTTGCCGAATTGCCAATGTCTGTTGCGTCAGGGCCATTTTATAGTGAAAAGGCCCCCCGGAATCAATGCGCCCGGTCGGGTTACCAATCCCCACGATGGGAAAGTGAAAAAAACAACAGCTGCAACCATCGTCGCCCGTGAGGCGCCAGCCGTATCCCCACATCGCCGCAGCAAATCAAAGGATGTACAGCCATGACGTCGGTAACCCCGTGCGCCAGTTCTTCCAGCGAGATGAGTGACTTCCTCCAGGCCCATCCGGACACGCAGTACGTCGACCTGCTGATCTCCGACATGAACGGCGTGGTACGTGGCAAACGCATCGAGCGGGCCAGCCTGCACAAGGTTTACGAAAGGGGCATCAACCTGCCGGCATCGCTGTTCGCCCTGGACATCAACGGCTCCACCGTCGAGAGCACCGGCCTTGGCCTGGACATCGGCGATGCTGACCGTATTTGCTTCCCGATCCCCGGCACGCTCTGTAATGAGCCGTGGCAAAAGCGCCCCACTGCCCAGCTGCTGATGACCATGCACGAGATCGAAGGTGAGCCGTTCTTCGCCGACCCGCGTGAAGTGCTGCGCCAGATAGTGAGCAAGTTCGACGACCTGGGCCTGACCATCTGCGCGGCGTTCGAGCTGGAGTTCTACCTGATCGACCAGGACAACCTCAACGGCCGCCCGCAACCGCCGCGCTCGCCGATTTCCGGCAAACGCCCGCAGTCGACCCAGGTGTACCTGATCGACGACCTCGACGAATATGCCGACTGCTTGCAAGACATGCTCGAAGCGGCCAAGGAGCAGGGCCTGCCGGCCGATGCCATCGTCAAGGAAAGCGCCCCGGCGCAGTTCGAAGTCAACCTGCACCACGTGGCCGACCCGCTGAAGGCCTGCGACTACGCCATCCTGCTCAAGCGCCTGATCAAGAACGTTGCCTACGACCATGAAATGGACACCACCTTCATGGCCAAGCCGTACCCGGGCCAGGCAGGCAACGGCCTGCACGTGCACATTTCGTTGCTGGACAAGAAAACCGGCAAGAATATTTTCTCAAGCGATGACCCGCTGCAAAGTGACACGCTGCGCCACGCCATTGGTGGCGTGCTGGAGACCATGCCGGCGTCGATGGCCTTCCTTTGCCCGAACATCAACTCTTATCGCCGCTTCGGCGCGCAGTTCTACGTGCCCAATGCACCGAGCTGGGGCCTGGACAACCGCACCGTAGCCGTACGCGTACCGACCGACAGCAGCGACAACGTGCGCCTGGAGCACCGCGTGGCGGGCGCTGACGCCAACCCGTACCTGATGCTGGCGGCAATCCTGGCCGGCGTGCATCACGGCCTGACCAACAAAGTCGAGCCGGATGCCCCGATCGAAGGCAACTCCTACGAGCAGCTTGAACAGAGCCTGCCGAACAACCTGCGTGATGCCCTGCGTGCGCTGGACGACAGCGAAGTGCTCAACCAATACATCAGCCCGGACTACATCGATATCTTCGTGGCCTGCAAGGAAAGCGAGCTGGCCGAGTTCGAAGTGTCTATTTCCGACCTTGAGTACAACTGGTACCTGCACACGGTGTAAGCCCATGAGCGCAACTGCGGTCCCCTTGATCGGTGTCAGCGCCTGCCGCCAGCAGGTGGGGAAGAACTCGTCGCACACGGTTGGCGACAAGTATGTCGAGGCTGCCGGTTTTGCCGGTTTGCCGCTGATCTTGCCTGCCCGTGACGGCGGCAGCGACACGCAAGCGCTGCTGGCCCGTCTGCACGGCATTGTTTTTACCGGTTCGCCTTCAAATATCGAACCGCATCATTACAATGGCGCCCCCAGTGCGGCCGGTACCCGGCATGACCTGGCGCGTGATCGCCTGACCCTGCCGCTGCTGCAGGCGGCGATTGCCGCCGGTGTGCCGGTGTTTTGCATCTGCCGTGGCTACCAGGAGCTGAATGTGGCGCTTGGCGGCAGCCTGCACCAGCGTGTGCAGGAAATGCCTGGCTACCTTGACCACCGCGAACCTGAAGACGCACCCCTGGAGGTGCAATACGGCCCTCGTCACCCAGTCGGCATCGAGCCAGGCGGGTTGTTCGAGCGCCTGGGCCTGGCGGCGCAGTTCGAGGTCAACTCGCTGCACAGCCAGGGCATCGACCGCCTGGCCCCGGGCCTGCGCGTCGAGGCACGGGCCCCGGATGGCCTTATCGAAGCGGTGTCCATGCCCGCGGCGCCGGGCTTTGTGCTTGGCGTGCAGTGGCACCCGGAGTGGCGCTTCACCGAAAACCCGGTCTCGCTGCGCCTGTTCCAGGCGTTTCGCGAGGCCTGCATTGCTTACGCAGCACGGGAGGGCGCACGGCAGGAGGCATTCTGACGTCAGCCTAAGGTCTCGGATGACGTGTTCCCGGCAGCAAGCTTTCAATGAGTGAAAGCGGGCCTTGTGCGCAAGGCCCGCGAAAACAATTCCAAAATTTACGGCAAATACTCATGAGCAATTACACAGAAACCGGCCGCCCACCCGATGTGGCGGCCGACGCGGGTAACACCCAGAGCAGCAAGGGTCTGGCCAAAGGCCGGCTGGGCTTGCTGGCCACCGTGGTACTGGGCATTTCCACCATCGCCCCGGTCTACACCCTGACCGGCGCCCTTGGCCCGACCGTGCGCGAGGTGGGTGCCCACCTGCCGGCCGTGTTCATCGTCGGCTTCCTGCCGATGCTGCTGGTAGCCTTGGGCTACCGTGAGCTGAACTCGGCAGAGCCGGACAGCGGCACCTCGTTTACCTGGTCGGCCCGCGCCTTCGGGCCGATGATCGGCTGGATCGGCGGCTGGGGCCTAGTGGTTGCCACCACCATCGTGCTGTCGAACCTGGCGGGAGTGGCGGTCGACTTCTTCTACCTGTTCCTTGGGCAGATCACCGGCCAACATGAACTGGCGGCGTTGGCCGACAACCTGTTGATCAACATCGCCACCTGTTGCGTGTTCATCGCCCTGGCGGTGTGGATCTGCTGTCGCGGCATAGCCACCACCATGACGGTGCAATATGGTCTGGTGGCCCTGCAGTTGCTGGTGTTGATCGGCTTTGCCTTCGCCGCATTCGGCGGCAGCGCCGCGACGCCACCGCTGGAGTTCGATTTCGCCTGGTTCAACCCGTTTGGTGTCGAGTCGTTCTCGGCCTTTGCCGCCGGCCTGTCGCTGTCGATCTTCATCTTCTGGGGTTGGGATACCTGCCTGACCGTGAGCGAAGAGTCGGTGGGCAGTGAAGAGGTGCCGGGCAAGGCCGCCACCTGGACAGTGATGTTGATCCTTGGCCTGTACCTGTTTACTGCAATCGCCACCCTGCAGTTTGCCGGTATCAGCGAAACCGGGCTGGGCCTGAACAACCCACGCATCCAGGAGAACGTCTTCGCTCACCTGGCCGGCCCGGTCATGGGGCCGCTGGCGATCCTGATGTCCATCGCCGTGCTGGCCAGCACGGCGGCGTCGCTGCAGTCGACCTTCGTGGCGCCGGCTCGCACCCTGTTGGCCATGGGTTACTACGGTGCGGTACCGCCGAAGTTCGCCAGCGTTTGCCCACGTTCGCAGACCCCACGCTACGCCACCATTTGCGCCGGTGTGGCAGCGGGCCTGTTCTACGTGACCATGCGTAGCCTGAGCGAGAACGTGCTGGCGGATACCATCACCGCGCTGGGCATGATGATCTGCTTCTACTATTCGCTGACGGCATTTGCCTGCGTCTGGTACTTCCGCGACAGCCTGTTCAGCAGCCTGCGCCACTTCATCATGCGGGGCATGTGCCCGCTGGTGGGTGGGGTGATCCTTTCGGTGATCTTCGCGCGCACCGCCATCGACAGCGCCTCGCCGGACTTTGGCAGCGGCTCGCATGTGGGCGGGCTGGGGCTGGTGTTCGTGATCGCCGCGATCATTTCGGTGCTCGGCATCGGGCTGATGCTGCTGTCGCGCATGCGCGCGCCGGCGTACTTCCTGGGGGCTACCCTGCGCCAGCAGGCTACCTTGCCGCTGCAGGAGTAATTGGAAGGGGCTGCTCTGCAGCCCATTCGCGGGACAAGCCCGCTCCCACAGATACTGCGCCGACATTGAAGCCAGCGGTGGTCCTGTGGGAGCGGGCTTGTCCCGCGAATGGGCCGCAAAGCGGCCCCATCGGTTTCAGCCAACCAACTGTTTCAGCAATGCCCCGTTGCGCTGTTGCTGCTTCTTCAGCACCAGGCGATTGGAGCGGAACACCGCCTTCAAATCCTCCAGCGCCACGTCGAAATCATCATTGATGATCAGGTAGTCATACTCGTCGTAGTGCACCATCTCGGTGACCGCTTCTTTCATGCGCCCGGCGATGATCTCCTCGCTGTCCTGCCCACGGCCATCCAGCCGCTGGCGGAGCGCTGCCTGGCTTGGCGGCAGAATGAACACCGACATTGCCTGCGGCATCAGCTTGCGGACCTGCTGGGCGCCTTGCCAGTCGATTTCCAGGATCAGGTCATAGCCCTGGTCCAGGGTCTGCTGCAGTGCGCTGCGCGAAGTGCCATAGAAATTGCCGAACACTTCTGCATGCTCCAGGAAGTCGCCTTGCTGGATCAGTGCCTTGAACTCTTCGTGGACGACGAAGTGGTAGTTCACCCCGTGCTGCTCGCCCGGGCGCATGGTGCGGGTGGTGTGCGAGACCGAGACGCGGATTTGCTGGTCGTCCTTGGTCAAGGCCGTTACCAGGCTGGTCTTGCCGGCGCCCGAAGGGGCCGAAACGATGTAAAGGGTGCCGCTGCTGTGGTTCATGGTCGGGATGGCCTTACTCGATGTTCTGTACTTGTTCACGCATCTGTTCGATCAATACCTTCAGGTTGACCGCCGCTTGCGTACTGCGTGGGTCGAAGGCCTTGGAACCGAGGGTGTTGGCTTCGCGGTTGAGTTCCTGCATCAGGAAGTCCAGGCGCCGGCCGGCGGCGCCGCCACCCTTGAGCACCCGGCGCACTTCGGTGACGTGGGTGCTGAGGCGGTCGAGCTCTTCAGCCACGTCGCTCTTCTGGGCCAGCAACACCATTTCCTGCTCCAGGCGCTGCGGGTCGAGTTCGGCCTGCATGTCGCCGAAACGGTCGAGAATCTTCTGTCGCTGCGCGGCCAGCATCTGCGGCACCAGGGCGCGCAGGGTGGTGACTTCGCTGGCCATGTTGTCCAGGCGTTCGTTGATCAGCCGGGCCAGTTCCTGGCCTTCGCGCTGACGCCCGGCCTTGAGTTCGGCCAGTGCTTCGTCGAACAGTGCCATGGCTTCGGCGTTCAGCGCCTGCGGGTCACTGGTGTCAGCCACCAGCACACCCGGCCACGACAGCACTTCCAGCGGGTTCAAGGGTGCCGGTTGTTTGATCAGGCCGGCCACTTCCTCGGCCGCGGCCACCAGCTGCGCGGCGCGCTCGCGGTCGACCTTCAGCGGCTTGCCGTTGCTGTCTTCGTTGAGGCGCAGGGTGCATTCCACCTTGCCTCGCGACAAGCCCTGGCGCAGGCCTTCACGCACGCCGGCTTCGAGGTCGCGCAGGGCCTCGGGCAGGCGCAGGTGCGGCTCCAGATAGCGGTGGTTGACCGAGCGCAGCTCCCAGACCAGGGTGCCTTGGCTACCGGCGCGCTCGACACGAGCAAAAGCGGTCATGCTGTGCACCATGGGGAGTACCTCGCGTAGATAAATGAACGGTGGGAGCCTCTCGGCTGCAAGGCGCAGGATTGTAGCGCAGTGAGGCCGTGGCGCCCAATCCGCCTATGTTACCGAGGGGTGGCTGCAGGGGTAGGAAAAGGCGACGGGCAGCTCCGCTCGCGACAATAGGCATGTCTTCCCCGCGCTGCGGGCTCTATAATGCTCGGCAGATTCAAAGTCCCAGTACAGGTATCCCAGATGAAACGTCCAAGTGGTCGCGCCGCCGATCAGCTCCGCTCGATCCGCATCACCCGCAACTACACCAAGCACGCCGAAGGGTCGGTACTGGTCGAGTTCGGTGACACCAAGGTCATCTGCACGGTCAGCGTGGAAAACGGTGTACCGCGCTTCCTCAAAGGCCAGGGCCAAGGCTGGCTGACCGCCGAGTACGGCATGCTGCCGCGCTCCACCGGTGAGCGTAATCAGCGCGAAGCCAGCCGTGGCAAGCAGGGCGGCCGTACCCTGGAAATCCAGCGCCTTATTGGCCGCTCGCTGCGTGCCGCGCTGGACATGAGCAAGCTCGGTGACATCACCCTGTACGTCGACTGCGACGTGATCCAGGCCGATGGCGGCACCCGTACCGCGTCCATCACCGGTGCCATGGTCGCCCTGTGCGACGCCCTGGCAGTGATCAAGAAGCGCGGCGGCCTGAAAGGCGGCAACCCGCTCAAGCACATGATCGCTGCCGTGTCTGTGGGCATGTACCAGGGCGAAGCTGTGCTCGACCTGGACTACCCGGAAGACTCCGCTGCCGAGACCGACCTGAACGTGGTAATGACCAGCGCCGGTGGCTTCATCGAGGTGCAGGGCACCGCCGAAGGCGCGCCGTTCCAGCCTGAAGACTTCAACGCCATGCTGGCGCTGGCGCAAAAGGGTATGAACGAGATCTTCGAACTGCAGCAGGCCGCTCTGGCTGACTGACTGTTCCTGTAGAAACAAAAAAGCCGACATAAATGTCGGCTTTTTTGTATCTGATGCACTCAGATGGTCAACGTCCAGTCATAGTCCACGATCAGCGGCGCATGCTGGGAGAAGCGCGGCTGACGCGGCAGGCGGGCATTACGCACGAAGCGGCGCAGGCCCGGGGTGAGGATCTGGTAGTCGAACCGGTAGCCCAGGTTGAGCATCTCGGCCTGTTCGTTATCCGGCCACCAGCTGTACTGGTCGCCTTCACGGCTGACCTCGCGCAGGGCATCGACGTAACCCATCTCGCCGGTGATCGCATCCATCCAGGCGCGTTCCGGCGCCAGGAAGCCTGGCGACTGCTGGCTGTCACGCCAGTTTTTGATGTCGAGCTTCTGCTGCGCCACGTAGAACGAGCCGCAATAGATGTATTCGCGACGCTTGCGACGCTGTTTGTCCAGGTACTTGGCGAAGTCGTCCATCAACTTGAACTTCTGGTTCAAGTCTTCATCCCCGTTCATGCCCGAAGGCAACAGCAGGGTGGCAATACTGACTTTGTCGAAATCTGCTTGCAGGTAACGCCCGTAACGGTCGGCTGTCTCGAAGCCCAGGCCGGTGATGACTGCCTTGGGCTGCATGCGCGAGTAAAGGGCCACACCACCTTGGGCGGGCACCTCCGCGTCGCAGGCATAAAGGAAATAGCCATCGAGCTGGAAAGCTGGGTCATCGAGTTCAAAGGCCGAGGCGCGGGTATCCTGAAGGCAGATGACGTCGGCATTCTGGGCTTGTAGCCAGCTGAGCAAACCACGCTCGGCCGCAGCCTGAATGCCATTTACGTTCACACTGATGATCCGCATAAATGGCCCCAAAAATCTCGTGCGTGTATGATACCCGAGCTCAACCCATTTAGCTAAATCCGTGGTGTCCGGGACTATTCATGCAGCCGTATCAGCGCGACTTTATCCGTTTTGCCATCGATCGCGGGGTACTGCGTTTCGGTGAATTCACCCTGAAATCGGGGCGTACCAGCCCGTATTTCTTCAATGCCGGCCTGTTCAACACCGGCTCCGCATTGGCCGAGCTGGGGCGGTGCTATGCCGCAGCCATCGTCGACAGCAAGATCCCGTTCGACGTGCTGTTCGGCCCGGCCTACAAGGGTATCCCGCTGGCGGCGACCACCGCCGTGGCGCTGGCCGACCAGCATCAGCTCGACGTGCCATGGTGCTTCAACCGCAAGGAAGCCAAGGCCCATGGTGAAGGCGGCAGCCTTGTCGGCGCGCCGCTGGCCGGTGATGTGCTGATCATCGACGATGTGATCACTGCCGGTACCGCCATTCGTGAGGTCATGCAGATCATCAACGCCCAGCAAGCCAAGGCCGCTGGTGTGCTGATCGCGCTGAACCGCGAAGAGCGTGGCAATGGCGAGCTGTCGGCGATCCAGGAAGTAGAGCGCGACTTCGGTATCCCGGTGGTCAGCATTGTTTCGCTGACCCAGGTGCTGGAGTTCCTGGCTGATGACCCGCAGCTCAAGCAGCATCTGCCGGCTGTCGAGGCTTACCGGGCGCAGTACGGGATCTGATCCTGGCCTGGAAATGAAAAAGGCGACCTTCTTGTGAAGGTCGCCTTTTTTGTGTCGCCTGTGCCGGCCTCAGTCCGTGCCGTACTTGGGCGATCGCGGCCCGTAGAGGATACCGCCGTTCGGGTAAGGCGCGAGTAGTCGAGCGCTGGCCATGCCGGCAATGGGGTAGCCGGCATCGTCCTGCACGCTGCTGATGATCTGGTTGATCGCCGCCGCTACGAGCATGCCGATCAAGCCGCCTTGGTTCTGCTGGTTCTCCTGGCTGGAGGCTGTGGCACTGCCAGTCCAGAGCGTGGTGCCGGTCTTCAGGTCGACCAGTTTGGCATTGGCGGTGACAATGGTCGCGCTGCTGATGACCATGTAGCGGGTGCCATAGTCGGATACCGTTACGTACAGGCCAGCGTCGGCGCCGAAGATTTCATGCAGTTTGGCAGTCGGTAGTTGATGAATATCCGCCGGGGTGGTCATGCCGTTCTGGCGGAAGGTTTCGTCTACCAGCGCCACTGGCATCACGTAGTAGCCAGCCTCTGCCAGTGGGTAGGTGACCTGCGACAGCATGCTGTAGGTCGCCTTCACATCGGGCGATTCGTTGAGCGGCGGCAGGATCAGGATCGACTTCGGACGACTTTGCTTATAGGCCGAGTAATCGATGGTCTTGCGCTCAGCGCAGCCGGTGAACAGGGCCAGGATGCAGGCGCCTGCCAGCAGTTGGGTGATGCGCTTGATCATTGCTGGGCTCCCTTGCTGGCATTGCTCATCAGGAAGTCCATATACGCCGCCGACTCGGGGAACAAGGCTTTTTCGGTGCGCAACTGCTGAATCATCTGGTCATCCTTGCCCAGTCCGGAGTACAGCAGGCCTAGCTGGGCGTGGTAGCCCGGCGGCACGGCGCCGTTCTTTGCCTTGATTTTCTCCAGGTCGCGCTCGAGGGCTGTCACCTGCTCTTCTTTCGAGTCGCCTTTCAGGTAGCCGTAAACCTGTGGCTGGTAGCTTTCCCACTGGTACAGCGGTTTAGGTGCGTTGCAGCCGGCCAGCAGAATGCTGCCCAGCACAAGGCCAGCGCAGCTGCGCATGGCCGGGAGGGTAATGCTCATGGAGGAGTCCTTCCTGGAATAAGGCTGTTACTGAGCCTTGGGGTTCCACTGGCCGCTTTCGACTGCGCCCACCAGTTTGTTCACCGCTTCGCGCATGGCCAGATCCAGGACCTTGCCGTTGAGCGTCGAGTCGTAACTTGCGGTGCCGCCAAAGCCAATGATCTCGCGGTTGGACAGCGCGTATTCACCTGCCCCCTGGCTTGAGTAGACCACTTCGGAAGTGCTGATGTTGACGATATTCAGCGCTACCTTTGCGTAGGCGATCTGGGTCTTGCCTCGTCCGAGAATGCCAAACAGCTGGTGGTCGCCGACTTCCTTGCGGCCGAACTCGGTGACGTCGCCAGTTACTACGAAGTCTGCCCCTTTCAGGCGTTGAGCCTGGCCCTTGATTGCAGCTTCCTGCTGGATCTCACTCATGTTGTCGCGATCGAGCACGCTGAAGCGGTTGGTTTGCTGCAGGTGAGTAATCAGGATGGTCTTGGCCTGGCCTCCGAGGCGGTCCACACCGTCAGAGAAGATGCCGCGCATGTAGCTGGAGCGGTTGTCGAACTTTCCGACGGCGATGGGAGCGCGCACGCCGCTATAGGGGCGGCTGACACTTTCGACCTGTTGCACGGCAACGGCGGTGGATGTTTCGGTAGCACAGCCGGCGAGGGACCCGGCAGCCAGCGCGGCTGCCAGCACGAGTCCATGTGATGCGTATTTCACGCGATTTCTCCAATAGATAAAACAATCTGTAGCAGGGGCGTAGGGCCGGCAAGCCGTCAGTACGCCCCAGTCAGGCAAATTAGCGAGGCTTGCGGTTGGTAATCAGGGTGCCCACGCCGCTGTCGGTGAAGATCTCCAGCAGCACTGCATTCGGAACGCGGCCGTCGATGATGTGCGAGCTGTTCACACCGCCCTGCACCGCATCCAGCGCACATTTGATCTTCGGCAGCATGCCGCCGTAGATGGTGCCGTCGGCGATCAGTTCGTTGACCTGTTCGGTGGTCAGGCCGGTCAGGACCTGGCCCTGCTTGTCCATCAGGCCGGCGATGTTGGTCAGCAGCATCAGCTTCTCGGCTTTCAGTGCCTCGGCCACCTTGCCCGCCACCAGGTCGGCGTTGATGTTGTACGACTCACCGTTGGCGCCCACGCCGATCGGCGCGATCACCGGGATGAAGTCACCCTTCACCAGCATGTTCAGCAGGTCGGTGTTCACGCTTACCACTTCGCCGACGTGGCCGATGTCGATGATTTCCGGGGTAGTCATCTCAGGGGTCTGGCGGCTGACGGTCAGCTTCTTGGCGCGGATCAGCTCCGCGTCCTTGCCGGTCAGGCCGATGGCGCTGCCGCCGTGGCGGTTGATCAGGTTGACGATGTCCTTGTTGACCTGGCCCCCGAGCACCATCTCCACCACGTCCATGGTCGCCGAGTCGGTGACGCGCATGCCGTCGATGAAGTGGCTTTCGATCGACAGGCGCTTGAGCAGGTCGCCGATCTGCGGGCCACCACCGTGGACCACCACCGGGTTGATGCCCACAGCCTTCATCAGCACGATGTCACGGGCGAAGCCGGTTTTCAGCTCCTCGCTTTCCATCGCGTTGCCGCCGTACTTGATCACCAGGGTCTTGCCGACAAAGCGGCGGATGTAAGGCAGTGCTTCGGACAAAACCTCGGCTACATGGGAAGCGGCATCGCGATCGAGGGTCATGCAGGGCTCCTGTAAGGAACAGATAGTCGGTCAGAACGGCAGTTGCAGCTCAGGTTCTACCCGCAGCAACTGGGTACGGAAAACATCCTTGATTCGTTGCAATTCGGCGTCGCTGTCGGCCTCGAAGCGCAGCACCAGCACCGGGGTGGTGTTGGAGGCGCGAACCAGGCCCCAGCCGTGGGTGTAGTCGACCCGCACACCGTCGATGGTGGTCAGGCTGGCTTCGCCCCAGTCGGCGTCGCGTTGCAGTGCATCAATGATGCTGAATTTACCCTCGTCGGTCACATCAATATTGATTTCCGGCGTGGAAATATCGTTCGGGAAGGCGGCAAACAGGTTTTCGGCGCTCTGCCCGGCCTTGCTGAGGATCTCCAGCAGGCGCGCGGCGCTGTAGATGCCGTCGTCAAAACCGTACCAGCGTTCCTTGATGAAGATGTGACCGCTCATCTCGCCGGCCAGCAGCGAACCGGTCTGTTTCATCTTCTTCTTGATCAACGAATGGCCGGTTTTCCACATTAACGCGCGGCCGCCTAGCTGTTCGATCAGCGGGGTCAGGCGACGGGTGCATTTGACGTCGAAGATGATCTCGGCGCCCGGATTGCGCGCCAGCACGTCCTGGGCAAACAGCATCAGCAGGCGGTCGGGGTAGACGATGCTGCCGGTGTTGGTCACCACGCCCACGCGGTCGCCGTCACCGTCGAAGGCCAGGCCAATGTCGGCACCGGTTTCCTTGACCTTGGCGATCAGGTCTTCGAGGTTTTCAGGCTTGCCCGGGTCCGGGTGGTGGTTGGGGAAGTTGCCGTCAACTTCGCAGAACAGCGGGATCACTTCGCAGCCCAGGGCTTCGATCAGCTGCGGTGCGACTACGCCGGCGGCGCCGTTGCCGCAGTCAACGACCACCTTGAGCTTCTTCGCAAGCTTCACGTCGTCGACGATCTGCCGGAAGTAGCGGTCAAGGATCTCGACCTTTTCCACGCGGCCTTCACCACGGGTCAGGTCATTGGTTTTCAGGCGCGTCAGCAGGGCCTGGATCTGTTCGTTGGCCAGGGTGTCACCGGCGATGACGATCTTGAAACCGTTGTAGTCCGACGGGTTGTGGCTGCCGGTCAGCATCACGCCTGATTTGCCCGCCAGCACGTTCGCTGCGTAGTACAGCGCCGGGGTGGGTACCAGGCCGACGTCGCTGACGTGGCAACCGGCATCGACCAAGCCCTTGATCAGCTGTTCGACCAGCATCGGGCCTGACAGGCGGCCATCACGGCCGACCGAAACCTGCGGTTCGCCCTGGGCCAGGCTCTGCGCGCCGATGGCGCGGCCGATCCAGTAGGCGGTATCGGCGTGGAGGGTTCTGCCGACCACGCCGCGAATGTCATAGGCGCGGAAAATGCTGTCTGGCAGCGCGGCGGGGACCAGGTGGGCCATGTCGTTCATCTCTGGAAGCTCCATAAGTCAAAGGCCTTCTGGGCAGGCGCAAACTGAACGCTTGGACGGTGCTTTCGCCAGAGAGTTCGCCATCCTTGGCCTGAACGGTCATTTGCCGGCTCAGTGGCTGCCGGAGTGACCGAAGCCGCCAGCGCCACGCTGGCTTTCATCGAACGCTTCGACGATGTCGAAATGGGCCTGTACCACCGGGACCAGCACCAGCTGGGCGATGCGTTCGCCAACAGCGATGGTGAACGGCGTGTTGCCACGGTTCCAGCACGACACCATCAGCTCGCCCTGGTAGTCCGAGTCGATCAGGCCGACCAGGTTGCCCAGCACGATGCCGTGCTTATGGCCCAGGCCCGAGCGCGGCAGGATCACTGCTGCCAGGCCCGGGTCGCCGATGTAGATCGACAGGCCGGTAGGAATCAGCAGGGTCTGGCCTGGTTCGAGGACGGTGTCCTCCTTGAGCAGGGCGCGCAGGTCCAGGCCGGCGGAGCCGGGGGTGGCGTAGGTCGGCAGCGGGAATTCGCTGCCCAGGCGTGGGTCGAGGATCTTGGCTTGAAGAGCGTGCATGTAACTTATTGAACCTGATTGAGCCGTTCGGCGATGAAGGCGACCAGTTGCCGGGCGATCTTGCCTTTGCTGGTCTGCGCGAAGAGTGTCTGGTGCTGCTGGCGGTCGATCACGGTCAAGGCGTTTTCTTCGCTGTTGAAGCCGATGCTGGGGTTGGCCACATCATTGGCGACGATCAGGTCGAGGTTCTTGTCCTTGAGCTTGCGCGTGGCGTAATCGAGCAAGTGTTCGGTCTCGGCGGCAAAGCCGACGCTGAACGGGCGGTCGGCGCGGCCAGCGATGGTGGCAAGGATATCGGGATTGCGCACCATCTGCAGCAGCATGCCGTCGCCGGTCGTAGGATCTTTCTTCAATTTTTGTGCGGCAACCACTTCCGGGCGGTAGTCCGCAACCGCCGCCGAGGCGATGAACAGGTCGCACGGCATGGCCGCTTCACAGGCCGCGAGCATGTCCCGCGCGCTGACCACGTCGATGCGGCTGACCCGGTCCGGTGTTGGCAGGTGCACAGGGCCCGTGACGAGGGTGACCCGAGCCCCGGCTTCGGCAGCCGCTTCGGCCAGGGCGAAGCCCATCTTGCCGGAGCTATGATTGGTGATGTAGCGCACCGGGTCGATGTTTTCCTGGGTCGGGCCGGCGGTGATCAGCACGTGCTTGCCGGTCAGGGCCTGGCGCTTGAAGCTTTCCGCGGCGCACCAGGCCAGGTCGGTGGCTTCGAGCATGCGGCCCAGGCCGACGTCGCCACAGGCCTGGCTGCCGGAGGCCGGGCCGAACACCTGAATGCCACGGCTTTTGAGCAAATCGAGGTTGGCCTGGGTAGCAGGATCGCGCCACATGGCCTGGTTCATGGCCGGGGCTACGGCAACGGTGGCGTCGGTGGCTAGCACCAGGGTGGTCAACAGGTCATCGGCCATGCCTTGGGCCATGCGCGCCATCAGGTCGGCGGTGGCCGGGGCGATCAGCACCAGGTCGGCCCACTTGGCCAGTTCGATATGGCCCATCGCCGCTTCGGCGGCCGGGTCGAGCAGGTCCATGTGCACCGGGTGGCCCGACAGCGCCTGCAGGGTCAGCGGGGTGATGAATTCGGCACCACCACGGGTCATGACGACGCGCACCTGCGCGCCGTGCTCCAGGAGTCGGCGAATCAGTTCGGCGCTTTTGTAGGCGGCAATGCCACCCCCTACGCCGAGAACGATGCGCTTGCGATACAGCCGCTGCATAGGCTTGCCTTTTTCCAGTGAGAGCGGGCGGCGACGTTTGAATATGCCTGCGGCAGTACGTCGCATGTACGAGGCGAAATAGATTAACACAGGGCCGAAATGGGCCGCAGCATGGGCAGAGGGGCGGGATGAATATCAGGGATTGGCCGGCTGAAGAGCGGCCGCGGGAGAAGCTGTTGCAGCGGGGGGCCGGGAGCCTGACCGATACGGAGTTGCTGGCTGTGTTTCTCGGTTCAGGTGTACGAGGGTGCAATGTCGTGGAGCTTTCACGAGGTTTGCTGGTGAAGTTCGGTAGCTTGCGCCGGTTGCTGGAGGCCGACCGCGAAGCGTTCATGGGTGAACTGGGTTTGGGGCCGGTGAGGTATGGTCAGTTACAGGCGTTGCTGGAGATCGGGCGCAGGCACCTGGCAACTTCGATTGAACGTGAATCAGCCATGGACAGCCCGGAAGCGGTGCGGCGCTATTTGAAAGCGATGCTGCGACATGAGGCCAGTGAGGTATTCGGCTGCCTGTTTCTGGATACCAAACATAGGCCGTTGGCGTTTGAAATCCTGTTCAGGGGCACGATAGACCGGACCAGTGTCTATCCGCGGGAGGTGGTGCGGCGGGCGCTGGTGCATAACGCTGCGGCATTGATCCTGTGCCATAACCATCCTTCTGGAAACAGTGAGCCGAGCCAGGACGATGTGCATCTGACTGTGTCGCTGAAGCGGGGGTTGGCGTTGATCGATGTGCGGGTGCTGGATCACCTCATCATCGGTGACGGGGAGCCGCTATCGATGGTCGAGCATGGGTGGATTGTGGCTTAGGGCTTTGTGCTGCCTGTGCCGGCCTCTTCGCGGGCTCGCCCGCTCCCACAGGTATCGCACCCACCCTACGTGTTGTGCAGTCCCTGTGGGAGCGGGCAAGCCCGCGAAGAGGCCGGTGCAGTTTTATTTGGTCACCGACACCTTGCTGAAATCCAGCCGCCCGAACGGGCTTACCTGGTACCCCTCGACCTCCTGGCGCAGCAGTGTCGCCGCCGTCGGGTGCGCCAGCGGCACCCACAACGCCTGCTGCTGGATCAGCGTCTGCGCCTGCTGGTACAACCGGCTGCGCACGCTTTGGTCATTGGTAGTACGCCCGGCGCTGATCAGCTGGTCCAGGCGGTTGTCGCAGAAGCGTGCGAAGTTGGTCCCCGACTCCACCGCCGCACAGGAAAACTGTGGGCTGAGGAAGTTGTCCGGGTCGCCGTTGTCGCCGGCCCAACCCATGAACAGCAGGTCATGCTCGCCAGCCTTGGCGCGGCGGATCAGCTCGCCCCATTCGATCACGCGGATTTCCGCTTTCACGCCAATTTTGGCCAGGTCGGCCTGCAGCATCTGCGCGCCAAGGCTCGGGTTGGGGTTGAGCAAGCTGCCCGACGGCCGCGTCCAGATGGTGGTGCTGAAGCCATCGCCAAGGCCGGCCTTGGTCAGCAGGGCCTTGGCTTTTTTCAGGTCCAGCGGGTAGCCGGGCAGGTCCTTGGCATAGCTCCAGGTGTTGGGCGGGTAGGGGCCGTTGGCAGCCACCGCCGAGCCCTCGAACACCGCCTTGAGGTACGCCTGCTTGTCGAAGGCCAGGTTGATCGCCTGGCGCACTTCCGGCTTGTCCAGTGGCGGGTGCTGGCTGTTGATGGCGACGAAGGCGGTCATGAACGCCGGGGCGGTGGCTACCTTGAGGTTGCCGTCCTTGCCCGCTTCAGCAACGTCCAGTGGCTTGGGCGACAGGGCAACCTGGCATTCACCACGCTTGAGCTTCTGCAGGCGTACGTTGGCATCGGTGGTGATGGCGAAGATCAGCGGGTCGACCGCCGGCTTGCCGGCGAAGTAGTCCGGGTTGGCGCGGTAGCGCACCACGGCGTCCTTCTGGAAGCGCTGGAACACAAATGGCCCGGTGCCTATCGGCTGGCTGTTGAGCTTCTCAGGGGTGCCGGCCTTGAGCAGTTTGTCGGCATATTCGGCGGAGTAGATCGAGGCGAAGCCCATGCTCAGGGTGGCCAGGAAGGTGGCGTCCGGGTGGCTCAGGGTGAAGCGCACGGTGTTCGGCGCCGGCGCCTCGATTGCCTTGATCAGGCTGCCCAGTTGCAGCGACTGGGCATGCGGGTAGCCGCCCGGTGCAGTCTTGTGCCAGGCGTGGGCTGGGTAGAGCATGCGCTGGAAGCTGAACAGCACGTCATCGGCATTCAGTTCACGGCTGGGTTTGAAGTACGGAGTATTGTGGAACTGCACGCCGTCACGCAGGGTGAAGTCATACATCAGGCCGTCGGCAGATACCGTCCAACTGGCTGCCAGGCTGGGTACCACCTTGCCTTGCGCCGCGTCGAACTCAACCAGGCGGTTCATCAGCACGTCGGCCGTGGCGTTGGTCGTAGTCAGCGAGTTGTATTGCACCACGTCGAAGCCTTCGGGGCTGGCTTCGCTGCAAACGCTCAGCGGGGCGGCCTGGGCAACGCCGGCAGCGAACAAGGAGGTGAACAAGAGTGAAAGGGCGGCGGCACGCATGGTGGCTCCTTGGCTGTCAGTGGCCCATCTGCCAGTGCAGTCTGGAAAAGGCCTACCCTAGTGCGCCCGCCGGCAAATGACCACACCCTTTTTTACAAATCCTGCGACGAGCGGTCGACGGCTGCCGGGGCCTGCCGCTATGCTGGCCCGGCGCGTTCTGGCGTGCGGCAATGTGTATCTACTGTTGTTGCAGCCAAGTCTTTCTGGTATAAAGCAGCGCTCTTTTCTAGGGGCTCGGCCTGTCGCATAAGCGGATCCGGTCGATAAGACCTCCAGAATCACGGCGCCCAGGCGCCAAAGACTGAGAGATTAAGCGGCCAACCCATGCCGGGTTGGGCATGTGGTTTTAGAGGGCTGAGTCATGTCGAGAGTCTGTCAAGTTACTGGTAAGGGTCCAGTAACCGGGAACAACATTTCCCACGCAAACAACAAAACCCGTCGTCGTTTCCTGCCGAACCTGCAGCACCACCGTTTCTGGGTTGAATCCGAGAAGCGTTTCGTGCGTCTGCGCGTTTCCGCCAAAGGCATGCGTATCATCGACAAGCGCGGCATTGATGCCGTTCTGGTTGACATCCGTAAAGCTGGCGCCAAGGTCTAAGGGAGAACATCATGCGTGAATTGATCCGTCTGGTTTCGAGTGCCGGTACCGGCCACTTCTACACCACCGACAAGAACAAGCGCACCACCCCGGACAAAATCGAGATCAAGAAATATGATCCGGTTGTTCGCAAGCACGTGGTGTACAAGGAAGCCAAGATCAAGTAATTGATCGGCGACCTGAAAAAAACCCGCTTCCGAAAGGACGCGGGTTTTTTTTTTGGCCATGCGTGGCTCAGATCATTTCTGCTCGAACATCACATAGATCTTGCGGCAAGGCTCCAGCACTTCCCAGGTGCCCTTGAACCCGGCCGGGATCACGAACCGGTCACCGGCACGCAAGGTCTTGGCCCCGCCGTCCTGGTCGCGCAGCACCGAAACGCCCAGCACGATCTCGCAGTACTCATGCTCGGTGTAGTTCACCGTCCATTGCCCCAGCTCACCTTCCCACACGCCTGCGGCAAACTGCCCGCAAGGGCTGGAATAGTGGTTATAGACCGCTTGGTCTGGCTCGCCCTTGAGGATTTTCTCCGCCGCCGGGCGGTAGCGTTCGGCTTCGGTGATGACCTGCGCGAAGTCGATGATGCTGTCGATTCTCATGGTGCGGCTCCTGTTGTTGTTTAATAAAATGAACATCAGTAGGCTTTTGAGCCTTTCGTGTCAAATATATTGATAGTTTACACCGGCTGGTTTAGGGTATCGCTTGCCCGTGTGCGCTCGTCGCCCGGCCAGAATTCTGACAACGCCTGTGAGTCCTCAGTGCGGCGTTGCACCTAAACAAGAGGAGGAGTTTCGTATGACTACCCTGACCCGTGCGGACTGGGAACAACGTGCCCAGCAACTGAAGATCGAAGGCCGCGCCTTCATCAACGGCGAATACACCGATGCCGCATCCGGTGAAACCTTCGAGTGCCTGAGCCCGGTCGACGGACGCTTCCTGGCCAAGGTTGCCAGCTGCGACCTGGCGGATGCCAACCGCGCGGTGGAAAACGCCCGCGCCACCTTCAACGCAGGCGTGTGGTCGCAACTGGCCCCGGCCAAGCGCAAGGCCAAGCTGATCCGCTTCGCTGACCTGCTGCGTAAAAACGTCGAAGAGCTGGCGCTGCTGGAAACCCTGGACATGGGCAAGCCGATCGGCGACTCCTCCAGCATCGACGTGCCGGGCGCGGCCCAAGCCATTCACTGGACCGCCGAAGCCATCGACAAAGTCTACGACGAAGTCGCTCCGACCCCGCACGACCAGCTTGGCCTGGTAACCCGCGAGCCAGTGGGTGTGGTCGGTGCCATCGTACCGTGGAACTTCCCGCTGCTGATGGCCTGCTGGAAAATCGCCCCGGCCCTGGCTACCGGCAACTCGCTGGTGCTCAAGCCGTCCGAAAAATCGCCGCTGACCGCCATTCGCATTGCCCAGTTGGCGATCGAAGCCGGTATCCCGGCTGGCGTGCTCAACGTGCTGCCAGGCTACGGCCACACCGTGGGCAAGGCCCTGGCCCTGCACATGGACGTCGACACCCTGGTGTTCACCGGTTCGACCAAGATCGCCAAGCAGCTGATGGTGTACGCCGGTGAATCGAACATGAAGCGCATCTGGCTGGAAGCCGGTGGCAAGAGCCCGAACATCGTCTTTGCCGACGCCCCGGACCTGCAAGCCGCTGCTGAGGCTGCTGCCAGCGCCATCGCCTTCAACCAGGGCGAAGTGTGCACCGCAGGTTCCCGCCTGCTGGTGGAGCGTTCGATCAAGGACAAGTTCCTGCCGATGGTGGTCGAGGCCCTGAAAGGCTGGAAGCCAGGCAACCCGCTGGACCCGCAGACCACTGTCGGTGCCCTGGTCGACACCCAGCAGATGAACACCGTGCTGTCGTACATCGAGGCCGGTCACAAGGACGGCGCCACGCTGCTGGCTGGCGGCAAACGCACCCTGGAAGAGACTGGCGGCACCTACGTCGAGCCGACCATCTTTGACGGCGTGACCAACGCCATGCGCATCGCCCAGGAAGAAATCTTCGGCCCAGTGCTGTCGGTGATCGCCTTCGATACCGCCGAAGAAGCCATCGCCATTGCCAACGACACGCCGTATGGCCTGGCGGCTGGCATCTGGACGTCGGACATTTCCAAGGCCCACAAGACCGCCCGTGCCGTGCGCGCTGGCAGCGTCTGGGTCAACCAGTACGACGGCGGCGACATGACCGCGCCGTTCGGTGGCTTCAAGCAGTCGGGCAACGGCCGCGACAAGTCGCTGCATGCGCTGGAGAAATACACCGAGCTGAAGGCGACCTGGATCAAGCTGTAATCGCAAGGGGCCGCTTTGCGGCCCATTCGCGGGCACGCCCGCTCCCACAGGTCCCCCGCTGCCTTTGAAAAGGATGGGGAACTTGTGGGAGCGGGCTTGTCCCGCGAATGGGCCTGGAAAAACCAGCCTGGGAGGCTGCAATGCGTTGGGGCACTTATTTCGCCGTACTGGCATCGGTGCTCAGTGTCGGGCTGGCGCTCGGCGTGAGCATGCCGCTGGTATCCCTGCGCCTGGAAGGCTGGGGCTATGGCAGTTTCGCCATCGGCGTAATGGCCGCGATGCCTGCGCTGGGTGTACTGGCCGGTGCCAGCCTGGCCAGCCGCCTGGCCGGCTGGGTCGGCGTACCTTCGGCCATGCGCATTTGCCTGTGGGGCGGTGCGCTGTCGATCGGCCTGCTCGCCCTGCTGCCCAGTTACCCGCTGTGGCTGCTGCTGCGCCTGATGATCGGTATGTCCCTGACCGTGGTATTCATCCTCGGCGAAAGCTGGATCAACCAACTTGTGGTCGAGCAATGGCGTGGCCGCCTGGTAGCGCTGTATGGCAGCAGCTACGCGTTGAGCCAGCTGGCGGGGCCGCTGGTGCTGGGCTTCCTTGGGTCCGATGACGACTTCGGTTTCTGGGCCGCGACCGGCTTGTTGTTGGTCGCGCCGCTGATCCTCTTGGGGCGTGGCGGTGCGCCGAGCACGGAAGCCTGCAACGTTACCTTCAGCGACCTGTTCGCGTTCTGCCGGCGCTTGCCGGTGATTGCCTGGGCCATTGCGCTGTTTGCTTCGTTCGAGGCGATGATCCTCACCTTGTTGCCGGTGTATTGCCTGCAGCAGGGCTTTACCACCGAGATCGCCCTGTTCATGGTCAGTACCGTGGTGGTGGGTGACGCGGTGTTGCAGTTGCCCATCGGCGCCTTGGCTGACCATATGTCGCGCCGCACCCTGTTCACCGGCTGTGCGGTGACCCTGCTGGTGTCCAGCTTGGCGATTCCGCTGCTGCTGCATACCCCGGCGATCTGGCCGCTGTGGGTGTTGTTCGGGGCCAGTGCAGGGGGCTTGTTCACCTTGTCGCTGGTGCTGATTGGCGAGCGCTACCGGGATGATGCGCTGGTGCGGGCCAACGCCCATGTGGCGCAGCTGTGGGGTATTGGCTGCTTGCTTGGGCCGTTGCTGGCAGGTGCGGGTAGCCAGTGGGTCAGTGGGCATGCGTTGCTGCTGCTGATGGCGGTTGGGGCTGCGGGGTTAGTGGTGTTGACCCAACGGCGCGGGGCCTTTGAGGCTGTGTCTGTCTGATCGATTTTGGGGCCGCTTTGTGGCCCATCGCCGGCAAGCCAGCTCCCACATGTACAGTGCAAATCCTGGGTCTTGTGCAGTACCTGTGGGAGCTGGCTTGCCGGCGATGAGGCCCTCAGCTACAACATCTTCTCCAAGCCAACCGCCTTGCTGATCCAGGCATTGAACCGCCGCCACATCCCACCCGGCTCGGAGGTCAGCACATGCCGCTGGCCATTGTCCTCGGTCGCCCACACCAGCTTGTTCCCCACCAGCTTGATCTGGTAACTCAACGCCGGCGCCATACCCTGAATTGCCAGTTCACGGGTGTATTCGGCCAGCTCCGGGCTATCCACCAGCACCCCGACCTCGGTGTTCCACAGCACCGAGCGCGGGTCGAAGTTGAACGAGCCGATGAAGGTCTTGCGCCGGTCGAACACGATTGCCTTGGTATGCAGGCTGGAATCCGAGCTGCCACGAAAACTCAACCGCCCCGCACTGGGATCGCCTGGCTGGCGGCGAAGCTCGTAAAGCTGCACGCCATGCTCCAGCAAGGCCCGGCGATAGGGCGCGTAGCCGCCATGCACTGCCGGCACATCGGTGGCTTCCAGTGAGTTGGTCAGCAGCTTCACCGACACGCCAGCGTCGGCGCGGCCGGTCAGGTACAGCAACCCCGGCTCGCCCGGCACAAAGTAGGCCGATGCCAGGATCAACTCGCGGTGCACGTTGGCCAGGTCCGGGGCCAGTTGTTGGCTCAGCAGCAGTTGCGGGTCTGGCTCATCGTCGGCCAATACCTTGCTTGGTGCATCCCATAGCGCCTGGGCGTGGGCCCAGATCAGCTCGTTGCGCCACACATCCAGGCGCGGCTGGGACTGGTAGGCCATCAGGCGGTCGTACAAGGCCTTGCGCCGGGTCCTGGCTTCGGCCAGCGACACTTCCAGGCGATGACGGCTGGCACGCAGGTCGTCGGCATCGGGGTCGCGCCAGAGGAAGTCGGTGATCGGCCGGCTGAGGGCGCTGTTCCAGTATTGGTCGAAACTGTGCCCGAGCTGTTCGGCCACAGGCCCTACACCCAGCAGGTCGATGTCGGTGAAGTTGAGGTTGGGTTCGGCATCGAAATACTCGTCGCCCAGGTTACGCCCGCCGACAATCGCCATGCTGTTGTCCACCAGGAACAGCTTGTTGTGCATGCGCCGGTGCTGGCGCGACAGATTGAACAACCGGCCCACGGCGCGCGTTACGCCTGTGCTGCGGCCCAGGTGCAACGGGTTGAACACGCGGATCTGGATGTTCGGGTGGGCGTCGAGTGTGCCCATGATGGTGTCCAGGCCGTCGCTGGTGGTGTCGTCAAGCAGGATGCGCACACGCACGCCACGGTCTGCGGCACGCAGCAATTCGTGCACCAGGGCGCGGGTGCTGAGGCCGTCGTGGACGATGTAGTACTGCAGGTCGATGCTGGCCTGGGCGTTGCGGATCAACTCGGCACGGGCGCGAAAAGCCTCGTTGCTGTTGGGCAGCAGGCGAAAGCCGGAGCGGCCACCGTAAGGGGCCGCCTGACGCAGCACCGAGCGGCCAAAGGCGGAGTCGTTGGCGGGCAGCGCCTGGCTGGTTTCGCGGGGCGCACTGACGCTGGCGCAGCCTGTAAGGCCGAGCAGCATCAGCAGCAGAGACAAGGCTCGCTGGGGTCTCAAAGATGGTTCGTCCTGTGCAGCAAGGGCTCTAGGGGTTGGACCGTGGCGGGCGGCGCAAAGTTACGCGTCGGCGCTTTCTTCATCCAGTAGACGAAGGGCGGTTTCACCTACCTTACGCACGGCGGCCTCGATCTGCGGCGTCGGCCGCGCGGCGAAATTCATGCGCAGGCAGTGCCGAAACTTGCCGGAGGCCGAGAAGATGCTGCCCACGGCAACCTGCACGCCTTGCTCCAGTAAAGCCCGATTCAGGCGCAACGTATCGAAATGTTCGGGTAATTCCACCCACAGCATGAAGCCGCCCTGGGGGCGGCTGACCCGGGTGCCCGGTGGAAAGTAGCGGGTGACCCATTCGCTCATCAGGTCTCGGCCCCTTTGGTACTGGCTGCGCATGCGCCGCACGTGGGGTTGGTAGTGCCCGCCGGCGATAAAATCGGCGATGGCCAGTTGGGGCTGGCTGGCGCTGCTGCCGGTGCTGATGTACTTCATGTGCAGCACCCGCTCCAGGTAGCGCCCGGGCGCCACCCAGCCGACCCGCAGGCCGGGGGCGAGGGTCTTGGAAAACGAGCTGCAGAACAGCACGCGACCATCGTCGTCGAACGACTTGACCGTACGCGGGCGCGGGTAGGTGTAGGCCAGGTCGCCGTACACATCGTCTTCCAGAATCGCCACATCGTAGCGCTGGGCGAGGCTCAGCAGGGCCTTCTTGCGCGCCTCGGGCATGATGTAGCCGAGCGGGTTGTTGCAGCTGGGGGTGATCTGGATGAGCTTGATCGGCCACTGCTCCAGGGCCAGCTCCAGTGCCTCCAGGCTGATGCCGGTCACCGGATCGGTGGGGATTTCCAGCGCCTTCATGCCCAAACCCTTCAGGGTTTGCATGGCACCGTGGAAGCTGGGGGAGTCGACCGCGACGATGTCGCCTGGCTCGCATACCGCACGAATGCTGCACGACAGCGCCTCGTGGCAGCCGGTGGTTATGACCAGGTCTGCCGGGCTCAGGCGGCAGCCGGAATCGAGCATCAGCCGGGCCACCTGCTCACGCAGGGCCAGGTTGCCGTGAATGTTGTCGTAATACAGGCCAGGCATGTCCTGCCGCCGGCTCAACTGCGCCAGGCTGCGCAGCAGCGGCTTGAGGGTAGGGCTGTTGATGTCGGGCATGCCACGGCCGAGCTGGACCACATCCTGGCGCGGCGTGCTGCGTATCAGCTCCAGCACCTGCTCCCATTGCGAGATATCCACCGGGCGCTGGGCTGGGCGGCTGACTGCGGGCAGCGCCGGCAGGTGGCGGTGGTCGCTGACGAAGTAGCCGGACTTTGGCCGTGGCGAGACCATGCCGCTGTCTTCCAGCATGCGATAGGCCTGCTGCACGGTACTCAGGCTGACCCCGTGCTCCACGCTCAGGGCGCGTACCGAGGGCAGGCGCTGGCCGGGGCGGTATAGGCCCTGCTCGATGCGGGCGCCGAGCAGTTCGGCCAGGTTCAGGTAGAGGGTCACGGCATACTCCTGCGCTACGTGGGCATAGCGACCAGTACAGTTGGGTTGAAAATACAGCATTCAGTCAGCCGGCGGCCAATTCTGTATGGGAATAATAAGGCTGTATTGGATCTGTATTGCCGGCGTTGCCGACGCGCATGCTTTCTCCACGGTATCAACTGAGTGGGAGATAGCAGTGATGGGTGGCATGAGCGATGTGCGTTTGCAACTGATGGCCAAAGAACTGGACGCCGGGCAGCAGACCAAGGTTTTCAATGCGCCGGCGGGGCTGGGGCGTTGGGGGCTGATGCTGCATCGCTGGCATACCCGCAGGGCGCTGCTGCAGTTGAGTAATGACGAGTTGCGCGATGTGGGGTTGAGCTGGGAGCAGGCGCGGACAGAAGGGCGTAAACCCTTCTGGAAAGACTGATCAAGTTGACGCTACGCGGTCAGTGTAGGAGCGGCCGCGTCAGCTGTCAGGCGAGTTCTTTCAGCCGGTGCCACAACATCCCCAACGCCAGCAGCGGTGAGCGCAGGTGCTTGCCGCCGGGGAAGGTGATGTGCGGCACCTTGGCAAACAGATCGAAACGCCCGCTTTCCTGGCCGCTGATGGCTTCGCCCAGCAGGCGGGCGGCCAGGTGAGTGGCGTTTAGCCCGTGCCCCGAATAGGCCTGGGCGTAGTACACGTTCGGGTGGCTGACCAGGCGGCCGACCTGCGGCAGGCGGTTGGCGCCGATACCGATCATGCCGCCCCACTGATAGTCGATGCGCACGTCGGCCAGTTGCGGGAACACCTTGAGCATCTTCGGCTGCATATAGGCGGCAATGTCCTTGGGGTCGCGGCCTGAATAGTGGCAGGCACCGCCGAACAGCAGGCGGTGGTCGGCGGACAGACGGTAGTAATCCAGCGCCACGCGCTGGTCACACACCGCCATGTTCTGCGGCAGCAATGCGCGAGCGCGTTCTTCGCCCAGCGGCTCGGTGGCGATGATGTAGCTACCGGCCGGCAGCACCTTGCCGCCCAGCTCGCGGTTGAGGTCGTTGAGGTAGGCGTTGCAGCAAAGCACCAAGGTTTTCGCACGTACCCGGCCTTGCGCGGTATGCACCTGCACTTCAGGGCCGTAGTCGATGCGCGTGACTTCGGACTGCTCGAAGAGCTTCACCCCCAGTCGCGCGGCGACAGCGGCTTCACCCAGGGCGAGGTTGAGCGGGTGCAGGTGGCCGGAGCCCATGTCGATCAGCCCGCCCACATAGCAGTCGGCACCAACCACGCTGTGGATATTGTCCTTGCCGACCAGGCGCAGCGCGTGTTGGTAGCCGAGGCCACGCAGTTCTTCGGCGTCCTCGGCAAAACCGTGCAACTCGGAAGGTTTGTTGGCCAGGTCGCAGTAGCCCCAGGTCAGGTCGCAGGCGATGGCGTGCTTTTCGACTCGCTCGCGGACGATCTGCACCGCCTCCAGGCCCATCAGCTTCATGCTGCGCACGCCTTCCTCGCCGACCACTGGCAGGAACTGCTCAAGGCCATGGCCGACGCCGCGAATCAACTGTCCGCCATTGCGCCCGCTGGCGCCCCAGCCAAGTTTGCGCGCCTCCAGCAGGATGACTGAAAAGCCGCGTTCAGCCAATTCGATGGCCGTGTTCAGCCCCGAGTATCCGCCACCGACGATGCACACGTCGGCGCTGTGTTCACCTTGCAGGAAGGAGTAGTCGGGGTGTGGCGCGCTGCTGGCGGCGTAGTAGGAGGCGGCGTGCTGCGCGCTGTGGATCATTGGCTCGTTCCTGAGGCTGGTGGGCTAAGGGAGGAGGATAAGCGGGGGTAGAGTTGCTGGGCAACAAGGTGAGGGCTGCGCCCGCGAATGGGCCTATAATCTGGCCAAGTTCCTTGCTTTGTATTCAGCCATGTCCTGCAACCGCCACAAGATCCATTTCCTGCGCGAACTCATCCCCTCGTTCGAGTGCGAGCCCGGCTGCCACGATTGCTGTGGCCCGGTAACCACGTCGGCAGAAGAAATGGCCCGCCTGCCGCGCAAATCCCAGGCCGAGCAGGAAGCCGCGCTGGAGCGCCTGGACTGCGTGCACTTGGGCCCCAACGGCTGCACGGTCTATGAAGAACGCCCGATGATCTGCCGCCTGTTTGGCACCACCCCGCGCATGGCCTGCCCGCGCGGCCGTGGCCCTGAGCCGATGATCGAACCTGCCACAGAACAGCTGGTTCACCAGTTCATCGCCACCACCCGCCAGGTGCTGGTCTGACGTCAGTCCGGGATCGGCAGGCAGAGGCTCTCCTTTACCTCCTCCATCACGATGTAGCTCTTCGACTCGCGCACGTGCGGCAGCTTCAGCAGGATGTCGCCAAGCAGCTTGCGGTACGACGCCATCTCCGAAATGCGCGCCTTCACCAGGTAGTCGAAGTCACCTGAAACCAGGTGGCATTCCAGCACGTGGGGCAGCTTCAATACGGCGCGGCGGAACTCTTCAAAGGTGTCGCCTGACTTGTAGTCCAGGCTGATTTCCACGAACACCAGCAGGCTGCCCTTGAGGTGCTGCGGGTTCAGGCGGGCGTTGTAGCCCATGATGATGCCCTCGCGCTCCAGGCGGCGAACCCGTTCGGTGCAAGGGGTGGTGGAAAGCCCAACTTTCTCGCCCAGTTCGGTGAAGGAAATACGCCCGTCATTCTGCAGGATCCGCAGGATGTTACGGTCGATCTTGTCCAGTTCACGCTTGCTCTGGTGCTGGGTTCTCATAGGGGATGCCCCTCCGTGAAAGGCGATTTTGCCGAGAATTCTCGCCAATAATAGGCTTTTATATAGTGAATTGCACTGGCTTTGAATTCCTATACTGCGCCCATTCATGCCATTTCAATAAAAGTCTGCGGCGCGCCGCGTGCGAGGAATAAAACGATGCGAGTTCTGGTACTTGGTAGCGGTGTGATCGGAACCGCCAGTGCCTATTACCTGGCCCGGCAAGGTTACGAAGTGACGGTGGTCGACCGCCAGCCGGCGGTGGCCATGGAAACCAGCTTTGCCAACGCCGGCCAGATCTCGCCTGGCTATGCCTCACCGTGGGCAGCCCCAGGTGTGCCGCTGAAGGCCATCAAGTGGTTGCTGGAGCGCCATGCGCCACTGGCGATCAAACTCACCGGCGACGTCGACCAGTACCTGTGGATGGCGCAGATGCTGCGCAACTGCACTGCTAGCCGCTATGCGGTTAACAAAGAGCGCATGGTGCGCCTGTCCGAGTACAGCCGTGACTGCCTCGACGAGCTTCGCGCCGAAACCGGCATCAACTACGAAAACCGCAGCCTGGGTACCACCCAGCTGTTCCGTACCCAGGCCCAGGTCGATGCCGCTGCCAAAGACATTGCCGTGCTTGAGCAGTCTGGCGTGCCTTACGAGCTGCTCGACCGCGACGGCATTGCCCGCGTCGAACCTGCCCTGGCTGGCGTGAAAGACATCCTGGCCGGCGCCCTGCGTCTGCCGAACGACCAGACTGGCGACTGCCAGCTGTTCACCAACAAACTCGCCGACATGGCGCTGAAACTGGGCGTGGAGTTCCGCTTCGGCCAGGACATCCAGCGGCTGGACTTCGCCGGTGACCGTATCAATGGCGTGTGGATCGACGGCAAGCTGGAAACCGCCGATCGCTACGTGCTGGCGCTGGGCAGCTATTCGCCGCAGATGCTCAAGCCGCTGGGCATCAAGGCCCCGGTGTACCCGCTGAAGGGTTATTCGCTGACCGTGCCGATCACCAACGGCGACATGGCCCCGACTTCGACCATTCTCGACGAGACCTACAAGGTCGCGATCACCCGTTTCGACAACCGTATCCGCGTTGGCGGCATGGCTGAAATCGCCGGTTTTGACCTCTCGCTGAACCCGCGTCGGCGCGAAACGCTGGAGATGATCGTCAACGACCTTTATCCTCGCGGTGGTGACTTGAGCCAGGCCAGCTTCTGGACCGGCCTGCGCCCAGCGACCCCGGACGGTACGCCGATCGTGGGTGCCACGAAGTTCCGCAACCTGTTCCTGAACACCGGTCACGGTACCTTGGGCTGGACCATGGCGTGTGGCTCCGGCCGCCTGCTGGCTGACCTGATTGCGCGCAAGAAGCCGCAGATCAGTGCCGAAGGCCTGGATATCTCCCGCTATGGCAATAGCCCGGAAGTGGCCAAGCACGGGCAGACTGCGCCGGCTCACCAGCAGTAAGTTCGCCTGTACCGGCCTCTTCGCGGCTAAAGCCGCTCCCACAGGGATCGCACAATCCTAGGCATTGTGCGGTCCCTGTGGAGCGGGTTCACCCGCGAAGAACCCAACACCGATTTCAAACTGAACCACCATAAGGCATGCCGCCATGCGTCCCGCCCGCGCCCTGATCGACCTCCAGGCCCTGCGCCACAACTACCGTCTGGCCCGTGAACTGACCGGTGCCAAAGCCCTCGCCGTGATCAAGGCCGACGCCTATGGCCATGGCGCCGTGCGCTGCGCCCTGGCGCTGGAAGCCGAAGCCGACGGGTTTGCCGTGGCCTGCATCGAAGAGGCGCTGGAGTTGCGCGCCGCCGGTATCAAAGCCCCGGTGCTGCTGCTGGAAGGCTTCTTCGAAGCCAGCGAACTGGCGCTGATTGCCGAGCACGACCTGTGGTGCGTGGTGCACTCGCTATGGCAGCTGGAAGCCATCGAGAAAACCCCGGTGCACAAGCCGCTCACCCTCTGGCTGAAGCTCGACAGCGGCATGCACCGCGTCGGCCTGCACCCCAAGGACTACCACGACGCCTACCAGCGCCTGCTGGCCAGCGGCAAGGTTTCGCGCATCGTGCTGATGAGCCACTTCGCCCGCGCCGACGAGCTGGATGCCGACGCCACCGCCCAGCAGATTGCGGTGTTCGAAGCCGCCCGGCAGGGCTTGGCGGCCGAGTGCAGCCTGCGCAACTCGCCCGGCGTATTGGGCTGGCCGCAGGCGCCCAGCGACTGGGTACGCCCAGGCCTGATGCTGTACGGCGCGTCGCCGTTCGAAGTGGCCCAGGCCCAGGCCGAACGCTTGCAACCGGTCATGACCCTGCAGTCGCGAGTCATCAGCGTGCGCGAAATGCCTGCCGGCGAGCCGGTGGGTTATGGCGCCAAGTTCATCAGCCCACGGCCAACCCGTGTTGGCGTGGTCGCCATGGGCTATGCCGATGGCTACCCGCGCCAGGCCCCCAACGGCACCCCGGTGCTGGTCGCAGGTCAGCGCACCCAGCTAATCGGCCGGGTGTCGATGGACATGCTCAACATCGACCTGACCGACGTACCCCAAGCCACTGTCGGCAGCCCGGTCGAGTTGTGGGGCAAGCAGGTGCTGGCCAGCGAAGTGGCCGCGCATGCGGGCACCATTCCTTACCAGATCTTCTGCAACCTGAAGCGCGTACCGCGGGACTACATCGGCGAATGACACGCTGAAGCGGACAGGTTGAGGGGCGGTGTGTTGTAAATACTGAACGGCATTGCCATGATATCGTTCACATCCACCCCCCTTTCCACCGTTTCAGGAGGCTCCAGCTTTGGACGTCGGCGAACGACTGCATGCCATCCGCAAGCTCAAGGGCCTTTCCCAGCGCGAACTCGCCAAGCGGGCCGGGGTGACCAACAGCACCATCTCGATGATCGAGAAGAACAGCGTGAGCCCTTCAATCAGCTCGCTGCGCAAGGTGCTGAGCGGCATTCCCATGTCGATGGTGGAGTTCTTTTCGGTCGAGCTGGAACCTGAAAGCCCCACTCAGATCGTCTACAAGGCCCACGAGCTGATCGATATCTCGGACGGTGCGGTGACCATGAAGCTGGTCGGCAAGTCGCACCCCAACCGCGCCATCGCGTTTCTCACCGAGGTGTACCCGCCAGGTGCCGACACCGGTGCCGAAATGCTCACCCACGACGGCGAAGAAACCGGCATTCTGCTCGAAGGCCGGCTGGAGCTGGTGGTCGGCAACGAGATCTTCATCCTTGAAGAAGGCGACAGCTACTACTTCGAAAGCACGCGCCCGCACCGCTTTCGCAACCCGTTCAAGCAGCCTGCGCGGCTGATCAGTGCGGCGACACCCTCAAACTTTTGATCCAGCGCAGTGCATTGATTCGGCAATACCCCTTTCCTGTGTAGGGTCGTTTCACGGCCTCTGGGTTCCCGCTATACTTTTCAACGCTCGCCGTTCCGTGGCCGCGAGCGTGATTAGCCACCATGAGGGTGTTCGCGTGAACCAAATCAAGAAGATGCTGGCCGTACCAGCAGCCGTATTCGCCCTCTGGGCAATGAGCGCAACCGCTGCGACCAATGACGATATCGCCAAACGCCTGGAGCCGGTTGGCCAGGTGTGCGTCCAGGGCCAGGAATGCAAAGGCATGGAAGTAGCTGTTGCAGCGGGGGGCGGGGGTGCCAAGACGCCAGATGAGATCATCGCCAAGCACTGCAATGCCTGCCATGGCACGGGGCTGCTTGGTGCGCCTAAAGTGGGCGACACCGCCGCGTGGAAAGAACGCGCAGACCACCAGGGCGGCCTGGATGGCATTCTGGCCAAGGCCATTACCGGCATCAACGCCATGCCGCCCAAAGGCACCTGCGCGGACTGCTCGGATGACGACCTCAAAGGGGCGATCAAGAAAATGTCCGGGCTGTAAGACACAGTTGAATTGCACGAGGCCCGCCGTTGATGGCGGGCTTTGTTTTTGTGGTGCCTGTACCGGCCCTTTCGCGGGTACAGGCAACCAACCCGCTTGAGCGCATGTCCAACCCGTGAACCCATGGATGTCACAGGAGGCCTCGATGCACCTCTGCTCCATCGACCATGCTGTCGAACAGGTATTGGCACGCCTGCCAGCCCACATCCATATGGGCCTGCCGCTCGGCCTGGGCAAGCCCAATGCCTTCGTCAACGCCCTCTACGCCCGGGTGCGCGAACTGCCCGAGCGGCAGCTGACCATATACACCGCGCTGTCCCTGGGCCGCCCCCCACTGGGCGATGGCCTGCAACGGCGTTTTCTCGAACCCTTCGTCGAGCGGGTTTTCGCCGACTACGAAGAGCTTGCCTACCTCGCCGACCTGCACAATGACAGCCTGCCGCCAAACATCCGTGTCGAGCAGTTTTTCATGCAGCCCGGCAGCCTGCTGCACAGCGAGGCTGCCCAGCAGGACTACATCAGCAGCAACTACAGCCATGCCGCCCGCGACATCAACGCCAAGGGCCTGAACCTGATCGCCCAGCTGGTGGCCGCCACGCCGGAAAAGCCTGTGCACCTGAGCCTGGCTTGCAACCCCGACATCACCCTCGACCTGCTGCCGATGATCGCCAAGCGCCGCGCGGCCGGCGAGACCATCCTCATGCTCGGCCAGGTGCATGCCGAACTGCCGTACATGCCGGGCGATGCGGAGCTGCCCATCGATGCGTTCGACCTGCTGATCGACGAAGCCGAACAGCGCCGCCTTTTCTCCACGCCGAACATGCCGGTCGGCACCCAGGACCACTGTATCGGCTTGCACGCCAGCACCCTGGTTCGCGACGGCGGCACCCTGCAGATCGGCATCGGTGCCATGGGCGATGCAGTCGCCGCCGCGTTGCTGGCACGCCAGGGTGACAACGCGGGCTACAGGGCGGTGCTCGACGAGCTGGACGCTGACCCCTGGCAGGCGCTGATCGAGCGGGAAGGCGGGCTGGGTACGTTTGCCCAAGGCCTGTACGGCTGCAGCGAGATGTTCGTCAATGGCCTGCTGGTACTGGCCGAAGCAGGCCTGCTGCGGCGCCCGGCTGATGAGCATGGGCCGGTGGTGCATGGCGGCTTTTTTCTCGGCCCTCAAGCGTTCTACCAGCGGTTAAGGGAGATGCCACTCGAACAGCGCGCACGGTTTGCCATGACCCGCATCAGCTTCATCAACGAGCTGTACGGGCAGGAAGAACTGAAACGCCGCCAGCGACGCGATGCGCGCTTTATCAACACGGCGTTCGGCATGACGTTGCTCGGCGCTGGGGTGGCCGACCAGTTGGAGGACGGCCGTGTGCTCAGCGGTGTAGGCGGGCAATACAACTTCGTCGCCCAGGGCCATGCGCTGGAAGGCGGGCGTTCGATTCTGCTGTTGCGGAGCTGGCGCGAAGCGGGCGGGGAAGTGACCTCAAACCTGTTCTGGACCTATGGCCACTGCACCATCCCCCGGCACCTTCGCGATATTGTGGTGACGGAATACGGTATTGCTGATTTGCGTGGGCAGACCGACAGCGAGGTGATTGCGCGGTTGCTGGCGGTGTGTGATTCGCGGTTCCAGCAAGGGCTGATCGAGCAGGCAAAAGAGGCCGGCAAGCTGCCCAAGGGCTTTGAGCTGGATGCGCGGTTTACCGACAATACACCGCAGCGGCTGGAGGCGATCAGGGTGCGGCATGTGCAGCTGTTCCCGGAGTATCCGATGGGGACGGACTTTACGGCTGAAGAGCGGGATCTGCTGCGGGCGCTGAACTGGTTGAAGAGCAAGTTCAAGCTCAGTGAGGTGCTGGAACTGGGCAAGGCGGCGCTGGATGCACCGGGGCCGGAGGGGTATGAGCTGCATCTGGTGCGGATGGGGCTGGATCAGCCGCAGGGGCTGAAGGAAGAGCTTTACCAGCGCTTGTTGCTGGCGGGGTTGGCGGCTTCCTGATGAATTGCGGGGGCTGCTTTGCAGCCCATCGCCGGCAAGCCAGCTCCCACAGGTACTGCACGAGGCTCGTCCTCTGTGAAATTCCTGTGGGAGCTGGCTTGCCGGCGATGGGGCCGGTACAGGCTTACTCGATGAAGCTGACCACACCGCCTTCCAGCGACTTCACCCGGGCCAGCGATTCAACGCGGTAGCCCTGGCTGTCCAGCTCGGCGCGGCCGCCCTGGAACGACTTCTCGATCACGATACCCAGGCCAGCCACGGTGGCGCCGGCTTGCTTGATGATCGAGATCAGCGCCTGCGATGCCTTGCCGTTGGCCAGGAAGTCATCAATCACCAACACGCGATCGCTGCTATTGAGGTGACGCGGCGAGATGGCCACGGTGCTCTCGGTCTGCTTGGTGAAGGAATACACCGAGGCAGTCAGCAGGTTTTCGGTCAGGGTCAGCGACTGGTGCTTGCGGGCGAAGATCACCGGCACGCCCAGCTTCAGGCCGGCCATCACTGCCGGGGCAATACCCGAGGCTTCGATGGTGACGATCTTGGTCACACCGGTGTCGGCGAACAGGCGGGCGAACTCGTCACCGATCAGCTGCATCAGCGCAGGGTCGATCTGGTGGTTGAGAAACGCGTCGACTTTGAGAACCTGGTCGGAAAGCACGATGCCTTCTTCGCGAATCTTCTGATGCAGTGCTTCCACTGTTGTTTCCTCGATGTAACAAAGGTGGCCGCTTAACGCGGCACAGTTAAAGAGTAATGGTTGATCAGCGTTTGAGCATTGCCCGGATATCGGCCAGGGCGTTGTTGCCGCGTGCGGCCTTTACCTCGACCGGCGCGTCGTCCAGGCCTTCCCAGGCCAGGTCGTCCGGTGGCAGTTCGTCGAGGAACCGGCTGGGCGTGCAGTCGATGATTTCACCGTACTGCTTACGCTTGGCAGCGAAGGTGAAGGCCAGGGTCTGGCGCGCGCGCGTGATGCCCACGTAGGCCAGGCGACGTTCTTCTTCGATGGTGTCGGCCTCGATGCTGGAGCGGTGCGGGAGGATTTCCTCTTCCATGCCCATGATGAACACGTAGGGGAATTCCAGGCCCTTGGAGGCGTGCAGGGTCATCATTTGCACACCTTCGGCGTTTTCTTCCTCTTCCTGCTGGCGCTCAAGCATGTCGCGCAACACCAGCTTGCCGATGGCGTCCTCGATGGTCATGTCACCCTCTTCGTCCTTCTCGAGGGTGTTTTTCAGCGCTTCGATCAGGAACCAGACGTTGCTGATACGGAACTCCGCCGCTTTGTCGCTGGCGGTCTGCTGACGGATCCAGTTCTCGTAGTCGATGTCGCGGACCATCTCGCGCAGCGCGGCAATCGGGTCTTCCAGGGCGACCTTGTGGCGCACCCCGTCCAGCCAGTGCTTGAAGCGCTGCAAACGCTCGGTGTAGCGGGCCTCCAGGTGCTCGCCCAGGCCCAGCTCCTCACTGGCGGCGTACATCGAAATGCCGCGCTCGGTGGAATAGTTGCCGAGCTTTTCCAGGGTGGTAGAGCCGATTTCGCGACGCGGTACGTTGATCACCCGCAGGTAGGCGTTGTCATCGTCCGGGTTCACCAGCAGGCGCAGGTAGGCCATCAGGTCCTTGACCTCCTGGCGCCCGAAGAAGCTGTTGCCGCCCGACAGGCGATACGGCACCTGGTGGTGCTGCAGCTTCAGTTCGATCAGCTTGGCCTGGTAGTTGCCGCGGTAGAGGATGGCGAAGTCGCTGTATGGGCGGTTGGTGCGCAGGTGCAAAGTGAGGATTTCCATGGCCACGCGTTCGGCCTCGGCTTCCTCGTTCTTGCAGCGGATCACGCGGATCTCGTCGCCCACGCCCATTTCGCTCCACAGCTGCTTTTCGAACGCGTGCGGGTTGTTGGCGATCAACACGTTGGCACAGCGCAGGATGCGGCTGGTGGAGCGGTAGTTCTGTTCGAGCATGACGATTTTCAGGGAGGGGTAGTCCTCCTTGAGCAGCATCAGGTTCTCGGGGCGGGCACCGCGCCAGGCATAGATCGACTGGTCGTCGTCGCCCACTACGGTGAACTGGTTGCGCATGCCGATCAGCATTTTCACCAGCAGGTACTGGCTGGCGTTGGTGTCCTGGTATTCGTCCACCAGCAGGTAGCGCACGCGGTTCTGCCAGCGCTCCAGCACTTCGGGGTGCTCCTGGAACAGCTTGACCGGCTGCAGGATCAGGTCGTCGAAGTCCACGGCGTTGAACGCCTTGAGCGTGCGCTGGTAGTGGGTGTAGACGATGGCGGCGGTTTGCTCGCGTGGATTACGCGCCTTTTCCAGGGCTTCTGGTGGCAGGATCAGGTCGTTCTTCCAGGCACCGATCATGTTCTTGATCTCGTCGATGCCGTCGTCGCCGGAGTATTCCTTCTGCATGATGTCCGACAGCAACGCCTTGATGTCGGACTCGTCGAAGATCGAGAAGCCCGGCTTGTAGCCCAGCTTGTCGTGCTCCTTGCGGATGATGTTCAGGCCCAGGTTGTGGAACGTACAAACCGTCAGGCCACGGCCTTCCCCCGGGCGCAGCAAGGTGGCGACCCGCTCCTTCATCTCGCGGGCGGCCTTGTTGGTGAAGGTCATCGCCACGATGTACTGGGCTCGGATGCCGCAGTTCTGGATGAGGTGGGCAATCTTGCGCGTGATCACGCTGGTCTTGCCCGAGCCTGCACCAGCGAGCACCAAAAGAGGGCCGCCGACGTAGTCACGGGCTTCCTGTTGCCGGGGATTGAGTCGGGACATGCTAGAAACCGGGGGTCGCCAGAAAATAGCCGCGCATTCTAACAGGCATGGGGCGGTTGTGGCGCGACCGTCTGACGTCTGGGTCAGACTTTTGTCTTTCCCATTATTAGTGCGGCTAATGCTACTAGAGGAAAAAATCATATTTGCCGGTTCCTCTCGTTTCGAGCAGGATGCACGACAAAATACGTCGGGATGCTACGCCCGCAATACATGTATAAAAGTGAAAATCATTTTCATTAATGCAGTAGCATACCGGCAGATCTCGTTGCACCGTGAAGTCCTAAGGAGCCCGCTTGTCCACGCCTGTCGAACCTTTGCGTTTGCTGCTGTTGGCTGATGAGCCGCAATGGGCTGCCTTGCTGCACGCATGCATGCCTGCGCTGAGCGGCACTGCCGTGCTGCTGACCGCGCCTGACTGGGATGCGGTCGATAGCCTGTTCAGCCATGATCGCCAGGCCGTGGTGCTGGCAACCCAGGCCCTGCAGCCGGTGCCCGGGCGCTGCGACCTGCCGACCATCCTGCTGCTTGACCACGAGCCCGAGGTGGCGCCCAGCGCCGTCAGCGACTGGCTGGTACGCGACCAGCTCAATGCCGACAGCTTGCGCCGCTCGCTACGCCATGTGCGTGAACGTGGGGTACTGGTGGCCACCTTGCAACGCCTGGCCGAACAGGACCCATTGACCGGCATCGCCAACCGCCAGGGCTTTCAGGCCTTGCTGACCGCGCGCCTGGCCGAGAACGAGGGCCGTGGCATTGCCTTGGGCCACCTGGACCTGGACAACTTCCGCCACGTCAACGATGCGCTCGGCCACCAGAGCGGCGATCGCCTGATCCTGCAAGTGGTGGCGCGGCTGCAAAACCAGCTCGAGGCTGGCGACCAGCTGGCGCGCCTGGGCAGCGACGAATTCGCCTTGCTGATCGACACCCGCCGCGACGCCAACCGTGCCGAATGGATTGCCGAGCGCATCATCGAGGCCTTGGCCGAACCCTACTGGATCGAGGGCGAGAGCCTGCTGCTGGGCTGCAGCCTGGGCTTGGCCCATGCCCGCGCGCAGAGCGGTGCCGACCCGCTGATGTGGCATGCGCACATTGCCATGCGCCAGGCCAAGGGCAGCCAGGGCTGTACCTTCCATGTGTTCAACGAACGCATCAACCGTAACGCCCGCAGCCTGGCCGACCTGGAAAGCGAGCTGCGTCGTGCGCTGCGCCGTGACGAGCTGGAGCTGCACTATCAGCCGCGGCTCGACCTGGCCGACGGGCGCATCGTTGGCCTGGAGGCGCTGGTGCGCTGGCGTCATGCCGAACGCGGGCTGCTACCGCCCAGCGAGTTTGTGCCCCTGGCCGAGCAGAGCGGGCTGATCGTGCCCTTGGGCTACTGGGTGATTTCCCGCGCCCTGCGCGATATGCAGGCGCTGTGCGAGCGTGGCCTGGAACCGCTGCACATGGCGGTCAACCTGAGCTTCCGCCAGTTCCAGGACAGTCAGCTGCTGGCCACGCTGAGCCGCCTGATCCTTGAGCATGGTGTGGACGCCCGCTGGCTGGAGTTCGAACTGACCGAAACGGCGGTGATGCGCCGCAACGAGCTGGTGCGCCAGACCATGGATGCCCTTGGCCGCCTGGGTGTGCGCTTCTCGCTAGACGATTTCGGCACCGGGTTTTCTTCGTTCGTGCACCTGAACAGCTTGCCGATCACCTTGCTCAAGGTGGACCGCAGCTTTGTGGCTGAAATGGAAATGCGCGAGGAGAACCGCAAGCTGGTGCACGCCATGATCAACCTGGCGCACAACCTCAACCTTGAGGTGGTGGCTGAAGGGGTGGAGAGCGAAGAGCAGCTGGCGTTGTTGCGCGGGTTCGGTTGCGATCAGGTGCAGGGCTTTCTGGTCAGCAAGCCGTTGCCGGTGGACGAATTGATGACGTTCTTGCTGCAGGCGCCCGGCCGCAAGCTGGAAGCTGTCCTCTAGGGCCTTTTCGCGGGTAAACCCGCTCCCACAGGTACTGCGCAGGGTCTGAATTTTTTGCAGTAATTGTGGGAGCGGGTTCACCCGCGAAGAGGCCGTGAAGTCAGGCCGAAGCAGCAGCCTCTGCGCGAATCCCCGCCTTGCGCATTAGCCGTTTCATCCGCCACTCAAAGCCAAAGGTCAGTGCCACTGCCGCACACGCCAGCCCCAACGCCAACCCCCACCAGATCCCGACTGCGCCACCGCCCAGGTTGAATGCGAACAACCAGGCACTCGGTGCTCCCACCAGCCAATAGCAGCACAGGCCGATCAGGAATGTTGTCTTGGCATCCTTCAGGCCGCGTATCGAGCCCATTGCGATGGTCTGCATGCCATCGAACAATTCGAACCAGGCCGCAACCATCACCAGTTGCACCGCCAGCTGGTAGATCGCAGCAAAACCAGGGTCGTTGCGGTCAATAAACAACCCCACCAGCGCATCGGGCAGCAACAGGAACAGTGCGGCGAAAGCAAACATGATGGTCGCGCCGAAGCTGATGCCCACACGCCCGGCGCTGCGCGCCGCCAGCAGGTTACCGGCGCCGTAGTACAGCCCCACGCGCATGGTCACCGCATATGACAACCCAGTCGGCACCATGAACGCCGTGGACACGATCTGCAGGGCAATCTGATGTGCCGCAAGCTCCGTGCTGCCCAGTACGCCCATGCACAGCGCGGCGAAGGCGAACAGGCCCACTTCCACCATATAAGTGCCGCCAATCGGCAGGCCCAGCCGCCACAGCTCACGCAGCGCTGGGAGCGACGGGCGTGACAGGCCCTTGCGCAAAGGGTAGGCGGCATAGGCCGAATGCCAGCGGATGTACAGCGCAAGGGCGATGGCCATGCCCGTCGACACCACCGCAGTGACCAGGCCGATGCCCATCAGGCCCAGCTTGGGCAGGCCGAACATGCCCTCAAGCATGGCGACGTTGAGCAGATAGTTGAGCACCGTGCCGATCACACTGATGACCATCACCGGGGTCGAGCGGCCAAGGGCGCTGGTAAAACCGCGCAAGGCCATGAAGGTCAGGTAGCTGGGCAAGGCCAGTGGCAGCAGGGTGAGAAATTCTGCGGCCGAAGCAACGTTTTCGGGCTGTTGCCCAAACATCAGCAACACAGGCTCAAGGTTCCACAACGCCAGTGCGGCGACCAGTGCCAGGCCCCAAGCCAACCACAGGCCGTTCTGCGCCAGGCGGGTAGCACCTTCGATGTCGTTGGCGCCCTTGCGAATTGCGACCAGGGTGCCGACCGCAGCGATTACGCCCAGGCAGAAGATCGACACGAACGAGTAGCTCGCCGCGCCCAGGCCGCCACCGGCCAGCGCCTGCGGGCTGATGCGGGCCATCATCAGGGTGTCGGTCAACACCATCAGCATGTGCGCCAACTGCGAGGCAATCAGCGGCCCGGCCAGGCGCAGCAAAGCCTTGAGTTCTGTGGTGGGCGCGACGTGCATGGGGGCTGTCCTTCTTCCTGGGGTGATGAACGAATCGCGATTCTGAGGCTTCGGTCAACTTTGCACAAAAGGATAAAAGCGATAGTTAGCATGAGTTTGACTCATGCATATATGCTCCTCGGTGATTCACCTCCCACGCTTATATTGCAGGTGCCTCATGTCACGCCAGCTACCACCGTTGTATGCACTGCGCGCATTCGAAGCGGCTGCGCGGCTTAGCTCCTTCACTCGTGCCGGCCAGGAGCTGTCGATTACCCAAAGCGCCGTCAGCCGGCATATCCGCACGCTGGAAGAGCATTTTGCCTGCCGCTTGTTCGTGCGCAGTGGCCGCAGCCTGCAGCTGACCGAAGCGGGGCGGGTGCTGTTGCCGGGCGTGCGTGAAGGCTTCGCGGCGTTTGAACGGGCCTGCGAAACCTTGTGCGGCGAAGATGACATCTTGCGCATGAAGGCACCCTCGACCCTGACCATGCGCTGGTTACTGGCGTGCCTGAGCCGTTTTCGTCACCTGCAGCCGGGCAATGAAGTGCAACTGACCAGCGCCTGGATGGACGTCGACCATGTGGACTTCAACCAGGAACCCTTCGATTGCGCTGTATTGCTCAGCGACGGGGTGTTCCCGGCAGACTGGGAAGTACGCAAGCTGTTTCCGGAGCTGCTGATCCCGGTCGGTGCACCGGACCTGCTCGACGAAGAGCCTTGGGATGTTTGCCGGCTTGCCAGCATCGAGTTGCTGCACCCCACGGTAGACAAGCGTGACTGGCGGGAATGGCTGGCGCGTATGGGGCTTGGCGACAAGGTGTCGCTCAAGGGTGGGCAGGTCTTCGACACCCTGGAACTGGGCATGATTGCCGCTGCGCGGGGCTACGGAATTTCCATGGGCGATTTGCTGATGGTGGCCGATGACGTGGCGCAGAAGCGCTTGAGCCTGCCCTGGCCGACGGCGGTACCCAGCGGGATGGATTACTACCTGGTGTGGCCGCGCACCCGGCGTGGAGGCGAGCGGTTGCAGCGCCTGAGTGATTTTCTGGCAGGCGAGGTGGCGGCGATGGATTTGCCGGATGTGGAAATCCTGCCGCCTCTCTGATCGCCTGTCCCGGCCCTTTCGCGGGCTCGCCCGCTCCCACAGGTTTATCGTATGCCTTGAACCGACACAGTCCCTGTGGGAGCGGGCAAGCCCGCGAAGAGGCCGGCAAGCCTTACATCGAGCCCAGGTTCAACGCCTGCGCACACGCCTGCAGCGAGCGGCGTTCGCTTTGCGCATACAGTGCCAGCTCATCCTGCACCTGCAGCCCCAGCGCCGTTTCAAAGGCATCGCGGTTGGCATTGCTGCCGTACTCGGCCTGTGCATCGTCGCCCAGGTTGGACTGGAAGATGCCCGCTGCGCTCACTGGCAGGAAGTCCTCGTACACCAGCGCCTCGAAATGCACATGGCCTGCGTCGATCAGCCCTTGCAGGGTGCTCGGGCGGCCACTCTGGTCGCGCGCAGCCAGGCCTTTCTCAGTGGCGAAGTAGCGGAAGTACGCCAGGCCCTGTTCACGCATCTGCGCCAGGTCATCCGGGAATTCGGCAAAGGTATCTTTGAGCAATGCCATGTAACGCTCGGCATTTGCCTCGGCCGGTGCGCCACCCAAGGCAGCGCGGGTGGCGTCGAGCAGCTTGTCGTACAGCTGGCGACCTTTCGGCGTCAGGGCCGCGCCACGTTGCTCTATCTCGCCAAAGCGCGCGGTGTGGCTGCCTTCGCTACCTTGCTGGTCGCTGAACGCGACCCTTTCCTGCAAGGCCTTGAAGCTGGTCTGGCGCAGCAGGATCGGGTGGCGGCGGGTGGGCGGGCCTTCTACCACGGCTTTCGGCGGGATGCCCTTGGCCGGCATGCCCAGCTGGATCGCATCGATGTCCAGGGTGCGTGGGGTCAGGTGGTTGATGTGCGGGCCCTTGAAGGCCACCACATCGGCAATCAGGCGGTGCTGGTCATGCAGTTGCTGGTACTGCTGGGCGGTGACGGTGGCGTCATGGTGCCAGCGGAAGGTGTGCAGCGCTTCCTGCACAAACGCTTCGGCATCTGCAGCGTTCAGGCCGCCATCGCGCTCGCACTGGGAGATCAGTTCAAGGGCGCGGGTGGTAAAGATCTGGCGCTTGGCCAGGATGCCCTGGGCCAGCTCGCGCAGCTGCGGGTTGTCGATCAGCTCCAGGCGCAGCAGCGAGGTGAACACCCGGAACGGGCTGATGTGCAGCGACTGCTCGTGCACCGCGCGGAACGCGGTGGAGTGCACCGGCACGCCGGCGGAGCTGAGGTCGTAGTAGCCGACCGGCTGCATGCCCATGACCGCGAACAGCCGTGCGATGGTGGCCAGTTCCTCGGCGGTACCGACGCGGATGGCGCCGTGGCGTTCGTGGTCCAGGCGCTCGATTTCGCCGGTCCAGCGCAGAGCTTCGGCAACCTGGGGCTGCTGGGCCATGACCTGCTGGTTGATTTCGCTCACCAGCTCCAGCAGCGTGCCGTACAGCGGCACTTCCTGTTTGTACATGAGCGACATGGCGGCAGAGAACTGCGCGCGGATGCTGTCTGGGCTGACGAAATCGTGGGCGGGCATCGCTAGCTTCCTGGTTGGGTTCGGACGCTTACATGAAAGCTGGGAATGCACTTGGCTCACAAGCGAAAAAAAGTGGGTGTGTCATTCCTTTTTTGATCGACCTCAAGGGCCCTTTCGCGGGCATGCCCGCTCCCACAGAGGCCGTGCACAGTCTGAACCTTGTGCAGTACCTTGTGGGAGCGGGCGTGCCCGCGAAGAGGCCCTCAAGCCGATAGCTGCTCGCGAATCCACTCAACCAACGCCCTCACCTTGGGTACCTCCGCCGCGTGTTCGGCATACGCCAGGTAATGCGCCCCCGCACTGCGCATCGCATGGTTCCACGGCACCACCAGGCTACCGTCAGCCAGCTCCTTCGCCGCCAGGTAACGCGGCACCAGCGCCACCCCACACCCAGCCTGCGCCGCACTCAACGCCATATAGAACGTATCGAAGCGCGGCCCATGGTAGGCGCTGACGCTTTGCAGGTCCTGCTCCAGGAACCACTCATGCCAGGCCTCGGGCCGTGACGTACTCTGCAACAGCACCAGATCGGCCAGTTCCTCGGCACCGCCCAGCTCCCGCCCGGCCAGCAGCTCCGGCGCACACACCGGCACTACCTCTTCGCGGAACAACTCCACGCACGTGGCTCCCGGCCATGTGCCCTGGCCATAGAAGAAAACCACGTCTGCCGAGCCCTGCAGCAGGGCGAACGGCTCCATCTCGTTGCGGATGTCCAGGTGGATGTTGGTGTGGCGCTTTCCAAAACCCTTGAGGTGCGGGATCAACCAACGCACGCCAAAACTCGGTTGAGTAGCTACCTTCAATATCTCGGTCTGCTCGCCGTAGGTGAGTACGTAGCGGCTGGACATGTCAACTTGCGTGAGGATCTTGTTGACCTCGGCCAGGTACAGGCTGCCTGCCGGGGTCAATTGCAGGCGCCGGCGGATGCGCAGGAACAGGTGGTGACGCAGCATGTCTTCCAGCTGCGCCACCTGCTTGCTGACGGCACTCTGCGTAAGGTGCAGTTCTTCGGCGGCACGGGTAAAGCTTAAATGGCGGGCTGCAGCTTCAAAGCACTGCAGGGCGGTCATGGAAGGCACCAGGCGTTTGGACATAGCGGTCTCTGCGACTCAAATCATTACCTGACGGAATGATATGCGGAATAAAGGTCGTTTGTTGTACCTATGTGATCGGATTAATACTGATCCACATCATTTTTCCACCCCATCACCGATGTAGGAGATGCACAAATGGTTGCTGGATTGCTCGAGCGCCTTGGCGTTGCCGCCGAGGCTTACACCCAGGGCGACTACCCTGTTCACACGCCGATCGACGGCAGCCAGATCGCCTCGGTGAAATTGCTCGGCAAGGCCGAGACCATCGCCCGCATCGATCAGGCCCAGAGCGCCTTCGACGCCTGGCGCACTGTGCCGGCCCCGCGCCGTGGCGAACTGGTGCGCCTGTTCGGCGAAGTGCTGCGTGAGCACAAGGCCGACCTGGGCGAGCTGGTCTCGATCGAAGCCGGCAAGATCACCCAGGAAGGCCTGGGCGAAGTGCAGGAAATGATCGACATCTGCGACTTCGCCGTTGGCTTGTCGCGCCAGCTGTACGGCCTGACCATCGCCTCCGAGCGCCCGGGCCACCACATGCGTGAAACCTGGCACCCCCTGGGCGTGGTTGGCGTGATCAGCGCCTTCAACTTCCCGGTTGCCGTGTGGGCCTGGAACACCGCTCTGGCCCTGGTGGCCGGTAACTCGGTGGTATGGAAACCGTCTGAAAAGACCCCGCTGACCGCCTTGGCTTGCCAAGCGCTGTTCGAAAAAGCCCTGAAAGCCTTCGGCGACGCTCCGGCTGGCCTGGCGCAACTGGTCATCGGCGGCCGTGAAGCCGGCGAAGCCATGGTCGATGACCCGCGTGTACCGCTGGTCAGCGCCACCGGCAGCACCCGCATGGGGCGCGAAGTCGGCCCACGTGTGGCTGCCCGCTTCGGCCGCAGCATCCTCGAACTGGGCGGCAACAACGCCATGATCCTGGCCCCGAGCGCCGACCTGGACCTGGCCGTGCGCGGCATCCTGTTCTCGGCTGTCGGCACCGCCGGCCAGCGTTGCACCACCCTGCGCCGCCTGATCGTGCACCGCTCGCTCAAGGACGAAGTGGTTGCCCGCGTCAAAGCTGCCTACGGCAAAGTGCGTATCGGTGACCCACGCAAGGACAACCTGGTAGGCCCGCTGATCGACAAGCTGTCGTTCGACGCCATGCAAGGCGCGCTGGCCAAGGCTCGCGACGAAGGCGGCCAGGTGTTTGGTGGCGAGCGTAAGCTGGCTGACCAGTACCCGAACGCCTACTACGTGTCGCCTGCCATCGCCGAAATGCCGGCGCAAAGCGACGTGGTGCGCCACGAAACCTTCGCCCCGATCCTCTACGTGCTGGCCTACGACGATTTCGAAGAAGCCCTGCGCCTGAACAACGAAGTGCCACAAGGCCTGTCGTCGTGCATCTTCACTACCGATATCCGTGAGGCCGAACGCTTCCAGAGTGCTTCGGGCAGCGACTGCGGCATCGCCAACGTCAACATCGGCACCAGCGGCGCCGAGATCGGCGGTGCGTTTGGTGGCGAGAAGGAAACGGGCGGTGGTCGTGAGTCGGGTTCGGATGCCTGGAAAGGCTACATGCGTCGCCAGACCAACACCGTGAACTACTCGCGCGAGCTGCCGCTGGCGCAGGGTATCGTGTTCGACTGATCGATTGATGCTGCAGGGCCGGGGGCCTCGCCCCCGGTTCGCGGGCACGCCCGCTCCCACAGGATCTCCACTGCCTTTGAGGTCTGTGTGGTCCCTGTGGGAGCGGGCGTGCCCGCGAATGGGCTGCAAAGCAGCCCCAACAAGAACAAATTGCTGGAGCCGGGCCATGTCCGAATTGCGTCAAGAATGCTTGTGGGAATTCGTCAGCAAACCGACCGTTGCCGCCCAGGCCCTGGCCGGTGAGCACAAGGCCGATGTCTGCGTGATTGGCGGCGGTATCACCGGCCTGTCTGCGGCCATCCACCTGCTCGAACAGGGCAAGTCGGTGATCCTGCTGGAGGCCTGGAAGATCGGCCACGGCGGCTCCGGGCGCAACGTCGGCCTGGTCAACGCCGGCACCTGGATCCGCCCCGACGACGTCGAGGCCACCCTCGGTCAGAAGCAGGGCAGCCGCCTGAACAAGGTACTCGGCGAGGCCCCGGCTGAGGTGTTCGCCATGATCGATCGCCTTGGCATCGATTGCCAGGCCCAGCACAAAGGCACGCTACACATGGCGCACAACGCCACCGGCATCGCCGACCTTGAAGCTCGTCACGAACAGTGGCGCCGCCGCGGTGCCGAAGTCGAGCTGCTGACCGGCGCGCAGTGCCAGGAATACTGCGGCACCAACAAGATTTCCGCCGCGCTGCTCGACCGCCGCGCCGGCACCATCAACCCCATGGGCTACACCCAGGGCCTGGCGGCTGCCGTGGCACGCCTGGGTGGCAAGCTGTTCCAGCAGTCTGCGGTCGAAGGCCTGGAGCGTGATGGCGATGCCTGGCGGGTGAAGACTGCACGCGGCTCGGTACGCGCCGACAAGGTGGTGATTTCCACCGGTGCCTACACCGAAGGCGACTGGAGCAACCTGCAGAAGCAGTACTTCCGTGGTTACTACTACCAGGTGGCGTCCAAGCCGCTGCAGGGTGCTGCGGCGGACAAGGTGCTGCCACATGGCCAGGGCTCGTGGGACACCCGCACCGTGCTCAGCAGTATCCGTCGCGACGACCAAGGCCGCCTGCTGCTCGGCAGCCTGGGCCGGGTCGACAACAAGCCGGCGTGGTTCGTGCGCAGTTGGGCGGACCGGATCCAGAGCCACTACTACCCGGAGCTGGGCAAGGTTGAGTGGGAAATGCACTGGACCGGCTGCATCGACTTCACCCCTGACCACCTGATGCGCCTGTTCGAGCCTGCACCGGGGCTGGTGGCGGTGACCGGGTATAACGGGCGGGGTAATACCACCGGTACCGTGATTGGCCGGGCGTTTGCCGAGTTCTTGCTGAAGGGCGAGGCGGGCAGCCTGCCGATCCCGTTCTCACCGATGAACGGGGTGAGCGCGCCTTCGCTGCGCACGGCGTTCTACGAGTCCGGGTTCTCGCTGTACCACGCAGGGCAGTGCCTGAGAGTTGTCTTGTAGCGGGACTTCTCCTCCGGTGCCGCTGTATGGATTGCATTCTCAGCGTTTCGATAATGCAAAGCCTTAGTGATCTGTCACCTGGCAAATCTGTCAGGTGACATTTGCCTACCACGCGCAATAATGTGGTAGCCCTGACACTGGAGGCATTTCAATGAAATACATGTACTTCAAAAGTTGGCCGGTTACTCTGATCGAGGACGCAGGCAATACGTCCTTTTTTCGCCATCAACGCCTGGTACTTGGAGTAGGGAGCGCAGAGGCTGCGCTGCTGAAAGTTGACGAAGCTGGCTCGGTACTAGAATCTCGAGGAGATTCGCTTGTCGGCGTTAGCAACTATAGCCCATACGGGCATACCCTATCCCCCACAGATATTGGCTTCAAGGGCGAGTGGTTCAACAGGTTCAGTCGCAGTTATCCATTGGGAAATGGGTATCGTGATTACAGCGCTGTCTTAATGAGGTTTCGTAGCCCAGATAGCCTTAGCCCAATGGGCGATGGGGGCATCAACCCTTATGCATTTGTTTCGAATGACCCTGTTAACTGGTCTGATCCTAGTGGGCATAGGCGTATTTTATATAGTGGTATAAAGCAAACTACTATTACTGAAATTACAAAAGGGGTATTCAGGAAAAAACGAGAGCTGTATATCACTGGGCATGGAAGTCTAGATAGCACTAAAGTCAAGTTTGATGGTGTTGGTCTTAGTCCTGAACAGTTGTTCGAAAAAGCTAAGGAAAAAGGCGTTAGTTTCGAAGTGCGAAAGGGAGATAGAACACGTCCTGTATATGATAGGGTGATTATTGCTGCCTGTTACTCTGCCGGTACTGCTAATGACAGAGGCGCGTCGTTTGCGCAGAAGTTTGCGGACAAGGTGGGCTCTCGGGTCCGGGGTTATGAAGGTGCAGTGCGTGCAGTCTTCCGGGGCGATGAATTTCATCAAGTCACCTCCTGGACGGAACCGAAATATAGGACTGGCTTCAATTATAAGCCATTTGATTTTTCTCCTCGAATCACGGACTCAAATTCGACTATCAGAAATCGCTGAAGAGGCCCTGCCCAGCACCTGCGGAAGAGACAATGCAGGCCGGTCCCGCAGGTAGAACACCGTTTTCAAGTGCACTAATAGACTTTTCTGAGCATGGTTACCCGCAAAATAGCCAGCACAGGCCTACTTGTGCAACCAACTGAGAAAGCCGCCTTTCTTTATCGCGGTCGGCTTCTGCAGCAAAAGTGACTCCCGGCTCTGCCGGCGGAACCGCTGCAACTTGCTCAGCGCCGTCTGCACATCGCCACGCTGTATCAGGCAGCTTTTCACCTGTTCCTTGTCGATCCGGTACAGCACGCAACTGGTCAAGGTCCGGAACTCGGCAAACGAATCGTCTTCATCGATGATCCCCTCGATCCCCAGCACCTCGCCCGGCCCCATGCGCCCGGCTTCCAGCAGCTTGTCGCCGTCGCGTACCGAAGCGGAGACCACGCCGCTGCCAATCACCAGTAAATGGTCGGAATGCTCGCCCACCTCCAGAATCACCTGATCCGCCAGGTACTCCACGGCGGTCATGCGCTGGCTGAGCGCATCACGCTCCTCGGCGCTCAGTGAGCGGAACACCCGCACCTCGTCCAGCACCTCCCGCTGGCGGCTGCGCGGGGGTATGGCCAGGTCGACGTTCCACATCACTCCGCTGGCTTCCAGGTGGCGGTGGGCAAGGTCGAACAGCTGATTGCGTGCGTCACCCTTGGTGGCCGCGTCCGCCACGAAGCCACTGGCCTCGTACTCCACGGACTCCAGCGTAGAGACCTTCACCGTCACCTTCGGTTTTGGGCTGGCAAGAATGGCACTGACGCCTTGCAAGGCCTTTTCCAGAGCATCGAACACCCGTTTGGGCCGCACCTTGGCCGGCACCACCACGCTGATCGACACCCCGTGCACATCGACGGGGCGGCTGTGGTTGAGCAGCCGCGCCTTGGCTGCCACCGAATTCGGAATCACCGCCAGGCTACCCGTGCTCGTGAGTAGGCGGGTGGCGCGCCAGTCGATTTCCAGCACCTTGCCTTCGGTGCCGTCGATCGAGATCGAATCGCCAATCTGGTAGGGCCGCGTGGTGTTCAGAATGATGCCGCTGAACACGTCGGCCAGGGTGCTTTGCAGCGCCAGGCCGATGACGATGGCCATCACCCCGGAGGTGGCCAGCAAGCCCTTTACCGGCAGTTGCAACACATAGCCCGCGGCAGCGACCACCGCGACCAAGAAAATCAACGCCCCCAGCACATCCTGCAGCAACCGCCCGCCATGGCTGCCCCGCGCGACCAGCAACAGGCCGAACACCACCGTGACCGTGCGCGCGCCGAACAGCCACCAGCCGATGGCCAACACCGTAGCCATCAGGTTGCGCGAGACATCGTCGGGCCAGGGTGGCGGTTGCAGCGGGCTCATGCCGGCGGCCACCAGCACCGAGCTGAACAGCAGGAAGATCACCAGGCGCGTGCCGATGTGCCAGGCACGGCGCTGGATCGGGATCAGCTGCCAGAGCACGAGGTCGAGCAGGATCAGGGCGGAGCCGAGCAACAACGGGGACGACTGGATGAACGCCAGCATGGTGGTCTCGGGGGTGAGGGGAGGGCTGTCGGTAGTAATAGAGCAGGTTGGGGTTGCAAGCAATGGGGCCTGTACCGGCCTCTTCGCGGGCTTGCCCGCTCCCACAGGTACTGCGCTGCTTTTGAATCTTGTGCAATCCCTGTGGGAGCGGGCAAGCCCGCGAAGAGGCCAGCAAGTACAGCGCCAATCCATCGTTCCGAAAACAGAACGCTAAAGCCAAAAACCACTATCTACCGCTCGAAAGGTGATGGTTTTAATCTTCTCCCATCAACGCGAAACACCCAACTTACTGAAAAGATCAAACCCCTTAGGAGCTACCCCATGACCAACTTCAAATACAGCCGCCTGAACAAAGACGACGCCGCCGTACTGCTGGTCGACCACCAGGCTGGCCTGCTGTCGCTGGTTCGCGACATCGAACCAGACGCCTTCAAGAACAACGTGCTGGCCCTGGCCGACCTGGCCAAGTTCTTCAACCTGCCGACCATCCTCACCACCAGCTTCGAGCAAGGCCCCAACGGCCCGCTAGTGCCAGAGCTGAAAGCGCTGTTCCCGGATGCCCCGTACATCGCCCGCCCTGGCCAGATCAACGCCTGGGACAACGAAGACTTCGTGAAAGCGGTGAAAGCCACCGGCAAGAAGCAGCTGATTATCGCTGGCGTGGTCACTGAAGTGTGCGTCGCCTTCCCGGCCTTGGCTGCCCTGGAGGAAGAGTTCGAAGTGTTCGTGGTCACCGATGCCTCCGGCACCTTCAACGCCATGACCCGCGATGCGGCCCACGACCGCATGAGCCAGGCCGGTGCGCAGCTGATGACCTGGTTCGGCGTGGCCTGCGAGCTGCACCGCGACTGGCGCAATGACGTTGAAGGCCTGGCCGCGCTGTGCTCCAACCACATCCCGGACTACCGCAACCTGATGACCAGCTACAACGCCTTCAACGCCAGCAAGTAAGCCAATGCGCCCCGGGCACCGCCAGTCGGTGCCCGCCAAGGGCAGCACACCCATCCAATCCTCCGCCCGTTCACCGTTGCACAGTGGATGCGGGCAAGCTCATCCCAAGGAACGCCGATGAACACCGCACTCCAAGACAACCGCAACGTGGTGACCCTGGTCATTCAGCACAAGGTTCGCGCCGCTTCGCTGGCGGCGTACGAAGCTTGGCTCAAGCGCACCGTCAGCACCGCTCGCCGTCAGCCAGGGCACCTGGACGTCAACGTCATCCGCCCAGATGACGGCGGGCTGCACTTCACCACAGTGGTGCGCTTCGCCGATGCGAGCCTGCTGCAGGCCTGGGTCAACTCGGGCGAGCGCCAGGCGCTGGTCAACGAAGTGCTGCCACTGCTTGAAGGTGGTGACCACACCCAGGTCCACGATGACCCAGAGTTCTGGTTCACCCCACCGAGCACCACGGCCGCGCAGCCGCCGCGCTGGAAGCAGGCGCTGCTGACCTACCTGGTGATCTGCCCGATGACCATGGTCATTCCGCAACTGCTGGCGCCGCTGTTCGCACGCTTCCCGCAACTGGGTGGCCCGATCACCGGCAACCTCATCGCCAACCTGTTCGTCATCCTGCCCGTGGTGTTCTTCATCATGCCTTGGGTAACACGCCGCTGCGCCAACTGGCTGCGCGGCTGAGCCACGCCTTCACCTCGACACTTTCAAGGAGATACCGTTATGAGCACCTTCGTTACCCGTGATGGCACTTCGATCTATTTCAAGGACTGGGGCAGCGGCAAGCCCGTGCTGTTCAGCCACGGCTGGCCGCTGGATGCCGACATGTGGGACTCGCAGATGGAGTTTCTGGCCAGCCGCGGCTACCGCGCCATCGCCTTCGACCGCCGTGGGTTCGGCCGTTCGAGCCAACCGTGGAGCGGGTACGACTACGACACCTTTGCCGATGACATCTCCCAGTTGATCGAGCACCTCGACCTGCGCGACGTGACCCTGGTGGGCTTCTCGATGGGTGGCGGCGATGTCAGCCGCTACATTGCCCGCCACGGCAGCGAGCGAGTGGCCGGGCTGGTGCTGCTGGGTGCTGTGACGCCGGTGTTCGGCAAGCGTGACGACAACCCCGAGGGTGTCGACTTGTCGGTGTTCGAAGGTATTCGCGAAGGGCTGCGTGCCGACCGGGCGCAGTTCATTGCCGATTTCGCCACGCCGTTCTACGGCCTGAACCAAGGGCAGAAGGTGTCTCAGGGCGTGCAGACACAAACCCTGAACATCGCGCTGATGGCGTCGATCAAGGGCGCCTTGGACTGCGTGACGGCTTTCGCGGAGACCGATTTCCGTCCGGACATGGCCAAGGTCGATGTGCCGACATTGGTGATTCATGGTGACGCCGACCAGATCGTGCCGTTTGAGACCACCGGCAAGCAGGCAGCGGAGCTGATACGCGGGGCCGAGTTGAAGGTGTATGCCGGGGCGCCGCACGGGTTTGCGGTGACCCATGCGCAGCAACTGAATGAGGATTTGCTGGCGTTCCTCCAGCAGTAATTGTGGGAGGCATTCGCGGGCTCGCCCGCTCCCACAGGTACTGCACAGCGTCTGAAACCTGTGATTTCCCTGTGGGAGCGGGCGCGTCGAGCCGTCGAACCGCCGCGAAGAGGCCAGACCAGGCAGCACAAAACCTGATCAGGGCTAACCTTCTACAACCCACCGCACATCCATCCAAGCCTTGGCCCTGCACCAACCGGCATGCTCCGCAGTCGCGCCTGCCGCCGCCGCGCCCAGAGACGGAGAGCCCCATGTCCCAGGACCGCAACGACAAGACCCGTCGCCAGTTCCTCGCCACCAGCACCGTACTCGGTGCGGCCGGCGCGCTCTGGTCTGCATTGCCCTTCACCGGCCAAGCCGGTTCCGCTCACGCATCCACCCAAGGAGGTTCCATGACCGCCGACCTGATTCTGTTCAACGGTAAACTGCACACCGTTGACCGTGAAAAGCCCACCGCGACCGCCGCCGCCATCAAGGACGGCCGTTTCATCGCCGTGGGTAACGACGCCGAGGCCATGGCCCACAAGGGCGCCACCACGCAAATCGTCGACCTCAAGCAGCGCACGGTGATCCCGGGCCTGAACGACTCGCACCTGCACCTGATCCGTGGCGGCTTGAACTACAACCTGGAACTGCGCTGGGAAGGTGTGCCGTCGGTGGCCGATGCCCTGCGCATGCTCAAGGACCAGGCAGCGCGCACGCCTACCCCGCAGTGGGTACGCGTGGTCGGTGGCTGGAACGAATTCCAGTTTGCCGAAAAACGCATGCCGACCCTGGAAGAAATCAACCAGGCCGCGCCGGACACGCCAGTGTTCCTGTTGCACCTGTATGACCGCGCGCTGCTCAACCGCGCCGCGCTCAAAGCTGTCGGTTACGACAAGAGCACCCCGAACCCGCCGGGCGGCGAGATCCAGCGTGACAAGTTCGGCAACCCGACCGGCATGCTGATCGCCCGCCCGAACGCAATGATTCTCTACGCCACATTGGCCAAGGGGCCAAAACTGCCGCTGGAGTATCAGGTCAACTCCACCCGCCAGTTCATGCGTGAGCTCAACCGCCTGGGCCTGACCAGCGCCATCGACGCCGGCGGCGGCTACCAGAACTTCCCGGACGACTACTCGGTGATCCAGGAGCTGGCCGACAACAACCAGCTGACTGTGCGCATCGCCTACAACCTGTTCACCCAGAAGCCCAAGGAAGAACTGGACGACTTCAAGAAGTGGACCTCCAGTGTCAAGCTGCACAGCGGCACCGACTTCCTGCGCCATAACGGTGCCGGCGAAATGCTGGTGTTCTCTGCCGCCGACTTCGAGGACTTCCTCGAACCGCGCCCGGACCTGCCGCAGACCATGGAAGAAGAACTGGAACCGGTGGTACGCCACCTGGTCGAGCAACGCTGGCCGTTCCGCCTGCACGCCACCTACAACGAATCGATCACGCGCATGCTCGACGTGTTCGAAAAGGTCAACCGCGACATCCCGTTCAACGGCCTGCCGTGGTTCTTCGACCACGCCGAAACCATCACCCCGCAGAATATCGAGCGCGTGCGCGCCTTGGGCGGTGGTATTGCCGTTCAGGACCGCATGGCCTTCCAGGGTGAATACTTTGTCGATCGCTACGGCGCCAAGGCCGCCGAGCAGACCCCGCCAATCAAGCGCATGCTCGACATGGGCGTGCCAGTGGGTGCCGGTACCGACGCCACCCGTGTGTCCAGCTACAACCCGTGGACCTCGCTGTACTGGCTGGTGAGTGGCAAGACCGTCGGCGGCATGGAACTGTATCCAGAGGGTCTGGACCGCGACACCGCACTGCAACTGTTCACCCAGGGCAGCGCCTGGTTCTCCAGCGAGCAGGGCAAGAAAGGCCAGATCAAGGTGGGCCAGCTGGCTGACCTGGCGGCGCTGTCGCTGGACTTCTTCAGCGTTGATGAAGAGGCGATCAAGGGCATCGAGTCGGTGCTGACCATTGTCGATGGCAAAGTGGTGTATGCGGCGGGTGAGTTCGACCGCCTCGGCCCACCACAGGTGCCAGTGCTGCCGGAGTGGTCGCCGGTTGCCAAGGTGCCGGGGCACTGGCGTGTGGGTACACCGTCGCTGGCCGCTGCCGTGCACCAGTGCTCGGGGCCGTGCGGGGTGCATGCGCACAGCCATGACAAGGCACGCAAATCCAGTGTGCCGGTGAGTGATTTCCAGGGCTTCTGGGGGTCGCTGGGTTGCTCATGCTTTGCTTTCTAAGCTGAGCTGATGTGAAGAAGGGGCCAGTTATTGGCCCCTTTTTTTTTCCTTCAGTGCCGGCCTTTTCGCGGGCTTGTCACGCAAAGAGGCCGGTAATGCCAGCATCAATGTTGAGCCTTGTGCTCTGCGCCAGCCAACAGCCTGAAGGGGAAGTGCTCATGTCAGAAGGTGCCTTTGAGTGGGTATTCGATGATCAGGTAGATGCGGTCGATGTCATCGCCGGCCTGGGCCTGGTTGGCGCGATGGCTGACGTGGGAGAACGACAGGCTCAAGTCCTTGGCGGCACCTGACTGCACCACGTATTTCAGGTCGATGTCGCGTTCCCAGTGCTTGCCGCCTTGGCCGTACTGACCCACGTAGACACCGCCCGCCGGCGCATGGCTGCCGTCAATGCCACGGCCGCTGACGTAGCGCCCCATCAGGCTCAGGCCGGGCACGCCGAGGGTGGCGAAGTTGAGGTCGTAGCGCAGTTGCCACGAACGCTCGCCCGGGCCGTTGAAGTCGGCGTATTTGATCGAGTTGGCCAGGTAGATGGAATCGCCGCCGACGAAGTCGAACGGGGTGTCGCCCTCGACTTTCTGGTAGGCCAGGCTTACCGCCTGGGCGCCGAAGCTGTACTTGGCCAGCAGGCTGTAGGCGAGGGTGTCGATTGCCCCGGCGCTGGCGCTGCCCGTGTCGCGGGTCTTGTAAAGGTTGCCGTCCACGCGCCAGTTGCCATCGGCCAGGTTCAGGTTGAGGTAGGCCTGGCGCCAGGTGTCTTCCAGCTGGCCGGCGTAAAGCGCAGCACCGAACGGGCCAGCGGGCGCGAAGGTGGCGCCGGCCAGGCTGATGGCCCGGTTGTGGGTGGTGGCACCGTAGCCGCTGAAGTCATCAAAGCTGGAGCTGTTGTCCTGGTTATTGAAGGCGGTGAAGCGCCCGGCCTGAAGGCGCCAGTCGGGCAGGTTGGTGTTCTCCACGAACCAGCCGGTGGCGTATTCCGGGTGCAAGCGTTTGTCGCCGGTGTCGAACACCGGGGTTTCCACCATCATCTCGCCGTAGCGCAGTTGGGTATTGCCCAGGCGCAGCTTCAGCGCTGCGCCGGCGCTGGAGTAGTCAGACTCGGCGCGGCCATCGCTGTCGCGTGGCAGCAGGCCGGTGCCGGCATGGCCACGGCCGCCGTCGAGCTTGAGGCCTAGAAAGCCATGGGCGTCGATACCCACGCCGACCAGGCCTTCGGTGAAGCCCGAGCGGACCTCGCCAATGAAACCCTGGGCCCATTCCTGGCGGTAGTTCTGGCCGCCGCCGGAGGGCGAGCGAAAGTCGCTGTGCAGGAAGTAGTTGCGGCTGAGCAGCGACCAGCCGGGTTCGTCAGCCTGGCTGAAAGCCGGGCAAAGGGCGAGGGTGGCGAGCAGGGCGCGGCCTGGTCCGGGGGTGGCGCGGATCATGGGGGCTCCGGGGGTTATGATCCGGGACTGTGGAGCAAGGATAGGCCGGGAGTCTTGTAAGCGTGTGCTGGGAGGTTCTGCTTTACCTGTGCCGGCCTCTTCGCGGGCGCGCCCGCTCCCACAGGATCACCACAGGCTCCGAACCCAGTGCAATACCTGTGGGAGCGGGCATGCCCGCGAAGAGGCCGGCACAGGCGTCAAGCCATGTCGCTGATCGCAAATTCCTCAGCCAGATGATCGATCAATGCCCGCACCGATGGCAGCAACCCCCGCCGCGACGGGAAGATTGCATGCACGATGCCACACCGTGGATGCCACTCAGGCAGCAGTTCCACCAACCGCCCCGAAGCCAAATCCTCACGCACCGCCACTCGCGGCAAGTGCGCAATCCCAACCCCGGCTACCACGAAATGGCGCAAGGCGAACAGGTCGTCAGTCACCATACGCGGCGTATGCGGGATGACGATGCTGCGGCTGTTATCCTCACCCTGGAACAGCTCCCACTGGTACTCACGCTGGGCACTGCCCCAGTGCAGGCTCGGCAGCGTGCCGAGCAACTGCGGGTCGAAGCCTTTGGGCAGTTGCGCCAGGTAGTGCGGCTGGCCGACCAGGCACTGGGTGCTGTTGCTCAGCACCTTCATCACCATGTCGGTGTTCTCCAGCGGCGGAAAGCGCACCCGCAGGGCAAGGTCGAAGCCCTCGTGCAACAGGTCGACGCGGCGGTTGGTGCTCTCGATGAACAGCTCCACCTGTGGGTACTTGAGCATATAGCGGGTCAGCATCGGTCCGACCCAGGAGTTCAGCAGCGTGGTGGGGCAACTGATGCGTACCAGCCCGCGGGGCTCGCTGCGGTTGCGCTCGATGATCTCTGCCGCGCCCTCGGCTTCCACGCGCATGGCCAGGCAGCGGTTGTAGTAGGCCTGACCGATCTCGGTCAGCGAGCAGTGCCTGCTTGTGCGATGCAGCAGGCGCACGCCAAGTCGGTCTTCAAGGTCGGCAATGCGCCGGCTGAGTTTCGACTTGGGCATGTCCAGCGCCCGCCCGGCCGGGGCGAAGCCGCCGTGCTCCACGACTTGGGTGAAGTAGTAGAGGGAGTTGAGGTCTTCCAATGATCGTTCTCCAAACGGAACGCTAAGGACGGTTTTCGCAGTCTAGTGCAGCAAAGGTGATGATTTTAATCTGTGCCCATCAACGCGAAACACCCCGAATTGCTGAAAAATTCATAACCCTTAGGAGCACAGACCATGAGCAAATTCACCTACAACCGCCTGAACAAAGACGACGCCGCTGTACTGCTGGTCGACCACCAGGCTGGCCTGCTGTCGCTGGTGCGCGACATCGAGCCGGACAAGTTCAAGAACAACGTGCTGGCCCTGGCTGACTTGGCCAAGTTCTTCAACCTGCCGACCATTCTCACCACCAGCTTCGAGCAAGGCCCCAACGGCCCGCTGGTGCCAGAGCTGAAAGCGCTGTTCCCGGATGCGCCGTACATCGCTCGCCCTGGCCAGATCAACGCCTGGGACAACGAAGATTTCGTGAAGGCGGTGAAGGCCACTGGCAAGAAGCAGCTGATCATTGCGGGTGTGGTGACTGAGGTTTGCGTAGCCTTTCCGGCCCTGGCGGCCCTGGAAGAAGAGTTCGATGTGTTCGTGGTGACCGATGCTTCCGGCACCTTCAACGAAATGACCCGCGATGCTGCCCATGACCGCATGAGCCAGGCGGGGGCGCAGATGATGACTTGGTTTGGTGTGGCCTGTGAGCTGCACCGCGACTGGCGCAACGATGTGGAAGGGCTGGCGGCGCTGTGCTCGAACCATATTCCGGATTATCGCAACCTGATGACCAGCTATAACGCGTTGACTGCGGGTAAGTAACAGCCCGGTAGTTGTGTGCAAAAAGGCCGGCTCCCTTGGTAGGGGGCTGGCCTTTTTTGTTGCGCTTTGTTCCAGCCGTTGACCTTTATTGATAGCGTTGCTAGCGTTTCACCTGAGTGCGAAGCCAGTTGTCATTCAGCGGCAGTAACTGGATCAGGAACCCCGTCGATGGCTGAATCATCAGCGTCGGGTGAGACCTCCACACCCCGGCTTGAGGGCGTGCATATGAATATCAAGCACTTGAGGGGCCACTGGAAACAGTGGCCCTTTTCTGTGGTTGGTACTGATATTTGCGTCGCCACGGACTCTGTGGGAGCGGGTTCACCCGCGAAGAGGCCGGTAAAGGCGATTCAATTTATAGGCTGTGACTCAATACCATCCAGCAATGCCTCAACCAACCCTTCTGCCATTTCGAGTGCATTCAGGTTGCTCCAGAACAGGCTTTTGCCTGTGTCATCCAGATGCTCCAAGGCTTTGTAGCCACAGTCATAGGCACCGCGCAGGTACTGGGCGACATGTACCAGGGCATCGTGGGCGGAGACGCCCGGGTTTACGGTGAACAATGGGGGGTGGCCGGCATCGCAGCGGCTGAAAGGGCGTTGGGTGGTGTCGGGGAGGGGTGGATCGGGGACGATTCTCTTCATGGCAATTCCTTCTCCAGAAATGAACTGCAACCACCCGTTTCCACGCAGAAGGCGGCAGTTGTACGCGAGGTGGAAAACCGGGGAGAAGGCAAGCCGGTAGGCCAAAAGGCCACACGCGCACAACTGCCATTACGGCAGTCCTTCATCACATCCGGGTTTCCACACCCGATCGCTGAACCGACAGCGACCCGGTTAGCCTAGAGAGCAGGCCTTCCCCGGACAATCAGACGGGCGTCGACACGGTGTGTAGGATAATTCTTCAGGTAATACACTTAGGTAGGAAATGACTTGGAAGCGAGTAGGAAGGTTCTGAGAATCCTGTCCGCGTGATGGCAGCAAGGTGTCCGCCGATAGGTTGTCAGTGCCTGTGAGATCGAGCGCCGCCCGCGCGGCGCTTCGCGGGGCAAGCCCGCTCCCACATTTGTTTCGGGCCAATTATTCCTGAGGCATTGGCGCGCGGCCCCTTGTTTGTTCCATTCGATATCGCATGTTGCGCAGTTGCTTATCATCCATCTCCAGCCATGCGCCAAGGGTGCGCGCGCCAATGGAGGCAGGAGAGACTGGCCCGAAACAAATGTGGGAGCGGGCTTGCCCCGCGAAGCGCCGCGCGGGCGGCGCTCGATCTCACAGGCGCTACAACCCTCACGGCATGCACCAAACGGCCTTAATCCGCATCCGAATCAAACAACCGCTCCAATTCCACCCGTGCCTCCTTGGCCGTCTGCATCACCTTGGCCCGGTCATCACGCACCTGCCCCTGGGCCACCAGCACCTCCTCGTCATGCTGGGTAAACCGTGCAATCCGGTCCGCCGCCTGTTCATCGCTCAAGCCCAACCCCACCAGCGCCCGGCGGGTCATCTCCAGGCTGGAGTAGAACGTCTCGCGAATCGGCTCGGCGCCTGCATCCACCAACTTGTGCACATGCTGGCGGTTACGTGCCCGGGCCAGCACCTTCAGGTGCGGGTACAGGCGTTTCACCCGCTCTGCGGTATGAATGGCAGCTTCAGGGTCGTCGATGGTAATGATGAAGTACTCCGCTTCACCCACCTTGGCCGCATGCAGCACTTCCGGGCGCAGCGGGTCGCCGTAAAACACCGGTACCTGTTCGAACATCCGCGTCATCTCGATGGTGTCCACCGAGGTTTCCAGGGCAATGAACGGGATTTTCTGCGCCCGCAGAATGCGCGCGACGATCTGACCCATGCGGCCCATGCCGACAATCACCACCCGCGGCGTATCCGTCTGGATCTGCTTGTACTGTTCTGGCACCTCACGCACCGGCTGCGGGCGTTTGAGGGCGCGGGCGCAACCCAGCATCAACAATGGGGTAATGGCCATCGACAGGGTAATGGTCAGCAGCAGCAGGTCGTAGGTCTGGGTGTCGAACAAGCCTTGGTCCTTGCCCAGCTTGAACACCACGAAGGCAAACTCGCCACCGGCCGCCAGCACCATGCCCAGGCGCAGGGCGCTGGCGCTGTTCAGGCCACCGACCAGGCGCCCGACGCCTACCAGCAGCATCAGCTTTACCGCCACCAGCAGCAGGGTCAGGCCCAGCACCACCAGCGGCATTTCCAGCAGCAAACTCAGGTTGGCGCCCATGCCCACGCTGATGAAAAACAGCCCCAGCAGCAGGCCCTTGAACGGCTCGATCTGCGATTCAAGCTCGTGGCGGTATTCCGAGTCGGCCAGCAGCAGGCCGGCGAGGAAGGCGCCAAGGGCCATGGAGATGCCGGCTTCTTCCATCAGCCAGGCCGTGCCGATCACCACCAGCAGCGCGGTGGCAGTGGACACTTCCGGCAGGCCGGTGCGGGCCACGGTGCGGAACACCGGGCGCAGCAAGTAGCGGCCGCCGACAATCACCACAGCGATGCTGGCGAAAACCTTCAGACCGTGTTGCAGGCTGTCGCCGTGGCTGGTGTCCGGGCCACTGGCGGCCAGCAGCGGTACCAGGGCGATCAGCGGGATGGCGGCAATGTCCTGGAACAGCAGGATGGCAAACGCCAGGCGCCCGTGGGGGGCGTTCAGCTGCTTGCTCTCGGCCAGGCTCTGCAGGCCCAGAGCGGTGGACGAAAGCGCCAGGCCCAGGCCGAGCACGATGGCTGCCGGCAGTGTCTGGCTGAAGCCGAACAGGGCAATGGCACCGATCAGCGCGCCGGTCAGCAGCACCTGGGCGGTACCGACACCGAACACCGATTTGCGCATCAGCCACAGGCGTTTGGGCGAAAGCTCCAGGCCGATGATGAACAGCAGCAGCACCACGCCCAGCTCGGAAATGTGCGCCACACTTTCCGTGTCGCGGATCAGGCCAAGCGCTTGCGGGCCGATGGCTACACCGGCCAGCAGGTAGCCGAGCACAGCGCCCAGTTGCAGGCGCTTGGCCAGGGGGACGGCGACGACGGCGGCCAGTAGAAAGATCACCGCGGTTTGCAGAAGGCTGCCTTCGTGTGGCATTGGCTCGTACTCCATGAGCTGCCGGGGCAGCGTTTGAACAGTTTGGCCGACGATTCTGAGGGGCGCTGTCTGCTCAGACAATCTGCTGTAGGGAAGAAAGATTGTCTCGGGATAGGTGACAGTCTGGGCTGGCCTCTTCGCGGGCATGCCCGCTCCCACAGGTATTGCGCAGATTTTGAGGCCTATGTTGTCCATGTGGGAGCGGGCGCGACCGCGAAGAGAGCAACGCAGTTTTAACTATTCACCACCACCAAACTGCGCCCGATACTGCGCTGGCGTCATGCCAATGCGCTCGCAGAACACCTTCCTCATATGCCGGTCGCTGCCAAACCCGCACTGCGCCGCCACCACCTTCAGCGGCAGGTCGCCGCATTCAAGCAGCTTGCGCGCCCGGTCGATACGCGCATTCTGCAGGTACTGCAGCGGGGTAATTCCTACTTCCCGCTGAAACGTGCGGGCGAAATTACGGCTGCTCATGGCCACCAGGTCGGCCATTTTCTGCACGGTGAACACCTGCTCGATGTGGTCGACGATGTACGCCTGCACCCGGGCAATCGGCGAATCATCACGCGGCACCGCAGCCAGCAACGGCCCGTAAGGTGTTTGCCCACCTTGGCGATGGCGGGCGACCAACAGCACCTTTGCCACTTCCAGGGCCAGCGCCTTGCCGTGGTCCTCGGCCACCACCGCCAGCGCCAGGTCGATCCCTGCGGTAATCCCGCCCGAGGTGATCAGGCAGCGGTCGATCACGTAGATCTGCTCGGTCTCGACCTTGGCCTCAGGGAACGCCCGCGCCAGGCGCTCTACATAGTTCCAGTGCGTGGTGCAGCGGTAGCCGTCCAGCAACCCGGCCCGCCCCAGCAGAAATACCCCGGTGCAGATGGCACCAAAGCGCCGGGCACTGCGCACCGCCTGTGGCAACCAGCGCTCCAGCGCTGGCACGGCGATGTCATACGCGCCGGGGCCGCCGGGCACCAGCAACAGGTCGACGGCTTCAGGCAAGTCTTCCAGGCGCAGGTCTGCCACCACCTTCAGCCCGCATGAACCGCGCACCGCTGCTTGCCCTTCGGCCAGGGTGAGCAGCCGGTATTGCCGATCTGCCGGCAAAAACCGGTTGGCGATGGCAAATGCATCCAACGGGCCGGTGACGTCCAGCAACAGCACGTCGTTGAACAGCACCATGGCCACGGTGCGGTGAGCGGTTACCTGCATACGTCGTCGCTCGTTAGCTGAATACAACACGCATATTAAGGCATCCAGCGGCCCACAATTAAGAACAATTCAGGTTTGGCTCAGGACTTTGTCATGTGCCGGGGGCGAGACTTTCTGCATTCAACAGGAGAGTCGCCATGCACCCCGGCACGCCCCAGGAGCCGCTGCAAACCCCCGGCGCATTGACGCCCGCACGCTTGCGCCAGGCCAAGGAACTGATGCTGCGCAGCTCGCTGTCGATCATCGAGATCGCTGGCGTGTGCAACCTCACCCGCAGCCATTTCTCCCGTGCCTTCAAGGTCAACACTGGCCTCTCGCCCCAGGCCTGGCGCCTGCTGGCGCGTATGGAAAAGGCCAAGCGCCTGCTCGCCACCGAGGCACCGATCACCCATGTGAGCCTGGAGTGCGGCTTTTGCGACCAGGCCCATTTCACCCGCGCCTTCAGCCGCCTGGTTGGCCAGCCGCCCAAGGCCTGGCGCCAGGCGCAGGCGATTGCTTAAGCCGAATCTATCCACCGGTATAAGCCCTTGCGGACAGTGCCGGCCCGTATTCCCAACCCAAGGAGTCACCCCATGAGCCAACCCGATTACAAACGCTTGAACAAAGACGACGCCGTGGTCCTGCTGGTGGACCACCAGACCGGCCTGATCTCGCTGGTGCAGGACTTCTCGCCCAACGAGTTCAAGAACAACGTGCTGGCATTGGGCGACCTGGCCAAGTTTTTCGGCCTGCCGACCATCCTCACCACCAGCTTCGAGCAAGGGCCGAACGGCCCGCTGGTGCCCGAGCTGAAAGAAATGTTCCCGGACGCGCCGTACATTGCCCGCCCAGGGCAGATCAACGCCTGGGACAACGAAGACTTCGTCAAGGCAATCAAGGCCACCGGCCGCAAGCAACTGATCATCGCTGGCGTGGTGACCGATGTGTGTGTGGCGTTCCCGACCCTGTCGGCACTGGCTGAAGGCTTTGAAGTGTTTGTGGTGACCGATGCCTCGGGCACCTTCAACGAGACCGTGCAGCAGGCGGCGTGGGTGCGCATGACCCAGGCAGGTGCGCAGATGATGAACTGGTTCTCGGTGGCTTGTGAGCTGCACCGCGACTGGCGCAACGACATTGAAGGGTTGGGTAACCTGCTTTCCCAGCGCATTCCCAACTACCGCAACCTGATGAACAGCTATTCGGCGTTGACCTCGCGTTGATGTAAACCTGTACCGGCCTCTTCGCGGGCACGCCCGCTCCCACAGGGACCGCGCAGTCCACGGGATTTGCACTGTCTCTGTGGGAGCGGGCGTGCCCGCGAAGAGGCCGGTACAGGCTAAGCAGGACTCACAGGCAGGGTGAAACGAATCCGGCACCCGCCAAGTTCCGACACCAGCGCCTGCAGCTGCCCACCATGGGCCTGCACCACCGAACTGCAGATCGCCAGGCCCATCCCCATGCCACCGCTCTTGGTGGTGTAGAACGCCCCGAATACCTGCTCCCGCTCCTCGGGTGCAATCCCTGGTCCGTTGTCGTCTACACAGATCTCCACCCCATTCCCAACCACCGTCGATGCAATCCGCAGTACGCCATCACTGCGATACCCCGCCAGCGCCTCCAGGCCATTGGTGATCAGGTTGAACACCAACTGCTGCAACTGCACCGGGTCGGCCATTACGCTCACCCCCGCTTGCAAGCGTGCCTGCACGTCTACCGTGCCCTTGGCGGCATCGACCGAAGTCAAACGCACCACCTCGCGGATCAACTCGTCCGGCTTCACGGCCTTGAGTTGCATCGGCGACTGCTTGGCCAGCGAGCGCAGTGCACGCACGATGTTGGCGGCGCGTTCGCTGTCGTTGCGGATGTCTTCCAGGCCGGCAATTGCCTCTTCCAGATCGGGCTTGGCACGCTTCAGCCAGCGCAGGCTGGCGGCGGCGTTGGAGGTAATGCCCAGCAGTGGCTGGCTGATCTCGTGGGCGATGGACGCCGACAGCTCATTCATCACCTGCAGGTGCGCACTGCGCGCCAGCTCTGCACGTGAGCGGCGCAATTCGGCTTCCATTTGTGCGCGGCTCTGGTTGTCTTCGGCCAGGCGCGTATAGAACTTGGCGGTCTGCAGCGATACCGCCGCCTGCGAAGCGAGGATTTCCAGCATGGCCAGGCGCTGGCTGCCGAACAGGTTAGGTACCAGGCGGTTCTCCAGATACACCAAGCCAATCAGTACGCCCTGAATCACCAGCGGCAGGCACAGCACAGACCGTGCATTGCGCGCTTGCAGCTCTTGGCGGAAAGCCTCGGGGCAGTCGCTTTGGGCATCGTTGAGTACCAGCGGCTTGCGCGTGTGCATGGTGGTATTGATGACCGACAGCGGTGCCTGGGTCATGAACTTCTGGCAGTTGTCCATGCTGACGTGCAGCCCGGCATCGTCGATGTAGGCGAGGGCGGCCATCTGGAATTCGGCACCGCTGACGATCAGCAGCGCGCCGTGGTCGGCGCCGGAGTGCTGGGTCAGGTGGCCCATCAAGGTTTCGATCAGGCCTTCGAGCAGCACTTCTTCGGACAGCGCCCGCGCGGCTTCGATGCCGGCTTCCAGGTCGAGCCTGGCCTGCTGGGTAGCGCGGTAGGTCTCCTGGATGGGCTGGGTGCGCAGGAACGGGTGCAGGGTCTCCAGCTGGTGCACCTTGCCTGTTGCCCCCCAGATATGGAAACAGTCGCGGGCGATGCGCAGGTGCAGGTTGGCACCGGAAATCAGGCCGCTAGGGATGCACACCTCGGCCAGCTGTTCGTGGGCCAGGGCCTGCTCGTGGATGAAGCCGGCTGCGGTGGCGGCGATTTGCGCCTGGTCGAAACAACGGATGGCGGCCAGACCGTCACCTTCAAGCTTGGCGATGACGCCTTCGATCAGCAGCAGTTTGTTGCGGAAGGTGGCCGGGTTGAAGCTGGCCCAGCGACCGAATCGCTCACGCAAGCCGCGCAGCTCGCTCAGTTTCTCGGCCAGGCTTTCGGGGGCCTCCGGGCTGCCCAGGGCCAGGCCGCGGAACAGGTGGTAGTCGGCGAGGTTGATGTGCGCAGGTGCCGCCCAGGCATTGTCACCGGCCTTGGCCAGGTTACGCAGGGCGTGTGGAATGTTGCCCAGGTAGAAGGCAGACATGCCCGTGAACAGGTGCCGGAAGAACAGCGTGGTCGCTGAGTTGACCGGCGTGGCCGAGGCCACACACGTTGTGCCGCTCAGGCTCGCGACGAACCCCTGCTGAGCCTGCAGGGTCTGCTCGATATCGCTGTAGCCGCAACCGCGAACGACGGCCAGGCCCTGTTGCACTTCTTCAGCTATATCCGGCAGGTAACGGCCCATGAACAACGAGTCGGAAACCAGATGGTTGCGGGCATGGCAGCCCATCGCCAGGTCGCCGCTAAGGCGCGCCGAGTCGACCGCTTCCAGCGCGGTGCGGCGGGCGGACTCCATCGGCGAGGTCCAGGCGCTGACCTGGTCCAGGGCCAGCAGCGCGCTGGTCAGGTCAACCTCGAAACCGTGCCGCTCGATCAGCTTCAGCGCAGCCAGGCAACAGGCATGGCCGTCGTGGTAGGCGCCGAACCGCTCGGCGATCATCACCCCGAACCAGGCCAGGGCGTAAGTGCTGCCTGGGGCAACGCCATGCAGCAGCGACAACTCCATGATCCTGGTCAGGTGCAGGAAGCGCAGGTCGTCCTGCACGGAGAATGAAGACGAGAGCGTGGCCAGCAGGCCGATCGCCGCCTCCACGTGCTCTGAGTCGGTGCGTGGCAGTGACTCCAGGCAGTGGCGACCCTTGTTTTCGATCATGGCGAGCACACGGGCATGGCTGGCTTCTACCTGTTGCCGGTCGACGCCCCGTGCCAGGCCGATACCCAGTAGCTCCAGGCCTGACAAGGCGCTGTCGATGGCCGCCTGATAGTCGCCCTGCAAGGTGAACAGGCCGGCCTGCAACCTGCAAAGCCGAGCACGGTCCAGCGCCGAACGCGCGCGCTGCCGGCACTCGCTGAGCTGGGCTTCGGCCGCGGCGATGCGCGACAGTTGCATGTCGCACTCCGCCGCCATGTAGGCGATGGCAAAGCCATGCGTGGCGCGGCTTTCCAGCGTGCTGGCATGGTGCAGCAGCTGTTCGGCCGTGTGCAGGTAACCCGCAGCCTGGGCAAAGGCACCGCTGTCGCGCGCGCGCAATGCTGCCTCTCGTAAAAGCTGCAGGAAAACGTCGCAGTCATCCGCTGCAAACCCGCGTGGGTTGGCGCTTTGCAGCTGGTGGGCGACCTCGAAAAGCACTTCGTGCAAGTGCTCTGGCCAGACCTGGAGCATGGCTTGGGCAATGCGTGCATGCAGGGATTCGCGCTCGCGCACGGGGGTAAGTTGATAAGCCGCTTCCATCACCCTGTCATGGGCAAAGCCCAGGCCCTTCTGGCTCGGCAGCAGGAAGCCCGCGCCAATCAATACCTGCAACGGTTCGCCCGGCGCTTGTGCAAGAACCTGGCGGAGCAAGCGTTCATCGCATCGGCTGCCCGCCGCGCTGACGATGCGCAGCACGTCGCGCTGGGGCCCAGGCAGGCGCACCAGGCGGTGGATCATCAGGTCGGCGACATTGTCGGAATAGCGGTGCCGGGCCACGGCCTGCAGACACCATGACCAGCGCATGGCCTGGGTATCGAAGGTGAACAACTGGTCTTCGACCATAGCCCTGAGGATCTGGTTGATGAAAAACGGGTTGCCGGCGGTCTTGTCATGCACCAGCCCGGCCAGTTGCAAGGTCTGGTCGGGATCGACGTGGTAGCGTTCGCCGATCAGCTCGGCCACCGCGCCAACGGCCAGCGGGCGCAGGTTCAGGGTGGTGCTGCGCACGGCTGCTGGCATGGCAGGTGGTGCACTGCCGGCTTGTATGTCATTGCGCCGGGCAAAGATCAGCAGCAGGTTGCCGGGCGCCTGTACGAGCAGTTGTGCCAGCAGCTGCTGCGTAGCGTCGTCGGCCCACTGCATGTCGTCGAGAAACAGTACCAGTGGCAGGCCAGGGCGGCTGAACACCTGCAGAAATTCAACGATTGCCCTTAACTCCTTCTGCAACGCAAGGCGTGTGGGTTTTGCTGGCAGCGTGGGTAGCGGGCCCAGAATGAATTGCAGGTCTGGCGCCAGCGTGCCCAGCAACCGGCCGTGGCCTTTGATGCGGCGCAAGATCTCGCGGCGCAGGGTGCCGAGGTCCTGGCTGTTCTTCGCCAGCAGCTGAGTAGTCAATGCGCCGAGGATTTCCACCCAAGGCGCATAGGGCACGGTCTGGCCCAGGCTATTGCACTTGCCGATGGCCCAGTAGCCGTGGGCGTTGCTCTTGAGCGCTGCCTCGACCAGGCTGGACTTGCCCATGCCGGCGGCACCGTTGATGAACAACGCTTGTGGCGTGCTGTCGCGGCGCAGGCCCTTGAGCATCAGGGCGATGGCTTTTTGTTCCGCATTGCGGCCATACAGGCGCGTGCGGTTGGGGGCGACCGGGTCGGCGCAGCCGGGGGTGAAAGCTGCCATGGTCTTGCTGCTGGCCCATTGCCGCTGGCAGTGGGCGAGGTCTACTGCCAAGGCGCGAGCGCTCTGGTATCGGGCGTCCGGCTCTTTGGCCAGGGCCTTGGCCAGTATCCGGCTCAGAGGCTGCGGCACGTTGTTGTCCACTTCGCAGGCTGCCCTGGGCTGTACGCCGGCATGCAGCTGGCGCCAGTGTTGGGTGTCGCGCCCCGCCAGCGGTAGCTCGCCCAGCAACAGCTGGTAAAGGATCGCGCCCAGGGCATAAATGTCGCTACGCCGGTCGCTGCTGCTGCCGTGTGGGCAGACTTGCTCCGGCGCCAGGTAGGCCCAGTTACCGAGCGGGGTGCCCTGTTCGCTGAACAGCTGTGCCGGCCCTGCGCGAAAGCAGCCCAGCCGCACCCGCTGAGTGCCCTGCAGGTACACATGCTCGGGTTGCAGGGCGCCATGCAGTACGTTGCGTTCGTGGGCCAGTGCCAGTGCTGTGGCGGCGTTGACCGCGATGTCGAGAAACGGCTCCAGGGCCGCCGGGCCTTCGATCAGCAGGTCGGCAATCGCGTGGCCGGCCGGGTATACCAGCAGCGGGCCCTCGGCTGAACGCACGAACGCCGAGGGGATTACCGCCCACTGCGGGTCCAGCTCCAGCTGGTAGTCACGCTCCAGGCGCTGGCAAGCGGCCGGTGCGTCGAGTGGAGCACGCGCAGCGATCCACGACTGGCCGGTGACAGCGTCGTGCAGGCGGAAGTAGCTGAGCTCGCCTTCCTGGCCCAGCGGTGTGATACCGCACCGATTCAACCAGCCCTCGTCGATCGACTGGTCAAAATCGATGGGCCTGTGAGCGAGGCGTTCATCGAGCATCCGGCACCCCCTGGCAGCGACATCCTGATGCGCGAGTATACGCAGCGAGCCCAGTAAGGCTGAGGGTTGTAGCCCGCTTGGCAGGAACGGGCACGCCGTTGTCCGTTATCGTACCCTGAGTACCGGCGCGCACTTGTATAGTGATGAAGCCAACCTATCCCTCGGGATAATTGTTTCAATGAGTACGTGGGCCTAGGCTGCGCAGGGCGGTGCAAACGCCCATGCCGGTGCGAGGAAGCCATGATCCGAATAGGCAATGCCCAAGTGTCGCTGGAGCGGCGAGAAGTGTTTCTCGACGGCAAGCCGATCCTGCTGGGCGGGCGCGCATTCGAGGTATTGGCCACGCTGATCAGGGCCAAGGGCCGGGTGGTCGGCAAGGATGAGCTGTTCAGCCAGGTATGGGCCGGCACGGTGGTTGAGGACAACAACCTGCAGGTGCAGGTGTCCTTGCTGCGTAAAGCTTTTGGCGACCGCGGGCTGATTCAGACTGTGCCGCGTCGGGGTTACCGGCTGGCCGCCGAGCTCAGCTTCGATGTCCCTTGCCAGGCGCTGGGGCCATCACCGTTTTGTCCCGCCGCCGACAACCTTGAACCGTTGGATGACAGCACTCGAGTGCCGGTGCTGGTGGTGGACGACGACCCGTCGGTACGTACGGCGCTGGGCCGCCTGCTGCGCTCACAGGATATCCCGCACCATGTGTTTGCCAGTGCCGAGGCGTTGTTCGACGCCCGCCTGGAAACGCCCTATGCCTGCCTCCTGCTGGACATGCACCTGTCTGACACCACCGGGCTGGAAGTGCAAGACGCGTTGCGCCGGCTGGCGCTGCCCTGGCCGATCGTGTTCATGACTGGCTTCGGCACCATCCCGATGACGGTGCAGGCCATGCGAGCCGGTGCTGTAGAGTTTCTGACCAAGCCATTTGACGAAGACCAACTGCTGACGCTGCTGCAGGGCGTGCGGCACAGGGCCTTGGCCGATGGGCGCAAATGGCGGCATGCGCGGCAGGTCGAGGAAAAATACCAGTGCCTGACCCCGCGTGAGCGCCAGGTATTCTCGCTGGTGGTCGATGGCTTGTCGCACAAGCAGATCGCCAGGCAGATCGGCACCAGCGAAGTGACAACCAAGGTGCACAAGAAGAACATCATGAACAAGATGCAGTCCCGCTCGCTGATCGAACTGGTGGCCATGCACAACGTTATCGGTGCGCGGCCTGAGGGCCTGGGCGGCGCATGAACAGATGGGTGTGCATCGTCGACGACGATGCTTCGGTGCGCAAAAGCCTGGCCAACCTGCTGCGTTCAGCCGGGTTCGAGACCTTGTCGTTTGCTACAGCGGCTGCGTTCCTTGGGTCGGATCTGGCTTGGCAGGCGGGTTGCGTGTTGCTCGACCTGAAGATGCAGGGGATGGGTGGGCTGGACGTTCAACGAGCGCTGGCGGGGCAGGGGCGGTGCTTGCCAGTGATCTGCATGTCGGCGCATTGGGACGATGGCGCGGTGCATTCGGCGATGAGCCTTGGGGCGTTGGCCTGCCTGGGTAAGCCGTTCTCTGAAGAGGTATTGCTTAAGGCGGTTGAGGAGGCTTTGGCTGGCAAAGCCTGATGTAGTTGTTCGCCTTGATGCTTTCTTCGCCTGCCCCGGCAATCTAACTGCTCCCCGGCCGGTACTGCAGGGCCTCGGCCAGATGTGGCCGGCCAATCGCTTCACAACCCTCCAGGTCCGCCAGTGTCCGCGCCACTTTCAACAACCGGTGCGCTGCCCGCAACGACAAGGTCAACCGCTCGCAAGCGTTCTCCAGCCACGCCTGGTCCGCCGCCGCCAATGGGCAATGGCGGCGTAACCCCTCAAGGTCGAGAAACGCATTCACACACCCCTGGCGACGCTGCTGTACTTCACGCGCCTGCGCCACCCGGGCTGCCACATCGGCACTGGTCTCACCACAGGGCTGGTTGTTCAGCGTGGTGCTTTCGCGGGCCACGGTCAGGTGCAGGTCGATGCGGTCCAGCAGCGGCCCCGACAGCTTGTTGCGGTACCGCGCGATCTGCTCGGTGCTGCAGCGGCAGCGGCCAGTAGGGTCGCCCAGGTAACCGCAAGGGCATGGGTTCATCGCCGCCACCAGCTGAAAGCGCGCCGGAAAGCGCACCTTGTCGCGGGCCCTGGCAATCACGATCTCGCCCGATTCCAACGGTTCGCGCAGCACTTCCAGCACACGCCGTTCAAACTCTGGCAATTCATCCAGAAACAGAACGCCATGGTGGGCCAAGGTGATTTCGCCCGGTTGTGGCCGGCTGCTGCCCCCGACCAGGGCCGGCCCGGACGCAGAGTGGTGGGGGTGGCGAAACGGTCGCTGCGGCCAGCTGCTCAGCGGTGTATGCCCGCTGACCGACTGGATCGCCGCCACTTCCAGCGCCTCGTGCTCGTCCAGCGGTGGCAGCAGCCCGGGCAGGCGGCTGGCGAGCAAGGTCTTGCCGGTGCCGGGTGGCCCGGTGAACAGCAAGTTGTGCGCCCCAGCCGCCGCCAGCATCAATGCGCGCTTGGCCGCAATTTGGCCCTGCACCTCGCTCAGGTCAGGGTAGGGGCGTTGATGCAGGATCAAACCGTTGGCAGCGTATGGCGGTAGCGGCACCTGGCCGTTCAGGTGGGCGACCAGCTCCAGCAGGTGCCCTGCTGCATACACCACCAGCCCGCCGGCCAGGCTGGCCTCCTCGGCGTTCTCACGTGGAACCACCAGCGACCGGCCCGCCTCCCGTGCCGCCAGTGCCGCCGGCAGTACGCCCTGCACCGCACGCAATTTGCCAGACAACGCCAGTTCGCCCAGGCACTCGACCTCGGCGAGGCTGGCCGCTGGCACCTGGCCGTCGGCGGCAAGTATGCCCAGAGCGATGGCCAGGTCATAGCGCCCGCCATCCTTGGGCAAGTCGGCGGGGGCCAGGTTCTGGGTAATGCGCCGTTGTGGGTAGTTCAGCCCGGAATTGACGATGGCACTGCGTACCCGGTCCTTGCTTTCCTTGACCGTGGTTTCTGGCAGGCCGACCAGGGTGAGATGGGGCAGGCCGTTGGCCAGGTGAGTTTCGACGCTGACCGCCGGTGCCTGTACACCCACCTGGGCGCGGCTGTGAACGAGGGCTAGGGACATGGACGCTCCGTTGTCGCTGGAAAGGGCCGCTTCATGCGGCTGGGTCAGAATAGCCAGCGCGGCCAAGGCGGGCGCAAGAAGTGTGCGTCGGGGTTTTTCAGCGCAGGGTTTTTCCCTGTTTTTCTGTGAATTTCGACAACAACTGGATCCAATTAACTTTGCGCAGGTACCTGCCATGGCTTAGTGTTATTGGGCAACCGCAGTTGCCATGGGATGGCACCGCGTCTTCTTTCAAATGGACTTGAGGTATTGCGCCGTGCAAACGCTCACCCGCACGCGCCAGATCATTCGCGAACTGGTGCAGGCCAATTCTTTCATTGAGCTCACCCGCTTTTTCGACTGCCTTGAGGTGCAATGGCGCCAAGCCCCGCCCGGGGAGTTTCCGGCCTACCTGGCAGCCATCGAAGGGCACATGCTGGTTGACTTCGAAAACCAGAATGACAGGGCCCTGAGCCAGGTGCTCAAAGCCTGGATTGACGCCTGCCCCAAGGCTTACCACCCACAGGTGGTAATGGGCATGCACTGCTTGCACCGGGCCTGTCAGGTGCAGGCTGGTGGCCCACACAACGCGGCGCGCTTGCTGGCCGTCGAGCAAATGTGTGAAACCGCGACCGCACACCTTTTGCGCGCAATGGACCGCTGCGCACAACCCGTGGCAGCGGCCATTGGCATGCTGCGTGTCAGTGCGCAGTTGCGCGAGCCTGGCTGGTTGAACGAACTGTTTGAGGGGCAGCCTGCGCGCTTCAGGCCCAGTGCCCATGCCGATGTGGAGGTACAGGAAGCTGCAGCGCCATTACTGGTCCGGCACGGGCTGTTGCCGCTGGCTGAGCTGCCCCAGGCGTTGCCGGCGTGCCTGAGCAGGCGTGTCGACCACGAAAACGCAGCACCACGCTATTACTGGTTGCGCCATGCACTCGTGGCCCGCCCCGGTTGCTTTGAAGCCATCCAGGCGCTCGCGGTTTACCTGCTGCCCCGTTGGGGCGCCAGCTTCGATGCGCTAGAGCTGCTGGCCAATGGGCCGTTGTGCGAGACGTGGGACGAAGCGTTGCGCAATGCGTTGCGCTGGATGGCCGTCGAAGAACGGCTGAAGCTGCCGCATGCCGACCAGTTGCAGGCCGTTGTCGATTGGCAGCAACTGTTCGATACCTGGTTGCAGCGCCCGCTAAGGCCCAGGGAAAGCGCTGTCGTGCTGGCTTGGCGAGGCGCGCTACGTAGCAGTGCCTTGCAAGACCATGCCGGTGGTATGCGCGATTTCGCCGCAAGCATGGCATGTAACGCTGATCACGGCGCCATCCCTGCGATGGGCGAGCCGTTTCGCTGTTTGGTCGGGTTGATACTGCGCGATGGCATGGCAGATGACCTTCAACTGCTGCGCACTGCCATCGAGCGCCTGTGTGAAGGCGGCTCGCATGCTGGGGCCTGTGCAATGCGAGCTGCCGGGCACCGCTTCGGCCTGTGGGGGCTGCCACGCTCGGCCGAGCAGGCCAGGCTATGGTCGCAGATGGCGGTGACGCGCCAGCGCGCGCGGCAGGCCCCAGGCTTCGAGGTGCTCGCGGTGGCGCGGCTGCTGTGGGCTGCCAACAGGCACGAGGTGGCGTGTTACCTGTATGAGCGCTGTGCCGAGATGAGCCTGCCTGGGGCTGCCCTCGGCCTGTACGAGCTGCACAGCGGCGGCCTGGGCAATACCCCGTCGCATTATCTGGATGACGAGGCGGCGGGGTATTGGCTGCAACGTGCAGTGGAAGCGGGCAGCAGGCAGGCCAAGTACAACCTCGCCTGCCTGCGCATGGATGGCGATGAGGACCTGAATGAGCGAAGCGCCATGCTGGCGGTCAGGCGCCTGCTGGTCGACGCGTTGGGCAATGCGCAGACCAATGCCCGCGCGCGTTTGCACCTGGGGATTCTATTGCGCCAGTTTGGTGAAGCGCAGGAGCGGGCCGAAGCGGTCGCCTACCTGTCGAGCCTGGTCGAGCACCCGGACGCGTGGGTTGCCGGGCGCGCCAGCGCCGAACTGGGGCTGGCCTGGATGCAGGGGCGCGGCACCCGCAAGCAGAGCCGGTTTGCAGCCATCGAATGGGCCAATCGTGCGGTTACCTTGCAGCCGGGGGATCCGGCCATTGAAGATATCCAGGCCGAGATCCTCAACTCACACAACCGGATGAAGACGCTGGTTACCCAGTGTGGTGCAGCCCTGTTTCGCGGCACCTTGCATGCCAGCGAGTTGCCGCCGAAACAGCTCTGCGCGAGCTAGCAGGCTTGCGCGAATCCCTGTGGGAGCGGGCAAGCCCGCGAAGCAGGCAACGCGGTGGATGGCACCGGCTGCGCCGGTGTTCGCGGGCATGCCCGCTCCCACAGGTTAACCTTCAAGCGGTTGTTATTCCTGCGCGCCGGGCGCCATGCGTGCTTCCAGCTCGGCGACTTGTTTTTCCAGCGCCTCAAGGCGGGCGCGGGTGCGCGCCAGCACGACCATCTGGCTGTCGAATTCGTCACGGCTGACCAGGTCCAGCTTGCTGAAGGCACCTTGCATCAGCACCTTGAACTGGCTTTCCAGTTCTGCACGGGGCTGGGCGGTATCGCTGCTGAACAGGCGTGAGGCCTGGTCGCTCAGGGCATCGAGAAGGGCTTTGGGCGCGAGCATGGGGCTGTCCACTGAAACGGAGAAATGGCCCGCAGTGTAGCACGGGCAATTCAGACCCCCAGACGGCGAGCGATTGCACATTTTTCGCGCAATGCGCCCTGCTTGTGCGCACCGAAACTGTGCATGTTTTCAATGCTGGCGACTGGCCAATCCCGACCCTTTCACATAACTCGCTGTTTTCCGGTGCTTTGCCGGACCTGGCAAGGTTTCTGCAAAGACCTGTACGAGCCATGCACTGATGCAGTTCCTTGTGACCAAGCAGTGCGCACGCGGAGCCGGATACCGACGACGCGTTACAAAGCCAACCGCTGCGCTTAGACTTGAGACGGGTTTGTTTTCCTGGGGCAAGTCCACCAAATCGGGAGAGAGTTTCATGAAGCTAGTCACAGCCATCATCAAGCCGTTCAAGCTGGACGACGTGCGCGAGTCGCTGTCGGAAATCGGCGTGCAGGGCATCACTGTTACTGAAGTCAAAGGCTTCGGCCGGCAGAAGGGCCACACCGAGCTGTATCGCGGTGCTGAATATGTGGTCGATTTTCTGCCCAAGGTAAAGATCGATGTCGCCATCGATGACAAGGACCTTGATCGGGTAATCGAAGCCATCACCAAGGCAGCCAACACCGGCAAGATCGGTGACGGCAAGATTTTCGTGGTGAATCTGGAGCAGGCGATCCGCATCCGTACCGGCGAAACCGATACCGACGCGATCTAAGCAGCAAAAAAGCCTCACCAAACCCAACGCCCCAGGAGAAAACAACATGACTCTGCGTAAGATCGCAGGGCTAGGAGCCCTTTTGTCCCTCGTAATGCCCGGGCTTGCCCTGGCAGAGGAAGCTGCCCCAGCGCTGAACTCCGGCGACACCGCCTGGATGCTGACCGCAACGGCGCTGGTGCTGTTCATGACTATCCCGGGCCTGGCCCTGTTCTATGGCGGCATGGTGCGTTCCAAGAACGTGCTGTCGGTGATGATGCAGTGCTTTGCAATCACCGGCCTGATTAGCATTCTCTGGGTCGTCTACGGTTACAGCATGGCCTTCGATACCACCGGTATGGAAAAGGGCGTGCTCAACTTCAACTCCTTCGTCGGCGGCTTCTCCAAGGCCTTCCTCAGCGGCGTCACGCCCGAGAACCTGACGTCGGCCACCGCACTCTTCCCTGAAGCGGTATTCATCACCTTCCAGATGACCTTCGCCATTATCACCCCGGCACTGATCGTGGGTGCCTTCGCCGAGCGCATGAAGTTCTCTGCGATGCTGGTGTTCATGGGTATTTGGTTCACTCTGGTGTATGCGCCGATCGCGCACATGGTGTGGAGCGGTGACGGTGCACTGATGTGGGACTGGGGCGTACTGGACTTCGCGGGCGGCACCGTGGTGCACATCAACGCTGGTATCGCAGGCCTGGTCTGCTGCCTGGTGCTGGGCAAGCGCAAGGGCTACCCGACCACCCCGATGGCCCCGCACAACCTGGGCTACACCCTGATCGGCGCGGCCATGCTGTGGATCGGCTGGTTCGGCTTCAACGCAGGCTCCGCCGCTGCCGCCAACGGCACCGCTGGTATGGCCATGCTGGTCACCCAGATCGCCACCGCAGCAGCAGCCTTGGGCTGGATGTTCGCCGAGTGGATTGGCCACGGTAAGCCAAGTGCCCTGGGCATTGCTTCGGGTGTGGTTGCCGGCCTGGTCGCCATTACCCCGGCTGCAGGCACCGTGGGGCCGATGGGCGCCCTGGTGATCGGTCTGGCTTCGGGTGTGATCTGCTACTTCTGCGCCACCACCCTCAAGCGCAAGCTGGGCTACGACGACTCGCTGGATGCCTTCGGTGTGCACGGTATCGGCGGCATCATCGGCGCCATCCTTACCGGTGTGTTTGCAGCCCCGGCCCTGGGCGGCTTCGGCACTGTCACCGACATTGGCATGCAGGTCTGGATCCAGGCCAAAGGCGTGATTTTCACCGTGGTCTACACCGCCATCGTCACCTACGTGATCCTCAAGGTGCTGGATGTGGTGATGGGCCTGCGGGTCAACGAAGAAGAAGAGTCGGTCGGCCTCGACCTGGCTCAGCACAACGAACGCGGCTACAACCTGTAACTGCGACGCGGTAAAAACTTGCCCGGCTTGCCGGGCATTTTTTTGCCAGATTTTCAGCTTTTCGCGCTTGGCAAACGGTTTATCCGGCACGTTCGCGGCGTAGGTAAAAAACTTACAAGTCGTAGGGCGTTTATGGAGCTTTGCTTTTTCCACGGGCGCGCTAGAATGCGCGCCGAAGAGTGTTTGACGAGGAGTCCACACACTTCCCCAGCCTTTGCTAGGCTTGCCAATAGCGTGTGGCCAGCAGGGTTCAATGATTTTTGTCAGGCCGTGCCAGGAGCAGGGCCTGCTGGGGGCCGCCTCCCATGAGGAGCGCCAACCCAAGGGCAGTGGCCTAACCCACGGCCAGTTGAATTTTCACCGGTGGCTGCCGGTCTACGGCTGCACTGGTCTATAACTAACCTGCTTTTCGCAAGTCATGAGGTAGAACATGAGCGACGATGATCTGGAAAACGACGACCTCGAAGTAGGCGACGAAGACGAGGGTGATGAAGGCCTTGAGGCTGCGGCTGACGATGGCGCCGAAGACTCTGGCGATGACGACAGCAGCCCGGCACCCGCTGCCAAAGGCAAATCCAAGGCGGCGGTCTCGGTAGACGAGATGCCGAGCATGGAAGCCAAGCAGAAAGAGCGTGATGCGCTGGCCAAGGCGATGGAAGATTTCCTTTCGCGCGGTGGCAGGGTGCAGGAAGTCGAGGCCAACGTGGTCGCCGACCCGCCCAAGAAGCCGGACAACAAGTACGGCAGCCGCCCTATCTGAGTGGCTGAACACAAAAAAGCCCGCCGTCGCTGCGGGCTTTTTTGTGCCTGTGGGTTTTGTGTTGCCCTTGCCGGCCTCTTCGCGGGCATGCCCGCTCCCACAGGATCACCCCAGGCTGAGCCCTGCACGGTCCCTGTGGGAGCGGGCGTGCCCGCGAATGGGCCGCAAAGCGGCCCCTGTCAGCGCCAGCGCGCGAGCACGTCGGGCAACTGCGACAGGCGCTGGATCTCGGCATCCGGGGTCTGCTCACCTGCCCAGGGCTTGCCCTGCGGGTTGAACCACACTGCGCGCAAGCCGGCACGCTGGGCACCGGCAACGTCGTCACCGGGATGGTCACCGATATGCACCGCCGCGCTGGCGTCCACCTCACCTCGGCGTAGCGCTTCAAGAAACGGCGCCGGGTCCGGCTTGCCAATCCCCAGATCCTCCGCACACAGGGCAAACCGGAAGTAATCCGCCAGCCCCAGCCGGCTCACGTCGGCATTACCGTTGGTGACCACGCCCAGAATGTATTGATGGCGCAAGAGCTCCAGCACCGGCTGTACCTCGGGGAATATCTCCACCTGGTGGCGGGCATGCAGGAACACTTCAAAGCCTTCATTGGCCAGCTCCTGCGCATGCTTTTCGCTGTAGCCGACTGCTTCCAGTGCATGGAACAACACCCGACGACGCAAGGCGCTGATGCGGTGCTTGAGGCCGGGCTCAGCCTGTACCAGGCGCTCGCGGATGGCGAACAGGTGCTCCACCGGCACGCCGCCGAGGACCGGGGCGTTGGCTTGGAGCCAGTCGCGCAGCACGACTTCTGCGCTGGCGATGACCGGCGCGGTGTCCCACAGGGTGTCGTCGAGGTCGAATGTGATCAGCTTGATGCTCATGAGTCTGTGCCTTTGCTGCGTTTGGCCCGAGGGTGGGCGCTGTCGTACACCGCGGCCAGGTGCTGGAAGTCCAGGTGGGTGTAGATTTGCGTGGTGCTGATGTCGGCATGGCCGAGCATCTCCTGCACTGCCCGCAGGTCCTGGGACGATTCCAGCACATGGCTGGCGAAGGAATGGCGAAGCATGTGCGGGTGCAGGTGCTGGCCCAGTTCGCGCTCACCCGCCTTCTTGACCCGTTGCTGCACAGCCCGTGGCGTGATGCGGTTGCCCTGGCGGGTGATGAACACCGCGCGGTCGCGCGGATTGCCGATCCCGCGCAGGCGGTACCAGGCTTGCAGCGCCTCGCGGGCCTTGCGGCCAACCGGCAGCACGCGGGCTTTGCCACCTTTGCCCAGCACCTGCACCAGGCCGGCAGCAAGGTCGAGGTGATCGAGGTCAAGGTTGGTCAGCTCGGACAGGCGCAGGCCTGACGAATAGAACAGTTCGAGCATGGCCTGGTCACGGCGGGCGATAAAGTCGTCGTCGACGCCGCCATCAAGCAGTTGCAGGGCGCGGTCGGTGTCCAGCACCTTGGGCAGCCGACGCTCACCTTTGGGTGCACTCAAACCTGTGGCCGGGTCGTGCTGGCACAGGCCTTCGCGGTTGAGGTAGCGGTACAGGCCGCGCACCGCCGACAGCAGCCGAGCCAGGCTGCGCGAGGACTGGCCATGGTGGTGTAGCCGGGCGATCAGCTGGCGCAGCTGCTGGATCTGCAGCGCCTGCCAACCGGTAATACCGTGTTCATTGCAGTAGGCGATGACCTTGTCCAAGTCACGACGGTAACCCAGCAAGGTGTGCTCCGACACCTGGCGCTCGTTGCGCAGGTGGGCGCAATAAGCCTCCAGCTGGGTTTTCATCAGCGTACCGAGCGCAAAGTCTGGGTAACGCGTGGTACCACGCGGCCGAGCACTTCGGCGATGTAGCCGAGGAACAGGGTGCCGACGCTGCTCTTGTAGTGTTGCGGGTCGCGGCTGCCTATCGCCAGCACTCCATGTAGCCCTTGGTAATCGAGGGCGGCCACGGCGCTGGAACCCACTTCCCGGCGCTGTTCTTCGCCAAACAGGAAGGCCAGTTCATGCTCACGCAGGTTGCCACTGACCGTCTTGCCGCCGCCCAGCAGGGCACCGATGGCCTGTTGCGCCTCGGCGTTGCTGACCCAGCGCCCGACCGGCGCGACGTTGTCGCCGAACAGGATAAGGCTGACGAAGGGCACCTGGAATTCCTGGCGCAGGCTGTCTTCGACCGCCATCACCACTTCTTCCAGGGTGCCGGCATCGAGCAGGTCGAGGATCAGCCGGCGGGTCTTGTCGAACAGCCGGTCGTTGTCGCGGGCCACGTCCATCAGTTGCGACAGGCGATGGCGCATCTCGATGTTACGGTCGCGCAACAGCTTGAGCTGGCGCTCCACCAGCGACACGCTGTCGCCACGCTGATGGGGAATGCGCTGTTCGAGCAACAACTCGTCGTGCTCGGCGAAGAAGGTAGGGTGGGCGCGCAGGTAGGCGACCACCGCTTCGGCATCGAGCTCGGCGGACTGCTGGGGTACAACCTTGGGCTGATCTTTCATGGCGGTTACTCGCTTAGGCTCTGTACGAAAAGCCTTGATACTCGGTGATGCTGCGTTGAAAACAGCCTCGGAATGCTCATTTACAACCCGTAAACTCCGCTTCCTCGGCTGTTTTCGCCTTGCCTGACCTTCGTCTCAAGACTTTTCCTACAGACCCTAGAGACGAACCTGTCCTTCGTAGACGCGTACGGCCGGGCCGGTCATCAACACAGGCTTGCCGGGGCCGGCCCATTCGATGTGCAGGCGGCCACCGGGCAGGTCGAGGGATACCGGGGAATCCATCCAGCCTTGGCTGATCGCTGCCACGGCCGCGGCGCAAGCGCCGGTGCCGCAGGCCTGGGTTTCGCCCGCGCCGCGTTCCCACACACGCAGGTTGGCACGGTGGCGGTCGATGACCTGGAGGAAACCGGCATTCACCCGCTGCGGGAAGCGTGGGTGGTTTTCGATTTTCGGGCCCAGCTCATGCACCGGTGCAGTATGCACGTCGTCGACGCGCAGCACGGCATGCGGGTTACCCATGGACACGGCAGCAATGGAATGCAGCCGACCGTCGACTTCCAGTGGGTAGTTCAGCGCCTGCGCATCAGCGACGAAGGGAATTTCGGCAGGGATCAAGCGCGGTGGACCCATGTCGACACTCACCTGGCCGTCGTTCTGCACGTCCAGCACGATGATGCCGCTTTTGGTTTCCACGCGAATACGCTTTTTCGCGGTCAGGCGCTTGTCCAGTACAAAGCGGGCGAAGCAGCGCGCACCATTGCCGCATTGCTCCACTTCGGAACCGTCGGCATTGAAGATGCGGTAGCGGAAGTCCACTTCCGGGTTGTTCGGCGCCTCGACGATCAGCAACTGGTCGAAGCCGATGCCGGTATGGCGGTCACCCCATTGCTTGGCGTGCTTGGGCTGGATGTGCGCGTGCTGGCTGACCAGGTCGAGGACCATGAAGTCGTTGCCCAGGCCGTGCATCTTGGTAAAACGCAGCAGCATGGGCTTACTCCGGCAGCAGGCTTTCGCCAGCGTACAGTTCGGCGATGGTCTCGCGGCGGCGTACTTCGAACGCCTGGTCGCCGTCGACCAGGATTTCAGCGCAACGGCCACGGGTGTTGTAGTTGGAGCTCATGACAAAACCATAGGCGCCTGCGGACTGCACGGCCAGCAGGTCGCCTTCGGCCAGGTTCAGCACACGGTCCTTGCCGAGGAAGTCGCCGGTCTCGCAGATCGGGCCGACCAGGTCGTAGGCACGGCCTTCGCCCTCGCGTGGCACGACCGCGCTGACGCCCATCCAGGCCTGGTAAAGGGCAGGGCGAATCAGGTCATTCATCGCCGCATCGATGATGGCGAAGTCCTTGTGTTCGGTGTGCTTGAGGTATTCCACGCGGGTCAGCAGCACGCCGGCGTTGGCCACGATGTAGCGGCCCGGCTCGAACACCAGCGCCAGGTCGCGCTTGCCCACACGTTCGCGGATAGCCTTGATGTAGTCGGCCACCAACGGGGGTTCTTCGTCGCGATAGCGCACGCCAACGCCACCACCCAGGTCCAGATGGCGCAGGTGGATACCGCAGTCGGCGAGGCGATCGACCAGCTCCAGCAGGCGGTCGAGGGCATCGAGGAAGGGTTCCACGGTGGTCAGCTGCGAGCCGATGTGGCAGTCGACGCCAACCACTTCCAGGTTCGGCAACTGCGCGGCACGTACGTAGATGGCCTCGGCGTCGGCGATGGCGATGCCGAATTTGTTTTCCTTAAGGCCGGTGGAGATGTACGGGTGGGTACCGGCGTCTACATCCGGGTTGACCCGCAGCGACACAGGGGCAACCTTGCCCATTTCGGCGGCCACCACTTGCAGGCGCTCCAGCTCGTCGGCGGACTCGACGTTGAAGCAGTGCACACCTACTTCCAGGGCGCGGCGCATGTCTTCGCGGGTTTTGCCCACGCCGGAGAACACCACGCGGTCGGCACGCCCGCCAGCGGCCAGCACGCGCTCCAGCTCGCCGCCAGAGACAATGTCGAAACCTGCGCCCAGGCGCGCCAGCACGTTCAGCACGCCAAGGTTGGAGTTGGCCTTGACCGCAAAGCACACCAGGTGCTCGGTGCCTTGCAGGGCGTCGGCGTAGCTGCGGTACTGGGCCTCGATGTGGGCGCGCGAGTACACGTAGGTGGGGGTGCCGAAACGTTCGGCGACGGCCGACAGGGCCACCCCTTCCGCGAACAGCTGACCGTCGCGGTAGTTGAAAGCGTTCATCTGGTTTCCTTACTGCGCAGGCGACTGCTCGGGCTCGGACTGCAGCTCGGGCTGCTGCGCTTGCGCCGGGGCCGGCTTGGCTTTTGGCTGGTGCTGGTGCGACTTCTGCGCTTTGCCGTTATCGCCGTCTTCAGGCAGATACAACGGGCCTTTCTGGCCGCAGGCCGAAACGAGGCAGGCAACAGCGACCAGCGCCGCGAAGGAGGAAATCAGGCGCTTCATGGGTGAAATCCTTAGAAAAATGCAGTATTGCGCCCGAGTATACCGAGCGACCGGCGGCTTGCCTATGCAAGGGCCGGTCCGCCGGGCGGGCTATTCTTACCGCCTTCAATGGCTAATCTTTGCATTCGGCGCCAAGCGCCCGTATCTTGCCCGGCTTGCCTGTAATGCAGCCAATTTCGAGGTTCCTGCAATGAGTTTGAGTGAAGCGCGTTTCCATGACCTGGTCGACGCGACCCAACAGGCCCTGGAAGACCTGTTCGACGAGAGCGGCATGGACCTGGACATGGAGAACTCCGCCGGTGTACTGACCATCAAGTTCGACAACGGCAGCACGCTGATTTTCAGCCGACAGGAGCCGCTGCGCCAGTTGTGGCTGGCGGACAAGTCAGGTGGTTTCCACTTTGATTATGACGAAGAAAACAAGAAGTGGACCTGCGAAAAGACTGACGAACTGCTGGGCGAAATGCTCGAGCGCATCGTCTGGGAGCGGGCCGGCGAGAAGCTGGACTTCGACGAGATCTGACATGAGCAGCACCCAGGCCCGGCCGCCCAAGCCGCTCTACAGCAACATTAGCCCAGCCGTGCCATCGCCGTGCATCAGCGTTTGCCGGCTGGACGAACAGCGGGTATGCACCGGCTGCCAGCGGCATGTGGAGCACATCCGCGAATGGCGCTCAGCCGATGACGAACGGCGTCGGCAGATCTGCCGCGAGGCCCAGGCCCTACGCGACCAGGCGAAGGCACACTGATAGCAGGGGCTTGAGTATTTACCCGGCTGTGGTAGTGTCGGGTTCTGCGTCGGTGACGCCAATGCCTTCACAAACCCCGCCCTTGGGCGGGGTTTTGCTTTATCTGCACATTGAAAATTGCCTGTTCAAAGGAGTCTGACTGGATCATGAGCACCAAGCCTTCCCTCACCCTCACCCGATTGGACGTACAGCGTCTGGAGCGTCTGATCGACAGCCTCGACGAGAGTACGCCGGGCGTGCTCGCTCTGCAGGCCGAGCTGGACCGCGCCGAAAAGGTGGTCGGTCACGAGGAAGTGCCGGCGGGCGTGGTGACCATGAACTCGCGCGTGCATTGCCGTGAAGAAGCCAGCGGCAAGGACTACCACCTGACGTTGGTCTATCCGAAAGATGCCGGGCCGGAAGGCAATGTCTCGGTCCTTGCGCCGATTGGCTGCGCGTTGCTGGGGCTGTCGGTGGGCGAGCAGATCGACTGGCCGGCGCCGGGGGGCAAGACCCTCAAGCTCAAGCTGCTGGAAGTGGAATACCAGCCGGAAGCCGCCGGCAATTTCGACCTGTAATTCCCAACGGGGCTGCTTTGCTTCACCTGTGGGAGCGGGCGTGCCCGCGAAGAATCCAACGCGGTGACTGGCACCGGCTTTGCCGGTGTTCGCGGGCACGCCCGCTCCCACAGGTACTGCGCTGGCCTCTAGCCCTGTGTAACCCAGATGGGGGCAGTCACGGTCATTCGCTTAGCACCTGCTCCAACCCCTCATTCAACGCCTGCTCCAGCACCCGCTTATAGCTCAGGTACACCTGCGTCGCCCCAAGCCGGTCATCCAGCAACTCGGACAGATCCAGGTCTGTGATGTAGCACCGGTACTGCCCGGCCCCGCGCCGCTGGCCAATGATCTGCCTGGCCACCACCGTATACAGCTGCGCCCCATGCTCCAGCTCCGAAAACTCTTGCTGGTCGCAGTACAGCGTCACATGCGCCGCACCCGCTACTCCGGCCTGAATGATGGCCTGTACCTCATAGTAAGGCTGGTCGCTACCTTCGATCGGGGCAAGGCGCGGTTCGATGCCACGCGCCTTGCCAGTGCCGGAAGGCAACAGTTGTGCGTAGTGGATGTCCAGTGAGGCAGGGCGCTGGGTATCCAGCGGCAGCCGAGCGTCACGGCGCATCACCACCGAACGCAGGAACCGCTGCAGCGGCAGCAGCAGGTGAGCTTCGTCATGCAGGGGCAGGCGCTGCTGCCACAGGGCATTGGATTCATCCAGCACATACAACTCGGCCCAACCACCTTGCAGGCGGTAGAACACCTGGATGCAAGCCGGGCGGCCCTGCTCCAGCACCAGGCGAAGGTCATGGTCGTGCAGAGCGTGGGCGTCCAGATACAACGGGCTGTAGGCACTGCGCTCTTCGCCCAGATAAGTCAACAGTGCCTCGTGCTCGGCCAGGGTGGTCAGGCTGACATGCTCTGGCAGCAGTTCCAGCACATGGGTGTGTTCGGCGACCTGCAGCAGGTAGCGGTGGTGCAAGCCCTGGTCCAGCAGCAGCTGCACGGTGTCGAAAATTTCCTCCACGCGCTGGCTGATGGCCTGCGCGCGGCTCTGGCAAAAGCAGCGCACCTGCACCCGTGGCCGGTGGCCGCGCAGTACCGGGCTGTTGAGGAAGTCGCGCAGGCAGCGCACCAGCGCATGTTCACCGTCGTAGCGCTGGACCAGCACCTCGTTCCAGCTGTTCAGGGTGACCTGGTCCAGGGTCAGCACCAGGTTTTCGCGCACGCCTGCGTAGCTCAACGAGTCGGTACGCTCGGTGGTCATCAGGATGTTCAGGTCGCGGTGATGGCGCAGCGGGTCGATGGCGACGTTGACCAGCAACAATACCTCGTCGGCAACACTGGGCTGCAGCAGGCGCACTTCGCTGACGACTGGCAGGGGCAGGGGAATACTGTGCTGCAGGCAACCCATCAGGTTGAACAGCTCGAACTCACTGAGGTCGCTGGCGCCCGGGTGCAGCGCCAGGCGGGTGCTGTTGTCGGTCACGCCATTGCGATGGGCCCAGGCCAGCAGCTCAAGCAGCTCGCGGCAACGTTTTATCGGGCTGAAGTGCTCCACCTCGGAGGTACTCAGGTTGCCGCTGTACAGCTCCCAGTGATGGCTGCCGGGCGCCTTGCGGTTGGGCGCATGGACCAGGGTCAGAGTGCCTTCGGCAAGGTCCGGGGCGATGCCGGGGTTGATCACCTCGACCTTGCCCGCGCGGCGCTCAAAAGCCGCATACAAGCGCCGACCCAGCACGTTGAGGTCGCGCTGTTCGGCACGGCTGCTGGCGTTCTGGGAGCTGGCGAACTGGCTGAGGAAACGGTAGCTGTGGTTAAGCTCGGCCACCAGCTCGCGGCGTTCGACAGCGACCTGCTGCACTTTCCATTGGCTGCGGCTGTCCAGCAGGGCCAGCTGACGCTCATCCCAGCCCCACTCGTCTGCCAGGCGATGCAACAGCCGGCGCTGCCAGCCGCTGGCACGGCCCTGGTCGCTGAGTTTCTTGTTCACCTTCAGGTACAGGCTGCGCCTGACCAGCTCCAGGCGTGCCGGCTCGCCACGTTGCAGCAGGTAGCGTTCGATGCGTCGGTACACCATCACGTACGGGTCCAGCTCGTCGAGGTCGAGCTGGTTGGCGAACACCGCCTGCTTGTAATCCAGGCTCAGGCAGCGCACGGCGGGGTGTTCACTGGCGTAGGCCTCGGTCAGCAGCAGCTTGAGTAGCGACTTGTAGGGCGAATCGATGCCCTTGAACAGCTGCCACAGGCCGGCACCGACAAACTCGCCGGGGGGAATATGCGCCAGGTTACCGAGGTCGAGGGCGTCCTGGCTGCGAATGAAGCGTTTGGTCAGCAGGGTCTGGGTGTAGGCGTGGTAGTTGTGTTCCTGGTAGACGGGTACCAGCCACCACAGGGGTGTACGCCCTGCCAGCCAGAGGGTGGTGCGATAAAACTCGTCCAGCAGCAGGTAGTGCTGGGTGGTGCCGCAGTCGTCGGAGCCCAGTTGGCCGTCGCGCTGGCCTTGGGCAAAGCCTTGTGTGTCGATCAGGAAGAAGTGCGCCTCAGCGCCCAGGCTCGCCGCCCAGTCCTCCAGCAATTGGCACTTGCGGCGCAGCTCTTCCAGCTGTTGAGCGTGCAAGCCGGGTACATGGCACACCCACATGTCCATATCGCTGTGTTCGGCCTGGGCCAGCGAGCCCAGGCTGCCCATCAGGAACAGGCCGTGGATCGGGCGTGGCGGGTTGCCATGGCGGGCCTTGTAGGTGAACGAGCGTGCCAGGCGCTGGGCTTCTGCTACCAGCTCGGCGCCTGGTTCGTAACCCGACACACCTGCGGGGGTGCTGCCAGAGACGTAGCCCGGCAATAGCGGGTGGTTCACATGGAACAGCAATGGCAGCAGTGTCAGCACCTGTTGCTGGCGCGTCGACAGGCCTTCCATTGCCCGCTGCAGGCGGCCCTGGTTGAGCTGCAGGAAGCGCGCACGCAATGTCGCCAGGACCTTGCGGTCGATGCCTTCGTCCAGGTCAGGGCGGATTTCGTGAGGGTGGTTCATTGCGCGCTCGGGCAGGCCAGTGAAGCTGTGGCGAGTTTAGCCTGAGTGACGGGGTCGGATAAGCGCTAATTGGATTTTTTGGCGCCATTTCCCCGGCGCAGGGCTGCTCCAGCTTTCGCTGCGCTTCAGGCATGATGGGCGCACTGAGTTCATGTAGAGAGTTTCCGATGCGTGTATGGATCGATGCCGACGCCTGCCCCAAGGCGGCCAAGGATCTGATCGTCAAGTTCGCCCTCAAGCGCAAGTTCGAAGTGGTGATGGTGGCGGGGCAGGCCGTGGCCAAACCGGCGTTCGCGATCGTGCGCCTGATCGTGGTACCCAGCGGCATGGACGCAGCCGACGACTACCTGGTTGAATACGCCGTGCCTGGCGAACTGGTGATCTGCAGTGATGTGCCGCTGGCTGACCGCCTGGTTAAAAAGGGCGTGGCAGTGCTGGACCCGCGCGGGCGCGAATTTGATGAGCGCAACATGGGTGACCGGCTGGCGGCGCGTAATCTGTTCACCGACCTCCGTGAGCAGGGCCAGGTGGGGGGAGGGCAGGCGGCCTATGGCGAGCGCGACAAACAGGCGTTTGCCAATGCGCTGGACCGGATCATTGCCCGACTTTCCAAACCCTGAAGCGGGGCTGCTTAGCAGCCCCAAAGTGCTACTTGTCGTCGGCGTGGGTCAGCTCCAGCACCCGGTCCACCAGCTTGTAGATACCACCGGCAGCCTCGCTGATCGACTTGGCCTCCATGTACGCCGGGGTGGTCACCAGCTTGCGCTGAATATCTTCGACAATATCGTGCACGTCGCACTCTTCATGGGTGCCACCCATTTTCACCACGGCCGCTGCAGTGCCTGCGTCGCTACCGATGGTGCAAACCACCCCCGGCCCGTAGATCTTCGCCGCCAGGGCAGGTGAAATGCAGATCAGGCCAACCGGCTTGCAGGCGTCGGCAAAGGCTTCGGCCAAGGCCAGAACGTCCGGGTTGACGCTGCAGTTGGCGCCTTCCACGGCAAAGTTGGACAGGTTTTTTGCCGCCCCGAAACCGCCCGGCACGATCAGCGCATCGAAGTCTTCTGCCTTGGCTTCGCGGATGTCCTTGACCTCGCCGCGGGCAATGCGCGCCGACTCCACCAGAACATTGCGCGACTCGGGCATTTCCTCGCCCGTCAGGTGGTTGATGACATGCATCTGCGCGATGTCCGGCGCAAAGCACTGTACCTGCGCTCCGCGCTGGTCGAGGCGCAGCAGGGTGATCACGCTTTCGTGGATTTCGGCGCCGTCATACACGCCACAGCCGGAAAGAATCACCGCTACTTTTTTTGTCATGTTCATTACTCCAGGGTCGAAGCGCTCAATACCCGTCAGTCTGGCAGTACTGCTCGGCGGGTGACAGTCTTGCTTGATTGGATAGCGAACGGGGCGGGGTGTTCAGTCTTGGGGTTCTCTGGCCGCCTTGCGCTCGGCGCGCAAGGTGCGAAAGCGCCGCCGCAGCCACAACAGGACGCCCAGCCCCAGCAGGCCACCGAGCACCCATAGCTCGTAACGCTTCACGTTACCCAGCAGGCCTTCGAGGATGGCGCCGAAGTGGTACGCGGCCGCGCCCAGGGCAATTGCCCAGATGGCGGCGCCAATGCCGTTGAGCAGCAGGTAGCGGCGTGGAGGGTAGCCCGACAGGCCAATGGCCACCGGCATGACCGTACGCAGGCCGTAAACGAAGCGGAAACTCAGCACCCAGATGTCGGGGTGGCGGCGGATGTGGTCCAGCGCCCGGTCACCCATTGCTTGCCAGCGCGGTTTGCGCGCCAGGATCCTGCGCCCATGGCGGCGGCCCATGAAGTACCACAGCTGGTCGCCGGCATAACTGCCGAAAAACGCCACCAGGCACACCAGCTTGATGTCCATGTACCCACGGAACGCAAGGAAACCCGCAAGCACCAGGATGGTCTCGCCTTCAAAGAAGGTGCCTAGAAAAAGGGCGAAGTAGCCGAAATCCTGCAGGAATTGTTGAAGCATTTTCTGAGGTGCTGGCGAAATGAACGCGCAGCCTACCCCTTCGCGCGCATTCGTGAAAGTGTCCAAATGTGTCTCGACGTGAACAATTCCTACACAGACAATGCCAGAGGCCATGCGCCATGGCTTGCCCTGGTGTGTAACACAGGCGTCATAATGGGCGCTTATCTTGCCGCTCAATAGATGATAGGGCGTTAACGTCCTCAGGAACGCCAGATGAATAATGAAGTGCTCAGCCCTGTCGCGATCAAGGATGCCCAGGAGCTCCCGGAAGAGTTGGTGCAGACCCCGCCAGACCTGCCGCCCGAGGCCGTAGAGGAATCGGTAGAGGAGCAGGTGGCCGAGCCTGTGGCCGCGGCGCCCACGCCCGCACCGGCCCCGGCAATCAACGTCCCAGGCCTGGACGACAGCAGCCTGTACATTCATCGCGAACTTTCGCAGCTGCAGTTCAACATCCGCGTGCTGGAACAGGCGCTGGACGAGAACTACCCACTGCTTGAACGCCTCAAGTTCCTGTTGATTTTCTCCAGCAACCTCGACGAATTCTTCGAGATCCGCGTTGCCGGCCTGAAGAAGCAGATCAATTTCGCCCGTGAACAGGCCGGTGCCGACGGCCTGCAGCCGCACCAAGCGCTGGCGCGCATCAGCGAGCTGGTGCACATCGAGGTGGACCGCCAGTACGCGATCCTCAACGACGTACTGCTGCCGGAGCTGGAAAAGCACCAGATCCGCTTCATCCGCCGCCGTTACTGGACGCCTAAGCTCAAGACCTGGGTGCGTCGCTATTTCCGCGACGAAATCGCCCCGATCATCACCCCGATCGGCCTGGACCCGACCCACCCGTTCCCGCTGCTGGTGAACAAGAGCCTCAACTTCATTGTCGAGCTGGAAGGGGTCGACGCCTTCGGCCGTGACTCGGGCCTGGCGATCATCCCGGCCCCACGCCTGCTGCCGCGGGTCATCCGCGTGCCTGAAGAGGTGGGTGGCCCGGGTGCCAACTACGTGTTCCTGTCGTCGATGATCCACGCACACGCCGACGACCTGTTCCAGGGCATGAAGGTGAAGGGCTGCTACCAGTTCCGCCTGACCCGTAACGCCGACCTGGCGCTGGACTCTGAAGAGGTTGACGACCTGGCCCGCGCGCTGCGCGGCGAGCTGTTCTCGCGCCGTTACGGTGACGCCGTGCGCCTGGAAGTGGCCGACACCTGCCCGAAACACCTGTCGGACTACCTGCTCAAGCAGTTCAGCCTCAGCGAAAGTGAGCTGTACCAGGTCAATGGCCCGGTCAACCTCACCCGCCTGTTCAGCATTACCGGCCTGGACAGCCACCCGGAGCTGCAGTACACGCCGTTCACCCCGGCGATCCCCAAGCTGCTGGTGAACGCCGACAACATTTTCAGCGTGATCAGCAAGCAGGACATTCTGCTGATGCACCCGTTCGAGTCCTTCACCCCGGTGGTCGACCTGCTGCGCCAGGCCGCCAAGGACCCGCACGTGCTTGCCGTGCGCCAGACCCTGTACCGTTCCGGGGCCAACTCGGAAATTGTCGATGCCCTGGTGGACGCGGCGCGTAACGGCAAGGAGGTCACCGCGGTGATCGAATTGCGCGCGCGCTTCGACGAAGAGTCCAACCTGCAGATGGCCAGCCGCCTGCAAGCGGCCGGTGCGGTGGTTATCTACGGTGTGGTCGGCTTCAAGACGCACGCCAAGATGATGTTGATCCTGCGCCGCGAGCAGGGCGAGATCGTGCGTTATGCCCACCTGGGGACCGGCAACTACCACGCCGGCAACGCCCGCCTGTACACCGACTACAGCCTGCTGACCTCTGACGACGCCCTTACAGAGGACGTTGGCAAACTGTTCAGCCAGCTGATCGGCATGGGCAAGACGCTGCGCATGAAAAAGCTGCTGCACGCGCCGTTTACCCTGAAGAAGGGCATGCTCGACATGATTGCGCGGGAAACCCAGTTCGCCCTCGAAGGCAAGCCAGCGCACATCATTGCCAAGTTCAACTCGCTGACCGATGCCAAGGTCATCAAGGCACTCTACAAGGCCAGCCAGTCGGGTGTGAAAATTGACCTGGTGGTGCGTGGCATGTGCTGCCTGCGCCCAGGCATTCCGGGGGTTTCGCACAATATCCAGGTGCGCTCGATCATCGGCCGCTTCCTCGAGCACACGCGGGTGTTCTACTTCCTCAATGGCGGCGAGGAGCAGATCTACCTGTCCAGTGCCGACTGGATGGAGCGCAACCTCGACAAGCGCGTCGAGACCTGCTTCCCGGTAGAAGGCAAAAAGCTGCTGCTGCGGGTGAAGAAGGAGCTGGAAAGCTACCTGACCGACAACACTCACGCTTGGACCTTGCAGCCAGACGGGCGCTACGTGCGCAGCACCCCGACCGGCAACCAGAACCCGCGCAGTGCCCAGGCGACCCTGCTGGATCGCCTGAGCAATCCGGTCCTCAACGTACGCTGAGGACGAAGCCGACCCGGGCCAGCCACTCCGCCTCGTTGGCGAAGTCGGCCTGGGTCAGCTGGTTCTGCTCCAGCCAGCCTTCAGGGAAGGCAACATCAAGGCTTTCATCGCCAGCTTTGAGCACTACCTTCGGCATCTGCTGGTTGCCACGGATGTGGTGGAACAGAATGGCGAAGCGCAGCAGCACGCACAGGCGCAGCAGCTTGATGCCCTCGTCACCCAGCTCGGCGAATTTGTCCTTGGGGATGTTGCGGCGGTGGCCGCGCACCAGCAAGGCCATCATCTGCTGGTCCTCGCGCGAGAAGCCCGACAGGTCAGAGTGCTCGATCAGGTAGGCGCCGTGCTTGTGGTAGTGATAGTGGGCGATATCAAGGCCGACTTCGTGCACTTTCGCCGCCCAACCCAGCAGGTCGCGCCAGTTTCCATCTTTCAGCCCCCAGGCGTCGGCCACTTGGTCGAAAGCATGCAGTGCCTTGCGCTCCACGCGTGCAGCCTGGCCCTGGTCAACGTGGTAGCGCTCCATCAGCGAGTTGAGTGTGCGCTCACGCACGTCTTCGTGGTGGTGGCGGCCGAGCAGGTCGAACAGCACGCCTTCGCGCAAGGCGCCGTCACAGTGATCCATGCGCTGCAGCTCCAGCGCGTCGAAGATCGCTTCAAGAATGGCCATGCCCGCCGGGAAGATCGTACGGCGGTCCGGCTTGATGCCGTCGAAGTCGATCTTGTCGACCTCACCCAGCTTGAACATCTTGCGCTTGACCCAGGCCAGACCTTCAGCGTTGACCTCACCATTGCCCAGGCCGCCAGCCTTGATGGCGGCGCCGATGGCGCGGATGGTGCCGGACGAGCCGATGGCTTCATCCCAGGTCAGGCGGTGCAGGGCATGCTCGATGCTCATCAGCTCCAGGCGCGCAGCCGTGTAGGCCTGGGCGTAGCGGGCCGGGGTTATCTTGCCGTCGCGGAAGTAGCGCTGGGTGAAGCTGACGCAGCCCATCTGCAGGCTTTCGCGCAGCAGTGGCTCGAAGCGCTGGCCGATGATGAACTCGGTACTGCCGCCGCCGATGTCGGCCACCAGGCGCTTGCCGGGGGTGTCGGCCAGGGTGTGCGAGACACCCAGGTAGATCAGGCGCGCTTCTTCGCGGCCGGAGATGACCTCTACCGGGTGGCCGAGGATGGCTTCGGCGCGCTGGATGAAATCGTTACGGTTGCGCGCCTCGCGCAAGGCGTTGGTACCGACGATACGCACGGAGCCTGCCGGCATGCCGTTGATCAGCTGGGAAAAGCGCTTGAGGCAATCCAGGCCTCGTTCCATTGCCTCTTCGCTGAGTTTGCGCTCTTCGTCGATGCCGGCGGCAAGCTGAACTTTCTCGCCGAGCCGCTCGAGAATGCGGATTTCTGTATGGTGGGCCTTGGCCACGACCATGTGAAAACTGTTGGAGCCAAGGTCGATGGCGGCGATCAGGGACAGGTTCTTCGCGATGGTATGCGGCATGATCTGGTTGTTCTCGGTCGTTAACCCGGCAATCGTGCCACGATAGCAGGCTGTCGCCAACGCGTGACACGCAGCCGATGTGCTGGCCTTGATGCAAGGCAATGTGCCATTCGATTCTATGACGGCTGTATGACAGTTTCGATTCGCGGCGTCTTGCACAACTATAGTTACACTCAATCGTCCGCGGCTTCCTGTAGACGGCGGGTGCGGCTATGATGGGCCACGTTTTTTGCATATGACCCTGGAGATATCCATGAGCAGCGACCTGATCAAACACGTCACCGATGCTACCTTTGAAGCCGAAGTCCTCAAGGCCGAAGGCCCAGTGCTGGTCGACTACTGGGCTGAGTGGTGCGGCCCATGCAAGATGATCGCTCCGGTTCTGGACGACATCGCTGGCACCTACCAGGGCAAGCTGACCATCGCCAAGCTGAACATCGACGACAACCAGGAAACCCCAGCCAAGCACGGCGTGCGTGGTATCCCTACGCTGATGCTGTTCAAAAACGGCAATGTCGAGGCTACCAAGGTCGGCGCTCTGTCAAAATCGCAACTGGCCGCGTTCATCGACGCCAATCTGTGATGTGAAAAGCCCCGCAAATGCGGGGTTTTTTTTGGGCCACGGGCGCCCGTGGGTGCGGGTTCAACCGCGAGCTCCAATGTGAACCCACTGCCGCCTTCGCGGGTAAACCCGCTCCCACAGGGTACGATTTACCCCGTCAAAACCACTAGACGTCGAAAAAAGCAAGTGTTACATTCGGCCTCGCACTGCTTTTCCAGTGCCCTCCACACGCCGTCGCCGAAGCATCTCTAATTCGAATCAGTACGCGATCCTGTCGCCATCTAGCGGCGCGGCCTCATTAAGCCAGAAGCTTAATTCTCCCTTCTTACATGATTACGTCACTCCCCTTATGAACCTGACTGAACTCAAGCAAAAGCCGATTACCGATCTGTTGGAAATGGCCGAACAGATGGGCATCGAAAACATGGCCCGTTCGCGCAAACAGGACGTGATTTTCGCCCTGCTGAAAAAGCACGCGAAGAGCGGCGAAGAGATCTCGGGTGACGGCGTGCTGGAGATTCTCCAGGATGGTTTCGGTTTCCTGCGCTCGGCTGACGCGTCTTACCTGGCCGGCCCGGACGACATCTACGTCTCGCCTAGCCAGATCCGCCGTTTCAACCTGCGTACCGGCGACACCATCGTCGGCAAGATCCGCCCGCCGAAGGAAGGGGAGCGTTACTTCGCCCTGCTGAAGGTTGATACCATCAACTTCGACCGTCCGGAAAACGCGAAGAACAAGATCTTGTTCGAAAATCTGACGCCGCTGTTCCCGAACAAGCGCCTGAAGATGGAGGCTGGTAACGGCTCCACCGAAGACCTGACCGGCCGCGTCATCGACCTGTGCGCCCCGATCGGCAAAGGCCAGCGTGGCCTGATCGTCGCCCCGCCGAAAGCGGGCAAGACCATCATGCTGCAGAACATCGCGGCCAACATCACCCGTAACAACCCCGAGTGCCACCTGATCGTCCTGCTGATCGACGAGCGCCCGGAAGAAGTGACCGAAATGCAGCGCACCGTGCGCGGCGAAGTGGTTGCCTCCACCTTCGACGAGCCGCCAACCCGCCACGTGCAGGTTGCCGAAATGGTGATCGAGAAGGCCAAGCGCCTGGTCGAGCACAAGAAGGACGTGGTCATCCTGCTGGACTCCATCACCCGCTTGGCGCGTGCCTACAACACCGTGATCCCGAGCTCCGGCAAGGTGCTGACCGGTGGTGTCGACGCCCACGCCCTGGAGAAGCCGAAGCGCTTCTTCGGCGCTGCGCGTAACATCGAGGAAGGCGGTTCGCTGACCATCATCGCCACCGCGCTGGTTGAAACCGGCTCGAAGATGGACGAAGTGATCTACGAAGAGTTCAAGGGCACCGGCAACATGGAACTGCCGCTGGACCGCCGCATCGCCGAGAAGCGCGTGTTCCCGGCCATCAACATCAACCGTTCCGGTACCCGCCGCGAAGAGTTGCTGACCGCCGACGACGAACTGCAGCGCATGTGGATTCTGCGCAAGCTGCTGCACCCGATGGACGAAATCGCCGCCATCGAGTTCCTGGTCGACAAGCTCAAGCAGACCAAGACCAACGACGAGTTCTTCTTGTCGATGAAGCGCAAGTAAGATCGTCGTACCACGCAAAAGCCGGGGAAACCCGGCTTTTTGCTATCTGTACTTTGGCTATTGCGACCCTATCGGCGCTACACTCTGCACCCCCGACCGATACGGCCAACACGAGGCTTTTGCATGCAGTATCGCGACTTGCGCGACTTCATCCGTGGCCTGGAACAGCGCGGCGAGCTCAAGCGCATCCAGGTTCCGATCTCCCCTGTCCTGGAAATGACCGAGGTCTGTGACCGCACCCTGCGTGCCAAAGGCCCTGCATTGCTGTTCGAAAAGCCCACCGGTTTCGACATTCCGGTGCTCGGTAACCTGTTTGGTACGCCAGAGCGCGTGGCCATGGGCATGGGCGCCGAGTCGGTCGAAGAGCTGCGTGAAATCGGCAAGCTGCTGGCCTTCCTCAAGGAGCCCGAGCCACCCAAGGGCCTGAAAGACGCCTGGTCCAAGCTGCCGATCTTCAAGAAAGTCGTGTCGATGGCCCCGAAAGTGGTCAAGGACGCGGTGTGCCAGGAAGTGGTGGTCGAGGGTGACGATGTCGACCTTGGCGCACTGCCGATCCAGCATTGCTGGCCAGGCGATGTGGCGCCGCTGATCACCTGGGGCCTTACCGTGACCCGCGGCCCGAACAAGGACCGCCAGAACCTGGGCATCTACCGCCAGCAGGTCATCGGCCGCAACAAGGTCATTATGCGTTGGCTGAGCCACCGTGGCGGGGCCCTCGACTACCGTGAGTGGTGCGAGAAAAACCCCGGCCAGCCGTTCCCGGTGGCCGTGGCCCTGGGCGCTGACCCGGCGACCATCCTCGGCGCCGTGACGCCGGTGCCGGATAGCCTCTCCGAATATGCCTTCGCCGGCCTGCTGCGCGGTAACCGCACCGAGCTGGTCAAGTGCCGTGGCAGCAACCTGCAGGTGCCGGCCACCGCCGAGATCATCCTGGAAGGCGTGATCCACCCGGGCGAGATGGCCCCGGAAGGCCCATACGGCGACCACACCGGCTACTACAACGAAGTGGACAGCTTCCCGGTGTTCACCGTCGAGCGCATCACCCACCGGCACAAGCCGATCTATCACAGCACCTACACCGGCCGGCCGCCAGATGAGCCAGCGATTCTCGGCGTGGCACTGAACGAAGTGTTCGTGCCGATCCTGCAGAAGCAGTTCCCGGAAATCACCGACTTCTACCTGCCGCCGGAAGGCTGCTCTTACCGCATGGCGGTAGTGACCATGAAAAAGCAGTACCCGGGCCACGCCAAGCGCGTGATGCTGGGTGTGTGGTCGTTCCTGCGACAGTTCATGTACACCAAGTTCGTTATTGTCACAGATGACGATATCAACGCCCGTGACTGGAACGATGTGATCTGGGCCATCACCACACGCATGGACCCCAAGCGTGATACGGTGATGATCGACAACACCCCGATCGACTACCTGGACTTCGCGTCGCCGGTGTCGGGGCTGGGGTCGAAGATGGGCCTGGACGCCACGCACAAGTGGCCGGGCGAGACTACACGCGAATGGGGGCGGGTCATCGTCAAGGACGAAGCCGTCACCCGCCGTATCGATGAGCTGTGGGATCAGTTGGGAATAGATTGATGCAGGTAACGTTGCAGCCGTCCGGGGCGGTGCTGGCGCTTGAACCCGGGGAACGGATCCTGGATGGAGCGCGGCGGTTGGGCTATGACTGCCCGAACAGCTGCCGCAATGGCAATTGCCATGTCTGCGCCGCGTTGTTGGTCGAAGGCCGGGTACGCCAGGACGGCGAAGTCCGCGACCATGGCGAGCTGTTCACCTGCATTGCCGAGCCGCTGGAGGACTGTGTGTTGCTCTGGGATGGTGTGCTCGCCTTGGGCGAGCTGCCGGTGCGCAAACTGGCGTGCAGCGTCATTGAATGTGTCGACGTTGGTGGCGACGTCTGGCGGGTGCGACTGCGTGCGCCGGCCGGCAAGCCACTGCGTTACCACGCCGGGCAGTACCTGATGATCGAGCGCGAAGGCGGCAAGCCGGCCGCGTTCTCGCTGGCCTCCGCACCCCACGGCGGGCGCGTGCTGGAGCTGCACGTGCTGGCGCGTGAGCCCAGTGCAGTACAACTGATTGACCAACTGAAGCGTGACGGCCTGGCTCGCATCGAGATGCCATTTGGCGACACCCACCTGGCCGAGCTGCCCGACGGGCCGCTGGTGCTGATTGCCGCCGGCACCGGCATGGGCCAGATGCACAGCTTGCTTGAGCATTGCCGGGCCAACGGCTTCAAGCACCCGGTACATCTGTACTGGGGCGTGCGCCGGCCCGAAGACTTCTACCAGATCGAGCACTGGGACGAATGGCAGCGCCTGCCTAACCTGTTCCTGCACCAGGTCGTCAGTGACCTGTGCGGCTGGGAGGGCCGCTGCGGCATGCTGCATGAGGCGGTCTGCGAGGACATCGCCGACCTCAACACCGTGCATGTGTATGCCAGCGGTTCACCGAACATGATCTATGCCACCCTCGACGCCCTGGTCGAAGCTGGTATGGATGCACATCGCATGCGTGCGGATGTGTTTGCCTACGCGCCACGCGGTTAATAACCGAAGTTTGAACGAGTGGGTATAAGGCGGTAATTGTTACCGCCTTGGCCACTAACTTTCACAGTTGCCGAAACAGTACTTCCCAGTCGTCGGAACCGCGCATGAAACAATGACGCGAGGGCTTGAGTATTCCTGCAGTTCTGGCCTATGGTTACTGCAAGTGCCCTTGCTACAGCGGCCTGGGGCTTATCACAATCGGATCTCGCTACGTCCGTAGTTCATAGGGATAATGGCGGCAGCTTATGTCGGCACTTGAAAGTATGTCCTGGGAAGTTTCATATCCTCCGTCGCTCGACTTCGGTCAGCAACATACGCGCGACCAGTTGTTCAACTCCATGAAGACGACCATGTCCCTGCATCAGGGCGGGCCCGTGTGGCTGTTTGCTTATGGCTCCCTGATCTGGCGCCCGGAGTGCAGCTCTGTGGAACGCCAGCGGGCGCGAGTGCATGGTTATCACCGCGGCTTGTACCTGTGGTCGCACGAACACCGCGGCACCCCGGAAACGCCTGGGCTGGTGTTCGGCCTTGACCGTGGTGGCTCATGCAGCGGCTTTGCCTATCGGTTGGATGAAAGCAGCCTGGATGACTCGTTGATGGCCCTGTGGCAACGGGAGATGCCGTACCCGGCATACCGGCCGCACTGGCTCAGCTGCCGGCTGGACGATGGCACCAAAGTGCAGGCGTTGGGCTTTGTGCTGGAGCGCCATTTGCCGTGCTATGCCGGGAACCTGCCAGATACCCTGCTCAGCCAGATTCTTGCCAGTGCCAAGGGGCGCTATGGCACCACGCGGGACTATGTCGAGCAGACCTTGAATGCCCTGCGTAGCCACCAGATGCCCGATCGTAACCTGGAGGCACGGTTCAGGCGCTGCCATAACCTGCGTGAAGTTTGAGTTCTTGGGTCTGCTGCGCAGCCCATCGCGACACAAGGCCGCTCCTACAGGGGAACGCATAATCCTGTAGGAGCGGCCTTGTGTCGCGATGGGCTGCGCAGCAGACCCAAAATCAATGAGGCAGAACCACCAACTTACCCACAGCCTGCCGCTGTGCCAGCCGTTCAATAGCGGCCCCGGCCTCGGCCAGTGGATAAGTCTGCGAAACCAGCGGTTTCAGCTTGCCTTCGGCATGCCAGGCAAACAGCTGCTTGAAGTTAGCCGCATTGTCTTGCGGCTGACGTTGGGCAAATGCACCCCAGAACACCCCCAGCACCGCTGCACCCTTGAGCAGCACCAGATTGGCCGCCAGCTGTGGAATGCTGCCACTGGCAAAACCCACCACCAGTAGCCGGCCATTCCAGGCCAACCCGCGCACAGCCTGCTCGAACAGCTCGCCGCCGACCGGGTCGTAGATCACGTCCACGCCCTGGCCGCCGGTCAGGCGCTTGATTTCTTCGCGCAGGCTTGCCTGGCTGTAGTCGATCAGCTCATCTGCCCCGGCAGCCTTGGCCACGGCCAGTTTCTCGGTGCTGCTGGCCGCGGCGATCACCCGCGCGCCCAGGGCCTTGCCGATTTCCACCGCCGCCAGACCGACCCCGCCGGATGCGCCCAGTACCAGCAGCGTCTCGCCTGCTTGCAGTTGGCCGCGCTGGCGCAGGGCGTGCATCGAGGTGCCATAGGTCATGCCAAATGCCGCAGCGGTGGTGAAGTCCATGCTCGCCGGGATCGGCAGCACGTTGTAGAACGGCACTGCTACCTGTTCGGCGAACGCACCCCAGCCGGTGAGTGCCATGACCCGGTCGCCGACTTTGAACGCGCCAGCTTTTTCTCCGACTGCGGTCACCACTCCCGCTGCTTCGCCGCCTGGCGAGAACGGCAGCGGTGGTTGGAACTGGTATTTGCCTTCGATGATAAGGGTGTCGGGGAAGTTGACACCGGCGGCCTGCACATCCAGCAAGATCTCGTTTTTCTTCGGCAGCGGGCTGGCCACGTCTTCCAGTACCAGATCGCGCGCCGGACCCAGGGTTTTGCACAACACAGCTTTCATCGGGGCTATTCCTTTGCGGGTAATGGCCGATAAGTGTAGGAGGGCCGTTTGCCGGGTCAACGAGCATGGTCCGCCCTGATGTGTAGGCATAAGTGGCGGCACAAGCCCGGGCTTGGGTTTGAGCGGCGTGCTAGGTAAGCTGGCGCCAACTGTATTGAGGAGCGAATTCGTGAAAGCGTGGATCTTGATGGTGCTGGCACTGTTGCTGCCGGCTGCGGCCATGGCCGAAGAAGCCAAGGAAGGGGTGCCCAAGGTCGCCTACATCAGCCTGAGCCCGCCCTTTGTCGGCAACTATGCCCTCGACGGCGGCCCACGGCTGCGCGTGTTCAAGGCCGACGTGGCCCTGCGCGTAACCGGTGATGAAGCTGCCAAGGCGGTGCAGCACCACGAGCCGCTTATCCGCAACCAGCTGGTGGCACTGTTCACCCAACAGACCGTGGACAGCATGAGCAACGTCGAGGCCAAGGAACACCTTCGCCAAGAAGCGCTGAAGCAGGTGCAGCAGGTGCTGGAAGCGGAAGAGGGCAAGCCGATTGTCGAGGACTTGCTGTTCAACAACCTGATTGTGCAGTGAGCTGAAACCGGGTGAAGTCGATCGTTGGTAAGCATGACTGAAGTCAGGCTTACCTCGGTTGTAAGACCTTTCTGTCTTTCCTGTAAGCCTGCCAGTTTTCGGTTTCTGCGGCCATGGCCAAGCTAAATTGTGCCTTGTCTACAGTTGCTCGAGAGTGTTGGCAATGCCTTTGAAGTACCAGCCGAAAGCGGCGACTGTGCTGATGTGCGACTTTTCGGGCTTCCAGGTGCCTGAGATGATCAAGGTGCGGCCCGTCGTCGTCCTTCGCAAGCACATTCAAAATCGCCAGTTGGTGACGATAATTCCTTTGAGCACCACAGCACCTGATCGCTTGGCCAAGCATCACGTTGAGCTGCCGAGTTATCTGCCAGGACCGGCCCTCATATGTTGGGCCAAATGCGACATGATCTACACGGTTGCGATCAACAGACTGGACAGGTGTCAGGTCAAGTCGCGACATGGTGGTGGTCGGGAATTCCTCACCTTCACTATGAGGCCTGAGCATTTCGCGGCCGTGAGGGCTGCTGTTGGCTTCAGCCTGGGCTTCACATATCCGGCAACAGTGCCGGCTGTTGTCAGTGGTGCGCTGGATACGCAATAATCGCTCTGTTCCCGTAAGGGACTTGCGAGACTCTGTGGATCCTGGCTCAGCCAGCAATTACAGAGCCGGGCAGGTATGTGGCGATGACAAGCCAACCTGTCTGTGATTAGGGCGCCGAAAGGCGCCCTTTGTCTTTGTGCTACTTTTGCAATTTCCTGGGCGGAATGATGTCTCGCTCCCTTATGACGCCAGGCTACGGCGAAACCGCGCCAGGGCCACGCTGAAAAACACCAGCCCGATCAACGCCAGCGCCAGGATATCCGGCCATACCACTGTCCATCCGGCATCGCGGAACAGAATCGCGGTCCCCAGGCTGACAAAGTGCGTCGACGGCGATCCCTGCATTACCCATTGCAACCACTGCGGCATGCTGTCCAGCGGTGTGCTGCCGCCAGACAGCAACAGCATGGGGATGATCACCGGAATCGCCAGCAGGCCGAACTGCGGCGTCGAGCGCGCCAGGGTGGCGAGGAAAATGCCCAGGGCCGTACTGGCGAACAGATACAGCGCAGTCACGGCCAGAAACAGCCCCATCGAGCCGGACAGTGGCACGCCCAGTGCGCCTTTCACTACCACCACCAGCGAAATCCAGGTGCAGATCACCACCACCAGCGCGTTGCTGCCGATCTTCGCCAGCATGATTTCCAGTGCGGTCAGCGGCAGCACCAGCAGGTGGTCGAGCGTGCCATGTTCACGCTCGCGCAGCAGCGCGGTGCCGGTGAGGATGATCGCCAGGATGGTGATGTTGTTGACGATCTGGATCACGGCCAGGAACCAGCCCCCTTCAAGGTTGGGGTTGAATAGCGCCTTGGGGTTGATCAGCACCGGGCTTTGCGCGTTGCCACGCTGGCTGTAATCGAGCAGCTCACGCTCGAAGATGCGGCCGATGTAGCCGGCACCCATGAACGCCTGGCTCATGGCTGTGGCGTCGACGTTTATCTGGAGTTCTGGTGAGCGCCCGGCCAGCAAGTCGCTCTGGAAGTTCACCGGCACGTTGATCACGAACGTGTACTGGCCGCTGTCCATGGCCTGGTCCAGGTGCTCCGCGGCCAGCGCCACGGCGGGCTGGAACTCGGGCGGTTGCAGGGCTTCGGTCAGCTTGCGTGACAGCAGGCTGCGGTCTTCGTCCACCACCGCGACGCTGGCGTTGTGCACGCCGATCACCGAGCCGGCTGCCGGCATGTAGATCGCCACGCTGAAGGCATACAGCAGGAACAACAGCAGCACGCTGTCATGGCGCAGGCTGGTCAGTTCTTTCAGGCCCAGGCGCAGGGTGTGGTTCAGGCGCGACATCTCAGGCCTCCTGCTTTTTCAGCATGGCCAGGCTCAGGCCGGTAAACGCCGCAAAGAAGCCCAGCAGGATCAAGCATTGCGGCCATAGCTCGCGTAGCCCCAGCGCCTTGGTGAAGGTGCCGACCGCGATATCGAGAAAGTAGCCCGCCGGGAACAGCTGGCCCATCACTGCCGCCGCACCGTCCAGCGATGAGCGGGGCACGATCAGGCCAGAGAACTGGATGGTCGGCAGGCTGGTGATGATCATGGTGCCCAGAATGGCCGCGATCTGGGTGCGGGTGAACGCCGAAATCAGCAAGCCCAGGCTGGTGGTGGCCAGCAGGTAGGCCACGCCACCACAAGCCAGGGCCAGCACACTGCCCTTGAGCGGCACGGCGAACAGCCAGCGATTCATTGCCACCAGCAGCGCCAGGTTGACCAGGCTCACAGCCAGGTAAGGTATCTGCTTGCCCAGCAGGAACTCCAGGCGAGTGAGGGGGGTGGCGTAGAAGTTGGTGATGGAGCCGAGTTCTTTCTCGCGGACAATGCCCAACGCGGTGAGCATGGCCGGGATGAAGGCCAGGATCAGCGCCATCACGCCCGGGCCGATGGCATTCACGCTGACCACGTCCTGGTTGTAACGAAAACGCGTTTCCAGGCGCACAAGGTCCTGGCGCGGCTGCGGCTGTGGGCTCGCCTTTGCCAGCTGCTCAAGGTTGGCCTGGTGCACGGCCTCAACGTAGTTGCGGCTGGTTTCTGCACGAAACGGCATGCCGCCGTCGAGCCAGGCCGCCACCACCGGTTGGCGCCCGGCGTACAGGTCGCGGCCAAACCCGGGCGGAATCTCCAGCGCCAGCTTGATATCCGAGCGTTGCAGGCGCTGGTGCATCTGGCGGCTGTCAGTAATCGGCGCCTGTTCAGCAAAATAGCGTGAGCCACGGAAGGCTTCGAGGTAGGCCCGGCTTTGCGGGCTCTGGTCCTGATCGTGCACGGCGAAGGCAAGGTTTTCCACATCCAGCGAAATGCCATAGCCAAAAATCACCATCATGAACAGCGCGCCCAGCAGGGCAAAGGCCAGGCGCACCTTGTCGCGCAGCAACTCCTTGCCCTCACGGCTGGCCACCGCCAGCAGGCGGCGCAGGCTGAAGCCCTGGCGCAGGGGCGGGGTGGCCGTGGCTGCCTGCTCCAGCACGGCGTTCTCCGTAGCTTGCGGCGCAAGCTCCTGGGCCTGCTCCAGGCAGCGCACGAACGCGTCCTCCAGGGTGTCGCCCTGGTACTGGCGCTGCAGGGCATCCGGTGTGTCGCAGGCCAGAACCCGCCCGGCATGCATCAGCGAGATGCGGTCGCAGCGTTGGGCTTCGTTCATGAAATGGGTGGAGAGGAAAATGGTCACGCCCTGTTCGCGTGACAATTCCACCAACAGGCGCCAGAAATCGTCGCGGGCTGCGGGGTCAACCCCGGAGGTCGGTTCATCGAGAATCAATACTTCCGGGCGATGCAGCACTGCTACCGCCAGCGACAGGCGTTGACGCAGGCCAAGGGGCAGGGCGCCGGACGGCTGGTCGGCGATAGCGGCAAGGTCGAAGCGCTCGATCAGCTCATCAATGCGCTGGGCGCTTTCTGCCTTGGGCAGGTCGAACAGGCGGGCATGCAAGGCCAGGTTCTGCCGGGTGCTGAGTTCGCCATACAGCGAGAAGCTTTGCGACATGAAACCGACCCGCTTGCGCGTGGCCAGGTCACTGGCATCCACCGGGCGCCCCAGCAGGCTGGCGCTGCCCTCGCTGGCCGGCATCAGGCCGGTGAGCACTTTCATGGTGGTGGTCTTGCCGCAGCCGTTCGAGCCGAGGAAGCCGAAGATCTCGCCACGGCCAATGGCGAAACTGACCTTGTTTACCGCCGTGAAATCGCCAAAGCGCAGGGTCAGGTCGTGGGCCTCGATGGCCACCGGGCCGTCCGTGGCCGGGCGCGGTGGAATGCGCAGGGGTTGATGCTGGGCCTTGCCCGCGCCCTGGTAGTGGGTGAAGGCGTCGTCCAGCTTGCCGCTGGGGGTGACCGCAGCCAGTTCGTGGCTGGGGCCTGCGGCCAGCAGGTGGCCGCCATCGAGCATCAGGCAGTGCTCGAACTGTTCGGCCTCTTCCATGTAGGCGGTAGCCACCAGCAAGGTCAGTTGCGGGCGCTGTGCGCGAACCTGTTCGACCAGCTCCCAGAAGCGCCGCCGCGACAGCGGGTCGACGCCGGTGGTGGGTTCGTCGAGGATCAGCAGGTCCGGTTCGTGGATCAGTGCGCAACACAGGCCCAGCTTCTGCTTCATGCCGCCCGACAGCTTGCCGGCCGGGCGTTCGGCAAAGCGTTGCAGGTCGGTGGCCTGCAGCAGGTTGGCCATGCGCTGCTCGCACTCGCGGCGGCCCAGGCCGAACAGGGTGGCGAAGAAGCGAATGTTTTCGCTGATCGACAGCTCCGGGTACAGGTTGTTGCCCAGCCCCTGTGGCATGAACGCGACTTTCGGGTACAGCGCCGCGCGGTGGCGTCGCTGGCTGATCGAGCCACCCAGCACCTGGAGATCGCCCTTTTGCAGGCGTTTGACGCCTGCGATCAACCCCAGCAAGGTCGATTTGCCGGCGCCGTCTGGGCCGATGAGCGCGCAGCGGGTGCCCGCAGGCAGGCTGAAGCCGAGGGTGTGCAGGGCCACCAGGTCGCCGTAGCGGTGGCTGATACCCTCGGCCAGCAGTGCCGGGGCGTTCATTGCAGGTTGGCCGGCCAGTCCACCTCAGCCGTGCGCACATAGCCGGCGCCTGGCATGCCTGGTTTGGCTTGCGGAACATTACCTGGGTCGCTGAGGCGCAGCTTGACCCGAAACACCAGCTTTTGCCGCTCGTCGCGGGTTTCTACCTGTTTGGGGGTGAACTGGGCCTTGGCCGCGACAAACGCCACCTTGGCTGGCAGGGCGCGTTCGGGCAAAGCGTCGAGCACGATACGCGCCTGGTCGCCCACGGTCAGCCGGCCGCTGGTGGAGGCCGGTAGGTACAGGTTCATGTATTGGTCGCTGGGGTCGATCAGCATCAGCACGCGGCCGCCGGCACCCAGCACTTCGCCAGGCTCGGCCAGGCGCAGCTGGATGATGCCGTCGATGGGGGCACGCAGGCTGCTGTCGTCGATTTCGCTGGTGAGCTGGGCTACCTGGGCTTCGGCGGCACCGATGGCGGCCTTGATTGCCGCCAATTGGGCGCGAGAGGCGACTACCGCGGCATTGGCCGTGTCGAAGCGCGCCTGCTGTTGGTCAAGCAACTGCTGGCTGGCGTATTTGCGCTGGAAAATCTCACGCACGCGCTTGAGTTCCTGGCTGGCCAGCAACAGTTCGCTTTGGCGTAGCTGCACACTGGCCTGGGCGGCGGCGTAGTTTTCCCGGGCGCGCACCACTTCGGCTTCAGCCTGGGCACGCTGGGCTTCCATGGTGCGGGTGTCGATGCGCGCCAGCAGTTGGCCGCGGGTAACCTTGTCACCTTCGTCGACCAGCACTTCGGCCAAGCGACCGGGGATTTTACTGGCGATCTGGACTTCGGTGGCTTCGAGGCGGCCGTTGCCCATGCTCAGGCCTTCGGGCAACTGGTCGTGGAGTGACTTCCAGTACCCCAGCCCTCCGGCAGCAGCGAGCAGGGCGATCAGCGCGGTGGCGAATATTCTGGGGGCGAATTGATTCATCATTCTGCATCCTTGCGGTCTTGCACACCACATCATGGCGTGGGGCCATGCGTGGCGTGTTGATATCGGTCAAACCCTTGACCTTAGCCACTGTTTCAACGCAGCGCGACAATCACTGCCCATTGTTCGGGGGTCACCGGCATCACCGACAGGCGGCTGCCCTTTTGCACCAGCGGCAACTCGGCCAGGCCGGACTGCTGCTTCAGCCTGCCCAGTTCCAGAACCCGTGGCAGGGTTTGCACATGGGCCACATCCACCGCGCTCCACGGGTTCTTCTCGGCTGTGGCCTTGGCATCGTAGTAGTGGCTTTGTGGGTCCAGTGCGGTCGGGTCCGGGTAAGCCGCGCGGATGATTTTGCCGATGCCGGCAATACCGGGCTGCGGGCAACTGGAGTGGTAGAAGAAGAACTCGTCACCCACGTTCATGGCCCGCAGGAAATTGCGCGCCTGATAGTTGCGCACCCCGTCCCAGCGCGTTTCGCCCAAGCGGCCGAGGGCTTCGATGGAGAGCTCATCGGGCTCGGATTTCATCAGCCAGTAGGCCATGGATGCTGCTCCTGAAAAGGTTTGAAATAACCTGTTGCACGAAACCGACAGCCGGTTGGCGTCAAGGTTTGCGTGTGGACGCAGGTTGTCGGAAAATGCGCCCCGTTTAAAGCGCAATGCGCTGGCGATACCCAGAAAATCGCCGGGCACTGAACAGTTTGCCTGGGGGGCAATCTTCAATGAATCAACGCAAAAAGCCGGATCTGCTGTGGATCCTGGTGTTCATTTTTGGCCTGGGTGTGGTCACTACCGGTTATGCGCAGGGGTTCTGGGAGCGCAAGCTGGACAACGCCTATCAGATGCCGGTCGACGCCAGCCAGCCACAACGTTGATGCCCCCGCTGGCGCCGCTTAACGCGGCGCCAGGTACCAGTCACGGTCCGATACCGTGCCCTGCAGCGGTACATCCCAACTGGCCTGGGCCAGCCGCTCGACCTTCTGGCATTCATGCGCCAGCCCCAGCAGCAAAGGCTTCTTCCAGGTTTTTCGACGCGCCTGGTAGGCCAGGCTGCGGTCATAGAAGCCACCGCCCATTCCCAGGCGCCCGCCCACTTCGTCAAAACCGACCAACGGCAGCAGGATCAGGTCCAGTGCCCAGATTGGCCGTTGGCGTTTGCGTTCAGTAATAGGCTCAGGAATACGGAAACGGTTGGGCTTGAGCTTTTCGCCTTGCTCGAACCGCTGGAACACCATGCGCGTGCGCGGCCAGGCGTGCAGCACCGGCAGGTAGGTGCGCTTGCCGCGGCGCTGGGCTTCGCGCAGTAACAGGCAAGGGTCGATTTCGCCGTCGTTGGGCAGGTACAGGGCAATGTGCCGGGCGCGGCGGAACAGCGGGTGCTGCGCAAGCTGACGGTACAGGCCAAGGGTGGCCTGGCGTTGCTGGGCAGGGGTAAGGGCGCGGCGTGCATTGCGAAGCAGGCGACGAAGCTGGGGGCGGGTGAGCGGCGCGGTGTCGGTCATGGCACGGGCGATCCCAGGTGTACTGGCCGACATTGTCGGCCAAAACGAATTGCCCGCCAGAGGGGCGGGCAAGAGAATTCAGGCTCCCCGATCAGACCGCTGTCGGTGTAGCCCTTGAACCCGAAAGTTCAAGGTGGAGATTGCAGGGGGCGTTAAGGCTTTCCGTCGGGCGGACATGCACACCGGCCCCAGCGTGCAACCCCCGTGGTTGTGCGTATCGGCTCAGGGACATAACCGACTGGCGCATCCACCAGGGAGTGGCGCCAGTATACCAATCTCAACCGATTTTGGTATCCGTGTCGTCGGACAAAGCCTTATCTACCCGATCCAGCAAGTCGCGCACCTGTTCGCGGTTGGTGCCGCTGGCCGGGGCCTCGCTGCGGTCTTCCTGGCGATGCAGCATCTCGTGGGTAATGTTCAATGCCGCCATGACCGCGATCCGGTCGGCGCCAATCACCTTGCCGCTGCTGCGGATCTCGCGCATCTTGCCGTCGAGGTAGCGCGCGGCGCTGACCAGGTTGTTGCGCTCTTCCGGCGGGCAGATGATCGAATATTCCTTGTCGAGGATCTGCACGGTGACGCTATTGCTTGAACTCATGAGTCTTGCTCCAGAGCCTTGAGGCGTAAGATCATCGACTCGACCTTGCGCTTGGCGATCTCGTTCTTTTCGATGAGGTGGGCGCGCTCTTCGCGCCAGGATTTTTCCTGAGCTACTAGGAGTGCATTTTGCCGTTTTAGTTGCTCGACGCGTTCGATCAGCAACTCGAATCGGCTCATCAGTGCCTGAAGGTCGTTCTCTTGCGTGGGTTGCACTCGATTCGCTCCGTCGTTGAGTCACCTGGCGATGATGCCTCTCCCTGGCCCACGACGGCCAGTGCCGATGGTCTTGGCGCGCCTGCCGGTGCTAGGATACAAGGTCTCCATTCTAGTCATTGCGCCGTCTGGCGCCTAGCAGCCCATGCCCAATACCCAATCGCCTTACATCGCCTTCGCCATGCTGCTCTCGAGCAATGGTCACCCTGTCACCCCGGCCGAACTGCACGGCCTGCTGATCGGCCGCAGCTGCGCCGGTGCCGGTTTCGACGCCGATGCCTGGCTGGCCGATGCCGCCCAGCTGCTGGAAACCGAGCCCGGCGACCCCGTGCGCAACGCCCTGATCGGCCTGCAGGAAATGGTCAAGGGTGAGCTGACCAGCGACGACATGGCCATCGTCCTGCTGCTGCCTACCGACGACGCCGCCCTGACCGACCGAGCCACCGCGCTGGGCCAGTGGTGCCAGGGCTTCATTACCGGTTTCGGCCTGAACGTCGGCGGCAAGGACCTGTCCACCGAAGCCAAGGAAGTGCTGGAGGACCTGGTAGCCATTTCCCAGGTACAGGAAGCCCTCGAAGAGTCCGAAGACGGCGAGAGCGACTACATGGAAGTCATGGAATACCTGCGCGTGGCGCCGCTGCTGCTGTTCTCCGAGCTGGCCAAGCCGGCCGCACCCGCGTCCAAGCCATCGCTGCACTGATCAACCGGGGGTAGTCTGCCCATGAGCCACATTCCCAAGGGCGAGTATGCCCGTCGGCGCAAGGCGCTGATGGCGCAGATGGTCCCCAACAGCATCGCCATCCTGCCCGCCGCCGCAGTTGCCATCCGCAACCGCGACGTCGAGCACGTATACCGCCAGGACAGCGACTTCCAGTACCTCAGCGGCTTCCCGGAGCCCGAGGCAGTGATCGCGCTGATCCCCGGGCGCGAGCATGGCGAGTACGTGCTGTTCTGCCGTGAACGCAACCCCGAGCGTGAACTGTGGGACGGCCTGCGCGCAGGCCAGGAAGGCGCGGTGAGCGATTTTGGCGCCGACGATGCCTTCCCCATCACCGACATCGACGAGATCCTGCCGGGCCTTATCGAGGGCCGCGAGCGGGTGTACAGCGCCATGGGCAGCAACCCCGATTTCGACCGGCGGCTGATGGACTGGATCAACGTGATCCGCTCCAAGGCCCGCCTGGGCGCCCAGCCACCGAATGAGTTCGTTGCGCTGGATCATCTGCTGCACGACATGCGCCTGTATAAATCGGCAGCGGAAGTGAAGGTGATGCGCGCGGCCGCAGCCATTTCTGCACAGGCTCATGTGCGGGCCATGCAGGCCTGCCGGGCCGGGCTGCACGAATACAGCCTGGAAGCCGAGCTGGACTACGAGTTCCGCAAGGGCGGTGCGAAGATGCCGGCCTACGGCTCGATCGTCGCGGCCGGGCGCAATGGTTGCATCCTGCACTATCAGCAGAACGACGCCTCGCTCAAGGATGGCGACCTGGTACTGATCGACGCCGGTTGCGAAATCGACTGCTACGCCAGCGATATCACCCGTACCTTCCCGGTCAGCGGGCGTTTTTCGCCCGAGCAGAAGGCCATCTACGAGCTGGTGCTCAAGGCCCAGGCCGCAGCGTTTGCCGAAATCGCCCCGGGCAAGCACTGGAACCACGCTCACGAGGCGACCGTGAAGGTGATTACCGAAGGCCTGGTGGAACTGGGCCTGCTTAGTGGCGAGGTGCAGGCGCTGATCGACAGCGAGGCCTATCGCGCCTTCTACATGCACCGTGCCGGACACTGGCTGGGCATGGATGTACACGACGTGGGCGAGTACAAGGTGGGCGGCGAGTGGCGGGTGCTGGAGCCCGGCATGGCGCTGACCGTCGAGCCGGGTATCTACATAGGCGCCGACAATCAGGCCGTGGCCAAAAAATGGCGCGGCATTGGTGTAAGGATCGAGGACGACGTAGTGGTCACCAGGCAAGGTTGTGAAATCCTCACGTCGGGCGTGCCACGCACGGTCGCCGAGATCGAGGCGCTGATGCAGGCCGCTCGCAAGGACGCCGCATGAACCGCGTGAACCTGGCGATCATTGGCGGCGGCCTGGTGGGCGCAAGCCTGGCGTTGATCCTGCAGGCAGGGGCTAAGGCGCGGGGCTGGAAGATTCTGCTGATCGAGCCGTTCGCCCCCGGCGACAGCTTTCAGCCCAGCTACGATGCGCGCTCTTCGGCGTTGTCGTTCGGCACCCAGCAGATTTACCAGCAGCAGGGCCTGTGGCAGGCCATTGGCCGCCGTGCCGAGCCGATCCGGCAAATTCATGTATCCGACCGTGGCCGCTTCGGCTCCACCCGCCTGGATGCCGGGGAAGAAGGCGTGCCGGCGCTGGGCTACGTGGTGGAAAACGCCTGGCTTGGCCAATGCCTGTGGCAAGGGCTGGACAGCGACGTGGTGAGCTGGCGCTGCCCTGCAGAAGTGACCTCGATGCAGGCGATCGAAGGCGGTTACCGCCTGCAGCTGAATGACGATACCCAGCTGGAATGCGACCTGGCGGTACTGGCCGACGGTGGCCGTTCCGGCCTGCGCGAGCAGTTGGGCATCCACGTGCGCCACACGCCGTACCAGCAGAGCGCGTTGATCGCCAACATCACCCCGGGTGAGGCCCACGGTGGCCAGGCGTTCGAGCGCTTCACCGAAGAAGGCCCGATGGCGCTGCTGCCATTGCCGGATAACCGCTGCGCGCTGGTATGGACCCGTCAGGGTATGGATGCGCGGCGCTTGGCCGACATCGACGAGCGCAGTTTCCTGCGTGAGCTGCAAGGCGTGTTTGGCTATCGCTTGGGCGCATTGCGCCAGGTCGGTGCACGGCACCTTTACCCGCTGTCACTGATCGAGGCCCAGGAACAGGTGCGGCAGCACCTGGTGGTACTGGGCAATGCTGCGCACAGCCTGCACCCGATTGCCGGCCAGGGCTTCAACCTGTCGCTGCGCGATGTGCAGGCGCTGGCCGATGCGTTGCTGGCTGGCCCGCAGCAGCCTGGCGACCTGGCCACGCTGCAGGTTTACGCCCAGCGCCAGCGCTTGGACCAGGCCATGACCATCGGCTTTTCCGACCAGGTCACCCGCTTGTTCGGCAGCAATCAGCCATTGCTGGCCGCCGGGCGTAACCTTGGGCTGCTGGGGCTCGACCTGCTGCCGCCGGCCAAAAGCTGGTTCGCCCGCCAGGCCATGGGCCTGGGCACCCGCCCCGATCCGCGGGGTCAGGCATGAGCAACCCGCGTAAACTGGCACGTCGTGCGCGCATCTTGCGCTGGATGCTGAACCTCTACCCGCCGTATCTGGGGGCTGGCATCCGCGTGCAGTCCATCAGCCCTGACCTGCGCAGCGTCAAGGTGGCCATGAAGCTGACCCGCTGGAACCGCAACTATGTCGGTACCCAGTTCGGTGGCAGCCTGTATTCGATGGTCGACCCTTTCTACATGTTGCTGCTGATCGAGCAGTTGGGCCGCGACTATATCGTTTGGGACAAGGCCGCCAGCATCGATTTCATCTCGCCGGGTAAAGGCCCGGTGTACGCCGAATTCCACATTGATGACGCGCTGCTGGACGACATCCGCCAGCAGACCGCCACCGGCAAAAAGTGCCTGCCGCGATTGCAGGTCGATATCCGCGATGGCGCCGGCGAGCTGGTGGCGCGGGTCGATAAAACCCTATACGTGCGGCTCAAGCCGCAAGCGAGGCTGGCGTAAGGCATGGAAATGCGCGCAGATCTGTTGATTGTCGGTGCCGGTATGGTCGGCAGCGCACTGGCCCTGGCATTGCGCCACAGTGGCTTGCAAATCCTCTTGCTCGATGGCGGCCCGTTGTCGGTCAAGCCGTTCGATGCCCAGGCCCCTTTCGAGCCGCGTGTCAGCGCCCTGTCGGCAGCCAGCCAGCGCATCCTCGAACGCCTTGGCGCGTGGGACGGCATTGCCCGGCGGCGTGCCACGCCGTACTCCGACATGCATGTGTGGGATGGCAGCGGCACCGGGCAGATTCATTTCTCGGCCGCCAGCGTACACGCCCAGGTGCTTGGCCATATCGTCGAGAACCGGGTGGTGCAGGATGGCCTGTTGGAGCGCCTGCACGACAGCGACATCGGTCTGTTGCCCAGCGCGCGGCTGGAGCAGTTGCGTCGCTCGGGTGACGAGTGGTTGCTGACCTTGGCGGATGGCCGGCAACTGCGCGCACCGCTGGTGGTCGCCGCCGACGGTGCCAATTCGGCGGTGCGGCGCCTGGCGGGCTGCGAAACCCGCGAATGGGATTACCTGCACCATGCCATCGTCACCAGCGTGCGCTGCAGTGCCGGGCACCAGGGCACGGCCTGGCAGCGTTTCACCGATGAGGGGCCGTTGGCCTTCCTGCCGTTGACCCGCGATGGCCAGCAGGATTGGTGCTCGATTGTGTGGTCAACCACTCCGGAGCATGCCGAGCAGTTGATGGCGCTGGATGACACGGGTTTCCTGCAGGCCCTGGAACGGGCCTTCGAGGGGCGTTTGGGCGATGTTCTGCACGCCGACCCGCGGGTATGCGTGCCGCTGCGCCAGCGCCACGCCAAGCGTTATGTGGATGAAGGCCTGGCCTTGATCGGTGATGCCGCGCACACCATCCACCCGCTGGCGGGGCAGGGCGTGAACCTGGGCTTCCTCGATGCCGCAGTGCTGGCCGAGGTGCTGGTCAATGCCTGTGAGCGCGGTGAGCGGCTGGCAGATGTGAAGGTGCTGAGCCGTTACGAACGGCGGCGCATGCCGCACAATCTGGCGCTGATGGCGGCGATGGAGGGTTTTGAACGGTTGTTCCAGGCCAACCCGCTGCCGTTGCGCTGGTTGCGTAATAGCGGGTTGAAGCTGGTAGAGCAGATGCCCGAGGCCAAGGCGTTGTTTGTGCGCCAGGCGCTGGGTTTGAGTGGTGACTTGCCGGATCTGGCCAAAGCCTGAGATTGCCGGGGCCGCTTTGCGACCCTCTCTGCAACATCCGGTAACTGCTCAAAGGATGAGCTGGAAAATAGGATTCACTACCATTTGCACCTCTCATACGATCCGAGGAGTGCTTCACATGTTGCCACGCAAGCCCCTACTGGCCGCCCTGGCCCTGACCCTGTTCGGCGGCACTGCCCAAGCGGCGGACGAAGTGGTGGTGTACTCCTCGCGCATCGACGAGCTGATCAAGCCGGTGTTCGATGCCTACACCGCCAAGACTGGGGTGAAGATCAAGTTCATCACCGACAAGGAAGCCCCGCTGATGCAACGCATCAAGGCCGAGGGCGACAACGGCGTGGCCGACCTGCTGTTGACCGTCGATGCCGGCAACCTGTGGCAAGCCGAGCAGATGGGCATCCTGCAGCCGATCAAGTCCGACATCATTGACCAGAACATCCCGCCGCAGTACCGCGCTTCGTCCCATGACTGGACCGGCCTGAGCCTGCGCGCGCGTACCATCATCTACTCCACCGAACGGGTCAAGCCCGAGGAGTTGAGCACCTACGAAGCCTTGGCCGACAACCAGTGGGAAGGTCGTCTGTGCCTGCGCACGGCGAAAAAGGTGTACAACCAGTCGCTGACCGCCACCCTGATCGAGACCCATGGCGAAGCGAAGACCGAGCAAATCGTCAAAGGCTGGGTCAACAACCTGTCCACTGACGTGTTCTCCGACGACAACGCGGTGATTCAGGCCATCGAGGCCGGCCAGTGCGATGTGGGCGTGGTCAACACCTACTACTACGGCCGCCTGCACAAGCAGAACCCGAACCTGCCGGTGAAGATCTTCTGGCCCAACCAGGGTGACCGTGGCGTGCACGTCAACCTGTCGGGTATTGGCCTGACCAAGCATGCGCCACACCCGGAAGCGGCGAAAAAGCTGGTGGAGTGGATGACCGGCGAAGAAGCGCAAAAGCTGTTTGCCGACATCAACCAGGAGTTCCCGGCCAACCCGAAGGTCAAGCCATCGGAGGAAGTGGCGGCGTGGGGCAGCTTCAAGGCGGACAGCATCCCGGTGGAAATTGCCGGCAAGCGCCAGGCTGAAGCCATTCGCCTGATGGATCGGGCTGGCTACAACTAAGCGCCAGGCCTTATCCTTCCGGGGCCTTCAGAGGCCCCTTCGCGGGACAAGCCCGCTCCCACAGGACCTTCACAGGATCGATGCCTTGTGCAGTCCCTGTGGGAGCGGGCTTGTCCCGCGAACGACCGCGCAGCGGTCGCCATCGCAACCGAGAATCAAGCCTTGCCCCACACCCCCCAACGCCGCTGGTACCTCCCGGTCTCCCTGATCGCCGCCCTGGTGCTGCTGCCCCTGAGTGTTCTGCTGTTGTCCTGGCAGTCGATCGATACGCAGATCTGGTCGCACCTGCTCGACACCCAGATGAGCCGCCTGCTCGGCAACACCCTGACGCTGGTGGTTGGCGTGGGCATCGGCGTTACCGTGCTCGGTGTGAGCCTGGCCTGGCTCACCAGCCTCTGCGAGTTCCCCGGCCGGCGCTGGCTGGACTGGGCGCTGATGCTGCCGTTCGCCATCCCGGCCTATGTGCTGGCGTTCGTCTTTGTCGGCCTGCTGGACTTCGCCGGCCCGGTGCAAACCGCCCTGCGCGAAGTGTTCGGGCCGATGCGCCTGCCACGGGTGCGTTCCACCGGCGGGGTGATCATTGTGCTGGTGCTGGTGTTCTATCCCTACGTCTACCTGCTGGCGCGCACTGCGTTCCTGGCCCAAGGCAAAGGCCTGATGGAGGCCGCACGGGTGCTGGGCCTTTCTCCTTTGCAGGCATTCTGGCGCGTGGCCATACCCATGGCGAGGCCGGCCATCGGCGCCGGCATTGCCCTGGCCTTGATGGAAACCCTGGCCGACTTCGGTGCGGTGGCGGTATTCAACTTCGATACCTTCACCACGGCCATCTACAAGACCTGGTACGGCTTCTTCAGCCTGTCCAGCGCGGCCCAACTGGCAAGCTTGCTCTTGCTGGCAGTGATGCTGGTGTTGTACGGCGAGCGTCGCGCCCGGGGTGCCAGCCGCAGCGGCAACGAGCGGCCGCGTGCGCAGGCGCTGTACCACCTGCGCGGGCTCAAGGCGCTGCTGGCCAGTGGCTGGTGCCTGCTCGTGTTTGCCTGCGCCTTCGTCATCCCGCTGCTGCAGTTGCTGGCATGGTTCTGGCAACGCGGCCGACATGACCTGGACGAGCGCTATGTCGGCCTGGTCCTGCATACCCTGTACCTGGGCAGCATGGCGGCACTGGTCACGGTGAGTGTGGCACTGCTGCTGGCCTTCGCCCGGCGCCAGGCGCCGACGAGTGGTATCCGCGCCGGGGTCGGCCTGGCCAATCTGGGCTATGCCTTGCCCGGTTCGGTGCTGGCAGTGTCGATCATGCTGGCCTTCAGTTACCTCGATAACCACGTGGTCATCCCGTTTTCCAGCTGGTTGGGCGGGGCAGGCAAGCCGCTGCTGCTGGGCAGCCTTGCGGCCTTGCTGCTGGCCTACCTGGTGCGTTTCATCGCCGTGGCCTACGGGCCGCTGGAGAGCAGCCTGGAGCGCATTCGCCCGTCTCTGCCCGAGGCTTCGCGCAGCCTGGGTGTCAGTGGCCCGAGATTGTTTTTCAAGGTGTATCTGCCGCTGCTGGTGCCCGGCGCCCTCAGCGCCGCCCTGCTGGTATTCGTCGACGTGCTCAAGGAGATGCCGGCCACCTTGCTGATGCGACCGTTCGGCTGGGACACCTTGGCGGTACGGGTGTTCGAGATGACCAGCGAGGGCGAATGGGCACGTGCCTCGCTGCCCGCATTGACGCTGGTGCTGGTGGGCCTGCTGCCGGTCATCGGCCTGATCCACCGTTCGGCACGTCGACCCGGTCAAAGTCACTGAGGGTGCCAGCCAGCGTCCTTGCGGCTACAATGCGCGGCATTCGCGCGGTGGGTCCTACAAGAAGAGCTGACGATTAAACGTCATCGACCACCGCCGCTTCGCCACGCCCGGAAGGAGAAACCCATGGGACAGCGCACGCTTTTGTATGACCTGCACCTGGCGCTTGGCGCCAAAACGGTCGATTTTGGCGGCTGGGATATGCCCCTGCACTATGGCTCGCAGGTCGAGGAGCACCACCAGGTGCGCACCGACTGCGGCGTCTTCGATGTTTCCCACATGACGGTGATCGATGTCGACGGCACTGATGCCACCGCTTGGCTGCAGCGCCTGTTGGCCAACGACGTGGCCCGCCTCGACGACACCGGCAAGGCGCTGTACAGCCCGCTGCTGCACGAACAGGGCGGGGTGATTGATGACCTGATCGCCTATCGCACGGAGACCGGCTACCGCCTGGTCACCAACGCGGCCACCCGGGCCAAGGTGCTCGACTGGCTGCAGCTGCAGCGTGCCGGTTTTGCCGTGGACTTCCAGGTCCGCCCGGATCTGGCCATTCTCGCCATCCAGGGCCCGCGTGCCCGCGAAAAGGTCGCAGCGCTGCTCAGCCCTGCGCGCGCAGCGCTGATTCGCGAGCTGCGCCCGTTTGAAGGCGTCGCCGAAGGTGACTGGTTCATTGCCCGCACCGGGTATACCGGCGAAGACGGCCTGGAGATCATCTTCCCGGGCGATCAGGCTGTGGCATTCTTCAACGACCTGGTAGGCGCCGGTATCGCCCCCAGTGGCCTCGGCGCCCGCGACACCCTGCGCCTGGAAGCCGGCATGAACCTGTACGGGCAGGACATCGACGAAGCTCACACCCCGCTCACCTCCAACCTGGGCTGGTCAATCGCCTGGGAGCCAGCCGAGCGCGACTTTATCGGCCGCGCCGGCCTGCTGGCGGAAATCGAGCACGGCGTGCAGGAAAAACTGGTCGGCCTGGTGCTGGAAGAGCGCGGCGTGCTGCGTGCCCACCAGGTGGTGCGTGTAGCCGGCATTGGCGAAGGGGAGATCACCAGTGGTAGTTTCTCACCTACGCTGAGCAAGTCCATTGCCCTTGCGCGCGTACCCATGGCTACCGGTGACCGGGCCGAGGTGGAAATCCGCGGCAAATGGTACCCGGTGCGGGTGGTCAAACCGACCTTCGTGCGCCACGGCAAGATCCTGATCTGAACAATTTATAACCGGCGGGCGTACCGCTGAGCCAATCGAGGAATTCAAGACATGAGCAATATCCCCGCCGACCTGCGTTTTGCCGAAAGCCACGAGTGGGCTCGCCTGGAAGCTGACGGCAGCGTGACCGTGGGTATCAGCGACCACGCCCAGCAAGCGCTGGGTGACGTGGTGTTCGTCGAGCTGGCCGAAGTCGGCAAGGTATTCGCCGCTGGCGACGCTGCCGGTGTGGTCGAGTCGGTCAAGGCTGCTTCCGACATCTACTCCCCGATCGGTGGCGAAGTGATCGCAGTCAACGAAGAGCTGGCTGACAGCCCGGAATCGCTCAACGAAGAACCTTACGAGTCGTGGATCTTCAAGCTCAAGCCAAGCAACCCGGCCGAGCTGGACAAGTTGCTGGATGCTGCTGCCTACAAGGCTGCCATCGGCGAGTAAGACCGCGTCGCCTGATTCGCGGGCACGCCCGCTCCCACAGCGATACCGCCAGCCTTGGGCCTGTGCTTAACCTGTGGGAGCGGGCGTGCCCGCGAAGAGGCCGGTACTGGCAACGCAAGTTTCCCCGCAAAATCGGCAATCCCTTCCTAGACTTGTAAGTCTCCATGAGACTATGTCCAGGAAGAGAGCGTCGTCATGTCCCAGTCGCCATCCCTGCAGCAACTGCAAGAGCTCAACCCTTTCCTGCGTCGCCACCTGGGCCCTGATGCCACAGAGCAGCAGGCCATGCTCAGCGCGTTGGGTGTCGCCAGCCGCAACGAGCTGATCGAGCAGACCGTACCACCAGATATCCGCCTCAATCGCCCCCTCGACCTGCCAGCTGCGCTGGACGAGCAGGCCGCCCTGGCCAAACTCGCCGGCTACGCCGAGCAGAACCAGGTCTGGACCAACCTGATCGGCATGGGCTACCACGGCACCATCACCCCCACGGTGATCCTGCGCAATGTGCTGGAAAACCCCGGCTGGTACACCGCCTATACGCCGTATCAACCGGAAATCGCCCAGGGCCGCCTGGAGGCGCTGCTGAACTTCCAGCAAATGGTCATCGACCTTACCGGGCTGGCGCTGGCCAATGCTTCGCTGCTCGATGAAGCCACGGCCGCCGCCGAGGCCATGGCCCTGGCCAAGCGGATGGCGCGCAACAAGAGCAACGCCTTCTTCGCCGACGAGCACTGCCACCCGCAGACACTGTCGGTACTCAAGACCCGGGCCGAGGGCTTTGGCTTTGAACTGATCGTCGACGCTGTGGATAACCTTGCCAGGCACGCAGTGTTCGGCGCTTTGTTGCAGTACCCTGACACCCACGGCGAGGTGCGCGATCTGCGCCCGCTGATCGACCATCTTCACAGCCAACAGGCGCTGGCCTGCGTGGCGGCCGACCTGCTCAGCCTTGTGGTGCTGACGCCACCCGGCGAGCTGGGCGCCGATGTGGTGCTGGGCTCGACCCAGCGCTTCGGCGTGCCGATGGGCTACGGCGGCCCCCACGCGGCCTATTTCGCCTGCCGCGACGATTACAAGCGTGCCATGCCGGGGCGCATCATTGGCGTCTCGCGTGACGCCCGCGGCAACACTGCGCTGCGCATGGCCCTGCAAACCCGCGAGCAGCATATCCGCCGCGAGAAGGCCAACTCCAACATCTGCACGGCCCAGGTGCTGTTGGCCAACATTGCCGGCTTCTACGCGGTGTACCACGGCCCCGAAGGCCTGCAACGTATCGCCCAGCGCGTGCACCGGCTGACTTTCATTCTGGCTGCAGGCCTTGAAGCCAAAGGCATCAAGCGGCTCAACCAGCATTTCTTCGACACCCTCACACTGGATGTAGGTGGTGCTCAGGCAGCCATTATCGAAAGTGCTGAAGCTGCGCAAATCAACCTGCGCATACTGGGCCGTGGTCACCTGGGCGTGAGCCTGGACGAAACCTGCAACGAACAGACGGTGTTGCGCCTGCTGGATATCTTCCTGGGCGTGGATCACGGCCTGGAGATCGCCGCCCTCGACCAGTTGGCCCTGCCCGAAGGCATACCTTCCAGCCTGGTGCGGCGCACCCCGTTCCTCGCCCACCCGGTGTTCAACCTGCACCACAGCGAAACCGAGATGCTGCGTTATCTCAAGCAGCTGGAGAACAAGGACCTGGCGCTGAACCAGTCGATGATCCCGCTGGGCTCATGCACCATGAAGCTCAACGCCACCAGCGAGATGATCCCGATCACCTGGCCCGGTTTCGCCCAGCTGCACCCGTTTGCCCCAGCAGGGCAGGCCACCGGCTACAAGGCGATGATCGACGAGCTGGAACGCTGGCTATGCGCGATCACCGGCTTCGATGCCATCTGCATGCAGCCCAACTCTGGCGCCCAGGGCGAGTACGCAGGCCTGATGGCCATTACCCGCTACCATCGCAGCCGGCACCAGCCACAGCGCACGCTGTGCCTGATTCCGTCGTCAGCCCACGGCACCAACCCGGCGTCGGCGCAAATGGCGGGTATGGAGGTGGTGATCGTAGATTGCGACGACCACGGCAACGTCGACCTGGCCGACCTCAAGGCCAAGGCCCGCGCGGCCGGGGAGCGCCTGGCGTGCCTGATGGTCACCTATCCGTCCACTCACGGTGTGTACGAAGAGGGTATTCGCGAAATCTGCGAGGTGGTCCATCAGCACGGTGGCCAGGTGTACATGGACGGCGCCAACCTCAATGCCCAGGTGGGCCTGGCACGTCCGGCCGACATGGGTGCCGATGTCTCGCACATGAACCTGCACAAGACCTTCTGCATACCCCACGGCGGTGGCGGCCCGGGCATGGGGCCGATTGGTATCCGCGCGCACCTCACGCCGTTCGTAGCCAGCCACCCGGTGGTGCCGGTACCCGGCCTGGACCCGAACAACAGCGCGGTCAGCGCCGCGCCCTGGGGCAGTGCGAGCATCCTGCCAATCAGCTGGATGTACATCGCCATGATGGGGCCGCAGCTGGCCGATGCCAGCGAGGTGGCGATCCTTTCGGCCAACTACCTGGCCAGCCAGTTGGGCGGCGCCTTCCCGGTGCTCTATCGCGGGCGCAATCAGCGGGTGGCGCATGAGTGCATCCTCGACCTGCGGCCGTTGAAGGCACTGACGGGCATCAGCGAAGAAGACGTGGCCAAGCGCCTGATGGACTATGGTTTTCACGCCCCGACCATGTCATTCCCGGTGCCGGGCACGCTGATGATCGAGCCTACCGAGAGCGAGTCGAAGGCCGAGCTGGACCGGTTTGTCGAGGCGATGCTGGCGATTCGCGCAGAAATTGCCGAGGTGCAGGAGGGTAACTGGCCTGCGGAGAACAACCCGCTCAAACATGCGCCGCATACGCTGGCTGATGTGTTGGGGGTGTGGGACAGACCCTATAGCCTGGAGCAGGCGGTGGCGCCCAGTGCGCATGTGCGCCAGCACAAATACTGGCCGGCGGTGAACCGGGTGGACAATGTGTATGGGGACCGGAACCTGTTCTGTTCGTGTGTACCGGTGGAGGCTTATCGCTGAAATCGGTGTTGGATTCTTCGCGGGCTTGCCCGCTCCCACAGGTACTGTGCAGCGCCCGAGGCTGGTGCAGTACTTGTGGGAGCGGGCAAGCCCGCGAAGCAGGCAACGCGGTTATTCGGCTAGCGCATTCTTGGCCAGGATGGCATTGGCCAGTTCCATGTCGGACGCCTGCATCCCAGGGTTCTCGGCCCGTGTCTGGCGCATGGCTGCTTCCAGGAACGGCCCGCGGATCGCGCCTTCGCTGGCGACGAAGCTGCTGGCGTCATCCTGCGCAGCAACTACCAGCTTGTGATCGCGTGAGGTCAGGTAGCTCGATGCAGTAGTAGCACCGGAAGTCATCACGTTACGCCAGAAGGTATCGGCCATGGCCGAGCCCATTGGCAGTGAAAGCAAGGCAGCGGCGGCGATGGCGGTTTTGAGACGCATGTTGAAACACCTCGAAGGGTGAGGGTTGAAGATGCGCGGTTGGATCTTTTCCGACGAGGCAAGTTCCTGAATACAAGGGGCTTTTCGTCAGCTGCAGACGCGCAGCACTTCCTCCTCACGCGTTTGCCCGCAGGCTACTTTGGCTTCTCCACAGCGGCGCAGATCCACCAGGCCGTCGGCCAGTGCCTGGCGCCTTAACCGGGTCAGGTCGGCGTTCGGGCCGATCAGTGCCCGCAGGCTCTCGCTGGGCTCAAGCAGTTCAAACAAACCCGTGCGCCCGTGAAAGCCGGTGCCCCGGCAGGTACGGCAGTTGGCTGATGCAGTCGCCTGGCAATCCGTGCACAGAGTGCGTACCAGGCGCTGGGCCATCACGCCGACGAGCGTCGCCTTGATCAGGTAGTCGGCCACACCCAGCTCTTGCAGGCGGGTGATCGCGGCGCAGGCGTCGTTGGTATGCAGGGTCGAGAGCACTAGGTGCCCGGTCAGGGCTGCCTGCACCGCCACCAAGGCAGTTTCACGGTCACGGATTTCGCCGATCATGATGATGTCCGGGTCTTGGCGCAGCATGGCCCGCACGCCGCTGGCAAAGCCCAGGTCCAGTGCGGGCTGCACCTGCAGCTGGTTGAAGGCTGGTTCCAGGCGCTCGATCGGGTCTTCGATGGTGCACAGGTTGACCTGCGGCGTGGCCAGCAGCTTGAGGCTGGCGTACAGCGTGCTGGTCTTGCCGGAACCGGTGGGGCCGGTGACCAGGATGATGCCCTGGCGCTGGCGCAGCAGGCTTTGCCACTGAGCCAGCTGCGACCCCTCAAGGCCCAGGCGGTCGAAGCCCTGGTGCAGTTGGTGTGGGTCGAACAGGCGCAATACCAGCTTTTCGCCGAACGGAGTCGGCAGGGTCGACAGCCGCAGCTCCACTTCGCCCCCTCCCGGTAACCGGCTTTGCAGGCGGCCATCCTGTGGCCGGCGCTTTTCTGCAACGTCCATGCGGCCCAGGTGTTTCAGGCGGCTGACCAGTGCCAGGGTAACCCCGGCAGGGAAGGCATAGACGGTGTGCAGCAGGCCATCTATGCGGTAGCGCAATTGGCCCTGTTCGCGCCGGGGTTCCAGGTGGACATCGCTGGCACGCTGTTCAATCGCGTATTGCAGCAGCCAGTCGACGATATGCACGATGTGCGCGTCGTTGGCGCTGGCCTCGGTCTGGCGCTTGCCCAGCTCCAGCAACTGTTCGAGTTCGCCCAGGCTGGCCGACTGCTGGTGCTGCGCGCCTTTTACCGACTGGGCCAGGCGGTGAAACGACTGCCCTGACTGGCGGATCTGTATCGGGCTGGCCAGTACGCGGCGGATCGGCCGGCCCAGGCTGCGGGCCAGGTCTGCCTGCCAGTCGTCCTGGTAGGGCTGGGCGCAAGCTACGGTGATACCGGCCGGGTCGTCGGCGACAATGAGGATGTCGTGGCGCTGAGCAAAAGCTGGGGATACCAGGCCGGCGACCTGGGGCAGGTCGAGCTGCATGGGGTCGATACGCAGGTAAGGCTGGCCGACCTTGTCGGCCAGCCATTGACAGAGGCGGTCCAGGTCCAGCAGTTGGCCAGGTTGTCGGCGGTCTTCCAGGCAGCAGGCGGCAATGTGTTCCAGCGGGTGGCCGGATGGGTGGGCGGCGGCGTGGTCGATTACTGACCGCGTATCGTTGGCGTGCAGCAGCTGGTCAGCGAGCAGGGCCTGAAGCACGCGCTTGAGGTCGAGTGCCGGGTTATCGGGGGTGTGCATGGTTGGCGTCCGTGCCTGAGGGGGGTGCTGATCAAGGCTAGCCGGGCGGGGGAAGGTTGCTGGCGGTGAAAGGTTTCGGGATTTTGCGCTGCCTGTACTGGCCTCTTCGCGGGCATGCCCGCTCCCACAGGTACACCACCGGGCGTGAGGTCGGCGGAAATCCTGTGGGAGCGGGCGAGCCCGCGAAGAGGCCGGCACAGGTACAGCAGAGGGTTCAGACCACCGCCAACGCCACCCGCTGTGCATTGCTCAGGCTCACCTCACCCACACACACCAGGTTACGCAGTTTCTGCGCAATCACCTCGGCCCGGTGCCAGCTCAGGCCGCCAATGCCGACTTCGATATCCAGCCAGTCATCCTGCTGGCTGACCTGCACGCTATGCGGGGTCAGGAACTGCAGGGCAAACAGGTTGAGCACGCGGCACAGGCTGTCCGGCTCGGCCTCGGCCTGCAGGCGATAGTGCACGGTGCTGTGGGCGTTGCTGGCGGCCCAGGCGTCGGTACGGGGCTGTGCGTTCATGCTGGTCTCCGCGAATGTGGGAGAAATTCTTGCACGTTGGCGGCGGCATTTTTTCGCTATCATTTGACGATTTCACGGTATTCGCGAATTGATCAATTCGGGCAGTGCCTTTCTGGAGATTTAATAATGCATAGCGAGCTGGACGCCTACGACCGCCGCATTCTCGAACTGCTGCAAGAGGACGCTTCACTGTCCAGCGCGCAGATCGCCGAGCGTGTTGGGCTTTCGCAATCGCCGTGCTGGCGGCGCATACAGCGCTTGAAGGAAGAGGGGGTGATTCGCGGGCAGGTGACCTTGCTGGACCGCAAGAAGGTCGGCCTGAACACGCAGATTTTCGCTGAAGTGAAGCTGAACGCCCACGGGCGCTCCAACTTCACCGAGTTCACCGAGGCGATCCGCGGGTTCCCGGAAGTGCTGGAGTGTTATGTGCTGATGGGGGCGGTGGACTTTCTGCTGCGCATCGTCACGTCGGACATCGAAGCTTATGAACGGTTCTTCTTCGAAAAGCTGTCGAACGTGCCGGGGATTCAGGAGGTGAACTCGATTGTGGCGCTTTCCGAAATCAAGTCCACCACCAGCCTGCCACTGTCGCGGTGAGGTATTCGCGGGTAAACCCGCGAATCAGGTGACCCGGTATCAGGCCTTGAGCAGGTGCTTCCAGCCGCGGCTCTGATCCACTGCACGCGCTTGTTCGATACGCGCCTCAAGCAGTTCATCAGGCTCTTCGCCCAGTGGCAGCTCAGCCAGCTCGTGCAGCTTTTTCAGGTCGCCATACAGGCGGTCCATCTGCGGCGCTTCCAGCACCTGGCGGGCATGGTGCAGCCAGGTCAGCAGTTGTTCGATACGCGGCAGTTGCTCGGCCAGGTCTTCCGGGCGCTGGGTATACAACGGCAGCTTCAACGCACGGCCTTCCTCGCCCAGCAGGTGTGCCAGCCAGCTGGTCAGCTGCGCCTTGCCTTGGCGTTCGCCACGGCCTTTACGCTCCACGGTCCAGCTACGGGCCAGCAGCCAGCGCGAGGTTTCCAGCGAGAACTGGCCCCAGCGCACATCTTCCAGCTCTTCTGCGAACTGCTCGGGGGCGGCGCGGCGGATGTCTTCGTCATCAGTACCGGCCTGTACCAGCGGGCGCCAGTCTTCGAGCAGGGCGTCGAGGCTGCTGCGCAGGTCGCGGGTGGCGGCACGGGGTGCGGCCTGGCCAAGGCTGGCGGTGAGGGCGCGCAGTTCGCTCAGGCACTCGACCCAGTCCTGCAGCAGGCGCCAGTGGCCGTTGTGGCGGTACTGCTCGGCCAGGCGCTGGCTGCTGCCCAGCAGTTGCCAGGCCAGTGCGGCATAAGCGTCGTCCAGCGCCATTTCCGCTTCCAGCTCGGTGTGTGGCAGGCCCAGCTCGTAGCTGTCCGGCTCCAGCAGGCGGTAGCCACGCTCGGCCTTGCTGATGTCGCAGGGCATCAGCGGCAGGCTGGCGGCCAGCTCGGCGGCCAGCTCCAGCAGTGCTTGCGGATCTCCTTCACGCAGCTCCAGCTCCAGCTCGCAGATCTCTTCCTTGCGTTTGCCCGCGATCACGAAGCCCTGGTCCAGTGCGGCCTCGATCACCACTTTGCTCTTGCCACGGCCCCAGGCGATTTCGGCGTATTCGCGGCTGAAGTCGGTGGTGAACAGCGGCTTGATGGTTTTCTTGTCCAGGTCAGCCAGTTGCTCGGGCCAGCAGGTGGCGTCCAGCTTCTTCAGGTCGAGCTTGGCCTTCTCCAGCTGCCATTCGTACTCGTTGCGCTCGGACAGGCCGGCCACGCTGGTGCCGCGGCACTTGAGGGTCTGGATGACGGCATCGCCATCGCGGCGCAGGCGCAGGGCGACACGGGCGGCGGACAGCTCGCGCTCGGGGGTGTCGAAGTACTGGTTGGTCAGTTCGCGGGTCTGCCAGCCGGACTTGTTGCGCTTTTTCAGCAGGGGGTGCTCGCGCAGGGCGGCAAGAGTCTCGCGGCTGGCGCGGAGCTTGAGTTCAGTTTCTTTGTGCATCACAGACTCGAAGGGGGCGTGGTTGGCACAGAGTCTACAGCAGTCGGCCGTCAACGGTTTATTCCAGACAGCGGATAGTCCTATGATGGTCAACGCTTCCGAGGAGTACCTGCATGCCGTTGCCGACGCTGAAAGACCAGTTTGCCGCCCTGATCGCCGCGCCTTCGGTCAGTTGCACCCAGCCCGCGCTGGACCAGTCCAACCGCCAGGTCATCGACCTGCTGGCGGGGTGGCTGGGCGACCTGGGTTTCAAATGCGACATCCAGCAGGTATGCCCGGGCAAGTTCAACCTGCTGGCCAGCCGTGGCAGCGGCCCTGGGGGCCTGGTGCTGGCCGGGCACAGCGACACCGTCCCTTATGACGAACAACTGTGGGCCAGCGACCCGCTGAAGCTGACCGAGGTCGATGGCCGCTGGGTCGGCCTGGGCAGCTGCGACATGAAGGGCTTTTTCGCCCTGGTCATCGAAGCCGTCATCCCGCTGTTGGAGCACGATTTCAAGCAGCCACTGCTGATCCTCGCCACCTGCGACGAAGAAAGCTCCATGTCCGGTGCCCGCGCCCTGGCCGAGGCCGGCCAGCCACTGGGCCGCGCAGCGGTGATCGGCGAGCCTACCGGCCTGCGGCCGATCCGCATGCACAAAGGCATTCTGATGGACCGCATCGACATCCTCGGGCGCAGCGGCCATTCGTCGGACCCAAGCCTCGGCCGCAGCGCCCTGGAGGCCATGCACGCGGTAATGGCCGAGCTGATGGGGCTGCGCCAGCAATGGCAGCAAACCTACCGCAACCCACAGTTCACCGTGCCGACCCCAACCATGAACTTCGGCTGTATCCACGGTGGTGACAACCCTAACCGTATTTGCGGGCAGTGCGCCCTGGAGTTCGACCTGCGCCCATTGCCGGGCATGGATGCGGAACTATTGCGCGCGGCCATCCGCGACAAGCTGGTGCCCGTGGCAGAGCGTTTTGAGGTGCGTATCGACTACGCGCCGTTGTTTCCCGAGGTGCCGCCGTTCGAAGAGGCTGCCGATGCCGAACTGGTGCAGGTGGCAGAACGCCTGACCGGCCATCGCGCCGAAGCGGTGGCGTTCGGTACCGAAGCGCCTTATCTTCAGCAACTGGGCTGCCAGACCATCGTGCTGGGCCCTGGCGACATCGCCTGTGCCCACCAGCCCGGCGAATACCTTGAAATGTCACGAATCGAGCCTACCGTGCGTCTATTACGTGACCTGATCCGGCACTATTGCCTGCACTAAACGTCAATCGAGCTGATTCGTTCCTGCCTAGAGGAGACCGCGCGTGACCGCAAGCCTGTTCCGACGATGATCCTGAACGCCCCTTGTATCGCCGTTCTCCGTCCACTTATCCACAGGCCCTGTCATGCCCGACTACGTCAACTGGCTGCGTCATGCCTCCCCGTACATCAATGCCCATCGCGACTGCACCTTCGTGGTCATGCTCCCTGGCGATGGGGTGGAACACCCTAATTTCGGCAACATCGTCCACGACCTGGTGCTGCTGCACAGCCTTGGCGTGCGCCTGGTGCTGGTGCATGGCTCGCGCCCGCAGATCGAAAGCCGGCTGGCCGATCGCGGGCTGACCCCGCACTACCACCATGGCCTGCGTATTACCGATGCCGCCACCCTGGACTGCGTGATCGATGCCGTTGGCGCCCTGCGCCTGGCCATCGAAGCGCGCCTGTCGATGGACATCGCCGCTTCGCCGATGCAGGGCTCGCGCCTGCGCGTGGCGTCTGGCAACCTGGTCACTGCGCGGCCGATCGGTGTGCTTGAAGGGGTGGACTACCACCACACCGGCGAAGTGCGCCGGGTCGACCGCAAGGGCATCAGCCGCCTGCTCGACGAGCGCTCCATCGTGCTGCTGTCGCCGCTGGGCTACTCGCCCACCGGCGAAATCTTCAACCTGGCCTGCGAAGACGTGGCCACCCGCGCCGCCATCGAACTGGGGGCCGACAAGCTGCTGCTGTTCGGTGCCGATCCGGGCCTGCTGGATGCGGACGGCAAGCTGGTGAAGGAACTGCGCCCGCAGCAGGTTGCCCCGCACCTGCAGCGCTTGGGCAGCGACTACCAGGGCGAGCTGCTGGATGCCGCCGCCGAGGCCTGCAAGGGCGGCGTGGCACGCAGCCACATCGTCAGTTATGCCGAAGACGGTGCGTTGCTGACCGAGCTGTTCACCCGTGGTGGTGGCGGTACGCTGGTGTCGCAGGAGCAGTTCGAAGTGGTGCGCGAGGCGACCATCGAGGATGTTGGCGGCCTGCTGGACCTGATCAGCCCGTTGGAAGAGCAGGGCATCCTGGTGCGCCGCTCGCGTGAAGTGCTGGAGCGGGAGATCGAGCAGTTCAGTGTGGTCGAGCGCGAGGGCATGATCATCGCCTGTGCGGCGTTGTACCCGATTGCCGATTCCGAGGCTGGTGAACTGGCGTGCCTGGCGGTGAACCCGGAATACCGCCACGGCGGGCGTGGGGATGAATTGCTGGAGCGTATCGAGAGCCGGGCGCGGCAGATGGGCTTGAATACCCTGTTCGTGCTTACGACCCGTACGGCGCACTGGTTCCGTGAGCGTGGGTTTGCGCCTAGCGGGGTAGAGCGGCTGCCCTCGGCGCGGGCCTCGCTGTACAACTACCAGCGCAATTCGAAGATTTTCGAGAAGTCTCTGTAAGCCTGCACTGGCCTCTTCGCGGGCACGCCCGCTCCCACAGGGTAATCACAAGGCTTGAAGATTGTGATGTACCTGTGGGAGCGGGCGTGCCCGCGAAGCAGGCGACGCGGTCCGGAATGAAAAACGCCGCCCTTGTGGGCGGCGTTTTTGTTTACACGGTATGCAGGTACCAGTTGTACTCAAGGTCGGAGATCGAGTGCTCGAACTCCTCCAGCTCGCTTTCCTTGCACGCGACAAAGATGTCGATGTACTTCGGATCGATGTACTTGTTCAGGATCTCGCTGTCGTCCAGCTCGCGCAGGGCATCGCGCAAGTTGTTCGGCAGGCTCTGCTCGTGTTGTTCGTACGAGTTACCCTCTACTGGCTCCCCCGGCTCGATCTGGTTGGTCAGGCCGTGGTGTACACCGGCCAGCACGGCAGCCATCATCAGGTACGGGTTGGCGTCGGCACCGGCCACGCGGTGCTCGATGCGTACAGCGTCCGCCGAACCGGTCGGCACGCGCAGGGCCACGGTGCGGTTGTCCAGGCCCCAGCTTGGCGCGTTCGGTACATAGAACTGCGCGCCAAAGCGGCGGTACGAGTTGACGTTCGGGCAAAGGAACGCCATGGACGCGGGCAGGGTCTCGAGCACACCGCCGATTGCGTGACGAAGCGCGGCGTTCTGCTCGGGATCCTCGCTGGTGAAGATGTTGTTGCCATCTTTGTCCAGCACGGAAATGTGTACATGCAGGCCGTTGCCTGCCTGGCCCGGGTAGGGCTTGGCCATGAAGGTGGTGTCCATTTCATGGTCGTAGGCGATGTTCTTGATCAACCGCTTGAGCAGTACCGCGTAATCGCACGCCTTGAGCGGGTCGGCCACGTGGTGCAGGTTGACTTCGAACTGCGCCGGGGCGCTTTCCTTGACGATGGCGTCGGCCGGGATGCCTTGTTCTTTCGCGCCTTCGAGGATGTCCTGCAGGCAGTCGGCATATTCGTCGAGGTCGTCGATCAGATACACCTGGGTCGACTGCGGGCGTTTGCCCGAGATGGGCGAGCGCGGCGGCTGCGGGCGGCCGTTCACGTTCTCCTGGTCGATCAGGTAGAACTCCAGCTCGAATGCAGCGCAGATGGTCAGGCCCAGTTCGTCGAACTTGCTCACCACCTGACGCAGCACTTCACGAGGGTCGGCGAAGAACGGCTCGCCTTCGATCTCGTGCATGGTCATCAGCAGCTGGGCAGTAGGGCGCTTTTGCCACGGCTCATTACAGAGCGTGTCGGGAATCGGGTAGCAGATGCGGTCAGCATCGCCGATGTCCAGGCCAAGCCCGGTGCTTTCGACGGTGGAACCGTTGATGTCCAGGGCGAAGAGGGAGGCCGGCAGGTTGATGCCTTTCTCGTAAACCTTGTGGAGGCTGGTGCGCTCAATGCGCTTGCCACGCACCACACCATTCATATCTGCAATCAGAAGGTCAACGTAGAGAACCTCAGGATGTTCCTTAAGGAACGCGTTCGCTTCGTTAAGCTGAACGGCACGCGGGGGTACCGACATGATGCAACACCTTTGTTGTTAAAAATATCAATCAAGGGGGGCTTGCAGGACCAGTCAATCGAAAAGCCATACTGATGTCAAGCCAACCCCATGATGCCCTGAAATGGCACATCTACGGCAGATTTGCTGCATATCGGGGCATGCCATTATCCGCTATTTCACCTCTGAAGGGCTATCTCAAGCGTGCCGTCTTTTATTTTTTACGCGGGTGTTGTGTAAAAAAATGAACAAGGCTAAGCTCGGTCACAACCCAGAACACAATAATACGAGGGTCACATGGTCCGCTTGCCGCGACCTGAAAGCACTGCCTGCGCAGTGCCAACGGGTACCTCTGTCGTTTTTGCAAGCTTCGTCAATGGTGCTGCCGCCCTGGCCGCAATAATTGACGTTTGGCGTTGCCGGACCCGCCCTCGCAGCGGCTTGCTGCCCTTCGTTTCGTCTTTCTGCCTTTTGAACTCATTTCGGACACAGCTGATTTCAGTGTATCCACTGTGGCTCTGCGCGGGGTTTTTTGCTTTAGCAATCCACTCCATCCAGAATCAAGTCGCGGACCACCTTACCTCCTGAGGTATTTATGAGTAACAACCTCGACCAGCTCACCGATTGGTTGAAAGAGCACAAGATCACCGAAGTCGAATGCATGATCAGTGACCTGACCGGCATTACACGCGGCAAGATTTCGCCCACCAACAAATTCATCGCCGAAAAAGGCATGCGTCTGCCCGAGAGCGTGCTGCTGCAGACCGTGACCGGCGACTACGTCGACGACGACATCTATTACGAACTGCTCGACCCGGCCGACATCGACATGATCTGCCGCCCCGACGAGAATGCCGTGTTCCTTGTGCCGTGGGCCATCGAGCCGACTGCGCAGGTGATTCACGACACCTACGACAAGAAGGGCAACCCGGTCGAACTGTCGCCGCGCAACGTCTTGAAGAAAGTCCTCAAACTCTACACCGACAAGGGCTGGCAGCCGATTGTCGCGCCGGAGATGGAGTTCTACCTGACCAAACGCAGCGAAGACCCGGACTTCCCGTTGCAGCCCCCGGTAGGCCGTTCGGGCCGCCCGGAGACCGGCCGCCAGTCGTTCTCGATCGAAGCGGCCAACGAATTCGACCCGCTGTTCGAAGACGTCTACGACTGGTGCGAACTGCAGCAACTGGACCTGGACACGCTGATTCACGAAGACGGCACGGCGCAGATGGAAATCAACTTCCGTCACGGCGACGCCCTGCACCTGGCCGACCAGATCCTGGTGTTCAAGCGCACCATGCGCGAGGCCGCGCTCAAGCACAACGTGGCCGCTACCTTCATGGCCAAGCCGATGACCGGCGAGCCGGGCAGTGCCATGCACCTGCACCAGAGCGTGGTCGACCTGGCCACCGGCAAGAACATCTTCAGCAATGAAGACGGCAGCATGAGCGATCTGTTCCTCAACCACATCGGTGGCCTGCAGAAGTTTATCCCCGAAGCGCTACCGCTGTTCGCCCCCAACGTCAACTCGTTCCGCCGCTTCCTGCCCGACACGTCGGCACCGGTGAACGTGGAGTGGGGCGAAGAAAACCGCACCGTCGGCCTGCGCGTACCGGATGCCGGCCCGCAAAGCCGCCGGGTCGAGAACCGCCTGCCGGGCGCCGACGCCAACCCGTACCTGGCCATTGCCGCCAGCCTGCTGTGTGGCTACATCGGCATGGTCGAAGGCATCGAGGCCAGCGCGCCAGTACAGGGCCGTGGGTACGAGCGCCGCAACCTGCGCCTGCCACTGACCATCGAAGACGCCCTGGAACGCATGGAGAACAGCCGTGCGCTGGTGCAGTACCTGGGCAAGAAGTTCATCACCGGCTACGTCGCCACCAAGCGCGCCGAGCATGAAAATTTCAAACGTGTCATCAGCTCCTGGGAACGTGAGTTCCTGCTGTTCGCTGTCTGATCAACCCTGAGGCTGCGTGTACGTGGCCACCGGAAACTGGAGAGGCAAATGAGCGTCAACAACCCGCAAACCCGTGAATGGCAGAACCTGAGCGGCGAGCACCACCTTGCACCCTTTTCTGACTACAAGCAGTTGAAGGAAAAGGGGCCGCGCATCATTACCAAGGCGCAGGGTGTGCATTTGTGGGACAGCGAGGGCAACAAGATCCTCGATGGCATGGCCGGCCTGTGGTGCGTGGCAGTCGGCTATGGTCGGGAAGAACTGGTGCAGGCGGCCGAGAAGCAGATGCGCGAGCTGCCGTACTACAACCTGTTCTTCCAGACCGCTCACCCGCCAGCACTGGAACTGGCCAAGGCGATCACCGATGTGGCGCCCGAGGGCATGACCCATGTGTTCTTCACCGGCTCCGGCTCCGAGGGCAACGACACCGTGCTGCGCATGGTGCGCCACTACTGGGCGCTGAAGGGCAAGCCGCACAAGCAGACCATCATCGGCCGTATCAACGGCTACCATGGCTCCACGTTCGCCGGTGCTTGCCTGGGCGGTATGAGTGGCATGCACGAGCAGGGCGGCCTGCCGATCCCTGGCATCGTGCATATCCCGCAGCCGTACTGGTTCGGTGAAGGTGGCGACATGACTCCGGATGAATTCGGTGTCTGGGCTGCTGAGCAGTTGGAAAAGAAAATCCTCGAAGTCGGCGAAGACAATGTTGCCGCCTTCATCGCCGAGCCGATCCAGGGCGCCGGCGGCGTGATCATCCCGCCTGAGACCTACTGGCCGAAGGTGAAGGAGATCCTTGCCAAGTACGACATCCTGTTTGTTGCCGACGAAGTCATCTGTGGTTTCGGCCGTACCGGCGAGTGGTTCGGCTCTGACTACTACGACCTCAAACCCGACCTGATGACCATCGCCAAAGGCCTGACCTCCGGTTACATCCCCATGGGCGGTGTGATCGTGCGTGACAAAGTGGCCAAGGTGATCAGCGAAGGCGGTGACTTCAACCACGGCTTTACCTATTCGGGCCACCCGGTAGCGGCTGCAGTGGGCCTGGAAAACCTGCGGATTCTGCGCGACGAAAAAATTGTCGAGAATGCGCGCACCGAAGCGGCACCGTATTTGCAAAAGCGTTTGCGTGAGCTGCAGGACCACCCGCTGGTGGGTGAAGTACGCGGCCTGGGCATGCTTGGCGCGATCGAGCTGGTCAAGGACAAAGCCACCCGCAGCCGTTACGAGGGCAAGGGCGTGGGCATGATCTGCCGTAACTTCTGCTTTGAAAACGGCCTGATCATGCGGGCGGTGGGGGACACCATGATCATCGCGCCGCCGCTGGTCATCAGCCATGCGCAGATCGACGAACTGGTGGAAAAGGCGCGCAAATGCCTCGATCTGACCCTGGAGGCGATCAACTGATCACCTGCTAGGCTAGCGATGTGACATTAAGTCGTTACAAGGCTCTGCTTACCTTGAAACAGAGCCTTGTAACTTGCCAGACTAGCGACTGTTTCAGTCGCCGCGCGCTCTGCACCGTGGGTCCTGGCTGCTGAACGGAAGGCTAAATAAAAATTCTGGAGCATTACGCATGAAGAATATGGGCAAGACGTTGCTGGCCGCAGCCCTGATGGGTGCCATGGCTACTGCTGCACAGGCTGACGACAAGGTGTTGAACGTATACAACTGGTCGGATTACATCGCGCCGGAGACCATCGCCAAGTTCGAGAAGCAGACCGGTATCAAGGTCAAGTACGACGTCTTCGACAGCAACGAAACCCTCGAAGCCAAGCTGCTGGCAGGCAAGTCGGGCTACGACATCGTGGTGCCGTCCAACAACTTCCTGGCCAAGCAGATCAAGGCCGGTGTGTACGAGGAACTGGACCGTTCCAAGCTGCCGAACTGGAAGAACCTCGACCCGGACCTGCTCAAAGCCGTTGGCGATGCCAGCGACAAGGACAACAAGCACGCCTTCCCGTACATGTGGGGCTCCATCGGCATCGGCTACAACCCGGAGAAGGTCAAGGCCGCGCTGGGCGTCGACCACATCGACTCGTGGGACGCCGTGTTCAAGCCTGAGAACATCGCCAAGCTCAAGAGCTGCGGCGTGAGCTTCCTGGATGCCCCGACCGAGATGATCCCGGCCGCGCTGCACTACCTGGGCCTGCCGAGCAACAGCACCAAGAAAGAAGACCTGAAGGCCGCCGAGGACCTGTTCCTCAAGATCCGTCCTTCGATCACCTACTTCCACTCGTCCAAGTACATTGGCGACATGGCCAACGGCAACATCTGCGTGGCCGTCGGTTACTCGGGTGACCTGGAGCAGTCCAAGGCTCGTGCCCACGAAGCCGGCGACAAGGTCAAAGTGGACTACGTCATTCCGAAAGAAGGTGCCGGTACCTTCTATGACATGGTCGCCATCCCCAAGGATGCCGAGCATAAAGACGCCGCCTACCAGTTCATGAACTTCCTGATGCAGCCGGAAATCATGGCCGAGATCACCAACGCCGTGCGCTTCCCGAACGGCAACCAGGCTGCCACTGCGCTGGTGGACAAAGACATCAGCGGTGACCCGAGCATCTACCCGCCTGCCGAAGTGAAGAAGCAGCTGTACGCGATCGCCGCGCCAGACGCCTCGATCAATCGTGTGATCACCCGCAGCTGGACCAAGATCAAGTCGGGCAAATAACCCCGATGCGGCACCTCTGGGCCGGTGTTTTCCGGCCCAGAGCCAGTGAAAGGCAATTGATGATTGCGGCATCGAAGCTGCGAAGGTAAGTTGCGCGCCGGTTTTGCGTGTGCGGCAGCATTGTCGCTATCCAGGCACTGATTGTAAGGAGCACCCACTTGTCTATTTCTGTAATCCGCAAGGCCCTGATGGCTGGTGCGGGCCTGACGCTGGCATGCAGCGTCCAAGCGGCGCCTACGGTGCACTTCTACAACTGGTCCGACTACATCGGCCCGACCACACTCGTGGACTTCGAGAAAGCCACGGGCATCAAGCCCGTGCAGGACGTGTTCGACTCCAACGAAACCCTGGAAGGCAAGCTGCTGGCCGGTAATACCGGCTATGACGTGGTCGTGCCGTCCAACCATTTCCTCGGCAAGCAGATCAAGGCGGGCGCCTTCCAGAAGCTCGACAAGAACCTGCTGCCCAATTATTCCAACCTCGACCCGGCGTTGATGAAGCGCCTGGAAAAGAACGATCCGGGCAACCTGTACGCCGTGCCTTACCTCTGGGGTACCAACGGCATCGGTTACAACGTCGACAAGGTGAAGGCCGCGCTGGGCGTGGACACCATCGACTCCTGGGCCGTGCTGTTCGAACCCGAGAACATGAAGAAGCTCTCCAAGTGCGGCGTGGCCTTCCTCGACTCGGCGGACGAAATGCTGCCAGCGGTGCTCAACTACATGGGCCTGAACCCCAACAGTGCCGACCCTGAGGATTACAAGAAGGCCGAAGCCAAGCTGTTGGCTGTGCGCCCGTACGTGACCTATTTCCACTCCTCGAAGTACATCACCGACCTGGCCAACGGCGACATCTGCGTCGCGGCAGGCTTCTCGGGTGACATCTTCCAGGCCAAGGCCCGCGCTGAAGAAGCGAAAAAGGGCGTGAACCTGGCCTACGCCATTCCCAAGGAAGGCGGCAACCTCTGGTTCGACGTACTGGCGATCCCCAAGGACGCCAAGAACGTCAAAGAGGCGCATGCCTTCATCAACTATTTGCTGAAGCCTGAGGTTATCGCCCAGGTCAGTGATTACGTCGGTTACGCCAACCCGAACCCCAAGGCTGGCGACCTGATGGACCAGGCCGTGAGGACTGACGCTGCGGTTTACCCACCGCAGGAAGTGCTGGACAAGATGTTCGTGAACTCAGAGTTGCCACCCAAGGTGCAACGGCTGATGACCCGTAGCTGGACCAAGGTCAAGTCGGGCAAGTAACAAATCCAGACCCGCAGCGCACCTGTAGACCAGGCCGCGCGGGCACAAAAATCTTGTTGGGAGTTTCACTCATGGCAGTTGCCTCCGGTGCCTATAAAAAAGCCCTCGAGGGTGGCCAGCAACCCAAGCAGGTGCTGGTCAAAATCGACCGGGTCACGAAGAAGTTCGACGAAACCATAGCCGTGGACGATGTGTCCCTGGAAATCCGCAAGGGCGAGATCTTCGCCCTGCTGGGCGGCTCCGGTTCGGGCAAATCGACCTTGTTGCGCATGCTGGCCGGCTTCGAGCGCCCTACCGAAGGGCGGATTTTCCTCGATGGCGTCGACATCACCGACATGCCGCCCTACGAGCGGCCGATCAACATGATGTTCCAGTCCTACGCGCTGTTCCCGCACATGACCGTGGCGCAGAACATCGCGTTCGGCCTGCAGCAGGACAAGATGCCCAAGGCCGACATCGAGGCCCGGGTGGCCGAGATGCTCAAGCTGGTGCACATGACCCAGTACGCCAAGCGCAAGCCGCACCAGCTGTCGGGCGGCCAACGCCAACGTGTGGCCCTGGCCCGCTCGCTGGCCAAGCGCCCCAAGGTGCTGCTGCTCGACGAGCCGATGGGTGCACTGGACAAGAAGCTGCGTTCGCAGATGCAGCTGGAACTGGTGGAAATCATCGAGCGCGTGGGCGTGACCTGCGTGATGGTGACCCACGACCAGGAAGAGGCCATGACCATGGCCCAGCGCATCGCCATCATGCATTTGGGCTGGATCGCCCAGATCGGTTCGCCGGTGGACATCTACGAGACCCCCACCAGCCGCCTGGTGTGCGAGTTCATCGGCAACGTCAACCTGTTCGAAGGTGAAGTGGTCGACGACGCCGAAGGCCACGCGATCATTGCCAGCCCGGAACTGGAGCGCAAGATCTACGTCGGCCACGGCATCACCACCTCGGTGGAAGACAAGCACATCACCTACGCGTTGCGTCCGGAGAAGATGCTGGTGACTACCCAGCAGCCGACTTGCGAGCACAACTGGTCGCGCGGCAAGGTGCACGACATCGCCTACCTGGGTGGCCACTCGGTGTTCTACGTGGAGCTGCCGAGCGGCAAGGTCGTCCAGTCGTTTGTCGCCAACGCCGAGCGCCAGGGCACCCGCCCTACCTGGGGCGATGAAGTGTACGTGTGGTGGGAAGACGACAGCGGCGTGGTACTGCGGTCATGAAACTGCGCAAGCTCAAACGAGCCTTCCAGCGCCTGACCCCGAAGGGGCGGCATGTGGTGATCGGCGTGCCGTTCATCTGGCTGTTCCTGTTCTTCATGCTGCCTTTCTTCATCGTGTTGAAGATCAGCTTCGCCGAAGCCGACGTGGCGATCCCGCCGTATACCGAGATCTACAGCTACGTCGAAGACAAGATCCAGCTGGTGCTCAACCTGGCCAACTACGGCCTGTTGACCGAGGATGAGCTGTACCTGTCTGCCTACCTGGGCTCGCTGAAGATGGCGTTCATCAGCACCGTGTTGTGCCTGCTGATCGGCTTCCCGATGGCCTACGCCATTGCCAACGCCAAGAAAGAGACCCAGACGGTTTTGCTGTTGCTGATCATGATGCCGACCTGGACCGCGATCCTGATCCGCGTCTACGCCTGGATGGGCATCCTCAGCAACAACGGCCTGCTCAATGGCTTCCTGTTGTGGACCGGTTTGATCGATCAGCCGCTGCAGATTCTCAACACCAACCTGGCGGTGTACATCGGCGTGGTCTATTCGTACCTGCCGTTCATGATTTTGCCGCTGTTCGCTAACCTGGTTAAGCACGACCAGAGCCTGCTTGAGGCGTCATCGGACCTGGGTTCCAGCACCTTCAACAGCTTCTGGAAAATCACCGTGCCGCTGTCGAAGAACGGCATCATCGCCGGCTGCATGCTGGTGTTCATTCCGGTAGTGGGCGAGTTCGTGATTCCTGAACTGCTTGGCGGCCCGGAAACGCTGATGATCGGTAAGGTGCTGTGGCAAGAGTTCTTCAACAACCGTGACTGGCCGGTAGCCTCTGCGCTTGCGGTGGTGATGCTGGCGATCCTGATCGTGCCGATCCTGCTGTTCAACCGCAGCCAGGCTAAAGAAATGGAGGGCCGCGCATGAAACGCTTCAGTTTCTCCAAGCTGATGCTGGTGCTCGGCTTGCTGTTCATCTACCTGCCGATGCTGATCCTGGTGATCTACTCGTTCAACGCCTCCAAGCTGGTGACAGTGTGGGGCGGCTGGTCGATCAAGTGGTACGTCGGTTTGCTCGACAACACCCAGCTGATGGGTTCGGTGATGCGCTCGCTGGAAATTGCCTGCTACACGGCGGTGGCGGCGGTGGCATTGGGTACCCTGGCAGCCTTCGTGCTGACCCGGGTCACCCGCTTCAAGGGCCGCACGCTGTTCGGTGGCCTGGTCACCGCGCCGCTGGTAATGCCTGAGGTGATCACCGGTCTGTCGCTGTTGCTGCTGTTCGTGGCCATGGCGCAGATGATCGGCTGGCCGCAGGAGCGCGGCATCGTCACCATCTGGATCGCCCACACCACGTTCTGCGCGGCATATGTGGCGGTGGTAGTGTCGGCGCGGTTGCGTGAACTGGACCTGTCGATCGAAGAAGCGGCGATGGACCTGGGTGCCAAGCCTTGGAAGGTGTTCTTCCTGATCACCATCCCGATGATCGCGCCGTCGCTGGCGGCGGGCGGCATGATGTCGTTCGCGCTGTCGCTGGATGACCTGGTATTGGCCAGCTTCGTGTCCGGCCCGGGTTCGACCACCTTGCCGATGGAAGTATTCTCGGCGGTGCGGTTGGGCGTGAAGCCTGAGATCAACGCCGTGGCCAGCTTGATCCTGCTGTCGGTGTCGCTGGTGACCTTCTTTGTCTGGTTCTTCAGCCGCCGTGCCGAAGAGAACCGCCGCCGGGCGATTCAGCAGGCCATCGAAGAAGGGGCTGCAGCCAATGCTTCGCAGCCGCAGGTGAAGCGCCCTACTCAAGTGGCCGCTTCGGCTTGACCTTGCGGGCACCCCACAGGGCTTCGGCTTTGTGGGGTGTCTGGTCATTTAGTCTCCATGGGCCAGTCTTGCGATAGTGGATGGGCCTCTATGTGCCTGTCACAACATCTTCGGTGCCTGTGAGATCGAGCGCCGCCCGCGCGGCGCTTCGCGGGGCAAGCCCGCTCCCACATCTGTTTCGGTCCAATAATTCCTGAAGCATTGGCGCTCGCCCCCTTGTTTGTACGACGCGGTATCGAGCAATGCACCACAGGGTACGCGCGCCAATGTCACAGGCATAACTGGCCAGAAATAGATGTGGGAGCGGGCTTGCCCCGCGAAGCGCCGCGCGGGCGGCGCTCGATCTCACAAGCGCTGAAAATCTCATGGCATGCGCCTGGACGCCATAACACCCTCCTACCCTTGTCCCCATCAGTGCTGTTTATCCAACCCTGAACTACGCTCACAGTCGCATCCCACGAATCATTTGCGCGCAAGCAAGGAGCCTGCATGACGTTGATACGTCCGCTGTTGGTCGTTTGCCTGGGGCTGGTGTCCCTGCTGTCGGGCTGTAGCAAAGAGGAAACCATCGAGCAGCTGCCCCGGGTAGGGGTGTTGCAGGTGGCGCCTACCGATTTCGCCGCCAGGGTGACCCTGACTGGCGATGTACAGGCGCGGGTCCAGACCGACCTGTCGTTTCGCGTAGGTGGCAAGATCATTTCCCGCAGCGTCGATGTGGGTGACCATGTCAAAGCCAACCAGGTGCTGGCACGGCTCGACCCGAAAGACCTGCAGAACAATGTGGACTCCGCCAAGGCCGAAGTCTTCGCCGCCCAGGCCCGCGTGACGCAGACCGCGGCCGCCTTTGTGCGGCAACAAAAGCTGCTGCCCAAGGGCTACACCAGCCAGAGCGAATACGACTCGGCCGAAGCGTCGCTGCGCAGCAACCAGAGCGCGCTCAAGGCCGCTCAGGCGCAACTGGCCAACGCCAAGGAGCAGCTCAGCTACACCGCCCTGGTTTCCGAGGCTGACGGCGTCATCACCGCGCGCCAGGCCGAAGTCGGCCAGGTGGTGCAGGCGACCATGCCGATCTTCAGCCTGGCCAGCGATGGTGACCGCGACGCGGTGTTCAATGTCTACGAATCGCTGCTGGTGGCGCCGCCAAGCGATGCCGGTGTCATTGTCAGCCTGTTGGACGACCCGAAAATCCAGGCCCAGGGCTTTGTGCGTGAAATCACCCCGACCGTTTCTGCACAGAGCGGTACGGTGCAAGTGAAGGTGGGGCTACGCAATGTACCCCCAGGGATGCAACTGGGTGCACCCGTCACCGCCACCACCAATGCCCAGGGCCGGCCCAGCATCGAACTGCCATGGTCGGCACTGACCAAGGCCCTGCACGCACCCGCTGTGTGGGTGGTGGGCGAGGGCGACAAGGTGGAACTGCGCAAGGTCGAAGTCAGTCGTTATCTCACCGGCAAGATCGTCGTCGCCAGCGGCCTGAAAGGCGGCGAAACCGTAGTGGTCAACGGTGGGCAACTGCTGCACCCGGGCATGCAGGTAGAAAAAATAGATGCCAAGACCGCAGGGGGGCAGCTATGAAACGCGCGCTGTTGATGCTCTCTGCCGGGCTGTTGCTGGCCGCCTGCAGTAGCGAGGAAGAAACCCCCGAGCCGATCCGGCCAGTGTTGTCGGTAAAGGTCGAACCCCAGGTGCAATCGCAGCTCGGGCGTTTTGCCGGCAGTATCCAGGCGCGCTTCGAGAGCACCTTGGGCTTCCGTGTTTCGGGGCGTATCGCCCGGCGTTGGCTGGATGTAGGTGCGCAGGTGAAACCCGGTGACACCCTGGCCACGCTTGACCCGACCGACCAACAGAACCAGCTGCGCGCCGCCGAAGGCGACCTGGCCAAAGTCCAGGCGCAGTGGATCAACGCCCAGGCTGACGCCCGCCGGCAGCAGCAGCTGTACGACCGCGGCGTCGGCGCCCAGGCGCAACTGGACATTGCCCAGACCAACCTGAAAACCACGGGCGCGGCGCTGGAGCAGGCGCGCTCTGCGCTGAGCCAGGCCCGCGACCAGCTCGACTACAGCACCTTGCGTACCGATCATGCGGCGGTGATTACCGCGTGGCAGGCCGAAGCCGGGCAAACCGTTACCGCTGGCCAGGCCGTGGTGACGCTGGCCCGCCCGGACGTCAAGGAAGCCGTGATCGACCTGCCCATCGGCCTTGCCGAGCAACTGGGCAAGGGCCTGACCTTCACGGTCGCCTCGCAGCTCGACCCGACCATCAACAGCACCGCCACCCTGCGCGAGCTGGAGCCGCAGGCCGACGCCACCACGCGTACGCGCCGTGCCCGCCTGACGCTGACCAGCACCCCGGCGGCGTTCCACCTGGGCACCGCGATCAGCGTCACCTTGAGCTCCGAAGTCACGCCACGCAGCGAGCTACCCTTGAGTGCCTTGCTTGAGCGTGACGGCAAAACCCAGGTGTGGGTGATCGACACGCAACAGAAAACCGTGGCCACCCGTGACGTGGCCCTGATCGACCGCACCGCTGACAGTATCGTCCTGGCCTCCGGTGTACAGCCCGGTGAGCGGGTGGTGACCGCGGGCGTGAACAGCCTCAAGCCTGGCCAGAAGGTCGCCTTCGAAGAGGATGCGCAATGAAAGGAAGCTTCAACCTCTCTGAATGGGCGCTCAAGCACCAGTCTTTTGTCTGGTACCTGATGTTCGTCGGTCTGCTGATGGGCATCTTTTCCTACTACAACCTGGGCCGTGAGGAAGACCCGTCGTTCACCATCAAGACCATGGTGATACAGACCCGCTGGCCCGGCGCGACCCAAGACGAAACCCTGTATCAGGTCACCGACCGTATCGAGAAGAAGCTCGAAGAGCTCGATTCGCTCGACTACACCAAAAGCTACACCCGCCCCGGTGAATCCACGGTCTATGTGTACCTGCGCGACACCACCAAGGCCAAGGACATCCCGGATATCTGGTACCAGGTGCGCAAGAAGATCCAGGACATCCGTGGCCAGTTCCCTTCTGGTATTCAAGGCCCTGCGTTCAACGACGAATTTGGCGATGTGTTCGGTTCGATCTACGCCTTCACCTCCGACGGCCTGACCCTGCGCCAGTTGCGCGATTATGTGGAGCAGGCGCGGGCCGAGGTACGCGAGGTGCCCAACATCGGCAAGATCGAGCTGGTGGGCACACAGGATGAAGTGCTTTACCTGAATTTTTCCACGCGCAAACTGGCGGCCCTGGGCATCGACCAGCGTCAGGTGATGCAGGCGTTGCAATCGCAGAACGCTGTGACCCCCGCCGGGGTAATCGAAGCAGGCCCAGAACGTATTTCGGTGCGTACAACCGGGCAGTTCGCTTCGGAAAAAGACTTGCAGAGCGTCAACCTGAAGATCAACGACCGCTTCTTCCGCCTGGCCGACATCGCCGACATCGAACGTGGCTACGTCGACCCGCCTTCGCCAATGTTCCGCTACAACGGCCAGACCGCCATCGGCCTGGCGATCGGCATGAAAGCGGGCGGCAACATTCAGGTGTTTGGGGCCGAGTTGAAGAAGAAAATGGACAGCGTGATCGCCGACTTGCCGGTGGGCGTCGGCGTGCGCACCGTGTCCGACCAGGCCGTGGTGGTGAAGCAGGCCGTGGGCGGTTTCACCAGCGCGCTATTCGAGGCCGTGGTGATTGTTCTTGGGGTCAGCTTTATCAGCCTCGGGGTGCGTGCAGGCTTGGTAGTGGCCTGCTCGATTCCGTTGGTGCTGGCGATGGTATTCGTATTCATGGAGTACAGCGGCATCACCATGCAGCGGATCTCGCTGGGTGCGCTGATCATCGCCCTTGGCCTGCTGGTGGACGACGCGATGATCACCGTGGAGGTGATGGTGACGCGGCTGGAAATGGGCGAGAGCAAGGAGCAGGCGGCCACGTTCGCCTACACCTCCACGGCGTTCCCCATGCTGACAGGTACGCTGGTGACGGTTGCAGGCTTCGTGCCGATCGGGCTCAACGCCAGCTCTGCAGGGGAGTACACCTACACGCTGTTCGCGGTGATCGCTGTCGCCTTGATTGTGTCATGGGTGGTCGCGGTGTTTTTCGCGCCGGTACTCGGCGTGCATATTCTCAACAGCAAGGTGAAGGCCCACGAGGCTGAGGCGGGGAGAGTCGGCAGAGCCTTCGAGGGTGGGCTGTTGTGGTGCATGCGCAACCGCTGGCTGGCGATCATCGGCACCATCCTGTTATTCGCCTTGTCGCTGTTCTGCATGCGTTTCGTGCAGAACCAGTTTTTCCCGTCATCGGACCGGCCGGAGATCCTGGTTGACCTGAACCTGCCGCAGAATGCCTCCATCGAAGAAACCCGCAAGGTGGTTGACCGCCTGGAAGCGAAAATCAAGGACGACCCGGACCTGGTGCACTGGAGCACCTACATCGGCCAAGGCGCCATTCGCTTCTACCTGCCGCTGGACCAGCAGCTGCAAAACCCTTATTACGCCCAGCTGGTCATCGTCAGCAAAGGCTTCGAAGAGCGCCAGGGCATGATCGAGCGCTTGCAGAAGCTGCTGCGGGAGGACTTCGTGGGCATCGGCACCAACGTTCAGTCGCTGGAGATGGGGCCTCCGGTAGGGCGCCCGATCCAGTACCGGGTCAGCGGCAAGGACATCGACCAGGTACGCAAGCACGCCATCGACCTGGCAACGCTGCTGGATGAGAACGAGCACATTGGCGAAATGATTTTCGACTGGAACGAGCCCGGCAAGGTGCTTCGGATCGAGATCGCTCAGGACAAGGCCCGGCAGCTGGGGCTTTCGTCAGAGGATGTGGCCAACGTGATGAACAGCATCGTCACCGGTGTGCCGATCACCCAGGTCAACGACAACATCTACCTGGTCAACGTGGTGGCGCGCGCCGAGGACAGCGAGCGCGGCTCGCCCGACACCTTGCAGAACCTGCAGATCGTCACCCCCAGTGGCACATCGATCCCGTTGCTGGCCTTTGCCACTGTACGCTACGAACTGGAGCAACCGCTGGTATGGCGGCGTGACCGCAAGCCGACCATCACCATCAAGGCATCGGTCACTGGCGAAATCCAGCCAACCGACCTGGTGGCACAGCTGAAGCCGAACATAGACGCGTTCGCCAGCAAGCTGCCTGTCGGCTATGAGGTGCAGACCGGGGGTACGGTGGAAGAAAGCGGCAAGGCCCAAGGCCCGATTGCGGCGGTCATTCCGCTGATGCTGTTCCTGATGGCGACCTTCCTGATGATCCAGCTGCACAGCGTGCAGAAGCTGTTCCTGGTGGTCAGCGTGGCACCGCTGGGGCTGATCGGCGTAGTGCTGGCGCTGGTGCCCACGGGCACGCCGATGGGCTTTGTGGCGATCCTCGGCATCCTGGCGCTGGCGGGCATCATCATTCGCAACTCGGTGATCCTGGTGACCCAGATCGACGAGTTCGAGGCCCAGGGCTTCTCGCCCTGGGACGCCGTGGTGGAGGCCACCAACCACCGGCGGCGGCCGATTCTGCTGACTGCAGCTGCGGCGAGCCTGGGCATGATCCCGATTGCCCGTGAGGTGTTCTGGGGGCCGATGGCCTACGCCATGATTGGCGGGATCATTGTGGCGACCTTGCTGACGCTGCTGTTCCTGCCGGCTTTGTATGTGGCCTGGTACAAAATCCGCGAGCCTGAAAGCTCTACCAAAACCCAACACTGAACCCTGTGGGAGCGGGCGTGCCCGCGAATGCGATGGTGAATTCACTGCCGCATTCGCGGGCACGCCCGCTCCCACAGAGGCATGTTGTCGCCTTCAAAATCGTCTTTAAATTTTGGTTATATAAACATTCTTAAACAGTATTTTTAAGAATAACCCCGCATCACTATTATTGCCCTCAAGCCAGGCGCAAATCCCCTTCAAACCTCTGCCCGGCACCTCACTCCAAGGAGAACGAGCATGAGTGCATCTCTGCGTAGCATCGACGGTCAGGACGAAGCCACCATTCTGCGTGAAATCCAGAGCGCCCTGCGCGACCTGCGTTTCGGTGCGGTGGAGATCACTGTGCACAACGCTCAGGTCGTACAGATCGAGCGCAAGGAGAAGTTCCGCCTGCAACAGCCTGGCAACAAGCCCGGCTGATCTGCGCCCCAACCTCCAAAACTAGAAAAATGCCAATCGGGAGCTTCACCATGTCCATCCGCCGTTATGCGCTCGCCGCCCTGGCCAGTGCTGTTTTTGCCGGTTCCGCCATCGCCAAGGACTACGAACTGCTGAACGTGTCCTACGACCCGACCCGTGAGCTGTACCAACAGTACAACGCCGAATTCATCAAGCACTGGCAGCAGTCCCACCCGGATGACAAGGTGAAGATCCAGCAATCCCACGGTGGCTCGGGCAAGCAGGGCCGTGCGGTGATCGACGGCCTGCGCGCCGACGTGGTGACCCTGGCCCTGGCCGGCGACATCGATGAAATCGCCAAGCTCGGCAAGACCCTGCCGGACAACTGGCAGACCCGCCTGCCGGACGCCAGCACCCCGTACACCTCGACCATCGTGTTCCTGGTGCGCAAGGGCAACCCGAAAGGCATCAAGGACTGGGGCGACCTGATCAAGAAAGACGTGTCGGTCATCACCCCTAACCCGAAAACCTCCGGCGGCGCCCGCTGGAACTTCCTGGCAGCCTGGGCCTATGGCCTGAAGACCGGCGGTAGCGAAGACAAGGCCAAGGCCTACGTACAGGAGCTGTTCAAGCACGTACCGGTGCTGGATACCGGCGCCCGTGGCTCGACCATCACCTTCGTCAACAACGGCCAGGGCGACGTACTGCTGGCCTGGGAAAACGAAGCCTTCCTGGCACTGAAAGAAGACGGTGGCGCTGACAAGTTCGACATCGTCGTGCCGTCGCTGTCGATCCTGGCCGAACCGCCAGTGGCGGTGGTGGACAAGAACGCCGAGAAGAAGGGCAATACCGAAATTGCCACTGAATACCTCAAGCACCTGTACAGCCCGGCCGGGCAGAAGATTGCCGCCGAGAACTTCTACCGCCCGCGTGACGCGAAGGTGGCTGCAGAATTTGACAAGCAATTCCCGAAACTGGACCTGGTGACTATCGACAAGGACTTTGGTGGCTGGAAGACTGCACAACCGAAATTCTTCAATGACGGCGGTGTGTTCGACCAGATTTACCAGGCACAGTAATTTCAGCCGTGCCCGGCTAGGAGCAACACCCTTTAGTAGCCTGCACCGGCCCGGGATCGATCCCGGGCTTCGTGCGTTCAACCAGGGATATTTATGTCACGTCGCATTTCCCCCGTCATACCCGGCTTCGGGCTGACGCTGGGCTACACCTTGGTGTACCTCAGCCTGATCGTGCTGATACCGCTGGCGGCCATGTTCATTCATGCCTCCCAGCTCACCTTCGAGCAGTTCTGGAACATCATCAGTGCGCCGCGGGTGATCGCCGCGCTCAAGCTGAGTTTCGGCACCGCCCTGTTCGCCGCCATCATCAACGGTGTGATCGGTACACTGCTGGCCTGGGTGCTGGTGCGCTACACCTTCCCCGGGCGCAAGATCATCGACGCGATGATCGACCTGCCATTCGCCCTGCCCACCGCCGTTGCCGGTATCGCCCTGACCGCCTTGTACGCGCCTGCGGGCTGGGTCGGCCAGTTCGCCACCGACCTGGGCTTCAAGATCGCCTATACCCCGCTGGGCATCACCCTGGCACTGACCTTCGTCACCCTGCCGTTTGTGGTGCGCACGGTGCAGCCGGTACTGGCCGACATCCCGCGTGAAGTGGAAGAGGCCGCTGCCTGCCTGGGCGCCAAACCGCTGCAGGTGTTCCGCCACATCCTGGCGCCGGCCCTGCTGCCGGCCTGGCTCACCGGCTTTGCCCTGGCCTTCGCGCGTGGCGTGGGTGAGTATGGTTCGGTGATCTTCATTGCCGGCAACATGCCGATGAAGACCGAGATCCTGCCGTTGCTGATCATGGTCAAGCTCGACCAGTACGACTACACCGGCGCGACCGCCATCGGCGTGCTGATGCTGGTGGTTTCCTTCATCCTGCTGCTGCTGATCAACTTGCTGCAGCGCCGCATCGAAACCCCTTGAAGGAGGCCGGCATGTCCAGTTCATCCCTGAGTGCAACCGCCGCCGCCAACGCTGCCCGCCGTGGCAGCGCCACTTCGCGGCGTATCCTGATCGGCCTTGGCTGGCTGGTGTTCGCGCTGTTCTTGCTGCTGCCGCTGGTGATCGTGGTATCGCAGGCGCTGAAGAATGGTTTTGGCACCTTCTTCGAGGCGATCTTCGAGCCCGATGCCTTGTCGGCGCTGAAGCTGACCCTGCTCGCCGTGGCCATCTCGGTGCCGCTGAACCTGGTGTTCGGCGTCAGCGCCGCCTGGTGCGTGAGCAAGTACACCTTCCGCGGCAAAAGTATCCTGGTCACCCTGATCGACCTGCCGTTTTCGGTGTCGCCGGTCATTGCCGGCCTGGTCTACGTGCTGATGTTCGGCGCACAAGGCTTTTTCGGCCCCTGGCTGCAGGACCACGACATCCAGATTGTCTTTGCCCTGCCGGGCATTGTCCTGGCGACCATTTTTGTCACCGTGCCGTTCGTGGCCCGCGAGCTGATCCCGCTGATGCAGGAGCAGGGCACGCAAGAAGAGGAGGCCGCGCGCCTGCTCGGTGCCAATGGCTGGCAGATGTTCTGGCACGTGACCTTGCCCAACATCAAATGGGGCCTGATCTATGGCGTGGTGCTGTGTACTGCACGGGCCATGGGCGAGTTTGGCGCGGTGTCGGTGGTGTCGGGCCACATTCGTGGCGTGACCAACACCTTGCCGCTGCATGTAGAGATCCTCTACAACGAATACAACCACGTCGCGGCCTTCAGCGTGGCCAGCCTGTTGCTGATCCTGGCGCTCTTCATCCTGCTGCTCAAGCAGTGGAGCGAGAACCGTATTAACCGCCTGCGCCACAGCGCCGCGGAGGAATGATTCATGTCGATCGAAGTTCGTAATGTCAGCAAGCGCTTCAACAGCTTCCAGGCCCTGAACGCTATCAACCTGGATATCCACAGCGGTGAGCTGGTGGCCCTGCTGGGCCCGTCCGGCTGCGGCAAGACCACCTTGCTGCGGATCATCGCCGGCCTGGAAACGCCGGATGATGGCAGCATCGTGTTCCATGGCGAAGATGTGTCCGGCCACGACGTGCGTGACCGCAACGTCGGTTTCGTGTTCCAGCACTACGCGCTGTTTCGCCACATGAGCGTGTTCGACAACGTCGCCTTTGGCCTGCGCATGAAGCCCAAGGGCGAGCGCCCGAGCGAGAGCAAGATTGCCGAAAAGGTGCATGAGCTGCTGAACATGGTGCAGCTGGACTGGCTGTCCGACCGCTACCCGGAGCAGCTGTCTGGTGGCCAGCGCCAACGTATTGCCCTGGCCCGCGCCTTGGCAGTGGAGCCGAAGGTGCTGCTGCTGGACGAGCCGTTCGGTGCGCTGGACGCCAAGGTGCGTAAAGAACTGCGCCGCTGGCTGGCACGGTTGCACGAGGACATCAACCTGACCTCGGTGTTCGTTACCCACGATCAGGAAGAGGCCATGGAAGTGGCGGACCGCATCGTGGTGATGAACAAGGGCGTGATCGAACAGATCGGCTCGCCGGGCGAGGTGTACGAGCAGCCGGCCAACGATTTTGTTTACCACTTCCTGGGCGATTCCAACCGCCTGGCTTTGAGTGAAGGCCATCATGTGCTGTTCCGCCCGCACGAGGTGTCACTGTCGCGGCATGAAACCGAAGGGCACCATGCGGCCGAGGTGCGTGATATTCGGCCATTGGGTGCGACCACGCGGGTAACGTTGAAGGTGGAAGGGCAGAGCGAGCTGATCGAGGCCGAGGTGGTCAAGGACCATGACAGCCTGACCGGTTTGGCGCGGGGCGAGACGCTGTTCTTCCGGCCGAAGGTTTGGCAGAAGGTGGCGGATATCTAAGCCGCCCTTGATGATGAAAAGCCCGGGGTTGGTCCCGGGTTTTTTTATGCCTGTGAAATTGCCGGGGCTGCTTTGCAGCCCATCGCCGGCAAGCCAGCTCCCACATGGATCGCTTTGACTGCGGGCCATGTGCAGTACCTGTGGGAGCTGGCTTGCCTGCGATCGAGGGCGCAGCCCTCGCGGCAATTTCATGCCTTGCGCGAATATTTTGCATGCCCACAATGCATCGCCTTTACCCCTGACAGCTGCAGCCCGCGCAATCCGTGGTTTTCACGCTACCCTTCAAAAATGTTATTCAATTAAGTTCTAACTATAATTTCAAACATTACTTTAAGAGATAAGCCCCTGCCCCCGATGATTCAGCCACACACCTGAATCGAGACCCCAGGAGTTTGATCAATGGGTAATGTCCAGTCGGCCGTCAGGGCCTACGACCAGCCATGGCGCCCGGCCCCGGGTGACCTGGTCGAGCTTGGACGCACGCTTCGCCTGCCGCTTGGCCAGCTGCGCCTGCAACGCACGCCCGTCAGCGGGCTCAAGCGCCGCGACAAGCTGGTGTTGGGCCTCTTGGTGCTGGCACTGCATGGCGCAGCAGCGTACTGGGTGAGCCAGGCGCCAACGCCAGAATTGCCGGTAGTGCCACCACAGGTACCGCCCATGACCATCGAGTTCGCAGCGCCCGCACCGCCTGTGGTCGAGCCGCCACCGCCAGCGCCGGCGCCGCCTGTGGTCGAGCCACCGCCGCCGCCACCGGTCGTCGATGAACTGGCCGCCAAGCCCAAACCCAAGCCAAAGCCCGTGCCCAAGCCGGTGGTCAAGCAAGCGCCAAAGCCACAGCCCAAACCGGTCGAAGCACCACCGCCAGCGCCGGTGGCCGCCCCGGCGCCGCCCGCGCCAGCTCCACCCGCGCCGGCCCCGATAACCCCGGCATCGGCCAACGCCGCGTACCTGAAGAACCCGGCGCCGGAGTACCCGCAAATGGCGCAGCGCCGTGGCTGGGAAGGCACCGTGCTGTTGCGCGTGGAAGTGCTGCCCAGCGGCAAGCCCGGGCAGATCCAGATCCAGAAAGGCAGCGGTCGCGATGCCTTGGATGCCGCCGCGCTGGCCGCAGTAAAGCGCTGGAGCTTCGTACCCGCCAAGCAGGGCGACGTGGCCCAGACCGGCTGGGTCAGCGTGCCGATCGATTTCAAGCTTCGCTAACTATTTCGCAGAACACAGGAAGACACCATCATGAGCCTGCTGGCATCCCCCCTCGAATCCGTTGAAAGCGCAGTCATCTGGCTGCTGGTCGGTTTCTCTGTCGTCACCTGGGGCCTGGCCCTGGTCAAGGTTGCGCAGTTCGTGCGGCTGAAAAACCAGGACAAGCGCTTCCACCAGCAGTTCTGGGCAGCCTCCAGCCTGGACTCGGCTGCAGAAATCAGCCATGAGCTGCCCGGCCCGGCTGCCCGCGTTGCCCAGTCCGGCTACGCCGCGATTGCCGTTGGCGATACTCAGGCCAATGACCTGAGCCACGCCATCAACCACCAGGACCGCCTGGAGCGCGCCCTGCGCCAGCAGATCGTGCGTGAGCGTCGCTCGCTGGAAACCGGCCTGGCAGTGGTCGCCAGTATCGGCAGCACCTCGCCCTTCATCGGCCTGTTCGGCACGGTATGGGGCATCATGGAAGCACTCAAGGGTATCAGCGCGGCCGGCTCCGCCAGCCTGGAAACCGTGGCCGGGCCGATTGGTGCAGCACTGGTGGCCACTGGCGTAGGTATCGCCGTCGCGGTGCCGGCAGTGCTGGTCTACAACTACTTCCTGCGCCGCCTCAAGCTGACCGCTGCCGACCTCGATGACTTCGCCCACGACTTCTACAGCCTGGCGCAGAAGAGTGCCTTCCGCGTGCTGGTTCACCCTGCTGTGCAAAAAGCCCAGGCGGGTTTCACCCAGCCGGTGAAGGAGGCGTCCTGACATGGCCTTTTCGACCCAGGATAGCGACGAAGTCCTCAGTGAAATCAACGTCACGCCCTTGGTAGACGTCATGCTGGTGCTGCTGGTGGTGTTCATCGTCACCGCGCCGCTGCTGACCAACGCCATCCCCATCAACCTGCCCAAGACCGAGGCTGTGGCCCCGGTGGAGCAGAAGGACCCGCTGGTGGTCAGCATCGATGGCGAAGGCAAGCTGTTCATCAACAAGGACCAGATCCAGCCCGACCTGCTGGAAACCAACCTCAAGGCCGCCAAGACCAAGGACGCAGATGTGCGTGTGCAGTTGCAGGCCGATGACGGCGTGAACTACGGCGAAGTGGCGCGGGCCATGGCAGCCATCGAACGTGCGGGGATCAGCAAGCTGGCGGTGATCACCGCGCGCTGATACCCGCCAACCCTCTTCAGGCAAGTGCTTATGGGCCACATCTCTTGGCAGGGGTTGGCCCTTTTTTTGTCTGCGCGATCCCTGTGGGAGCGAGCGCGCCCGCGAACACCGGCAGAGCCGGTGCCATCCATCGCGTCGCCTGTTTCGCGGGCTCGCCCGCTCCCACAGGGATCGTGTCGATTTTTAAATTTGGTTATTAACAAATAGCTTCTTATTCCTTTACGAATATAACTCCCCCCCTATACTTGTCTCCAAGCACGCAAACTTACTGGAGGCGTCCCCATGCGCAATGAGTCAATTCGTTACCTGATTGTGCCGGGCTGGCAAGGATCGCCAGACAACCATTGGCAGAGTCACTGGCAGCGCACCCTGCCCAACAGTGCCCGGGTCGAGCAGGATGACTGGCTGACCCCGCAACGGCAGGATTGGGTACAGGCGCTGGAGCGGGCAATTGCCGCCGAGCGCTCGCCCGTGATCCTGATTGCCCACAGCCTGGGCTGCATCACCGTCGCCCATTGGGCCGCGCAGGCCAGCCCGGCCTTGCGGCGGCGGGTGCGTGGTGCACTGCTGGTGGCACCGGCAGACGTCGAGCGGCCTACCTGCGCGCCGGCCTTGCGCAACTTCGCGCCGATCCCGAGCGGGGCGTTGCCGTTCCCCAGCCAGGTAGTCAGCTCGGACAACGACCCGGCCGTAAGCGTGCCGCGGGCGCTGTACCTGGCCCAGGCGTGGGGCGCCGAAGCGGGGTTGTTGAGCAATGCCGGGCACATCAACGTCAAGTCCGGCCATGAGCGCTGGGAACAAGGCTTCGCCTACTTGTATCGCTTGCAGAGCCGGGTAGAGCAGCGCGCACTGCGTCGCGCCTGACAGCCCTTACTGTTTTCTGTTTACCTGACGCCCGGCCAATGCAGGCCTGGGGCGGGAGTTCGTCATGACGTTTCAAAACCCGTTTGGCCAGCCACTGCTGACTTTCCCTGAGCTGGACAAGAGCCCGCTGAGCATCCGTGCCAAGGCCTTGGTGTTCATCGACCCGCGTTCGCAGCAGCTGCGCGAAGACCTTGAGCGCCTGGCGCCGCAACCCTTGCCGGTGCTGATCCGTGGCGAGACCGGTACCGGCAAGGAGCTGCTGGCCCGGCAGATCCATCGTGCCAGCGACCGCGGAGGGCTGTTCGTGTCGGTCAACTGCGCCGCCATCAGCCCCACTTACGCCGATGCCGAGCTGTTCGGCTATAGCGCGGGCAGCCATGGCGGTACGGCCAGCAGCCGCGCCGGCTGGTTCGGTTCGGCCAACGGCGGCACGCTGTACCTGGACGAGATTGCCGACTTGCCGCTGGCCATACAGGGCAAGCTGCTGGCGGCCCTGGAAAATCGCGAGGTTACCCGGGTGGGCGCGCAGCAGCCACAGCCGGTGGATGTGCGCCTGGTAGCTGCCACCAGCATCGATCTGGCACGCGTGGTACGTGCCGGACGCTTCAACGAGCGCTTGTACCAGTACCTGCGCGAAGGCGCGCTTGAACTGCCGCCCCTGCGCGAACGGCCGGGCGATATCCTGCCGCTGGCGGAGTACTTCGTGGGCATCTACAGCGTACGCCTGCAGCGGCCAGTGCCGTTGGTAAGCGAGGCGGCGCAGCAGTTGCTGGAAGCGCATTTCTGGCCTGGCAATACCCGGGAACTTGAGAACGTCATCCACTTTGCGTTGCTGGTGAATGACAGCGAAGAGATCCAGCCAGAAGACCTCGACTTGCCCAACACCGCGCGCTAGACATCGCTCATAAGCAAAGTGACTGGTAGCAGTTTGGTTTTGGAATAAGCAGCTAAGTAAAAGATATTGTTACGGAATAAAAAATCTAGGTATTGTCCGCTTCAAGCCCGCTGGTGAACCGGTTGGGCAGCCGATTCGCCATCGCCGATGGCCCAGATACAGAACAAGGACCACCATGAAGAAGACCCTGCTGACCACCGCTCTGGCCGCTGCCCTGTCGCTTTCAGGCCTGGCCTCTGCCGCCGAGAAACTGGTGGTTGCTGCTACCCCGGTACCGCACGCCGAAATCCTCGAGCTGATCAAGCCGACCTTGGCCAAGGAAGGTGTGGACCTGCAGATCAAAGTCTTCACTGACTACGTGCAGCCGAACGTACAAGTGGACCAGAAGCGCCTGGACGCCAACTACTTCCAGACCCTGCCGTACCTGAAGAGCTTCAACGAAGGTAAGGGCACCCACCTGGAAACGGTGATCGGCGTGCACGTCGAACCCTTCGGTGGCTACTCGAAAAAGATCAAGAACCTGTCCGAGCTGAAGGAAGGCGCCACGGTTGCCATCCCTAACGAAGGCAGCAACAGCGGCCGCGCCCTGATCCTGCTGCAGAAGGCTGGCCTGATCACCCTGAAAGACCCGAAAAATGCCCTGGCCACCCCCAAGGACATCGCCGAGAACCCGAAGAAGCTGAAGTTCCGCGAGCTTGAGTCGGCCATGCTGCCGCGTGTGCTGGACCAGGTCGACCTGGACATGATCAACACCAACTACGCGCTGGAAGCCGGCCTGAACCCGGCCAAGGATGCACTGGTGATCGAAGGTGCCGACTCGCCGTACGTGAACTTCCTGGTTGCCCGCCCGGACAACAAGAACAGCGAAGCCATTCAGAAACTGGCCAAGGCCCTGACCAGCCCTGAAGTTAAAGAATTCATCGCCAAGAAATACCAAGGTGCTGTGCTGCCGGCGTTCTGATGCGGTTGCGTTACCTTGAATGAACCAACGCCGACACCTTTGTGTCGGCGTTTTAGTTTCGGGGGAGCCGATACCTGTGGGAGCGGGCATGCCCGCGAACACCGGCGTAGCCGGTGCCATCCACCGCGTCGCCTGCTTCGCGGCGGTTCGAAGGCTCGACGAGCCCGCTCCCACAGGGAGCCTTGTGAATCTTGGTCATCTATATATATGCAATAAAGGTATTTATTAAAAAGTTTTTAGATCATTAAAGTCTACCAATCGCGCCCCCGCGCACCCTGCAGACTTGCTCTACCCATGACCCTCGACACCGCATTCATCCTCAGCACACTACCCGCCTTCCTCAAGGCCGTGGGCGTGACCTTGCAGGTCGGTCTCATCGCCATCGCCACCTCGCTACTGGTCGCCTTGCTCAATGCCACCCTGCTGGTATTACGCACCCCCTATCTGTGGCGCCTGGTAAAAGCCTACGTGGAACTGGCACGCAACACGCCACTGCTGATCCAGCTGTTTTTCGTCTACTTCGCATTACCCAGCCTGGGCCTGAAAATTTCCGGTTTCAGCGCAGCCATCATCACCATGACCTTCATGGGCGGTGCCTACCTTACCGAGGTGTTGCGGGCCGGCATCGAGGCCGTGCCGCGTGCCCAGCTTGAGTCCGGGCGCTCCATCGGCCTGTCCGAGGGGCAGCTGCTGCGCCACGTGGTGCTGCCCCAGGCCGGTATCCTCAGCCTGCCGGCGCTGTTCGCCAACTTCATTTTCCTGCTCAAGGAAACCACCGTGGTGTCGGCAGTGGCCGTGCCGGAAATTCTCTACACCACCAAGAACTACATCGCGCTGTACTACAAGACCTACGAAATGCTCACCGTGCTGACCCTGCTCTGCGTGCTGCTGTTCCTGCCGCTTTCGTTGCTGCTGCGCTATCTGGAAAGGAGGCTGCAACATGGCCAGTTCGGGGTTTGAACTGTTGTTGCAAGCGTTGCCGCAGTTGGCCGGCGGCGCTGCACAGACCTTGTCCATCTCGGCGCTGGGCATCCTGTTCGCGACGCTGGGTGGGGTGCTGTACGGCGTGCTGGCAACCCTGGGCAACCGTGCCCTGAACATCGCCTTGCAGATTTACCTGGAGCTGTTCCGCGCCATCCCGGTGCTGGTCTGGCTGTATCTGGTGTTCTTCGGTCTGCCGATCTTCTTTGCCCTGAGCATCCCCAGCTTCTGGTGCGCCGTGCTGGTACTGGCCCTCTGGGGCGCCAGCGAGGTGGGTGAGGTGGTGCGCGGTGCACTGGCTTCGCTGCCGCGGGGCCAGCGCGAGGCAGGGTTGTCGATCGGCCTGGCCGGCTGGCAGCTGTATGGCTACGTGCTGTTGCCGCAGGCACTCAAGCGCATGACCCCGCCGACCATCAACATCTACACGCGGATCATCAAGACCAGCTCGCTGGCGGTGCTGATCGGCGTGGTCGAGGTGATCAAGGCTGGGCAGCAGATCATCGAACGCACCTACGAATCGGTGCTGATCTACGGCGCCTTGTTCCTGTTCTTCTTTATCGTCTGTTATCCGCTGTCCGCCGCTTCGCGCGTGCTGGAACGCCGCTGGGCACACTCATGAACGCATTGATCGAATTCCAGGGTTTCAACAAGTTTTTTGGCCCGCACCAGGTACTCAAGGACGTCGACCTCAAGGTGGCGGCCGGCGAAGTGGTGGTCATCCTCGGCCCCAGCGGTTGCGGCAAGAGCACGCTGTTGCGCTGCCTGAATGGCCTGGAGCAGGCCCACAGCGGGCACCTGCGCCCCGGAAAAGAGCTGCTCGACCCGCGTACCGATTGGCGCGACGTGCGCCAGCGGGTGGGCATGGTGTTCCAGAGCTATCACCTGTTTGGCCACATGAGCGTGATCGACAACCTGCTGCTGGGCCCGCTCAAGGTGCAAAAGCGCGAGCGTGCCGAAGCGCAGGCCCAGGCCGAGGCGCTGCTGGCGCGGGTCGGCCTGCTGGATAAGCGCGACGCCTTCCCCCGGCAGTTGTCCGGCGGCCAGCAACAGCGCATCGCCATCGTGCGCTCACTGTGCATGAACCCCGAGGTGATGCTGTTCGACGAGGTCACCGCCGCCCTTGACCCGGAGATGGTCAAGGAGGTGCTGCAGGTGATCCAGGGCCTGGCCCGCGACGGCATGACCCTGCTCATCGTTACTCACGAAATGGCCTTCGCTCGCGCGGTGGCCGACCGCATCGTGTTCATGGAGGCCGGCAGGATCCTTGAACAGGGCGACCCCGAGCGCTTCTTCACCCGACCGCAGACCGCACGCGCGCAGCAGTTCCTGGAGAAATTCTCCTTCGTAGAAAGCCTGCCAAAGACACTGCACAAGGAACTGTCATGAAAACTGCCAACCTCACCAAACTGCTGGCGCCGTTGTTCGGCCTGGCCCTGCTGGCCGGCTGCAACAAGGCCGAGGAACCGCCCAAGCCGGCAGGGGCATCGCCAGCCACCAGCTACCTGGAAACCATCAAGGCCCGCGATAAGCTGATCGTCGGGGTGTTCACCGACAAGCCGCCGTTCGGCTTCGTCGATGAGAAGGGCCGCTACGTAGGCTTTGACACCGACATTGGCCGGCGCCTGGCCAAGGACCTGCTGGGGGATGAAAACAAGGTCGAGTTCGTTGCCGTGGAGCCGGCCAGCCGTATTCCGTTCCTGCAGAGCGACAAAGTCGACCTGATCCTTGCCAACATGACGGTGACCCCGGAGCGCAAGGAAGCGGTGGACTTTACCAACCCCAACCTGCGCGTTGCCGTGCAGGCCATCGTCGCCGATGGCAGCCCGGTACAGAAACTGGATGACCTGGCCGACAAGACCATCATCGTCACCACCGGCACAACGGCCGATATCTGGCTGACCAAAAACCATCCGGAGTGGAAACTGCTCAAGTTCGAGAAGAACAGCGAGTCGCTGCAAGCCCTGGCCACCGGCCGTGGCGATGCCTATGCCCAGGACAACCTGATCCTGTTCAGTTGGGCCAAGCAGAACCCGGGCTTCCGCGTGCTGCCTGAGTTGCTGGGTGAAGAAGCACCGATTGCGCCAGCGGTGAAGAAAGGCAACACCGAGTTGCGTGACTGGGTGAATGCCGAACTGGCCAAGCTGGGTGAGGAGAAGTTCTTGCTGAAACTGTATGACCAGTATGTGCGCAAGGAACTGAGCGATGACACCAAGCCGGAAAGCGTGATTGTCGAAGGCGGCAAATGGCAGGGCTGATTGTGTAACTGGGGCCGCTTTGCGGCCCATCGCGACACAAGGCCGCTCCTACAGGGGACCGCGCAAGCCCAGGACACGCGGCCCCGTGTAGGAGCGGCCTTGTGTCGCGATGGGCTGCGAAGCAGCCCCCTACGGCGCTGGCACCAATCGCAAGGTACTCTGCGCCGGTATCACCCCCATCTGCGCCTTTTGATACTGTCCCTGCACATACCCTTCGGCCTGGTCCGCATAGTGCCGGTCGAACGGCACGCCACTCTGCCCGACCGGGTTGATGGTCAGCGCCTGCCCGGCATCGGCAAAGTCGATCAGCCGCCGCGTCGATGGCCCATAGGTCACCGGCCACGGTGCCGGGCCGATCTTCGCCGAGAGATTGTTCGGCACCTCATGGGTACCGGGTGCAGCGAACGGCCCGACATTGAACAGCAGGTTCAGCGGCTTTTTCACCCCCAGCGGGTGGTTGTGGGTCAGGGTATGCGCCTTGCCCCACTGCCAGCTTGCCGGGTCGCTGCCCAGGGTGTCGCGCAGGTGCTTCAAGCTGTGCTGCCAGGCCAGGCGCACGACGGCAGTACGGTCGGTACGCAGGTTGCCGCCGCGCGTGTTCCACCAAGGTGAATCGGCATCCGCCGCCAGGCGCGGCAAGGCGGCATCGATGGCGCGGGTACTGATCAGGACCGGGAACCAGGTGTCGCCCAGTTCGTCATGCAGGGCTGCGAATGCCAGTTCGTAGAGGAACTGGTTGAACAGCGTGGCGCTAGTCGAGTCCAGCGGGTAGTCGCCGCGCCAGGCAGCCAGTTGCTCGACCAGCTCCTTTTCTTCGTCACCTTCAGCCGCCGCGCGCAGCGTTGCCAGCAGCGGTGCAAGGGTACGCGGGCCGTGATCGCTGGCGGTGTCCAACTGCAGAGCCTGGCTGTTCTGTGTATCCCATTTCACTTCAGGGTTGGCTAGCTGGCGGTCGAGTTGGCGCCCACGGTCAGGCAAGTTGTAGTAACCCGGTATCGGCATCGCCGCCGGTGGTTGGTAGTTGGCCGAGACGATATAGCCGCGCGCCGGGTTCTCTTGCTGCGGGTTGACGCTGAAGGGGTAGAAACCGAGCTTGCTGGCCTGCACGCTGGTGCCGTCGAGGATGAACGCTGGGTCAACCCCGTCGGGGCGGATCGGCAGCTTCGCCGCCGCCCACCAGCCGATATCGCCTCGGGCATTGGCCCAGACAAAGTTCAGCCCGGGCGCGTGGACGTTGGCGGCGGCTTCGCGCATCTTGCCCAGGGTGTCGGCACGGTTGAGTCGATAGAAACCTTCAAGAATCGGGTTTTCGGTTTCCAGAAACGCCCACCACATTGCGATTGGCGTGGCTCCGGCCGTGGCGCCGAGCACGTCGTTGACGATCGGGCCATGGGGGGAGCGACGCAGGCTGAGGGTGACCGGCGCTTCGCCTTTGACCGCGATCTGCTGTTCGGTCTTTTCCAGCGCCTGCCATTTACCATCGACCATGACCTGGTTGGCGTCGGCCGGGTTGGTGCGCTCGGCGATCAGGTCGACGTCGTCGTTCTGGAACATGGTCAGGCTCCAGCCGAAGTCGCGGTTATGGCCCAGCAAGGCGAACGGGTTGAGCGCCTGGAAGTAGCCATACAGGTTGAAACCGGGCGCCGACAGTTCGGCCTCGTACCACACGGCGGGCACCGCGAAGCCGATATGCGGGTCGCCTGCCAGCAGTGGCTTGCCGCTGCGTGTATGGCTGCCGGCCACCGCCCAGGCGTTGCTGCCTTCAAACTGCGGGATACCGGCGTCGCCGAGTGCTTCATGGCTGAGCCGGGCGAGGGCCTCCAGGCTTTGCCAATCGGCGGCGGCCAGTGGTGTGCCCAGCGCGCCATCGGGCTGCCAGCCGAGGTCGAAGATGTTCAGGTATTCCGGCCCCAGCTGGTCGCGGATATAGGTCAGCGCGGGCTCGGTGCGAAAGGCGGCGGCGAAGCTGTAGGCCAGGTAGCCGGCGACGCTCAGGGTATCTTCGGCGGTGAACGGGCGTGGGGTGATTCCGAGCAGGTCGAACTCGATGGGCTTGGGGTGGCCGGCCTGCCAGCTGTTTACCCCGTCGAGGTAGGCTTGCAGGGCGTGCCAGGCAGGGGACTGGTGGTCCTGCCGCTCCGCCATCAACGCGGCCTGTTCGCGAATGCGCAGGCTGCGGAACAGGGTGTCGGTGGGCAGCAGTTTTTCGCCCAGCACCTCGGCCAGTTCGCCACGGGCCAGACGGCGCAGGATTTCCATCTGGAACAGCCGGTCCTGGGCATGCACGTAGCCCAGGGCGCGGTACAGGTCCGGCTCGCTCTGCGCCTGTAGGTGCGGTACGCCGCGGGTGTCGTAGCGCACGCTGACCGGCGCTTGCAGGCCGGCCATGGCCACCTCGCCCTCGCGCTGTGGCAGTTTGCCCTGCACGTACCAGTAACCGGCGCCAGCGGCCACGGCCACAACCACGGCCAGCAGGGTCAGGCTGCGCTTCATGCAGACTCCTTGTGCGTTCAAGCAGAAAATGTGGTCCGATCATCAGCGGTTTTGCGAACAGAGCATAGCCCCCGGAAGGAGTTTCCATGTCCCTCAGCGAAAAACAGAAAATGCTCACCGGCCAGCTCTACCACGCTGGCTGCCCCGAGCTGCAGGCCGAGCAGGTCGCCAACAAGCACTGGATGCATCGCTATAACAGCAGTGTCGAATTGCTCAGCGATGCACGCCATGGGCTATTGGCCGGGCACTTCGGTCAGGTCGGCGAAGGCGTGGTGATTCGCTCGCCGTTCTATTGCGACTACGGCTACAACATCAGCGTCGGCCGCAATACCTTCATGAACTTCAACTGCGTGATCCTCGACGTGGTGCCGGTGAGGATCGGCGACGACTGCCAGATCGGCCCCAATGTACAGATCTATACCGCCGACCATCCGCTTGACCCTGAAACGCGGCGCAGCGGGCTGGAGAGTGGGAGGCCGGTGACCATTGGCAACAACGTGTGGATCGGCGGTGCGGCGATCATCCTGCCGGGGGTGACCATTGGCGACAACGCTGTGGTGGGTGCCGGCAGTGTGGTGACCCGGGATGTGCCGGCGGGTGCGACGGTGGTGGGTAACCCGGCGCGGGTGCGTCAGCCCGGCCAAGGGCAGTAGCAGCCCACCGCCAGGGTATTGGAGGCGCTGACCTGGCGCCCGTCGAGCAAGGCCTTGAGGATTGGCTCGATGAAGCTGTTGCTGGCGTTGCACACGGCACCTTCGCTGTAAGGCCCGAAGTAGGCCAGGCGCCCTTGCCTGTCCCAGATGGCCACGGCCGGAGAGGCTGGCAGGTGCTCGCTGCCGGGGAGGCTGGCGAGTGGCTTGAGGGCGGTGAGGTTGGCCGGTAGTTGGCCGTGGCTGCCGGGCTTTTGCAGCACATGGAAGCTCACCTCCTGGCCTGCGAACTGGCTGACCAGGTCGCCCAGGTGCTGCTGGTTGCCGACGTTGCATGGGCAGGCCGGGTCCCAGAAGTGCACCACTCGGATCGGGCCGAGGCCGGCGAGTTCGGGGGGCAGCTGCAGCTGGCTGCCGTCGAACAATGTGGTCTGGTTGTCGAACGGGCGCAGGTAGCGGGCCTGGAAGGTGGTGTAGGCCTGCCAGAGAATGACGGCGCCGACCAACAAGGCGATTACCGTGCACAGCGGTTTGATGATTCGGCTATTCATGACGACTCGATTGCCCTTTGTGGGAGCGGGCTTGTCCCGCGAAGCAGGCGACGCGGTGGATGGCACCGGCGTTGCCGGTGTTCGCGGGACAAGCCCGCTCCCACAGTGATCGCGCCAGCTTTCAGGCTTTGCGCAAGACAGTTGGTCCAACAGTTTGATCGGTGATGGTTGTTCAAAGCTGAGCAAGCTTGCCATGACGCCGGCCAGAGCTGAAGATTCCAGATCAATACATTGCATCAATGTGGATGTGCTCGATGCCCGCTGCTTTTCACCCCGACCACCTGCGCAGCCGCCTGGCGCCATTGACCGCTCGCCAGCCGTTAACGGCGCAGGCGCAGGACTACCAGCGCTTCTATGGCCTGAACTTGCCGGTACACAGTTGGCTGGGCCGTTTCCAGGCGGCGGGTTTCGACCTGGTCGGGCAGGCCTGGTTACCCGAACAGCCAAGCGCGACAATGTTTCTGCTGCACGGCTATTACGACCACATGGGCCTGTACCGGCACGTGATCGAATGGGCGCTCAGTCAGGGTTTCGCCGTGATCAGCTGCGACTTGCCCGGCCATGGCCTGTCCAGTGGCGAGCGGGCCAGCATCCGTGATTTCGCGCTTTACCAGCAAGTGCTGGACGCCTTGTTCGAACAGGCGCGCACGCTGCAACTGCCGCGCCCGTGGCACCTGTGCGGGCAGAGCACAGGCGGGGCCATTGCCGTGGACCATCTGCTGCACCGGGGTACCAGCAGCCCTGTCGATGGCCAGGTCATCCTGTTGGCACCGCTGGTCCGGCCCTGTTCCTGGCGCTGGTCGAAGTTCAGCTATCGGGTGTTGCGCCATTTCGTTAATGGCATTGAGCGCCGCTTCAGCGAGAACACCAATGACCCTGCCTTCTTGCCGTTTCTGGAGGCCGACCCGTTGCAACCGCGTCGCCTGCCAACCGCCTGGGTGGGTGCACTGATCGCCTGGGTCAAACGTATCGAGGCCGCACCGCGCAGCTCACGACGGCCGTTGATTGTGCAGGGTGAGGCCGATGGCACGGTGGACTGGCCGTACAACCTTGAAGTGCTCAAGGCCAAGTTCGCCGAGCCACAGATCCTGATGCTGCCCGAAGCCCGTCACCATCTGGCCAACGAGCTGCCGGGCATTCGCCAGCGCTACTTCGACTTTATCGACCAGCGCCTGGGCTGATCACTTCAGGTCGTTGCTGCTCTGGCCAACCGCCAGGCCGGCACGCACTGCGGCAAGGGCGGCCTGGTAGTAGGCCTTGCCGTCGGGCGACTCGGCAAAGGTGGCGAACTCTTCAAGCTCGGCGTCGGACAGGTCGCGATAGACGTACAACAGGGTGTTGTTGAGGTCTTCGCCGATCTGGTTCATCAGCCGTTGGCGCTGGCCGTCGAGTAGGCCCTGGGCCTGGCCACCGCCGAACAGGCCGGGGATCATCGAACTGAGGCTGTCGGCAGCCACGCCGGCGATGGCCAGGCTGACTTCTGCGCCCGCCTCACGCGCCGGCAGGGCCTGGGCCAGATGGCCAATGACCAGCAGGCGATCATCGCTGGCCTGGATCTTTGGCAGGCCTTTGGCGTTCTTGGCCAGTTCGTCCTTGCGTGTGGCCTTGAGTTCCGCTGCCACCACCTTGCGCCCCAACGGCGACTGGAAAAAGGCCAGGGCCGGCGAGGGGTTGGCCAAAGTGGCACGCAGTTGCGCCTGGGCACGACGGTCTACCGCCTGGGCCTGGAAGCGCTGGTTGCTGTTGTTGACCAGCGCCTGGTAAACGGCGGGTGGCAAACTGTTGCGGTAGCGTTCCTGGGCGGCGCTCAGGGCATCGTTGAAGTGGGCGCGCTGGTCGGGCCAGCCGGCGGCCTTGTACAGTTGATCCAGGTTGTCTGCCCAGACAGGCATGGTGCAGATCATCAGCAGAATCAGGGAAAACAGACGGCGCATTCAGGACTCCTGTCGGCAGGCGGCTATTGTCCTTGGCCCGGCGCCGGTTTGTCGAGATATCCGCGCGTTTCTCGGCCAAGTGGCGCTGTGCGCCAGCATGGCTAATGGATATGATGCGCGCCATGCACATCTCCCCTGAACACCCTATGCTTGCGGCCATTGTCGACGACCTGGCCACCCGTGGCTGGTCTCAGCAGGCGCTCTTCCTGCCTGTAGAACTGGTGCACGCGCTGGCGGCCGAATGCCGGCGTCGCGATGCCGAAGGCGAACTCAACCCCGCAGGTGTTGGGCGCGGTGTTACCCAGGAGGTGCGCGAAGCCATTCGCGGCGACCAGATCCAGTGGATCGATCCGGGGCAGGCCGAGGCTTGCGACCAGTACCTTTCGGCCATGGACCAACTGCGCCTGGCCATCAATCAGGGCCTGTTTCTGGGCCTGGAAGACTTCGAATGCCATTTTGCCCTGTATCCCCCGGGGGCATTCTATCGCCGGCACCTGGACCGCTTCCGCGACGATGACCGGCGCATGGTGTCGGCCGTGCTGTACCTGAATGAAGGCTGGCAGCCGCAGGATGGTGGGCAGTTGCGCATGTTCCTGGCAGACGACGTAGAGCTTGACGTTGAGCCCGTGGCGGGCTGCCTGGTGGTATTCCTGTCGGGTGAAGTGCCCCACGAAGTGCTGCCGGCCGGCCGTGAGCGGTTGTCTTTGACGGGTTGGTTCAGGCGCCGTGGCAATGACCCGTTCTGATTTGCCCAAGGTGCTGGTCAGCGCCTGCCTGCTGGGGCAGCCGGTGCGTTATGACGGCCGGGCCAGCGGGCACCCCGACCTGTTGCAGCAGTGGCAGGCTGAAGGGCGCGTGGTGCCGTTGTGCCCGGAGGTAGCCGGTGGCTTGCCGACCCCACGCCCACCAGCGGAGATCCCGGGCGGGCAGGGCGGTGAGGTGCTTGATGGTGGCGCGCAGGTGATCACCGTGACGGGCGAGGATGTCAGTGCCGAGTTTCTGGCCGGGGCGCAGCTGGCGCTGGAACTGGTGCAGCGGCATGGCATTGGCGTGGCGGTGCTGAAGTCGGGTAGCCCTTCGTGTGGCAACCGGCTGACCTATGACGGCACGTTCAGTGGGGTGAAGGTGGCGGGGGAAGGGGTGACCACGGCGCTGCTGCGGCGGGCCGGGGTGCAGGTGTTCAGTGAGCTGGAGCTGGAACAGGCGCAGCGGACGCTGGCTGAGCTCTCAGCATAAGCCTGTAACGGCCTCTTCGCGGGGCAAGCCCGCTCTCACAGGGAGATCACCAACCGGAGGGCTTGTGGTGATCCTGTGGGAGCGGGCTTGCCCCGCGAAGGGGCCGGTACATGCCATAAAGGACCTACTGCCCGGCAGCAGTCTCCTGCACACCCTTGAACCACTTCTGCTCAAGCTCGGCAGTGCGCCCACTTTCCTTCAGGCGCTGCAGCGCATTGTTAACGGCACTTTCAAAAGCCGGGTTGTCCTTCTGGAACGGGATCACCAGCTTTTTGTCGCCAAACGGCAGGCTCACATCGAGCGGGCCGTCGCCCTTGGGCGCATCGCTCGATGGCGTGAGGGCGATGTCATATTTGCCACTCTCGACACCGCTTATGACTTCGGCAGCCGGGGCTTCGACGAATTCGGCGCGCAAGTCCAGCTCCCTGGCCAGGTCCTGGCCAAATTCGATGTCGAACCCTGTCAGGTGGTCGTCTTGTTTGAACGCGTACGGCGAATTGTCAGCCTGTACGGCAATGCGCAGTTCGCCCCGGTCGGCAATTTCGTCTATCAGCTCCGCCTGGGCCAATGGACTGATCAGTACTGCCAACAGTACCCCTATGGTCGAACGCATGAATGCCCCTTTTCGTTTAGCAGATGAATAGCTTTCGCCACGGCTTTCTTCCTCGCCGTGATCGAGCGCAGCCTATGACCTTGAAGCCTCGGCATTGTTTAACCCTGACCGAAATATTTCTGTCAGACAATGGGAACACCTTGGCGAATAATTCAACTAAGGTGAACTACCGCCGCCGCTGGATGACAGGCTGCGGTCAATAAGTGAATCACAGGAGAAGTGAATGAACAGCCTATTTTCGCGTGCTGCCGTTGCCGGTCTGCTGATGGGAGCGTCGGTTTTCGCCGTTGCTGCGGACGCCCTGAAGAGCCAGGAGCCGCCCAAGGAGGCCAAGGTCTTCATCGTTTCCCCCGCCGATGGTGCAACAGTCGACAAGACCTTCACCGTCAAGTTCGGCATCGAGGGTATGGGCCTCAAGCCTGCAGGTGACCAGACCCCGCACACCGGGCACCACCACCTGCTGGTGGATGTGGACAAAGAGCCGGTTGCCGACATGCCACTGCCGACCAGCCTGATGCCAGAAGCCGGCACCGCACTGCCAGCAGGCCCGCAAGTGCTGCACTTTGGTAAAGCACAGACCGAAACCAGCATTACCCTGACCCCGGGCAAGCACACCTTGCAACTGATTCTGGGTGACCAGTATCACGTGCCGTTCAAGCCAAGCGTCGAGTCGAAGAAGATCACTGTAGAAGTGAAGTAAAAAAAAGGGAGGCCACCAGGGCCTCCCTTCTTCATGCTGCAAGCAAACTCAGAACAGTACGCGGGAACGGATTGTGCCCTTGACGTGTTGCAGTTTTTCTTGCGCCAGGTCCGAGTACTCGGCGTCGACGTCGATCACCACGTAACCGACTTTCTCGTTGGTCTGCAGGAACTGACCAGAGATGTTGATGCCGTTCTCGGCGAAGACCTTGTTGATCTCGCTGAGCACGCCCGGGATGTTTTCGTGGATGTGCAGCAGGCGGTGTTTGCCCGGGTGGGCCGGCAGGGCCACTTCCGGGAAGTTGACCGACGACACCGAGGTACCGTTGTCGCTGTACTTGACCAGCTTCTCGGCCACTTCCAGGCCAATGTTGGCCTGGGCTTCGGCAGTGGAGCCGCCGATGTGCGGGGTCAGGATCACGTTGTCCAGGCCGCGCAGCGGGCTCTCGAACTCTTCGTCGTTGGAGCGCGGTTCAACCGGGAACACGTCGATGGCGGCGCCGATCAGGTGCTTGTCCTTGATGGCGGCTGCCAGGTGGTCCAGTTCGACCACGGTGCCACGGGCGGCGTTGATCAGGATCGAGCCCTTCTTCATCGCACGGATTTCTTTCTCGCCGATCATCCACTGGGTGGACGGCAGCTCAGGCACGTGCAGCGAGACGATGTCGGCCAGCCCCAGCAGTTCGTTCAGGCTGGTGACCTGTACGGCGTTGCCCAGTGGCAGCTTGGTCAGCGGGTCGTAGAAGTACACCTGCATGCCCAGGTTTTCGGCCAGTACCGACAGCTGGGTACCGATCGAGCCGTAACCGACGATGCCCAGCTTCTTGCCACGGATTTCGAACGAGTTGGCCGCGCTCTTGATCCAGCCGCCACGGTGGCAGGAGGCGTTTTTCTCAGGGATGCCACGCAGCAACAGGATGGCCTCGGCCAGCACCAGCTCGGCCACCGAACGGGTGTTGGAGTACGGGGCGTTGAACACGGCAATGCCGCGCTCGCGGGCCGCTGCCAGGTCGACCTGGTTGGTGCCGATGCAGAAGCAGCCCACTGCGACCAGCTTCTTCGCACAGTCGAAGATCTCTTCGGTCAGTTGAGTGCGCGAACGGATGCCGATGAAGTGGGCATCGGCGATCTTTTCCTTCAGCTCGGCTTCTGGCAACGAACCTGTGAGGTATTCGATGTTGGTATAGCCGGCAGTCTTGAGGGTATCGACCGCGTTCTGGTGCACACCTTCAAGAAGAAGGAACTTGATCTTGCTCTTGTCGAGAGAAGTCTTGCTCATCTGCGTAAACCTGTATCCCGGAGAAAAAATGGCGAGGGGTGATGCCAGGCGCGAGGGCAGCCTTAGCATGAACAGCGGGAGGGCTATGCTAGCATACGCGACACAATCTGAGCTTATCCCGACAGGTGAAGAGTGCTCAGGGTGACTATGAATAAGTCGAGAGTTCCAGCGATGACCCACCCCGCTGTTATTGAAGAACTGATGACCCTTGTTGACCCTGGCAAGGTCCTGACTGACGCGGCTTCCCTGGAAGCTTATGGCAAAGACTGGACCAAGCATTACCCGCCGGCGCCTAGCGCCATCGTCTTGCCCAAGACTGTCGAGCAGGTGCAGGCGATTGTACGCTGGGCCAATGTGCACAAGGTGGCGTTGGTGCCATCTGGCGGGCGCACCGGGCTTTCTGCTGGCGCGGTGGCGGCCAATGGCGAAGTGGTGGTGGCCTTCGACTATATGAACCAGATTGTCGACTTCAATGCCTTCGACCGCACCGTGGTCTGCCAGCCAGGCGTGATCACCCGGCAGTTGCAGGCCTATGCCGAAGAGCAGGGCCTTTATTACCCGGTGGACTTCGCCTCCAGTGGCTCCAGCCAGATTGGCGGCAACATCGGCACCAACGCTGGCGGCATCAAGGTGATTCGCTACGGCATGACCCGCAACTGGGTTGCCGGGCTGAAAGTGGTCACCGGCAAGGGCGAATTGCTGGAGCTGAACAAAGACCTGATCAAGAACGCCACCGGCTACGACCTGCGCCAGCTGTTCATCGGCGCCGAAGGCACGCTGGGCTTCGTGGTCGAGGCCACCATGCGCCTGGACCGCGCCCCGCGCAACCTCACCGCCATGGTGCTGGGCACGCCGGACTTTGATTCGATCATGCCGGTGCTGCATGCCTTCCAGGGCAAGCTGGACCTGACCGCCTTTGAGTTCTTCTCCGACAAAGGCCTGGCCAAAATCCTTGCGCGCGGCGATGTGCCGGCACCGTTTGCGACCGATTGCCCGTTCTATGCGCTGCTGGAGTTCGAAGCCAGCACTGAAGAAGTGGCCAACGAAGCCCTGGCTACGTTCGAGCACTGCGTCGAGCAGGGCTGGGTGCTGGACGGGGTGATGAGCCAGAGCGAAACCCAGCTGAAAAACCTGTGGAAGCTGCGCGAATACCTTTCGGAAACCATCTCGCACTGGACTCCGTACAAGAACGATATCTCGGTCACGGTATCGAAAGTGCCGGCATTCCTGCGCGATATCGACGCCATCGTTGCCGAGCATTACCCGGATTACGAAGTGGTGTGGTACGGCCACATCGGCGACGGCAACCTGCACCTGAACATCCTCAAGCCTGAACACATGAGCAAGGACGATTTCTTCGCCTCGTGCACCAAGGTCAACAAATGGGTGTTCGATATCGTCAAACACTACAACGGCTCGATCTCTGCCGAGCACGGCGTGGGCATGACCAAGCGCGACTACCTGGGCTACAGCCGCTCGCCGGAAGAAATCGCCTGCATGAAGGCGATAAAGGCCGTGTTCGACCCTAACGGCATCATGAATCCGGGTAAGATCTTCGCACCTGAATAAAAAGCAGTATCCAGAGGAGTCGGCCATGAGTTACCAGCACCAGTACGTAGACGGCACGCGCATTCACTTCCCGTTGGGCAAGGTGGTGTGCATCGGCCGTAACTATGCCGAGCATGCCAAGGAACTGGACAACCCGATCCCTACCGAGCCGCTGCTGTTCATCAAGCCTGGCAGCTGCGTGGTGCCGGCCGAAGGCGGCTTCAAGATCCCGGCCGAGCGTGGTTCGGTGCACTACGAGGCCGAAATTGCCGTGCTGCTGGGCAAGGCACTGTCCTCCCAGCCGAGCGAGGAAGAGGTGCTGGACGCCATTTCAGGTTACGCCCCGGCGCTGGACCTGACCCTGCGCGACGTGCAGGCCAAGCTGAAGGAGAAGGGCCTGCCGTGGGAACTGGCCAAGAGCTTTGATGGCGCCTGCGTGTTGCCGCCGTTCGTCTCGGCCGGCAGCTTCGAGGACGTGACCGACATACCGGTGCGCCTGACCGTCAACGGCGAAGTGCGCCAGGACGGCAGCAGCGCGATGATGCTGAACCCGATCGTACCGATGATCCAGTACATGGCGGCGCATTTCTCGTTGCAGGCGGGGGATGTGATTCTCACCGGTACGCCGGCGGGCGTGGGACCGTTCAATGTTGGTGACGAGCTGGTGCTGGAGCTGCCGGGTGTGAGCCGCTTCGAAAGCCGGGTGCTCTGAGCCGAAAACGCGTCGCCTTCTTCGCGGGCACGCCCGCTCCCACAGGAATGTCACAAGCTTCAGGCCTGTAGAGAACCCTGTGGGAGCGGGCGTGCCCGCGAAGAGGCCAAACCTGTTTACCGATTTTTCACACCCGATCCGGATAATGCGCGCACCTACGCCCCTATCCCCAGGAACCCCGCATGCCATCACCCTCCAGCGCCCCGGCAACTTCCAAGCGTCGTTTTTACCTGCGCTGGCCCTTCGGCCTGGCCGTGGCAGCGGTGATCGGCTACGGCGTGGCGGTAGCCATGCACTGGGATGACCGCGGCGCGTTGTGGGTGAAGGAGGGCTTTGAAAGCACCGCCGAGCGCAGCGAAAGCGTGTGGTTGCCGGACTACCAGGTGGACATCGATGCCAAGCCGCTGCCAGGCATGGACGATGACGAAGCCTCGGACGTGGCCTTCAATCCGCGTACCCGTACCCTGTTTGCGGTCATGGGCAAGAACCCGTTCCTTGTCGAACTGAGCCTGGACGGCGATGTACTGCGCAAGATCCCGCTCAACGGCTGGAGCAACCCCGAAGGCGTCGCCGTGCTGGAAGACGACTACCTGGCGATCACCGACGAGCGCCTGCATGACCTGACCGTGGTCAAGGTGGATGCGCAGACCACGGTGTTGAACCACGGCGATTTCCAGAGCCACGACCTGGGCCCGTCGGTGAAGAGCAACAAGGGCTTTGAAGGAGTAGCCTGGGACCCACTGCGCCAGCGGCTGGTCATCGGCGAAGAGCGCCCGCCAAAGTTGTACACCTGGAATACCGATGGCCGCAGCCCGCTCAAGGGTGAAAAGCAGCCAATGCCCAGCGATGAACTCGACCTGCGCAACCTTTCGGCGCTCGGCGTAGACCCGCGCACTGGCCACCTGCTGGTACTGTCTGCCGATTCGAACATGCTGCTGGAGCTGGACGAGCAGGGTCAGCAGGTCAGCTTCATGACCTTGCTGGGCGGCTTCAATGGGCTCGAAGACACCATCCCGCGCGCCGAAGGTGTAGCCATGGACGACAAGGGCAACCTGTACATGGTCAGCGAGCCGGCGCTGTTCTACCGCTTCAAGAAGAACTGACGGCATCATCAGATTCGCCTGACGCTGGCATTAAGCTTTGCTTCAGCCGCTAATGGTTAGATTCGCCATCCCTGTGTCGAGTCTGCCTTCATGCGCCGTATTGTTCGCCTGTTTCTTGTCATGGCCGTTGTCGGCCTGTTCCTGCTGGGCTGGGCCGGGCAGGAGTTCCGCCTGTTCGAGCGTGGCTGGTTCAACCTCAAGACCTGGTGGCAGCCCGCCGAGCAGAGCATCGGCCTTGACCGTTACCGGGTGGTGGTGGAGGCGCAGCCGGTCGAAGGGTTGGATGACGACATTTCCGCGCTGACCTACGACCCCGACCGCAAGACCCTGTTCACCGTCACCAATGCCCGTTCGGAGCTGATCGAGCTGTCGCTGGACGGCCGTATCCTGCGCCGCGTGCCGCTGACGGGCTTCGGCGACCCGGAAGCCGTGGAATACGTGGGGCCGAACAGTTACGTGATCACTGATGAGCGTCAGCAGCGGCTGATTCGCGTGCGCCTGGAAGACGACACGATGTTCCTCGATGCCGGTGACGCCGAGCAGCTCAGCCTGGGCATTGGCCTGAACGGCAACAAAGGTTTCGAAGGGCTGGCCTACGACTCGGCGGGCAAACGCCTGTTCGTGGCCAAGGAACGTGACCCGATGCTGATCTACGAGGTGCACGGTTTCCCGCATGACAACTCGGACAAGCCTTATGCCGTGCATGTGGTGCAGGACCGCAAGCGCGATTCGCGGTTGTTCGTGCGGGATTTGTCGAGCTTGCAGTTCGATGAGCGCAGCGGGCATTTGCTGGCGCTTTCGGACGAGTCGCGGCTGGTGCTGGAGCTGGATGTGCAAGGGAGGCCGCTGAGTACCTTGTCGTTGCGCAAGGGCTTCCAGGGGTTGCAGGCGACGGTGCCGCAGGCGGAGGGGATTGCGATGGATGAGGCGGGGACCATTTACCTGGTCAGTGAGCCGAACCTGTTCTATGTGTTCAAGCAGCCGGCTGATTGATGGGTTTGATGGCCCATTCGCGGGCGCGCCCGCTCCCACAGGTACGCCTCAGGTTTCAGGCCCTGTGCAGTACCTGTGGGAGCGGGCATGCCCGCGAAGATGGTTACTCGGCCTTCAGGCTCTTCACGCCTTCAGCAGTACCCAGCAGCAGCAGATCCGCCGGCCGCGCCGCGAACAGGCCGTTGGTGACCACGCCAACAATGGCATTGATCTGCGCTTCCAGTTCCACCGGGTTGGTGATCTGCAGGTTATACACGTCAAGAATCACGTTGCCGTTATCGGTAACCACGCCCTCACGGTAGACCGGATCACCGCCCAGCTTGACCAGCTGGCGCGCCACGTGGCTGCGGGCCATCGGGATCACTTCGACAGGCAGCGGGAAAGCGCCCAGTACCGGCACCAGTTTGCTGCCGTCGGCGATGCAGATGAAGGTTTTGGCCACGGCAGCGACGATCTTCTCGCGGGTCAGTGCCGCGCCGCCGCCTTTGATCAGGTTCAAGTGCGCGTCGCTCTCGTCGGCGCCGTCCACGTAGAATTCCAGCTCGCTGACGCTGTTCAGCTCGTAGACCGGAATGCCATGGCCCTTCAGGCGTTGAGCGGTGGCTTCGGAGCTGGCGACTGCGCCGTCGAAGGCGGTTTTGTGCTGAGCCAGGGCGTCAATGAAGAAGTTGGCAGTAGAACCGGTACCGACGCCGACAACGCTCTTTACATCCAGCTTGGGCAGAATGAAATCGACAGCGGCCTGGGCGACGGCCTGTTTGAGTTGGTCCTGGGTCATGCGGGCTCCGAAAAGGGGCAGGGCGGTTTTCAAAGTTGCCTAGTATAACGGCTTGGGCGGCTTTGCTGTGGTCGCCCGACGTAGCGCTGGGGTAGACTCGCAGCCCTTGTCCCGCGGCCCAGTGATGCTTTCCCGATGCTCGAACAGTACGTCAAGAAGATCCTCACCTCGCGCGTCTATGACGTTGCCGTCGAAACCCCACTGCAGAGCGCCGGGCAACTGAGCAAGCGCCTGGGCAACCAGATTCTGCTCAAGCGCGAAGACCTGCAGCCAGTGTTCTCGTTCAAGATTCGCGGGGCCTATAACAAGCTGGCGCAGCTGACGGCAGAAGAACTGGCCCGTGGCGTGGTCACCGCCTCGGCCGGCAACCATGCACAGGGCCTGGCACTGGCGGCGCGCGAGATGGGCATCAAGGCCACTATCGTGATGCCCAAGACGACCCCGGAGATCAAGATCGAAGGTGTGCGCTCGCGCGGTGGCAAGGTCGTGCTGCATGGCGACTCGTTCCCCGAGGCGCTGGCCTATTCGCTGAAACTGGTCGATGAAAAGGGCTTCGTCTACGTCCACCCTTACGACGACCCGCACACCATTGCCGGGCAGGGCACCGTGGCCATGGAAATCCTGCGCCAGCATCCTGGCCAGCTGGACGCCATCTTTGTGCCCGTGGGTGGTGGTGGCCTGATCGCTGGCATAGCCGCCTACGTGAAGTACCTGCGCCCGGAAATCAAGGTGATCGGTGTCGAGCCGGACGATTCCAACTGCCTCCAGGCGGCCATGGCTGCCGGTGAGCGTGTGGTGCTGCCCCAGGTCGGGTTGTTCGCTGATGGTGTGGCGGTGGCGCAGATTGGCCAGCACACCTTTGATATCTGCCGCCTGCATGTGGATGAAGTAGTAACGGTCAGCACCGACGAAATCTGTGCAGCTATCAAGGATATCTACGACGATACCCGCTCGATCACCGAGCCTGCCGGCGCGCTGGGTGTTGCGGGTATCAAGAAGTATGTTGAACTGTACGGCGTGACTGGCCAGACCCTGGTGGCCATCGAATCCGGCGCCAACGTCAACTTCGACCGCCTGCGTCATGTGGCAGAGCGTGCCGAGCTGGGTGAGAAACGCGAAGCGATCATCGCGGTGACCATCCCGGAACGCCCAGGCAGCTTCAAGGCCTTCTGCGAGGCTATCGGCAAGCGCCAGATCACCGAATTCAACTATCGCAAGCACACCTCCGACGAGGCGCATATCTTCGTTGGCGTGCAGACCCACCCGGAAAACGACCCGCGTGCGGCGCTTGTGCAGCACCTGACCGAGCAGGGTTTCCCGGTTACCGACCTGACCGACAACGAACTGGCCAAGCTGCATATTCGCCACATGGTCGGCGGCCACTCGGCCGGCGCCAGTGATGAAATGGTGCTGCGCTTCGAATTCCCCGAGCGGCCGGGGGCGTTGTTCAATTTCCTCAACAAGCTGGGCGGGCGCTGGAACATCTCGATGTTCCATTACCGTAACCATGGCGCGGCAGACGGGCGCGTGGTGGCGGGGCTGCAAGTGCCGGAGGACGAGCGCCACCTGGTGCCTGCAGCGCTGGCCAAGATCGGCTACCCGTACTGGGACGAGACCGAGAACCCGGCTTACAAGCTGTTCCTGGGCTGAGCGGCTAAGCTAGGGCTGATGGCCCTTTCGCGGGCCTGCCCGCTCCCACAGGTACTGCGAGGACTCAGGGCCTGTGATACCCCTGTGGGAGCGGGCAAGCCCGCGAAGAAGGCAGCACAAAATGGCCTGCTCAAGGACAACAGAGACATGGAACACCTGACCACACTAAAAACCCTGCACATCATCGCCACGGCCCTGCTGTTGTTGGGCGCCCTGGGCCTGGCGATCTGGACCGTGCGCGCCCGCCGACAGGGCGATGCCGAGGCCTACGCCAAGCTGCTGCGTCGGCCGTTGGTGTTCGTCTGGCTGGTGATGGGGGTGTGCCTGGTGAGCATGCCGTTCACCGGGTGGTGGCTGGTGCACCTGGTGGGCTGGCCGCTGGGGCAGACCTGGGTGTTGGCTTCCAGCGTTATCTATACCTTCGGCGCCTTTGCCGTGTGGTGGCTGCTGGTGCGGCTGAACCGGCTGCGCAAGGCCGAAGTGGTGGGGTTGCGGTTTACCTTGGCGCTGGCGGTGTTCAGTGGAGTGTGCTTCCTGTCCATCGCGGGGCTGATGGGTGCCAAGCCAGTCTGACAGCCTTCTGCCACCTGTGCTGGCCCTTTCGCGGGGCAAGCCCGCTCCCACAGGTACTGCACAGCATTCAGAAATTGTGCGGACCCTGTGGGAGCGGGCTTGCCCCGCGAAGAGGCCGGCACAGGAAAAACTCAGGCTCTCAGCGAAATCACCGGCCACCCTCGTTTCTCTGCCTCGGCCCGCAGGTTCGGATCGGGGTCCACCGCCACCGCATGGCTCACCCGCTCCAGCAACGGCAGATCATTCATCGAGTCGCTATAGAAGTAGCTGTCTTCCAGATCAAAACCGTTCTCCAGCATCCAGCGCTCCAGCCGCGTCACTTTGCCTTCACGGAAACACGGTATATCGGTACTACGCCCGGTATAGCGGCCGTCGTGCATCTCGCATTCAGTCGCCAGCAATACCCGTACTCCCAGGCGCCGGGCAATCGGTGCGGTGACGAAGCGGTTGGTGGCGGTGATGATCACCAGCTGGTCGCCCGCGTCGCGATGCTGCTGCAGCAAGGCCAGAGCCTTGGGCAGGATGATCGGCTCGATGCAGTCGCGCATGAAGTCGCGGTGCCATTCGTCGAGCTGGGCCACCGGCGTCGCCGCCAGTATCTCCATGGAAAAGGCCAGGTAGGCCTGCAGGTCCAGGGTGCCGTTGAGGTATTCCTGGTAGAAGCCATCGTTGCGTTGCTTGTAGGCAACCGGGTCGAGGATGCCGCGCTCGCAGAGGTAGTCACCCCAGGCATGGTCGCTGTCGCCACCGAGGAGGGTATTGTCCAGGTCGAATAAAGCCAGGCGCATCGCGGTCACTCGCATCAGCCACAAGGTAGGCCCGCAGAATACGGAGTTTTCACGCTGCTGCACATAAGCTTGGCGGGCGCGTTGCTGCGCTCGCAAGCTTTGTGGAACAATGCGGTGACATGCGTTTGCGAGGTTGCTGCCGTGATCGACCCGGATGGTTTTCGCCCCAATGTCGGGATCATTCTCACGAATGATGCCGGGCAGGTGCTATGGGCTCGCCGGATCAACCAGGATGCCTGGCAGTTTCCCCAGGGAGGTATCAACCCTGACGAGACGCCGGAAGATGCCCTGTACCGCGAGCTGAACGAAGAAGTTGGCCTTGAACGCGATGATGTGGAAATACTTGCCTGCACCCGCGGTTGGTTGCGTTATCGTTTACCCCAGCGACTGGTACGTACCCACAGCCAGCCGCTGTGCATCGGCCAGAAGCAGAAGTGGTTTTTGCTAAGGCTGGTCAGCAATGAACAGCGGGTGCGGATGGACCTGACCGGCAAGCCGGAATTCGACGGCTGGCGCTGGGTGAGCTATTGGTATCCGCTGGGCCAGGTTGTGACATTCAAGCGCGAGGTCTACCGACGCGCCCTGAAAGAGCTAGCACCGCGTCTGCTGACGCGCGACTGACGACGGAGTTCGACCCCGAGCCATGCTCAATACGCTGCGCAAGATCGTCCAGGAAGTAAACTCCGCCAAAGATCTCAAGTCGGCGTTGGGGATCATTGTCTTGCGCGTCAAGGAGGCCATGGGCAGCCAGGTCTGCTCCGTCTACCTGCTGGACCCTGAAACCAACCGTTTCGTGCTGATGGCCAGCGAAGGCCTGAACAAGCGCTCCATCGGCAAGGTCAGCATGGCCCCCAACGAAGGCCTGGTTGGCCTGGTGGGTACCCGGGAAGAGCCGCTGAACCTGGAAAACGCTGCCGACCACCCGCGTTACCGCTATTTTGCCGAAACCGGTGAAGAAAAATTCGCCTCCTTCCTGGGTGCGCCGATCATTCACCACCGCCGCGTGGTCGGGGTGCTGGTCATTCAGCAAAAGGAGCGCCGCCAGTTCGACGAGGGCGAAGAAGCCTTCCTGGTCACCATGAGCGCCCAGCTCGCCGGGGTAATTGCCCACGCTGAAGCCACTGGCTCGATCCGTGGCCTGGGCCGCCAGGGCAAGGGTATCCAGGAAGCGCGCTTCGTCGGTGTGCCTGGCTCGCCTGGTGCGGCCGTGGGGCGCGCTGTGGTGATGCTGCCGCCCGCCGACCTTGAAGTGGTGCCGGACAAGGCCGTCGATGACATCGACGCTGAGCTCAAGCTGTTCCAGAACGCCCTTGAAGGCGTGCGCGACGACATGCGCAAGCTGTCGGCAAAGCTGGCAACCCAGCTGCGCCCTGAAGAGCGTGCGTTGTTCGATGTGTACCTGATGATGCTTGAAGACGCAGCACTGGGCGGCGAGGTGACCGAAGTCATCAAGACCGGCCAGTGGGCGCAGGGCGCCCTGCGCCAGGTGGTTGGCGAGCACGTCAGCCGCTTCGAGCTGATGGACGATGATTACCTGCGCGAGCGCGCCTCCGACGTCAAGGACCTTGGCCGCCGCCTGCTGGCCTACCTGCAGGAAGCCCGTTCGCAGTCGCTGGTGTATGCCGACAACACCATCCTGGTCAGTGAAGAGCTGACCCCGGCCATGCTCGGCGAAGTGCCGGAAGGCAAGCTGGTGGGCCTGGTCTCGGTATTGGGCTCGGGCAACTCGCACGTCGCCATTCTCGCTCGCGCCATGGGCATCCCCACGGTAATGGGCCTGGTCGACCTGCCGTACTCGAAAGTCGACGGTATTGAACTGATCGTCGACGGTTACAAAGGTGAGGTGTTCACCAACCCCAGCGATGTGCTGCGCAAGCAGTACAGCGAAGTGGTCGAGGAAGAGCGCCAACTGGCCCAGGGCCTGGATGCACTGCGCGAACTGCCGTGCGTTACCCCCGACGGCCACCGCATGCCGCTGTGGGTCAACACCGGCCTGCTGGCCGACGTGGCGCGTGCCCAGCAGCGCGGCGCCGAAGGGGTAGGCCTGTACCGCACCGAAGTGCCGTTCATGATCAACCAGCGCTTCCCCAGCGAAAAAGAGCAGCTGGCCATCTACCGCGAGCAACTGGCGGCCTTCCACCCGCTGCCGGTGACCATGCGTACCCTCGACATCGGGGGCGACAAGGCGCTTTCGTACTTCCCGATCAAGGAAGAAAACCCCTTCCTGGGTTGGCGCGGCATCCGTGTCACCCTCGACCACCCGGAAATCTTCCTGGTGCAGACCCGCGCCATGCTCAAGGCCAGCGAGGGCCTGAACAACCTGCGCATCCTGCTGCCGATGATTTCCGGCATCCACGAGCTGGAAGAGGCACTGCACCTGATTCACCGCGCCTGGGGCGAGGTGCGTGACGAAGGCACCGATGTGCCGATGCCGCCAGTGGGCGTGATGGTGGAAATTCCTGCGGCGGTGTACCAGACCAAGGAGCTGGCACGTCAGGTGGACTTCCTGTCGGTCGGCTCCAACGACCTGACCCAGTACCTGCTGGCGGTGGACCGCAACAACCCACGGGTTGCCGACCTGTACGACTACCTGCACCCGGCGGTGCTGCAAGCGCTGAACACGGTTGTGCGCGACGCCCATGGCGAAGGCAAGCCGGTGAGCATCTGCGGTGAGATGGCCGGTGACCCGGCGGCGGCAATCCTGCTGATGGCCATGGGCTTCGACAGCCTGTCGATGAACGCCACCAACCTGCCAAAGGTGAAGTGGATGCTGCGTCAGGTGAACATGAGCAAGGCCACTGAACTGCTGGCCGATGCCCTGAGCCATGACAACCCGCAGGTTATCCACAGCTCGCTGAATCTGGCCCTGAAAAACCTTGGGTTGGCGCGGATGATCGGGCCTGGGGCCAATAAAACCCTTTGAATCTGAGGTTGCCTGTTCGGGCCTCTTCGCGGGCTCGCCCGCTCCCACAGGTATCGCGCCGCATCTGAAGGCTGCGCTATACCTGTGGGAGCGGGCAAGCCCGCGAAGAGGCCAGCACAGCCAACATCAAATGATCAGACCGACAGCTCCACTTCCCCCAGATGCCCACCAAAGGGCCCGAAACTACGCTCAATAAGCTGCCTTCTTCCCTGATCATCCACAATCAACACGGTGCTGGCCCGGGTCCCGTAATTCTGGCTGGCAATAAACACACTCGATAGCAACTTCTCGGTCGCCATCCCCACGCCTGTCTCCGGTAGATCCCCTTCAGCCGCAGGCTCTCCATCAGCCAGCAACGCCAGCAATCGCGTCGGCTCCGGCGTTTCGAGCAACGCCTCCAGCCCGCTACGCGCCTTCACCAGCTTCGGCCACGGCGAATCCAGCCCGGCATTGGACAGCCCGTACACCCCAGCCCCCAGCAGGCGTGGCGCCGCATCACGGGCATGCAGGTAACCCAGTTGCTGCCCATCACCCACCAACAGGTTGAACCCCGAATACTGTTCGCTGCGACCGGCCACCTGGTCCAGATAAGCCTCGACCCCCAACTCACCCTGTAGGTAAGCCGCTACCAGTTCACCCCGCGAGCGCGGCCCCAGCGGCTGGCCCGGGTCGCGGATGTTGGTCAGCGCGGCAAAGCGCCCCTGCGGGCCTACGCCCAGCCAGGTACCGCCGGCCTCCAGGTCGCGCCCGGCATGCACCCCAGGGCTATCCTCCCAGGCTGCCAGGGGCTGGGTAGGGCGGGCATAGAATTCGTCGCGGTTGGCCGCGACGATCAGCGGCAGGGCATGCCCCGGCCGCCAGGCAAATACGATCAGGCACATCGGTGGGGCCTCTGTGTTTTCTGTCACTGTACCCACAGCTGCGGGGCGGATCCATCCTGACACAGACTTCACTAGAGCCTTGAACCCGGCTTCCGTTACCATGCCGGATTGTTTTCCTGGGGAAGCCGAATGGAATTCGTGCTCTATCTGCTGTTGGGCGCCTGTGCCGGTGTGCTGGCCGGGCTGTTCGGCGTGGGCGGTGGCATCATTATCGTGCCGGTGCTGGTGTTCAGCTTCACCCTGCAGGGCTTCGACGCTTCGGTGCTGACCCACCTGGCCGTCGGCACTTCACTCGCAACCATCGTGTTCACCTCGATCAACGCTGTGCTTGAGCACCACCGCAAGGGTGCAGTGCAATGGCCGATCTTTGCCTGGATGACCCTCGGCATCCTGCTAGGGGCCGGCGTCGGTGCCAAGACCGCCTCGCTGATCCAGGGCCCGTTGCTGCAAAAGATCATTGGTGTGTTTGCCTTGATCATCGCCGCACAGATGGCGCTGGACCTCAAACCCAAGGCCAGCCGCGGCATCCCCGGCAAACCCGCATTGATCGGGGCCGGTGGGGTGATTGGCTGGGCCTCGGCCATTTTCGGCATCGGCGGCGGTTCGCTGACGGTGCCGTTCCTGACCTGGCGCAGCCTGCCCATGCAGCAGGCGGTGGCCACATCTTCGGCGTGTGGCCTGCCGATTGCCGTAGCCAGTGCCCTGAGCTTCATGCTGTTGGGCTGGCACGAGGAGCACCTGCCGGCCCATAGCCTGGGCTATGTGTACCTGCCGGCGATGGTCGGCATTGCCGTGACCAGCATGTTTTTCGCCCGCTTTGGCGCGCGCCTGGCGCACAAGCTGTCGCCCCGTTTGTTGAAACGCCTGTTCGCAGCGCTGCTGTTCTGTGTCGGCCTCAGCTTTTTGATTTGAATCGAGAGGAAGTTAAATGCTGCCTTACCCGCAGATAGACCCCGTGGCCCTGGCCATCGGGCCGCTGAAAATTCATTGGTACGGCCTGATGTACCTGATCGGCATTGGTGGCGCCTGGCTGCTGGCCTCGCGCCGGCTGAACCGTTTCGACCCCACCTGGTCGCGCGAAAAGCTTTCCGACCTGGTGTTCTGGCTATCGATGGGGGTGATCGTCGGTGGCCGGCTGGGTTACGTGCTGTTCTACGACCTGCATGCGTACCTGGCCAATCCGACGCTGATCTTCGAGGTATGGAAGGGCGGCATGTCGTTCCATGGCGGCTTCATCGGCGTGATGTTGGCGGCCTTGTGGTTCGGCAAGCGCAACAACAAGTCGTTCTTCGAACTGATGGACTTCGTTGCCCCGCTGGTGCCGATCGGCCTGGGTGCCGGGCGCATCGGCAACTTCATCAACGCCGAGCTGTGGGGCAAGGCGACCGACGTGCCGTGGGCAATGGTTTTCCCGCCGTTCAGCGACCCTGCCCAGTTGCCCCGTCATCCGTCGCAGCTGTACCAGTTTGCCCTGGAAGGTGTGGCATTATTCGTGATTCTCTGGTTGTACTCGCGCAAACCGCGCCCGACCATGGCCGTTTCCGGCATGTTCGCGCTGTTCTACGGCATTTTCCGCTTCATCGTAGAGTTTGTGCGGGTTCCTGATGCCCAGCTTGGCTACATTGCATTCGGCTGGTTGACCATGGGTCAGTTGCTTTGCGTGCCGATGATCGTCGGCGGCATCTTCTTGATCTGGTTGGCCTACAACCGCAAACCTACGGCAAAACCAGCCGTATGATTTTCACGGCAGGGGTGATCCCCCTGCCGTTCTTGTTACAGGAAAGTCATGAAACAGTATCTAGATCTGGTCCGTGAAGTCATCGAGAACGGTACGTTGCAAGGCAATCGCACCGGCATCCGTACCATCAGCATGCCGGGCGCCATGCTGCGCTTCGACCTGCAGAAGGGCTTCCCGGCCATCACCACGCGCAAGCTGGCGTTCAAGTCGGCGATCGGCGAGATGGTCGGCTTCCTGCGGGGCGTGAAAAACGCCGGTGAATTCCGCGAGCTGGGCTGCAAGGTCTGGGACCAGAACGCCAACGAAAACGCCCATTGGCTGGCCAACCCGTTCCGCCAGGGCCATGACGACCTGGGTGAGATCTACGGTGTGCAATGGCGCCAGTGGCCGGGCTACAAGCGCATCGCGCTGAGCAACCCGGCGGCCATCGAAATGGCCGAGAAGGCCGGTTTCCGCCGTATCGCCCAGGACGAAGAGGACGGCGTTGCGTTCGTTGTCCTGTACAAGGCCATCGACCAGGTGCGCCAGTGCCTGGACACCATCGCCAACGACCCGGGCAGCCGCCGCATCCTGTTCCACGGCTGGAACTGTGCGCAGCTGGACGAAATGGCCCTGCCGCCGTGCCACCTGCTGTACCAGTTCCACCCGAATGTAGAGACGAAAGAGATTTCCCTGACCCTCTACATCCGCTCCAACGACCTGGGCCTGGGCACACCGTTCAACCTCACCGAAGGTGCGGCGCTGCTGTCGCTGTTCGGCCGCCTGACCGGCTATACCCCGCGCTGGTTCACCTACTTCATCGGCGATGCCCATGTGTATGAAAACCACCTGGACATGCTGAACGAGCAGCTCAAGCGCGAGCCGCTGGAAGCGCCGAAGCTGGTGATCAGTGACCGCGTGCCGGCGTTTGCCGAGACTGGGAAGTACGAGCCGGAGTGGCTGGAGAAGATCGAGCCGGGTGATTTCTGGCTGGAAGGGTATGAGCACCATGCACCGATGACGGCGCCGATGGCGGTCTGATAGCTCTTTATTTCCTGATCTGGCCTCTTCGCGGGCACGCCCGCTCCCACAGGTACAGCGCAGCCTTCAGGTGCGGCGCGGTTCCTGTGGGCGGGTTTACCCGCGAAGCTTTTGGCTCAATGCCCGTGGCTACGCCCCACATGCGAATGCTCGGTATCCGGCACCGTTACCGCCCCGTTCGTCTCCAGTTGCTGCAAGATCGCGCATTCCGACCCCTGCGCATTGCAGCGCCGCCGCAGCTCCACCAGCTGCTCTTGCAACGCCACCAAACCGTCGATCCGCGCCTGCACATGCTCGATATGCTCGTCGATCAGCGCATTCACGCTGCCGCATGAGTCATCCGGGCTGTCGCGCAGGCGCAGCAGGCTGCGGATTTCGTCCAGGGTCATGTCCAGGGTACGGCAGTTGCGGATGAAGGTCAGCCGCTCCACGTGGGCCTGGGTGTACAGCCGGTAGTTGCCTTCGGTACGTGCAGGCGCCGGCAGCAGGTTTTCACGTTCGTAGTAGCGGATGGTTTCCACCGCACAGTCGGTGGCTTTCGCCAGTTCTCCAATTTTCATCACGAAATCTCCAGCAAGTGGCTTGACCCTATAGTGGCTACAGGGTGTTCACTTGGCAACAGGCTCACTTTAAGGATGACCCCATGAACCAGCCTGTCAGCCACGAACACAAGCACGATCACCACGCCCACAGCTGCTGTGGCGCTGCCGCTGCGCCCGCTAAAGTGCAACTGAGCGAGAAGGCCAGCAGCCACGCCCGCCTTAGCCGTTTCCGCATTGATGCCATGGACTGCCCCACCGAGCAGACCCTGATCCAGGACAAGCTGGGCAAGCTCGCCGGTATCGAGCAGTTGGAATTCAACCTGATCAACCGCGTGCTTGGCGTGCGCCACACCTTGGACGGCACCGGCGAGATCGAGCGGGCTATCGACAGCCTGGGCATGAAGGCCGAGCCCCTTGGCGCTGAAGGCGACAGCGCCGCCGCCGCACCACAGCCGGCCAAGACCCGCTGGTGGCCGCTGGCATTGTCGGGCGTTGCCGCCATCGCTGCCGAAATCGTGCACTTTGGCGCGCTGGCCCCGGAATGGCTGGTGGCAGCATTGGCGCTGGCAGCCATTCTTGGTTGCGGCCTTGGCACCTACAAGAAGGGCTGGATTGCCCTGAAAAACCGCAACCTCAACATCAACGCGCTGATGAGCATCGCCGTAACCGGTGCTGTATTGATCGGCCAGTGGCCGGAAGCAGCCATGGTGATGGTGCTGTTCACCGTAGCCGAGCTGATCGAAGCGCGCTCGCTGGACCGCGCGCGCAATGCCATCAGCGGGCTGATGCAGTTGACCCCGGACATGGCCACAGTGCAGCAGGCAGATGGCCAATGGCGCGAGGTAGAGGTGCGTGAGGTGGCCATCGGCGCCTTGGTGCGAGTGCGCCCCGGCGAACGTATCGGCATGGACGGTGAAGTGACCAGTGGGCAATCCAGCGTCGATCAGGCGCCGATCACCGGTGAAAGCCTGCCTGTTGAGAAGGCCGTGGGCGACAAGCTGTTCGCCGGTACCATCAACCAGGCGGGTGCGCTGGAGTTTCGCGTTACCGCCGGCGCCGGGCAATCCACCCTGGCGCGAATCATCAAGGCCGTGGAGGAGGCGCAAGGCGCGAGGGCACCTACCCAGCGCTTCGTCGACCAGTTCTCGCGTATCTACACCCCGGTAGTGTTCGCCATCGCCCTGGCTGTGGCGGTAATTCCGCCGCTGTTCATGGCCGCAGGCTGGTTCGACTGGATCTACCGCGCCCTGGTGCTGTTGGTGGTCGCTTGCCCGTGCGCCTTGGTGATCTCGACCCCGGTGACCATCGTCAGCGGCCTGGCTGCTGCTGCGCGCAAAGGCATCCTGATCAAGGGTGGCGTGTACCTGGAGGGCGGCCGCCACCTGGACTACCTGGCCCTGGACAAGACCGGCACCATCACCCACGGCAAGCCGGTGCAGACCGACGCCAAGGTACTGGTGGCGCTGTTTGAAGACCGCGCGCAAGCGCTGGCCGCCAGCCTGGGTGAACGTTCGGACCACCCTGTTTCCCGTGCCATTGCCCAGTTCGGCAAGGCGCAAGGGCTGGCCTTGAGCGAGGTCGATGACTTCGCCGCGCTGGCCGGGCGCGGCGTGCGTGGCACTATCGCTGGCGAGGTCTACCACCTGGGCAACCACCGCCTGGTCGAGGAGCTGGGGCTGTGCTCACCCGAGCTGGAAGCCCAGTTGGATGCGCTGGAGCGCCAAGGCAAGACCGTGGTGCTGCTACTCGACCGCAGCGGCCCACTGGCCCTGTTTGCCGTGGCCGATACGGTCAAGGACAGCAGCCGCCAGGCCATCGCCGAACTGCATGAGCTGGGCATCAAGACTGTCATGCTGACCGGTGACAATCCGCATACCGCGCAGGCCATCGCCGCCGTGGTGGGTATCGACCGCGCCGAAGGCAACCTGCTGCCTGCCGACAAGCTGAACACCATCGAAGCCTTGTACGCACAGGGCCATCGTGTGGGCATGGTGGGTGACGGCATCAACGACGCCCCGGCCCTGGCCCGTGCCGAAATCGGTTTTGCCATGGCCGCCGCCGGCACCGACACCGCCATCGAAACTGCCGATGTGGCGTTGATGGACGACGACTTGCGCAAAATCCCGGCGTTCGTCAGGCTGTCGCGCCAAAGTGCGGCGATCCTCATGCAGAACATCGTTCTGGCGTTGGGCGTCAAGGCGATATTCCTGGCGATTACCTTTGCCGGCATGGCCACCCTGTGGATGGCGGTGTTTGCCGACATGGGCGTGAGCCTGCTGGTGGTGTTCAACGGCTTGCGCCTTTTGCGCAAATAGAGGACGTGCATGCTGAGTTCAGAGCTGAAAGCCTTTTACATGGTGGCCCGCCTGGGCAGCATCACCTTGGCGGCGAAGAAGCTCGGGCTCAGTCAGCCCACGGTGACCACGCAGATCCGCAACCTGGAAAGCCAGTACGCGGTTGAGCTGTTCTACCGTGGCGGGCGGCGCCTGGTGTTGAGCGAGGAGGGCGTTCGGCTGCTGCCGATGGTCAAGGCGCTGCTGCAACAGGAGGCCGACATCGAGTTTGAGCTGCGCAACAGCGGCCAGGCCCAGGGCAGCTTGCGCATCGCCGCTACGGCGCCTTACTACATTCTCGACCTGGTGAAGATCTACCGCGAACGCTTGCCGCAGGTGGATGTGGCGGTGGAGATCGGTAACTCGCAGCAAGTGCTGGAAATGCTCGAAGACTACCGGGTGGATATCGCCGCGTCGTCGCAATTGGTGGAGGATGCGCGGTTGGTGCGGCGGGTGCTGGGCACCGATCCGCTGGTGGTGGCGGTGCACCGCAATCACCCGCTGGCCCACCGCCAGACGGTGTCCATCGACGTGGTGGCCGGGCATTGTCTGTTGATGCGCGAGCAGGGCTCGACCACGCGCAAGCTGACCGAGCAGATGATGCAGGAGGCCGGGGTGAAGGCCGGGGCGTTGCTGGAAATTGGCAGCCGCGAGTCGATCCGCGAGGCGGTGCTGCGAAATATCGGTATCAGCGTGATTGCCCGCCACGAGGTACCGCATAACGCTGAACTGCGGGTATTGGCGCTGGAGAATGCGCCGGTGATGCATGAGTACCTGTATTGCCTGAAGGAGCGGCGTCAGGCCAGGTTGCCGGCGGCATTTCTGGGGGTGGCGCAGGAAGTGGCCGGTTCACAGTTCTAAACCTGCGTTTGCTTCTTCGCGGGCTTGCCCGCTCCCACAGGTACTGCGCAGGTTCTGAATATTGTGCGGGCCCTGTGGGAGCGGGCAAGCCCGCGAAGAGGCCCTCGCAGGCCAGTACAAAATCTGCCTATACCACTATCACCCGCTTTTGCCCTAACGCCACAGAACCTTCGCACAGCCTTCCTAGCATGGCCCCCATCTCTTCGATGAGGCCTTGCCATGAACCACACCACCCCCGGCGCACAGATGAAAGTGCGCAACATCCACAAGCGCTTCGGTGCCTTCACCGCGCTCAACGATGTCTCGCTGGACATCGCTGCCGGCGAGCTGGTGTGCCTGCTCGGCCCGTCCGGCTGTGGCAAGACCACGCTGCTGCGTTGCATCGCCGGCCTGGAGCGCCAGGACCGCGGCACGCTGTACATCGGCGAGCGCGATATCTCCGAGCTGCCGCCCCAGGCCCGTGACTACGGCATCCTGTTCCAGTCCTACGCGCTGTTCCCCAACCTTACCGTCGAAGCCAACATTGCCTACGGCCTGACCGGCAGTGGCCGAGAGCAGGCCCGCCAGCGGGTAGCCGAAATGCTGGCACTGGTGGGCCTTGCTGGCAGCGAGAAGAAGTACCCAGGCCAGCTCTCTGGTGGCCAGCAGCAGCGTGTGGCCCTGGCCCGCGCGCTGGCGCCGTCGCCATCCCTGCTGCTGCTAGACGAGCCGATGTCGGCGCTGGACGCCCGGGTGCGCGAGCACCTGTGCACCGAGCTGCGCCAGCTGCAACGCCAGCTGGGCATCACTACCTTGATGGTCACCCACAACCAGGACGAGGCCATGCTGATGGCCGACCGTATTGCGGTGATGAACAACGGCCAGGTCGAGCAGTACGCCACCCCGCAGGAAATTTACGACCAGCCGGCCACGCCGTTCGTCGCCGAGTTCGTCGGCCAGGGCAACTGGCTGCCGTTTTTGCGCAGCAGCGACAGCCACGCCCAGGTCGGCGGCATGAACATGCGCCTGGCGCCGGGCTCGTCCCAGGCCAGCAGTGGGCGGCTGTTCTGCCGCCCCGAGGCGATCACGGTCAACCCGGTGGTACATGAGGAAAACCTGTTCCCGGCCATGGTCCGTGAAATCACCTTTCTCGGTAACCGCTGCCGCATGAGCTTCGAGCTCAAGGCCCTGCCAGGCCATGCCCTGCTGGCCGAACTGGCTCCCGAGGCCATGCCGCGGCTGGGTTCGCAGGACATCTGGGTGGCACTGCCGCCGCAGAGCCTGCAGGTGTTTGCCTGAGATGGCCGCGCCAATGTCCCTGCCGCTGAACCATGGCAAAGCCGCACCGCGTGCTGGTGTCGCCCTGGGTGACCGGTTGTTCGTGGTCGGCGGCAAGAGCCTGCTGCTGATCCTCTTGATGCTGGCGGTGCTGATGCCGCTGCTGGCGATCTTCTGGCGTGGCTTGAGCGCTGACGCAGGCCAGGGTGGCGGCCTGCCGGCAGCCCGCGAACTGTTTGCCAGCGATAACTTTCACTGGTTACTGGGCAACAGCCTGTCGGTGGCGTTCACTGTCGCGGCCATCGTGGTGCCGCTGGCCTACCTGTTTGCCTATGCTTTGCAACGTACGCTGATCCCGGCCAAAGGCCTGTGGCGGGGGATCTCGCTGCTGCCGCTGCTGGCACCGTCGATGCTACCGGCCATCGCTCTGGTCTACCTGTTTGGCAACCAGGGGCTGCTGCGCGGGTTGCTCAGCGACAACATCTACGGCTTCTGGGGCATCGTGCTGGGCGAGGCCATCTACACCTTCCCGCATGCGCTGATGATCTTGCTGTCGGCGCTGTCGCTGGCCGATGCCCGCCTGTTCGATGCCGCCTCCAGCATGGGCGCCGGCCCGTCCCGGGCGTTTACCAGCATCACCTGGCCGGCCACGCGCCAAGCGGTGTTTGCGGCGTTCTGCCTGGTGTTCACCCTGACCATCACCGACTTCGGTGTACCGGTGGTGGTCGGTGGCGATTATCAGGTGCTGGCACTGGAGGCTTACAAGGCGGTGGTCGGCCAGCAACAGTTTGGCCGCGGTGCGCTGATCGGCATGGTGCTGCTGTTGCCGGCCCTGTTCAGCTTCAGCGTCGACGCCTGGCTGCGCCGGCGCCAGGGCGAGGCCATGAGCGGCCGTGCCCAGGTGTTCGAACCCAAGCCATCGCGTGGCCGCGATGCCTGCTTCCTGGCGGTCGTGCTGCTGGTGTGTGCAGTGTTGCTGCTAGTGATCGGTATGGCGGTGTATTCGTCGCTGGTCACCTTCTGGCCGTACAACCTGTCGTTGTCTCTGCGTCATTACATGTTTGAAGACACCGCAGGTGGCGGCTGGCTGGCCTATCGCAACAGCGTGACCATGGCCATCGGCACCGCCCTGATCGGCAGCATCGTGATCTTCACCGGTGCCTACCTGATGGAGAAAACCCAAGGCCAACGCATGCTCAACCAAGTGCTGCGCCTGCTCAGTTTCATCCCCATGGCCGTGCCGGGCCTGGTGCTGGGCCTGGGTTATGTCTTTTTCTTCAACCTGAACGGCAACCCGCTGCATGTGCTGTACGGCAGCATGGGGCTGTTGGTGGTGTGCACCATCGCCCATTACCTGACCACCGCGCAGATGACCGCAACCACCGCGCTGCGCCAGCTTGATGGCGAGTTCGAGGCCGCCGCGCTGTCGCTGAAGGCGCCGCTATACAAGCACTTTCTGCGGGTGACCGTGCCGATCTGCCTGCCGGCGCTGCTGGATATCATCCGCTACCTGTTCGTTTCGGCCATGACCACTGTCTCGGCGGCGATTTTCCTGTACAGCCCCGACACCATCCTGGCGGCTGTTGCCGTGCTGAATATGGACGACGCCGGCAACGTCGGCGGCGCCGCTGCCATGTCCACCCTGATTCTGCTGACCAGTGCCGGCGCTTCACTGCTGCTGGCCGCAGCCTCGCGCGGCCTGTTGCGCCGCTCCCAAGCCTGGCGCCAACGCGCCGCGACCGTCTGACCTGTAAGGAACCTACCCATGTACAAGCACCTTGCACTTACCGCTGCCGTTTGCGCCGTATTCAGCCTGCAGGCTTCGGCCGCCGGTACTCAGCTGACGGTCTACACCGCGCTGGAGGCCGAGCAGCTGAAGAGCTACAAACAGGCTTTTGAAAAAGCCAACCCGGACATCGAGATCAAGTGGGTGCGTGACTCCACCGGCATCATCACCGCCAAGCTGCTGGCCGAGAAAGACCGTCCGCAAGCCGACGCGGTATGGGGCCTGGCGGCGTCCAGCCTGGCTGTCCTCGACCAGAACGGCATGCTTGAACCCTATGCACCCAAGGACCTGGGCAAGATCGCCGGCAACTACCGCGACGCTGCCAACCCACCAGCCTGGGTGGGCATGGACGTGTGGGCCGCGACCATCTGCTTCAATACCGTCGAGGCCGAGAAGCAGGGCCTCAGCAAGCCGGTGAGCTGGCAGGACCTGACCAAGCCCGAGTACAAGGGCAAGATCGTCATGCCGAACCCGGCTTCATCGGGTACCGGTTTTCTGGATGTGAGCGCTTGGCTGCAAACCTTTGGCGAGCCGCAAGGCTGGGCCTACATGGACGCGCTGCACCAGAACATCGGCCAGTACGTTCACTCCGGCTCCAAGCCGTGCAAGCTGGCGGCGGCGGGCGAGTTCCCGATTGGCATCTCGTTCGAGTACCCGGCCGTGCAGCTCAAGCGCCAGGGTGCGCCGCTGGACATCGTGCTGCCGAAGGAAGGCTTGGGCTGGGAGATCGAGGCGACTGCATTGATCAAGGGTTCGCCCAAGGCGGGTGCGGCCAAACGCCTGGCCGATTTCTCGGCAAGCCCGGCGGCCATGGAGCTGTACAAGGAAAACTTCGCCGTACTGGCTGCGCCGGGCATTGCCAAGCCGCAGACTGAGCTGCCGGCGGACTATGAACAGCGGCTGATCAAGAATGACTTTGCCTGGGCCTCGAAGAATCGTGACGAGATTCTGGCGGAATGGCGCAAGCGCTATGATGGCAAGTCGGAGAAGGTGGCCCAGCAGTAACCTGTACCGGCCTCTTCGCGGGCACGCCCGCTCCCACAGGTACTGCGCAGTCTCATGGCTGTGCACGATCACTGTGGGAGCGGGCATGCCCGCGAAGAGGCCGGGCCTGCTGGCTCAAATCTGTGAAACCAGCGCCTCCAACTGCTCCTGCCGCTCCGCCTGGTTCAGCTTCGCCCCGGGGTTAAGCGTGGACCACTGCGGATGTGCCCGCGCCTTGACCAGCGCCTCCGGCAACTTGCCCTCACGCCAGGCCTTCTCATCCAGCTCGCCCAGCCGAATGCTGTCCTGTGCCGCATGCCCGCGATTGTCCAGCGCCACCATCAACTGCTGCTGACGCAACGCCAGCAAGCGTAATACCGTGTCGTCCACCGTCAGCTCGCGCTTGCCCTTGAGCTTGCCCATCAACCTCGACCCGTAGTTGCGCGCGGTCTGCAGTGCGCCGCCGGCAATCGCCCCGGCCAGCGCGGCAGCACCCAGGGTCAGGCCGCCGACCAGCAAATCAACCCCGGCACCGGCTGCAGCACCGGCCGCTACGCCACTGCCCAGGCGCACGCCCAGCAACTTCAGGGTCTCGGGATTGAACAGGTCATCGCCCCAGCGGCCATCCAGCAAGGGCAGGTCGCTGGCATGGGCATCCTCGCGGCGGAAAGCATACAGTTTGAGCAGCGCCTCGACGCAGCGCTGTTCACGTTGGCGAATGTCTTGGCGTAGCGCTTCTATGGCCCGGGCTTCAGCCGCAGGCTCGGCCTCGACGCTGCGCCGGCAGGCGGCGCAGTCCAGCAGCAGCTCGGCAATCAGCCGTTTGCCGCTGTGCTGGCGGGCCAGGCGCTGTGCCTGCTGGTCGTCGATCAGGCGCTGCAGGGCCGGCCGGGCGTCCTCCAGCAACAGGGCCAGGCTTTCGTACAAACGGCGCTCGCCATCCTCTGGCGGGGCCACGCTGTCGAACCGCACCAACGCGTGAAGGCCAAGCCGGGCAAGGGCTTCACGCCATTGCGGTTCGCGGTGCTGGTGGCTGGCAACGAAGTTGAGCACCGGCAGCAGCGGCTTGCCGCAGCTGGCCAGCACTTCAAGTTCGTCGCGGTACTTGGCCAGCACCGGCTCGCGCGCATCGATCACATACAGGCCGGCATTACTGGCCAGCAACTGGCGCAGCACCTTGGCCTCCTGCTCGAAACGCTGGCGTGCTTCGCTGCCCTGCAGAAAGCGCTCCAGGCGGGCTGGGCCGTCCAGGCGCTCGCCCGGGCGCTCCAGGCGTTCGAGGTAGTCGAGCAGGGCGATGGCATCTTCCAGGCCTGGGGTGTCGTACAGCTCAAGCAAGGGTTCGCCGTCCACCGATAACCGCGCGCCTTCGACATGGCGGGTGGTGCTGGGGCGATGGGATACCTCGCCAAAGCCGACATCGCGGGTCAGCGTGCGCAGCAGCGAGGTCTTGCCGACGTTGGTGTGGCCCACCACGGCCAATTTCAGTGGCTCAGTCATGGCCATGCTCCAGCCAGGTCAGCGGTGAGGTGTCGGCATGCTGCAGCCCAAGGCGTTCGAGGGCTTCGTGCCAGTCGCCCAGGCGTTGGGCATCCAGGGCCTCGCCCGGTGCGGCCTGCAGCAGCCAGATGCGGGTTGCGCCGGCATTGCGTGCCAGTTCGGCTAGCAGCGCCAAACTGCCGCGGTCCGGCGAACGGCGTGGGTCGCAGGCGATGGCCAGGCGTGCTGGCGGGAAGCGGCTGAGCTGTTCCAACAAGCGGTTGCGCGATTCGCGGCTGTCGAGCACGCCGGCATCGGTCACGTTGTTCGGCAGGGCGGGCGGCCAAGGACGTTGGTCGTCCAGCTCCAGGCCAACCAACAGGGCGCCGCTGCTGCCGCTTTCCAGTTGGCCGGCAGCAAACTCCGGCAGGGCCTCTGGGGCGGCATCCTGCACACCGATGCGTTCGCTGCGCGGCATCAGTGCTTCGCGCAGTTGCGCGTAGCCGGGCAGGCTCAGGTCCAGCGCCAGGCGCTCGCGCCCCTGCCGCCAGCGCCACAGGCACAGCGCAGCCAGCAGCAAGCGGGGTAACAGGCCGTACACCAGCACCACCCCGAGCAACCAGCTGGCCCAGGCCTGGCGGGCCAGTTCCAGGGCAGGCAAGGTTTCGCCGCTGGCGCGGATCATGGCCTCGTCGGGCACGGCAAAGCCCAGCAGCGAGGGCAAGGCGCCCAAGGCTTGGGTCAGGTGGATGAACGGATCGGCGGCAAGCAGCGTGGTTTCCCAGACAAAACCGTAGCGACGGGTAGCCAGCAAGGCCAGCAGCATGCACAGCGCGGTTAGCATCGCCAACAGCCACAGGCCATGTACCAGCAGGCCGAGCAGCCAGCGGTTGAGGCGCTGGCGTTGCAGCAGCACCAGTAGCGCCGGTGCCAGGTGTGCGGCCTTGGCGTCGCGGGCAAAGCGTTCGCTCAGCCACAGCCACAGGCGGCCCAACCCCGCGCCATGCTCGCCACTGAGGGCAAAACCGATGGCCCAGCCCAGCAGCATCAGCAGGTTCAGCCCGAGCAGGCTGCCCAAGGCCCAGAATACGTTCACCGCGCGCTGCCCGTCGCCCAAGGCGGCCAGGGCCAGGCCCGCGCCGCTGAGCACGGCAATCAGCAACAAGGCCAGCAGGGCCAGGCGTGCGCCCTGCTTCCAGTGGCGCAGGGCGGTGCTCATGCCGTCGCGTTCGGCCAGGAACAGCGCACGGGTTTCGATGCGCGTTGCCAGGTCGCCGCCTAGCTGGCGGGCACGGCGGTTGGCTTCCTGGTCCTCCAGGGGGCCGGCATGTTCCTCGCGCAGGCGTACCGCTTCGGTGAGCCAGCGCTTGTCCAGTGGAGTCGGTCCAGTCACAAGGTCTTCCATTGCACAGGTCAGGGCAGAAGCATAACCCACACGGCCGGTGCTATCCTCGCGGGCATGAATACATCACTCCCTCTCAGCCTGATCGCGGCTTATGCCGAGAACCGCGTGATCGGCATCGACAATTCCATGCCCTGGCATTTGCCGGGGGACTTCAAATACTTCAAGGCCACCACCCTGGGCAAGCCGATCATCATGGGGCGCAAGACCTGGGACTCGCTGGGGCGGCCGCTGCCTGGGCGATTGAATATCGTCGTCAGCCGCCAGCCAGGGCTGGAACTGGTGGGGGCCGAGGTGTTTGCCTCGCTGGAAGAGGCGCTAGTGCGGGCCGAGCAGTGGGCGCGTGAGCAGGGCGTTGAAGAGCTGATGCTGATTGGTGGCGCGCAGCTGTATGGGCAGGCGCTGGAGAAGGGCCTGGTCAGCCGGATGTACCTGACGCGGGTTGAGCTTTCGCCGGAAGGAGATGCCTGGTTCCCTGCGTTCGATGAGGGGCAGTGGAAACGGGTGTCGAGTGATGCTCAGGCTGAGGAAGGTAAGCCTGCTTATCACTTCGAGGTTTGGGATAAGGTTTGAGATTGTCGGGTCAAGGCTTGTGCGGTCACTGTGGGAGCGGGCGCGCCCGCGAACACCGGCGTAGCCGGTGCCATGCACTGCGTTGGATTCTTCGCGCGCCCGCCCGCTCCCACACTCAGGTGAGTAGCTTGATGATTACGGCGGTGACAGTGGCCACTGTGGTGACGAAGCCGACGGCGATGGCAACCGGGTACCAGAAGGTTTCGCGAGTCATTTTGACGGCTTCAGCATTCAGTTTGCGCGTTTCGGCCATCAGCTTGTCCACCTCGACGCGGATCTTGGCCACCTCAACGCGGATCTTTTCGGCTTCGGCCTGGGTCATGTCGTACTGCTGCATGGTGGTTCCTTGCTCTCGGCGTATTCGCTAAGCCCGACTAGCAGTATAGCGACGCCAATGGCCCCCTGTTGTTCGCGTCCCGTGCCATTGAGTTACTGGATATTGGGGTGTTCAGTATCGTATCAATTGCGAATGCATCTCATCTTCTGCTAGCGTGCGCACCTCTTGAGACTTGCAGCCGAGGCGTGCCGTGTCTTCATGGAACAAGCAGATCGCCCGGCTGTTCACCGAGCAGAAGAAAGCGCTGGAGGCGTTTGTCGCACGGCGCACCGGTAATGCCCAGGTCGCTGCCGACCTGACCCAGGAGTCGTTCCTGCGCCTGGCGCGGCTGCCTGCGGACAAGCAGATCGACAACCTGCCGGCCTTTCTCTTCACCATCGCCAGTAACCTGGTACGCGATCACCAGCGCCAGGCAATTCGCCGTGAGCGGCTGGACGGTGGCGAGCCCAGTGAAGAACTGGCCAGCGACGAACCCGGTGTCGAAGAGCAACTGCTGGACCAGCAGCAACACGCCTTGATGCAGGCCGCGATCGAATCGTTGCCCGAGGCGACCCGGCATATCTTCCTGCTTTACCATGTCGACGGCTGCAGCTACCGGGAAATCGGCGGGCGCATGAACGTTACCCCGCGCAGCGTCGAATACCAGCTGCGCCGGGCACTGCTGGATTGCCGCGCCTTCATCAAGCGGCAACTGGCCGGCCAGGTGAGGGCACCGCGGCCATGAACTCTGGAATTTCAGATACCCCGATGAGCGAAACGCCCGACAGCGAGCAGATGTTCGCCGAAGCCACAGCCTGGTACTACCGCTTGCAGGCCGACGATGTCACGCCTGAGGATCAAGCGGCGTTCGCTGCCTGGAAGGCGGTCGGGGCTGCGCAAATGCAGGCCTGGGATGAAGTGATCCAGTTGCTGGGCGCTTTGCAGGCACCCGCGGCACAGCTGCGCGAACAGCAGCGCCAACAGTGGCGCAAGCCTGCCCGGCGTAGCTGGCGCAAGGTTGCGCAGAGCGTAGCGGCGGCCTTGTTGCTGGGCTCGCTGGTTGGCCAGACGCCGTATGTCGACCGCTGGCGCGCCGACTATGCAACCGCCACAGGTGAGTCGCGCAGTGTTCGCCTTGACGATGGCTCACACGTGCAACTGAACACCGACACGGCGCTACAGGTAACCCTGGCGCAGGGCGAGCGGCGGGTGCGGCTCTTGCGCGGCGAGGCCTGGTTCGACGTAGCGCGCGACCCCGCCCGGCCGTTCGTGGTGAGTGCCGGGGAGGGTTGGGTCCGGGTGGTCGGTACCCACTTCAGCGTGGCCAGTGACACTGGCCAGACCCGCGTCAAGGTCGGGCAGGGCAGGGTCGAGGTCAACGCTGGCAGTGGCTCGGGTGTGTTCCTTGGGCCGGGGCAGGCCGTGGAGTATGCGGCGGGCTCGCTGGCCGCCTTGCATCCGTTCGATCAGGCCAGTGCCTTTGCCTGGCGGCAGCGGCAGCTGGTGTTCAGCCAGCAACCGCTGGCCGAAGTGGTTGCCGAGTTGAACCGCTATTGGCCGGGCCAGACCGTGCTGCTGGGCGAGGGCCTGCGCCAGCGCAAGGTGTCTGGCGTGTTCGAGATCGACAAGCCTGATGCCGTGCTCAAGGCGCTGACGCATACCTTGGGGTTGCGCGCCGAGCAGTACACGCCGTGGTTGCGCATCCTGCGTGAAGGTTGAGCGAAGATTTTTCAAAAATTTTTCGGGGATTCCAGCCGAGCCGACGTCCTTGATTGGGTAGGCGCAAATAATAAGCACTCTCAGACAGTGCCGCGCCGTCGATCATCAGGACGAATTCGGGGAGCCTCACCACATGAAGATCATCGCCACGCGCACCGCGCTCGGGCTGGCCGTCGCACTTGCCTGCGGCACATTGGCCGTGCCGCTGCAGGCCAGCGCCGCCACGCAAGCCCAGGCCTACCGTTTCGAGATCCCGGCACAGCCGCTTGATTCGGCGCTGGCGGCCTTCAGTGCGGTGACGCGGCTTCAGGTGCTGGTGCCGGGCGAGTTCACCCAAGGGCTGCGTTCGCCGGGCGTGAGTGGCAGTTATCCACAGGCCCAGGCGCTGGCACGCCTGCTGGAGGGCACGGGCCTCAGTGCCACGTATATCGACGCCGACAGCGTAACTCTGGAGCGGCGTCGCAGTGACGACGATGCCTCGCTGCAACTGGGCGCGATCAAAATCGATAGCCGGCAGTTGGGCACCACCACCGAAGGTACCCGCTCCTACACCACCAGTGCGCTGACCATCGGCAAAGGTGAGCAGAAGCTCAAGGACATCCCCCAGTCGGTCTCGGTGGTCACTCGCCAGCGCCTGGACGACCAGAACATGAACAGCCTGCAGGACGCCATGCGCCAGGTGACCGGAGCGACGATCAAGTCCTATAACACCGGTTCCAACCTGAACGACGTGTACATCCGCGGCTTCCTGGTCGATCAGGTGCAGGTAGACGGTGTTTCCCAGCGCACCGGGCAGGGTGACATGGCCACCAGCTTCGACCTGGCCATGTTCGATCGGGTCGAGGTACTGCGTGGCCCATCTGGGCTGTACCAGGGCGCGGGTGAACCAGGCGGCACCATCAACCTGGTACGCAAGCGGGCGCTGGGGCAATTCGGTTTGTCTGGCGAGGTATCGGCCGGCAGCTGGGACCGCTATCACTCCACGGTTGACATCACCGGGCCGCTGAACGACCAGGGCACCCTGCGTGGGCGTTTTGTCACGGCCTACGAGAACAACCAGTCGTTTGTCGACTACGCCCAGAACGAGCGGCCGATGGTTTACGGCCGCCTGGAATACGATATTACCCCGGCTACCACGTTGTCTGTGGGTGGCACCTACCAACGTAACAATTCCACGCCAGCCTTCGGCCTGCCAGCCTATGCCGACGGCAAGCTGCTGGACGTCAGCCGTTCGACCTTCGTTGATGCCAAATGGAACGAGTTGGACGAGCGCCTGTGGGAAAGCTTCTTCGAGGTTGACCATACACTGGACAACGGTGGCCAATTCAAGACTTCGCTGACCTACCGCGATGCGGAAACGCCGACCCGCAACTTTACCTGGACCGACGATGCTGTTGATCCGGAAACCGGCGACAGTTGGGCGTTAGCCTATTCCTACTACACGCATATCAAATCAGTGGGCCTGGACAGCTTCGTCACCCTGCCGGTGGAAGCGTTCGGGCGCAGCCACGAGTTTACGCTGGGGGCCGAGTACCAGCACCTGGACAAGGACTTTACCTACGGCGGCGGGGACTACTTCCCTATTAACGTTTTCGACCCGGGCAGTATCAATATTCCCAGGCAGGACTACGACATGCCTAATGGCAACTGGTCGAAGTCCAATCAGTACGGGGCCTATACCCGGGCCAAGGTGAGTGCCACCGACTGGCTGGACGTAATCGCCGGCGGTCGCCTGACCTGGTTTGACAGCGAGGCGCGCAACGCCAACCCGTTCTTCCACGACTTCATCCCTACGGAAACCAACATTAACCACAAGTTCATCCCCTATGCGGCTTTGGTAGCCAAGCTGACACCGGAACTTTCGGCTTACGCCAGCTACACCAGTATCTTTAAGCCGCAGACCGAGGTGGCTCTCGACACCACGCCGATCGACCCGCGTAAAGGCAAGCAGTACGAATTGGGGCTCAAGCGTGAGTTCTTCGACGGTCGCCTGAACGGCAGTGTGGCGGTGTTCCGCATCTATGATGAGAACCGTGCGCAGTTGGTGGGCCAGACGACGTACTACGAGGCCCAGGGCAAGGTGCGCAGCCAAGGCTGGGAAACCGAACTTTCCGGCAACCTGACCGATAACTGGAGCATCAGCACCGGCTACGCCTTCACCATGCTCAAGTCGATGAGCAACGAGGATTACCAGGGCATCAGCATCACCCCCAAGCACAACTTCAACTTGTGGACGCGCTACGAGTTCAGTGATGGGCCGTTGCAGGGGGTAAACGTGGGAGGCGGCGTGAGAGTGGTGAGCGAGACCTATTACATGCGCAACGGCGTAGACTTTGTGCAGGGTGGCTACGGCGTGGCGACGGCGCAGGTGGGGTACCGCCTCAACAAGCACCTGACCACGACGCTGACGGCCAACAACCTGTTTGATCGCAAGTATTACGAGCGGGTGGACAGTGCCTGGGGGTCGAACTTCTATGGCGAGCCACGGAACCTGACGTTGAGCTTGCGGGCCAGTTACTGATCTGAGAATGCCGGGGCTGCGTTGCAGCCCATCGCCGGCAAGCCAGCTCCCACAGGTATTGCACAAGGCTTAAGGCCAGTGCAGAACCTGTGGGAGCTGGCTTGCCGGCGATAGGGCCCTGTCAGGTATGGCTCAGCTCGGCATGCTCATCGCCCGTCAGCACGTCCTTGTCGGTCTCTTTCAGCAGCTGGCTGGTGACCACGCCCGCAGTCATCGAACCGTTCACGTTCAACGCCGTGCGGCCCATGTCGATCAAGGGCTCCACCGAAATCAGCAACGCCACCAGCTCCACCGGCAAGCCCATGGCCGGCAGCACGATCAGCGCGGCAAAGGTGGCACCGCCGCCCACACCGGCAACCCCTGCCGAACTCAGCGTGACGATGGCTACCAAGGTAGCGATCCACAGCGGGTCGAAGGTATCGATGCCCACCGCTGGTGCCACCATCACTGCCAACATGGCGGGATAGAGGCCGGCGCAGCCGTTCTGGCCAATGGTGGTGCCGAACGATGCGCTAAAGCTGGCAATCGACTGCGGCACGCCCAGGCGGCGGGTTTGCGCTTCGATGTTCAGTGGAATGCTGGCGGCACTGGAGCGGCTGGTGAAGGCAAAGGTCAGCACCGGCCACACTTTGCGGAAGAAACGCAGCGGGTTCACGCCAGTGGCAGCCAGGATGATTGCATGCACCACGAACATCAGTGCCAGGCCCAGGTAAGACACCACCACGAAGCTGCCCAGCTTGAGGATGTCGTCCATATTCGAGCTGGCGACCACCTTGGTCATTAGTGCCAGCACGCCATATGGGGTCAGTTTCATCACCACCCGCACCAGGCGCATTACCCAGGCCTGCAAGGTGTCGATGGCCGACAGTGCGCGCTCACCTTTTTCGGCGTCGTCCTTGATCAGTTGCAGCGCAGCCAGGCCGATGAACACGGCAAAGATCACCACGCTGATGATCGAGGTTGGCTTGGCGCGTGCCAAGTCACCCACCGGGTTGCTGGGGATGAACGACAGCAGCAGTTGCGGGATGTTGAGGTCGGCGACCTTGCCCGCGTAGTCGCTGTGGATAACCTGCATGCGTGCGCTTTCCTGGGCACCGGCCACCAGGCCTTCGGCGCTCAGGCCAAACAGGTTGGTCAGCACGATGCCGATCAGTGCGGCAATCGCGGTGGTCAGCAGCAGGGTGCCGATGCTCAGCACGCTGATGCGGCCCAGCGACGAGGCATTGTGCAGGCGCGCCACGGCACTGAGGATCGAGGCAAAGATCAGCGGCATGACGATCATCTGCAACAGGCCGACATAGCCGTTGCCGACCAGGTCGAGCCAGCTGATGGTGGCCTTGAGCACGGGATGGCCCGCGCCATAGATCGTATGCAGTGCCAGGCCGAAGACCACGCCCAGCACCAGGCCCAGCAGTACCTTCTTGGCCAGGCTCCAGTCGGTGCGGCGGGTTTGTGCCAGGCCCAGCAAAAGGGCCAGGAACGCCAGCAGGTTAAGTGACAGCGGCAGGTTCATTGAAGCTCCGAAATTCAGAAAATGATTCATCGCCTCTGTGTGCGATTTCGAACAGAAATGCTAACAGCCTGAAAAGCAACGAATTTATACCCAAATGGAATTTGCTTAGTCGTTTATAGAATAACGATGTGCTGCGGATTGCAATCAACGCGGTGTTTGCAGCTGCTTTGAGGTCTTTAAGCATTGTATTGCCTGAGCTGGCCTCTTCGCGGGCACGCCCGCTCCCACAGGTACTGCACGATTTTCAGATACTGTGCAGTACCTGTGGGAGCGGGCGTGCCCGCGAAGAGGCCGGAACAGGCATAAAAAAACCGGCGCTCGTGGCGCCGGTTTTTCATTCACGCAGTCAGAGCCTTACAGCCCTTCCAGCATCGCCTTGTTACGCACAGCACCTTTATCGGCACTGGTCGCCAGCAGGGCATAGGCCTTCAGCGCGGTGGTCACTTTGCGTGGGCGCGTTTCGACTGGTTTCCAGCCCTTCTTGTCCTGCTCGACGCGGCGCTCAGCCAGCTCTTCGTCGCTGACCAGCAGGTTGATCGAACGGTTAGGGATGTCGATCAGTACCTTGTCGCCGTCACGCACCAGGCCGATGGCGCCGCCAGCAGCGGCTTCCGGCGAGGCGTGGCCGATCGACAGGCCCGAGGTACCGCCCGAGAAGCGGCCGTCGGTAAGCAGGGCGCAAGCCTTGCCCAGTCCTTTGGACTTCAGGTACGAAGTCGGGTAGAGCATCTCTTGCATGCCCGGGCCGCCTTTCGGGCCTTCGTAGCGGATGATCACGATGTCGCCGGCCTTCACTTCGTCAGCAAGGATGCCGCGCACAGCGCTGTCCTGGCTCTCGAAGATCTTGGCGTTGCCTTCGAACACGTGAATCGACTCATCGACACCGGCAGTTTTCACCACACAACCGTCGAGGGCGATGTTGCCGTACAGCACGGCCAGGCCGCCTTCTTGCGAGTAGGCGTGTTCGAAGCTGCGGATGCAGCCGTTTTCGCGGTCGTCATCCAGGGTTTCCCAACGGGTCGACTGGCTGAACGCCGTCTGGGTCGGGATACCGGCAGGGCCGGCCTTGAAGAAGGTGTGCACGGCTTCGTCATCGGTCTGGGTGATGTCCCACTTGGCGATGGCTTCTTCCATGCTGCGGCTGTGCACGGTCGGCAGGTCGGTGTGCAACAGGCCGCCACGGGCCAGCGAACCGAGGATGCTGAAGATGCCGCCGGCGCGGTGCACGTCTTCCATGTGGTACTTCTGGATGTTCGGCGCCACTTTGCACAGCTGTGGCACTGTGCGCGACAGGCGGTCGATGTCGCGCAGGTCGAAGGCGATTTCACCTTCCTGTGCTGCAGCCAGCAGGTGCAGGATGGTGTTGGTCGACCCGCCCATTGCGATGTCGAGCATCATGGCGTTCTCGAACGCCTTGAAGTTGGCGATGCTGCGCGGCAGTACCGAGGCGTCGTTCTCGCCGTAGTAGCGCTTGCACAGCTCGACGATGGTGCGGCCGGCGGTGAGGAACAGCTGCTCGCGGTCGGCGTGGGTGGCCAGGGTCGAGCCGTTGCCCGGCAGGGCCAGGCCCAGGGCCTCGGTCAGGCAGTTCATCGAGTTGGCAGTGAACATACCGGAGCACGAACCGCAGGTCGGGCAGGCGCTGCGCTCGTACTCGGCGACTTTTTCGTCGGAAGCCGTGGAGTCGGCAGCGATCACCATGGCGTCGACCAGGTCCAGGCCGTGGCTGGCCAGCTTGGTCTTGCCGGCTTCCATCGGGCCGCCGGAAACGAAGATCACCGGGATGTTCAGGCGCAGGGCGGCCATCAGCATGCCGGGGGTGATCTTGTCGCAGTTGGAGATGCAGACGATGGCGTCAGCGCAGTGCGCGTTGACCATGTATTCCACGGCGTCGGCAATAATCTCGCGGCTTGGCAGCGAGTAGAGCATGCCGTCGTGGCCCATGGCGATGCCGTCATCGACCGCGATGGTGTTGAATTCCTTGGCCACGCCACCGGCGCGTTCGATTTCGCGGGCAACCAGCTGGCCCAGGTCCTTCAGGTGCACGTGGCCCGGGACGAACTGGGTGAACGAGTTGGCGATGGCGATGATCGGTTTCTTGAAGTCTTCGTCCTTCATCCCGGTGGCGCGCCACAGGGCACGGGCGCCGGCCATGTTGCGGCCGTGGGTGGAAGTCTTGGAACGATAATCAGGCATGAAACACTCCTGGCGGCTTAATCAGGTCACATAAAGGGGAGTGAGCTTCTCTTGTCCTTTGTGCCGCTGGCCGGTTGCCACAGGCACGGATGGGGCCGAAGACACAACGGGATCGCCGCGTGCTTGGCCAGAGCTCATAAACCCGCCGGGGATGACTGGCGATGAATAGGCCGATTCTACACCGCTGGCGCGGCGAAGGAATGCAGATGTGGATGGCTGGCGGGGAGATTGCAGCAGGAAAGGGCCGCTGGGCGGCCCTTTTTGGCAGATATCAGCTGTTAGGCAGCAAGCGGCAGGTGATGCTCTTGATGTAGCGGGTTTCGGTAATAGCCGGGTGCACCGGGTGGTCTGGGCCCTGGCCGCCGCGCTCCAGCAGCTGCATGTTGCGGTCCAGGTGGCGAGCGCTGGTCAGCAGAATGTTGTGCAGGTCGTCTTCGGGCAGGTGCATCGAGCACGAGGCGCTGACCAGGATGCCGTCCTTGCTCAGCATGCGCATGGCCTGTTCGTTCAGGCGGCGGTAGGCCGCTTCGCCGTTTTTCAGGTCTTTCTTGCGCTTGATGAAGGCGGGTGGGTCGGCAATGATCACGTCGAAGCGCTCTTCAGCGGCCTTGAGCTCGCGCAGGGCTTCGAACACGTCGCCTTCGATGCAGGTCAGCTTCTCGCTGATGCCGTTCAGTGCAGCGTTACGCTCTACACCATCCAGGGCAAAGCCCGAGGCATCGACGCAGAACACTTCGCTGGCGCCGAAGGCACCGGCCTGTACGCCCCAGCCACCGATGTAGCTGAACAGGTCGAGCACACGCTTGCCCTTTACATACGGCGCCAGGCGCGCGCGGTTCATGCGGTGGTCGTAGAACCAGCCAGTCTTCTGGCCTTCACGCACGGGGGCTTCGAACTTGACGCCGTTCTCTTCCAGCGCTACCCAGTCCGGCACTTCGCCGTAGACGGTCTCGACATAGCGCTGCAGGCCTTCGGCGTCACGCGCGGCGGAATCGTTCTTGAACAGGATGCCGCTTGGTTTGAGCACTTGCACCAGGGCAGCGATCACGTCGTCCTTGTGCGCTTCCATGGTGGCCGAGGCCAGCTGAACCACGAGGATGTCGAAGAAGCGGTCGACCACCAGGCCCGGCAGCAGGTCGGAATCGCCATACACCAGGCGGTAGCATGGCTGGTCGAACAGGCGCTCGCGCAGCGACAGGGCGACGTTGAGGCGGTGAACCAGCAGCGACTTGTCCAGCGGTAGCTTGATGTCGCGCGACAGCAGGCGGGCACAGATCAGGTTGTTCGGGCTGAGGGCGACGATGCCCAGCGGCTTGCCGTTGGCCGCCTCGAGAACGGCCTGCTGACCGGCCTGGAAGCCTTGCAGCGGTGACGCGGTGACGTCGACTTCGTTGCTGTAGACCCACAGGTGGCCGGCGCGCAGGCGGCGGTCGGCATTGGCTTTGAGGCGAAGGCTGGGCAGGGACATGGCGTCGCTCCGGGAAAAAAGAGCGGGAGTATACCCTGTCGGCCTGCACTTCGGTTCGGGGCACGACAAAGCGCTGGCGCGGCCAACTGGGTTAGAATCCCCCGTCCTAAACGAGTGTGCACGTATGTCCCAAGAACTCAGCGCCGAACAGATCCAGCAAGCCTTGCAAGGCATCACCATCCCGCCGCAACCGCAGATCATGGTCGACCTGCAGTTCGAGCAGTACATGCCTGACCCGGACCTGGAAACCATCGCCAAGCTGATTTCCCAGGACCCGGGCCTCTCAGGCGCCTTGCTCAAGCTGGTCAACTCATCGCAGTTCGGCCTTTCCAACAAGATCGGCTCGATCCAGCGCGCGGTGAACCTGCTGGGCAGCCGTTCGATCATCAACCTGATCAACGCCCAGTCGATCAAGGGTGAGATGAGCGACGAGACCATCGTCACCCTCAACCGTTTCTGGGACACCGCTCAGGACGTGGCGATGACCTGCCTGACCCTGGCCAAGCGCACCGGCATCCAGGCGGCTGACGAGGCCTATACCCTCGGCCTGTTCCACGACTGTGGCGTGCCACTGATGCTCAAGCGCTTCCCCAACTACATGGATGTGCTGGAAGAGGCTTATGCCAAAGCTGACGGGGAAACACGGGTAGTCGACACCGAAAATCGCGCGTTCAACACCAACCATTCGGTGGTCGGCTATTTCACCGCCAAATCCTGGCGCCTGCCCGAGCACCTCACGGCAGCCATCGCCAACCACCACAATGCCTTGGCGGTATTTCGCGACGAGAGCTGCCGCAATACGCAGAACCAGCTGAAAAACCTGTTGGCGGTTTTGAAAATGGCCGAGCACATCTGCGCCTCCTATCGGGTGCTGGGCAACCAGGCGGTGGACCACGAATGGAATGTGGTCGGCCCGCTGGTGCTCGATTACATTGGTTTGTCGGAATACGATTTCGAAAACCTCAAGCAGAACATTCGCGAGTTGAGCGGGCACTGACACATGCCGGAATTGCCAGAAGTAGAAACCACCCGGCGCGGTATTGCGCCCCACCTGGAAGGCCAGCGCGTCAGCCGCGTGGTGGTGCGTGACCGGCGTTTGCGCTGGCCAATCCCGGAAGACCTGGATGTGCGCCTGTCGGGGCAGCGCATTGTCAGTGTCGAGCGGCGGGCCAAATACCTGTTGATCAATGCTGAGGTGGGTACGCTCATCAGCCACCTGGGGATGTCGGGCAACTTGAGGCTGGTAGAGCTGGGTTTACCGGCGGCCAAGCATGAACATGTCGACATCGAGCTTGAGTCGGGGCTGATGCTGCGCTACACCGACCCGCGCCGCTTCGGTGCCATGCTGTGGAGCCTGGACCCGCTGAACCACGAGCTACTGCTGCGCCTGGGGCCTGAGCCGCTGACTGACCTGTTTGACGGGGAGCGCCTTTTTCAGCTGTCGCGCGGGCGCTCGATGGCGGTCAAGCCGTTCATCATGGACAACGCGGTGGTGGTGGGGGTGGGCAACATCTACGCCACCGAGGCGCTGTTTGCCGCCGGCATCGACCCACGTCGGGAGGCGGGCGGTATTTCCCGGGCGCGCTATTTGAAGCTGGCGATCGAGATCAAACGGGTGCTGGCGGCAGCGATCGAGCGTGGCGGTACCACCCTGCGCGACTTCATCGGTGGTGATGGGCAGCCGGGGTACTTCCAGCAGGAACTGTTCGTCTACGGGCGGGGCGGGCAGCCGTGCAAGGTGTGTGGCACGGAGTTGCGCGAGGTAAAGCTGGGGCAGCGGGCGAGCGTGTTCTGCCCGCGCTGCCAGCGCTGAGGCTGGGGGCCGCTGTGCGGCCCAATTCGCGGGTAAATCGGACCGCCGCACCGCCGCTCCCACAGGCATTGCACTGTCCTCAAGGCCTGCGCTGTAGTGTGGGAGCGGGTTTACCCGCGAACAAGGGCGAAGCCCTTGCCAGGCAGTGATCAGGCCTTGCCGGTAATCAGGCGGTACTTGGCCATCAGCTGTTCTTCAGACTCCGGGTGCGCTTCATCCAGCGGGATGCAGTCGACCGGGCAGACCTGCTGGCACTGCGGCTCGTCGTAATGACCCACGCACTGGGTGCACAGGTTAGGGTCGATCACGTAGATCTCTTCGCCTTGGGAGATGGCCTCGTTCGGGCACTCGGGTTCGCAGACGTCGCAGTTGATGCAATCGTCGGTGATGATCAGGGACATGGGGACTCCGGCCGGGGCTCATGGCCCGGGCATGTTCAACGCAATGGGCACAATTGTGCCGCATTCGCGCCCGCAGTGCACGCGGGCGCGATGATCAGGCGCTAAAGGTTACTTCTTGAAGCGTTCAGTCAGCGCTTCGGCCACCACCGGGTGGACGAACTTGCTGATATCACCGCCCAGTGCGGCGATTTCCCGGACCAGCGTCGAGGAAATGAACGAATAACGCTCAGAAGGCGTCAGGAACAGGCTCTCGACATCGGGAGCCAGTTGCCGGTTCATGTTCGCCAGCTGGAACTCGTACTCGAAGTCGGACACCGCACGCAGGCCACGCAGGAAGACGTTGGCGCCCTGGTCCTTGGCGAAATGCGCCAACAGGGAGGAGAAGCCGATGACTTCGACATTGGGCAGGTGCCTGGTGACCTCACGCGCGAGCGCCACCCGCTGCTCCAGTGGGAACAGGGGGTTTTTCTTCGGGCTGGCCGCCACCGCGATGATCACGTGATCGAACAGCCGCGAGGCGCGCTCGACCAGGTCGCCATGGCCTTTGGTAATGGGGTCGAAAGTACCCGGGTACAACACTCGGTTCATCGCGTCATCCTGGCTGGAGTGCGTTGGGGAGTCGGATGGTAGCGCAGCGACTGCGCCCGGCCAAGTCATGCGGCCAGCTGATGGCACTATAGACAGGGGCCGCATTCGCTGTCATGCGCTGTGTGCCAGGCGGCGGTGCACAGGCTGGCGCTCAGCGGATAAACAGCTTGTAGACCAGACGCTGCAAGGTTTTGCCATAAGGCGGGTAGATCAGCCGTGCGGCGTTGAGGCGTTGCTTGGCCAGTACCGCCCTGGCCTTGCTGAAGGTCAGAAAACCGTCGTGACCATGGTAGTGGCCCATGCCCGAAGGGCCGATGCCGCCGAAGGGCAGATCGTCCTGGGCCACGTGCAGCAAGGTGTCGTTCAGGCATACCCCGCCAGAGTGGGTGTGGCGCAGCACATGCTCCTGGCTGGCCCGGTCATAACCGAAGTAGTACAGCGCCAGAGGCCGCGGGCGTTGGTTGATGTAGGCCAGCGCCTGATCGAGGCTGTCGTAGGGCACCAGCGGCAGCAGCGGGCCAAAGATTTCGTCCTGCATCACCTGCATGCTGTCGTTCACGTCCAGCAGCAGGTGCGGCGGCAGGCGTCGGCCCTGGCGGGCTTCACCAGGGTACAGGTCAAGCACTTGCGCACCTTTGTCGCGGGCATCGTCCAGCAGGTGCTGCAAGCGCTGCAACTGGCGCGGGTTGATGATGGCGGTGTAGTCGGGGTTGTCGCCGATGCGTGGGTACAGGCGGCGCACGGCGCGCTGGTAGGCGTCGCTGAAGGCCGACAGCCGTTCGCGTGGTACCAGCACATAGTCGGGGGCCACGCAGGTCTGGCCGGCGTTGAGGGTTTTGCCGAAGGCGATGCGTTCGGCGGTGCTGTCCAGCGGCACATCAGTCGACACGATGGCCGGTGACTTGCCGCCCAGCTCCAGCGTGACCGGTGTCAGGTTCTGCGCGGCAGCCAGCATGACCTGCCGGCCCACGCTGGTGGCACCGGTGAACAGCAGGTGGTCGAAGGGCAGGCGGGCGAAGGCCTCGCCCACCTCGACCTCGCCCAGCACCACGCTGACCAGGTCGGTGGGGAACACCTGTTCCAGCAGCTGTTTCAAGGCCTGGGCACTGGCGGGCGTGGCTTCGCTGAGCTTGAGCATGACCCGGTTGCCGGCGGCCAGGGCACAGGTCAGCGGGCCGATGGCGAGGAGCAGCGGGTAGTTCCACGGCACAATGATGCCAACCACCCCAAGCGGCTGATAACGCACTTGCGCGCTGGCCGGCTGGAAGGCCAGACCCACCCGTCGCCGGCTGGCGCGCATCCAGCGGTGCAGGTGCCTTTCTGCGTGGCGTAGGCCCTGTATCGAGGGCAATAGTTCCGCCAACAGGGTTTCGTCGGCGCTACGCCCGGCAAAGTCATCGCTGATGGCCTCGATCAACCCGGCCTGGCCGGCCAGCAAGGCTTGGCGCAGGTTTCTCAGCCATTGCCGGCGCTGGGCTGCCGGTGGCAGGGGGTTGCCGGCAAAGGCCTGGCGCTGGGCAGCGAATATCGCCGTGAGGTCGAGCTCGGACTGCACAGGGGGCACGGCACTGGGCGCGTTCATGGCGGCGTCGGATCCGGTCAGTGAGTGTCTAGAGCCTATACTCTAATCTGAACGATGGTGCGAACTTTCCGTACCGCCGAACGGTGCATTCCACCTGTGATACGCCGTAAGATGACCCTTTGATGAAGGCCCATAGACTGGGAGCTGAGCATGGCCCCGCGCATGAAGACCCGAGAGCGCATCGTGCAGAACAGCCTGGAGCTGTTCAACGAGCAGGGCGAACGCAGCGTCAGTACCAACCACATTGCCGCGCACATGGAAATTTCGCCCGGCAACCTGTATTACCACTTCCCCAACAAGCAGGCGATCATTGCCCTGTTGTTCAGCCAGTATGAAGAACTGGTAGACAGCTTCTTGCGCCCGCCACAAGGCCGCAAGGCCACCGTGGAGGACAAGCGCTTCTACCTCAAGGCCTTGCTGGCGGCGATGTGGAACTACCGCTTCCTGCACCGCGACCTGGAGCACCTGCTGGACAGCGATGCCGAACTGGCCGCCCGTTACCGGCGTTTTTCCGAGCGCTGCCTGCGTCAGGGCCAGGCGATATACCGCGGCTTTGTCGACGCAGGCATCCTGGCCATGGCGCCGGCGCAGATCGAATCCCTGACCATCAATGCCTGGATCGTGCTGACGTCCTGGGTCCGTTTTCTCAGCACCACGCGTGAACATTCCGCGCACCTGGGTGAAGAAGCCTTCAAGCGGGGCGTCTATCAGGTACTGGTGCTGGAACTCGGCTACGTTACCGAGGCTGCCCGTACTGCTGTGGACGCGCTGTGCCAGGAATTCCATGTACCGTTCAACCAGGCTCTGGAACAGTAACCCAGGGCCCTTGTGCCATCGATCAGGAGATTGTCATGCCCCTTGCGCAATTGATCACACCGCAGCAGTTGGCTGAGCGCCTGGACTCGCCCAGGTTGGTGATCCTCGACTGTCGCTTTGCCCTCGAGGATGTGGACTATGGCCAACGCAGCTATGCCCTGGGCCATATTGCCGGGGCGCATTTTGCCGACCTGGACCGCGACCTCAGCGGGCCGGTGAGCAAGGGGCGCACCGGGCGCCACCCGTTGCCCGATGCACAGCGGCTGGTCGAGCGCCTGCGCGAATGGGGCCTGAACAACGACAGCGAAGTGGTGCTTTACGACGATGGCGCTGGCGCCTTTGCCGCTCGGGCCTGGTGGCTGTTGGCCTGGCTGGGCAAGCGCAACGACGTGGCGATCCTTGATGGTGGCCTGAAGGCGTGGCATGCAGCGCACCTGCCGCTGAGCCTGGACCCGCCACCCAAACGCGAGGGCACCTTCAGTGGTGAGCCGGACGCCAAGCTGCTGATCGATGCCGACCACTTGGGCAAGCGCCTTGGTAGCACAGACCTGACCTTGATCGATGCACGTGCGTTGCCGCGTTTTCGCGGTGAAGTGGAGCCGATCGACCCGGTGGCGGGGCATATTCCCGGGGCCCAGTGCGCGGCGTTTACCGAAAACCTGGGGGTAGATGGGCGCTTTCTGCCGGCGGATCAGCTCAAGCAGCGGTTTGCCGAGAAGCTGGCCGGACGGGCGCCGGAGCAGCTGGTGTCTTACTGCGGGTCGGGGGTAACGGCTTGTCATAACCTGTTTGCGATGGCGCTGGCAGGGTACCCGCTGGCCAAGTTGTATGCCGGGTCCTGGAGCGAGTGGATCAACAACCCTGAGCATGGCGTGGTAACTGGCGACTAACGATATCGACGGCTTTAGCCGGGACTCTGTGGGAGCGGCGCAAGATTTGGATTTCGAGTGTTATTGGCCCTCGACCAGCCACTGCGGTATCCGCCGCTCCAGGTAATACCCCGGGTTGCGCAGGCTGCCGTCGACAAAGCCTACATGGCCACCGCGTCGGTGCAGTTCAAGGCGGGTCTGCGGCGCCAGCTCGCGGGCGGTGGGCAGGCTATGGTCGGAGACGAACGGGTCATCGCTGGAATGGATGATCAGCGTCGGTGTGCGGTTCTGGCCAAGGAAGAAGTGGCTCGACGAGCGGCGGTAGTAGTCATGCACGTCGCGAAAGCCGTTAAGCGGGGCGGTGACCTTACCGTCGAAATCCCAGAACGTGCGCAGGTCGCGTAGTGGCCCCAGGCGTTCCAGCGTCGCTAGCCGTTCATGCTGGCCCTGGTCATGGAAGTGTCGCTGCTTGAGCTGAACATACGCCAGCATCTCGCGCATGAAGTGCGCCTGGTACACCTTGGAGAAGCCCTGGCCGATACGGTCTGCGCAATGGTCAAGGCGAAATGGTACCGACACCGCGACCGCTGCCTGCAGCTGGCTGGCCACGCCACTCTCGCCCAGGTACTTCAGCAAGACATTGCCCCCCAGCGAGTACCCCACCGCATACAACGGCGCCAATGGGCGCTGGGCGCGCAGGTGGCTGATGATCTCGGCCAAGTCCTCGCTGGCGCCTGAATGATAGCTACGTGGCAACAAGTTGGGCTCGCCCGAGCACCCACGCCAGTTCACCGCCACGCTGGCCCAGCCGCGGTCCTGCAGTGCTTGCTGCAAGCCTTTGACGTAGGGCGAGTGGGACGAACCGGTCAACCCGTGCAGCACCAAAACCAACGGCGCATGCGGCAGGTGCGGGCCATGCCAGTCCAGGTCGATGAAGTCGCCATCGGCCAGCCACAATCGCTCGCGGTTGCGCTGCAATTCAGGCAGCTTGCGCCACAGCGGCCCCCACAGGGTTTGCAGGTGGGGGTTGGACAGGCCGGTGGCCGGGCAGAACGTGGCGCTGGAGGTGGGCATTCTGGGCGACTCGTGATGTGCCTGGTTAGAGTGCCATGAAACAGCGCCACTGTACCTGCGCTATTGGTCGAGGGCTGGCAGTGGCTGTTGCTCGGCGCGTGGGCCAACACTCACGCGTACCGTGCGGCCAGGGTCGAGCCGCCGCTGCATGACAGCGCGGATATCATCCGGGGTCAGCCTGGCGAGACGTTCGATGTAGTTGTCGAGAAAGTCGGCGGGCTGACGCTGATCGGTGATTTCCGTGAGCAAGGCTGCCAGGTTCTTGTTCTGCGCCACATTGCGCAGCAGTCGTCCCGCCAGTTGTTTGCGCGCAAGTTGCAACTCGGCCTGGGTTGGCCCTTGGTCGATGAACTCGCGCAACAAGGCTTCTACCAGTGCTTGAGAGCCTTCGACATGCCATGGCGCGATGTCCCATTCGGCCGTGAACAGGCCGCCAGCGCTCAATGCCTTTAGTCGGGTGAAAACGTCATACGTCAAGCCACGACGGTGCCGCAGCGCTTTCATCAAGCGTGATTCGATTCCCGCCCCCAACACCTCACTGGCCAATACCAGGGCCGGGTATTCCGGGTCATTGGCCGGGACGTTCATGGGGATTGCAAGCAGGATGGCATTGCTTGCACCAGGCTGCTCGACATTGAGCGTCGTGCCGGCTGCAGGCACGGCGGCCGGTGGCTCAATGGCGGACCAGCCTTGGGGCAGTGACTGACTGATCCGTTGTGAAACGGCCTGTGCCTGTGCAAGGGAAAGGTCCCCCACTATAACCATGTTCAGGTTGCTGGCGCAGTAGGCGCGTTGGTGGAAGCGCCTCAGATCCGCAAGAGTAGTCTGGTCTATCCCTTGCTGATTGATGCCCGATGGATTGCCATACTGATGTCCCTTGAACAAATGACGAAAGGCTTCGCTACGCGCCCTCAAGCGGGGGTGTTGTTCGCGAGACGCATTGTGCTGCAGCAGTTCGCTCTTGATCTTGGCTAGCGCGCCAGCAGTGAAGGAGGGCCGTGCCACGAAGTCAATGAGAAGTTCCAGTGCCGGATCGAACACCCCACTGGTGCTCAGGCTTCGAAAGCTCAAAGTCGCATGGTCCAGGCTCAGTTTCTGTTCCAGGATTGCGCCAAGCCGCTCCAGTTGCTCTGCTTGCCGGGTGGACGTGTGCTGCTGGCTGCCCTCGTCGAGCATGTAAAACGTAAGGGCCGCCAAGCCGGCGTGTACGGTCTCCTGGGTCGTACCGGCCTTGAATCGCAGCACAACATCGATGATGGGCAGCCCTCGAGCTTCGACGAATTTCACGCCTGCCCCGTCATCGGTTGTCCATGCCAGCACTTGGGTATCAAGAGGTTGGAAGTGATCCAGATCAACCCCCTGGGCCGAAACCAGACCACCCTGAACAGGACTTTCTACCGCGGGTCGCTGCGGGTATGAGTTCGAGTCATTCATCAGCGCTTTCCTTGTGATGCGTAAAGGTGATGGCGGTCCGGGATTCGGTCAGGAAGTCATAAGCGGCCAGGCCTACCTGCTCGGCTGTCACGGCTTCGATGGCTTGCCTTTCATCTTCCAGTGCAACAGGGTCCAGGCCGCAGGCGGCCTGCTTGCCCATGGCTTCGGCCTGATGGCCGATATCGTCCCTGTCGAACCATTGCTCGGCCAGAAGTCGTACCTTGGCGCGCTGAAGGTCTTCTTTGCTGGGCGCTGACTGGCGGAACGCTTCGATTTCCAGCAGCAGTCGTTCTGCAGCCACCTCGGGTGCAACCTGCGGGCTGCAGAACGCGTAAAAGGTCAGCAGGCTGTCGCCACGTTGCCAAGGCTCATAGTCCGACCACACGCCTTGCAGTACCGGTTCATCGCGCACGAGCAGGCGTTGGAGGATGCTGGCGTGGCCTTGGGCAAGAATCTGGGGCAGCAGGCGCAGTGCATACGCTTGTGAGCCAGACCGGGCGGTGCATTGGCTGGGTAGGTTGAAACTGATGATCACGCCTGTGCGCAGGCCGTGCTGACGCAGGGTTTGAACGCGCCTCACCCGCCTGGAGGGCTCTACAGGTGTCTGTCGGGCGGGCAGGCGATGGGCGGGGATCGCTGCAAAGTGTCGCGTTACCAGCGTTTGCAGTTGCGCAAGGGTAATGTCACCGGCCACAGCAAGCGTCGCGTTGTTTGGGTGGTACCAGGTCAGGTACCACGTGCGTGCCGCCGCAGGGGTCATGTGGCCAAGGTCAGTCTTGTAGCCGATCACGGGCGTGCCATAGCCGCAGTTGTCATAGGCCAGCAGCAGGTGATGCTCCAGAGCCAGTGACCATGGGTCGTTATCGACATCCTCGCGTCGTTCGGCCATGACAACCGCCAGTTCGCGGGCAAAAGGTGCATCGCTGAGGGTGGCGCTGGCCATGGTATCGGCCATGGCTTCCAGGGCAATTTCCAGGCGGCTGGCTGGCAGCGTCAGCGGAAAGGCCGTGGCATCGGTGAGGGTGAATGCATTTGCCTCACCACCCAGGTGGGTCATGAGGGTGGAGTATTGGCCTCCAGCCAACTTGCTACTACCTTCGAACAGTAGATGCTCAAGGGCATGTGACAGGCCCGTGTGGCCTTCGGGCTCGTAGCTGGAGCCCACGTGATACCAAAGCTGCACGCTGACCAGTGGTGCGCGGTGGTCTTCACGCAGGTAGACACGCAGCCCATTGGCGAGGGTAAAAGCACCTGCCAGCCTGGCCGGTGTGGACGGGGAGGGGCGTTCGGGCATGGGTGAAGTGCTCCTTCAAGAAATGAAGGAGCAGCTTCAGCCATGGAAGCGGCGGGCGTGCGGTAACCCAATACACCAAACGAAGATTACGGGGTCATGCTCGCTGCCAGAGCGCGTAATGCACCTGGCCGGTTTTCTTCTCGCGGTGCAGGCGCCAGTTGCCGGGCATCGGCAGCGTGGATGGCGCTGCTTCGCTTTCGGTGTAGATCAGCGCCCGTTCGCCCAGCCACTGGTTCTGCTCCAGCATGTTGCAGGTGTTGGCCAGCAGGTCCTGGTGGAACGGTGGGTCGAGGAACACCACGTCGAACTGCTGCTTGGCCGGGCTCTGCAAGTAGCGCAGGGCGTCGGTTTGCAGAATCTGCCCACGCGGGCAGCGCAGAATCTCAAGGTTGTTCTTCAGGTTGGCGATGGCCGCGGGGTTGCTGTCCAGCGCCACGGCATCCTTGGCACCGCGGGACAGTGCTTCGAGCACCAGCGCGCCGCTGCCGGTGAAGGCGTCCAGCACACGTGCGCCCTCGATGTAGGGTGCCAGCCAGTTGAATACGGTTTCCCGCACGCGGTCAGGTGTTGGCCGCAGGCCTTCGCCTTCCGGGACCGCCAGGCGGCGGCTGCGCCACTCGCCGGCGATGATGCGCAGGTGACCCTGGCCCTTGCTTTGGCCCGATTGCGGGCGGGCGGGAGGGGTGGATCTTGGCATTAGTGCTCCGGTACTCCGAGCGCTTGCTCGGAGGGTTTTTCAGTGGGTGCTGGCAGCGTTTTTTGTGGCACTTTCGGGCCCACGGTGACAATTACCAGTTTATCGGCTGACAGGTATTTGTTCATGGCGGCCTTGACCTGCTCGACGGTGAGGGCTTGGGACTGCTGCATGAAGTCTTCCAGCCAGGTCAGCGGCAGGTTGTAGAAGCCGATGGCGCCCAATTGGCCGACGATGCTGGCGTTGCTGGCATTGGACAGCGGGAAGCTGCCGGCCAGTTCACGCTTGGCATCGTCCAGCTCTTGCTGGGTAGGGCCTGTCTTGAGGTAGTCGGCAAGTATGCCTTGCACCAGCTTGAGCGTGCCTTCACTGAGCTCGGCACGGGTCTGCAGGTTGATCATGAACGGGCCGCGCACCTGCATGGGGCTGAATACGGAGTATACGCCGTATGTCAGGCCGCGCTTCTCACGTACTTCGCTCATCAGCCGGGTACCGAAGGCGCCACCACCGAGAATCTGGTTGCCCAGCGACAAGGCTGGCCAGTCCGGGTCTTGGCGGTCGATACCCAATTCGGCCAGCATCAGGTGAGTCTGCTTGGACGGGAAGTCGATGTGGGTCAGGCCCGCCTTGGCTTCAGCGGGTTGGGCAGGTGCGGCCAGTGCCGGGCCCTTGGGCAGGCCGACAGACACCTGCGCGGCGATGGCTTCGGCTTCGCTGCGGCTGAGGTCGCCGACCAGTGCGATGACCGCGTTGCCTGCCGTATAGGCCTTGGCATGGAAGGCGCGCAGCTGCGCGAGGGTGATGCCGTTGATGCTGTCGGCAGTGCCGTCGCTTGGGTGGGCGTAGGGATGGTCGCCGTAGAGGTTGCCGAACAGCGCCTTGCCGGCGATTTTGCCGGGGTTCTGCTTTTCGTATTCAAAACCCGCCAGCATCTGGTTCTTGATGCGCTTGAGGGCGTCCTCGGGGAAGCTCGGCTTGCCGGCTACTTCGGTGAACAGCTTGAGCGCAGGTTCGCGCTTGTCCTTGGTGCTGAGGCTGCGCAGCGATGCCACGGCCATGTCGCGGTAGGAGCCATTGCCAAAGTCTGCGCCCAGGCCTTCGAAACCTTCGGCGATGGCGGTTACGTCCTTGCCAGCCACACCTTCGTTGAGCATGGCGTTGGTCAGCGCCGCCACGCCGGGTGTTCCGGCGTCCTGGCTGCTGCCGGCGGCAAAGGTGACGCGCAAGTCGAACATTGGCAGTTCGCGGGCCTCCACGAACAGCACCCGGGCGCCTTCAGCGGTGCTCCAGTGCTGGATGTTCAACTGGCGCCGGCTGGGTGCCTTGCCATCCAGTTCGGCCAGTGACTGCAAGGTGTTGGCCGGGCGGGCCGCGTTGCTGTCGGCCTTGGCGGCGGTGTCGGCCATGGCCGGGGCGGCCAGTACGGCCGCCAGCGCCAGCGCGCGGATGCCGCTGGCCAGCAGGGTAGGGCGCGGTGCGCGACGATCACTCATGAGCGGACTCCTCGGGCAGTACATGGGCAACGCTCAGGCGTTCACGGGTGAAATAGGTGCGCGCGGCATCCTGGATGTCCTGTGGGGTAACGCGCTTGAGTTCGTCCAGCTCGCTATCGATCAGTTTCCACGACAGGCCGACGGTTTCCAGTTGACCGATGGTGGTGGCCTGGCTGCTGATGGAGTCGCGGTCGTAGACCAGGCCGGCAATGACCTGGGCACGTACGCGCTCCAGCTCTTCGGCGCTGGGCGGGGTGGTCTTGAGCTCGTCCAGCAACTGCCACACGCCTTTTTCGACGTCGGCAAGGGTTTTCTGCTTTTGCACGTTCGGTGTGGCCGAGATCAGGAACAGGCTGTCGCCACGGGTGAATGCGTTGTAGCTGGAAGAGGCGCCCGCTACCAGCTCCTGGCCACGCTCCAGGCGTGCCGGCATGCGGGCGCTGTAGCCGCCGTCGAGCAGTGCCGAGATCAGGCGCAGGGCATGCACGGTGCGCGGGTCCTTGGCGGTGGGCAGGCCGGGCACGTTGAAGCCATAGATCAGGCTGGGCAGCTGGGTGCGTACGTGCAGGGTCAACTGGCGCTGGCCAGGCTCGGCCAGCTCCAGCGGCAGCTTGGCCGGTGGCACGGCGCGCTTGGGAATGCTACCGAAGTACTTCTGCGCCAGGCCCTTGACCTCGTCGGCGGTAACATCGCCGACCACCACAAGCGTGGCATTGTTGGGAGCGTACCAGGACTCGTACCAGTGGCGCAGCTCTTCGACCTTCATGCGCTCCAGGTCCGCCATCCAGCCGATGGTCGGCGTGTGGTAGCCGCTGGCCGGGTAGGCCATGGCGCGGAACAGCTCGAACGCCTTGGAATTGGGCTGATCGTCGGTGCGCAGGCGGCGTTCTTCCTTGATGACCTCGATTTCACGGCTGAACTCGTCGGCCGGCAGGCGCAGGCTGGCCAGGCGATCGGCCTCCAGCTCCAGGGCGACCGGCAAACGGTCGCGGGCCAGCACTTGGTAATAGGCGGTGTAGTCGTCGCTGGTGAAGGCGTTCTCTTCGGCGCCCAGGTCACGCAGGATGCGCGAGGCCTCGCCGGGGCCGACCTTGGCGCTGCCCTTGAACATCATGTGTTCCAGCGCATGGGACAGGCCGGTCTGGCCCGGGGTTTCGTAGCTGGAGCCGACCTTGTACCAGATCTGCGAGACCACTACCGGGGCGCGATGGTCTTCGCGCACGACCACCTTCAGGCCGTTGTCGAGGATGAATTCGTGGGTGGGTTGCACATCGGCGGCAAAGGCCGCGAGCGGCAGGCAGAGCGTGCCGAGCAACAGGCCAGCGGCGCGGCGGGCTAGAGCATTCATAAGGTGTTTAACCTGTTCGGCGGCCCGCTGGGTTTAGCGTCGACGGGCCAGGAGGTGCTAGGATACTGATCCGGTTGCCTGGCGACCATGCCTGTCGCCGTTCTGGCCCACAGGACACTACGACAAAACGTTGCGCATGAACCAGCCGGCTTCAAGATAGTCTGTTCTGCGTAGAGAGAATTCCCGATGTGCCATAGCTGGCTCATCGCTACCCTGAGATAGCCGTCCTCCATGTTTGGTTCCAACGACGACAAGAAAGCGCCGGCCGAGGCTGGCGATAAGAAAGGCCTGTTCAGCTGGTTTCGAAAGAAGCCGCAGCAACCTGTCGCCGAACAGCCGCAAGCCCCTGAATCCCAGGTTGCAGAGCCTGTAGCGCCGCAGCCCGCCGTCGAGCCCCCTGAAGCTGCTCCGGTCGAGCCGTTGGTTGCAGAAACACCCGCACCTGCAACCGTAGCCCCTCCGGTTGTTGAGCCAGCACCAGTACCAGCCCCTGAGCCTGCAACTGCCCCAGTGGTTGCGCCGGTCCTTGAGCCTGCCTCTGCGCCGGTGCCTGCCCCTGCCCCTGCCCCAGTGGCTGCCCCGGTCTCTGAGCCTGCACCTGCCCCGGTAGTTACCCCAGCTCCCGAGCCTGCCCAGGCCCCTGTGGGAGCGGGCGTGCCCGCGAATGCGGAGCCAGCCGCTGCACAGGTCGAAACGCCTGCGCCAGTAGCAGCCCCGGCCATTCAACCTGTCGAGCCCCCTGTCAGCAATCTGGTCCTGCCGGTTGCCGAAGAGCCCGTCGCTCTCGTCCCTGACCTGGAGCCCAAGGCCCCGCCAGCGATTCCCGAGCGTCAGGTTGCAGAGCCCGTCCAGCCCGAGCTCGAGCCGGTGGCTGCCGTTACCGAACAGGCCAAACCCGGTTTCTTTGCCCGCCTGAAGCAGGGCCTGTCCAAGACCAGTGCCAGCATCGGCGAAGGCATGGCTAGCCTGTTCCTCGGCAAAAAGGTCATCGACGACGACCTGCTCGATGAAATCGAGACGCGCCTGCTGACCGCCGACGTGGGTGTGGAAGCCACCTCGGCCATCGTCCAGAACCTTACCCAGAAGGTTGCACGCAAGCAGCTGGCCGACGCCGACGCGCTCTACAAGTCGCTGCAGGAAGAACTGGCCGCGCTGCTGCGCCCGGTCGAGCAGCCGCTGAAAGTGCAGGCGCAGAACAAACCCTATGTGATCCTTGTGGTTGGCGTGAACGGCGCCGGCAAGACCACCACCATCGGCAAGCTGGCGAAAAAGCTCCAGCTGGAAGGCAAGAAAGTCATGCTGGCTGCCGGCGATACTTTCCGTGCCGCAGCGGTCGAGCAGTTGCAGGTGTGGGGCGAGCGTAACCAGATTCCGGTGATCGCCCAGCATACCGGCGCCGACTCTGCATCGGTGATCTTCGACGCCGTGCAGGCCGCCAAGGCCCGTGGCGCCGATGTGCTGATCGCCGACACGGCCGGCCGCCTGCACACCAAAGACAACCTGATGGAAGAGCTGAAGAAAGTGCGCCGGGTCATGGGCAAGCTGGATGCCGATGCGCCGCACGAAGTGCTGCTGGTGCTCGATGCCGGCACCGGCCAGAACGCCATCAGCCAGGCCAAGTACTTCAACCAGAGCGTCGAACTGACCGGCCTGGCACTGACCAAGCTGGACGGCACTGCCAAAGGCGGGGTGATCTTCGCCCTGGCCAAGCAGTTCAACATCCCGATCCGCTTCATCGGCGTCGGTGAAGGCATCGATGACCTGCGTACCTTCGAAGCCGAGCCGTTCGTCAAGGCTCTGTTCGCCGAGCGAGACTGACCATGATCCGATTCGAACAGGTTGCCAAGCGCTATCCCAACGGTCATGTGGGTTTGCATGAGCTGAGTTTCCGGGCGCGCCGGGGCGAATTCCTGTTCGTCACCGGCCACTCGGGCGCCGGCAAGAGCACCCTGCTGCGCCTGCTGCTGGCCATGGAACGCCCGACCAGCGGCAAGCTCATGCTGGCTGGCCAGGACCTGGGCCAGATCAGCAATGCACAGATCCCGTTCCTGCGTCGGCAGATCGGTGTGGTGTTCCAGAACCACCAGCTGTTGTTCGACCGCACCGTGTTCAACAACATCGCCTTGCCACTGCAGATTCTCGGTTTGTCCAAGGCCGAGATTGCCAAACGCGTGGACTCGGCCCTGGAGCGTGTGTCGCTGGTCGACAAAGGCGAACTGTTCCCCGCCGACCTGTCCACCGGGCAGCAGCAACGGGTGGGTATCGCCCGCGCCATCGTTCACCAGCCAGCGCTGCTGCTGGCCGACGAGCCTACCGGTAACCTCGACCCGCGCCTGGCAGCAGAGATCATGGGCGTGTTCGAGGACATCAACCGCCTGGGCACCACGGTATTGATCGCCAGCCACGACCTGGCACTGATTGCACGCATGCGCCACCGCATGCTGACCTTGCAGCGCGGCCGCTTGATCGGCGATGGGGAGGCCGGGCAATGAGCACTACACGTACGCCGAAGGTTTCCGAGCGGGTGGCGCCAAAGCCGGCCGACCCGCAACCGGCGAAGAAAAAACGCGGCGAAGACGATGACGGCCCGGATTTCCGCACGCTGCTGCATGCCTGGCTGGAAAGCCATCGCGCCAGCATGGCTGACAGCCTGCGCCGCCTGGGCAAGCAGCCGATCGGCAGCTTCTTCACCTGCCTGGTGATGGCGGTGGCGCTGAGCATGCCCATGGGCCTGTCGTTGCTGCTGAAGAACGTCGAGCAGCTTGGCGGCTCGTGGCAGCGCGCTGCGCAGATTTCGCTGTACCTGAAGCTTGATGCCGGTAGCCGCGATGGCGAGGCACTGCGCGACGAGATCAAGGGCATGCCTGGGGTGGCGGACGCGCAATTTGTCAGCCGCGAGCAGGCGCTGGAGGAATTCCAGCAGCAGTCCGGGCTGGGCGAGGCCCTGCGCGAACTGCCTGACAACCCGCTGCCTGGTGTGGTGGTAGTGACCCCGACCGAGGTCGACAAGCCGGCCCTGGATGCCCTGCGTCAGCGCCTGTCCGAGCTGCCGCGGGTGGAAGTGGCGCAACTGGACCTGGTGTGGGTCGAGCGCCTGGCGGCCATCCTCAAACTGGGTGACCGCTTCGTCTTCGGCCTGGCGGTGATGCTGATTTCTGCCCTGCTGTTAGTAATCGGTAACACAATTCGTCTACACATTGAAAACCGCCGCGTCGAGATCGAAGTGATCAAGCTGGTAGGCGGCACTGACGCCTACGTGCGCCGGCCTTTCCTGTACATGGGCGCCCTGTATGGCCTGGGTGCGGGCCTGCTGGCGTGGGGTATTCTGGCGTTTGGCCTGAACTGGCTTAACGATGCGGTGGTAGGGCTTTCCGGGCTGTACGGCAGTGACTTCGCCCTGGGCGGGGTGCCGGCGTCCGATGGTCTGTCGCTCTTGATCGGAGCGGTGCTGTTGGGGTATATCGGTGCATGGATTGCCGTCGCACGTCACCTCAACGAGCTGGCACCGCGATAGTTTTTACGTTCTGGCATTGACATTTTCTTCACCATGGAACTTGTACCGTCGTTCCAGGTCAATGTTGGCAGCGCCCACAAGGCGCGAGTTTAGTAAGTCGGAGGTTCTTGAATGACCACATCGTTGCAACCTGCCTATGCCCTGGTACCCGGTGCAAACCTGGAAGCCTATGTGCACACGGTCAACAGCATTCCGCTGCTGACGGTCGAGCAGGAGCGTGATCTGGGCGAGCGTCTCTATTATGAGCAGGATGTCGAGGCCGCTCGTCAAATGGTGATGGCCCACCTGCGTTTCGTCGTACACATCGCCCGGAGCTATGCAGGCTACGGGCTGGCCCAGGCCGACCTGATCCAGGAAGGCAACGTCGGTCTGATGAAAGCCGTCAAGCGCTTCAACCCGGAAATGGGCGTGCGCCTGGTGTCGTTCGCCGTGCACTGGATCAAGGCAGAGATCCACGAGTTCATCTTGCGCAACTGGCGCATCGTCAAGGTGGCCACCACCAAGGCCCAGCGCAAGCTGTTCTTCAACCTGCGCAGCCAGAAGAAGCGTCTGGCATGGCTGAACAACGACGAAGTGCATCGCGTGGCAGAAAGCCTTGGCGTCGAACCGCGTGAAGTACGCGAAATGGAAAGCCGCCTCAGCGGCCAGGACATGGCCTTCGACCCGGCAGCGGAAGCTGACGACGACAGCGCCTTCCAGTCGCCTGCGCATTATCTGGAAGACCACCGTTACGACCCGGCGGTGCAGTTGGAGGACGCCGACTGGAGCGACAACTCCACCAGCAACCTGCACGAAGCGCTGCAAGGGCTGGACGAGCGTAGCCGCGACATTCTTTACCAGCGTTGGCTGGCGGAAGAGAAGGCCACGTTGCATGAGCTGGCTGACAAGTACAGCGTTTCGGCTGAGCGGATTCGCCAGCTGGAGAAGAATGCGATGAACAAGGTCAAGGCGTTGATTGCGGTCTGATCGAGCCTTGGTTGCGAAAAAAGCCGCTGGCCCTGACTGGGTGAGCGGCTTTTTTATTGGTGTTGTCTTTGAGGGCCTCTTCGCGGGCACGCCCGCTCCCACAGGTTCAGCGCTGTCTTTGAGACTTGCACTGTACCTGTGGGAGCGGGCGTGCCCGCGAAGAGGGCCTTAAAGCTTACGCGAAGTGTCGAGCTGCATCAGGTAGCTCGGCCCACCCAGTTGGCTCATCTGCCGCCGAATCCACCCCGCCCGGCTGGCCACGTAGGCGCTTGGCCGGCTAGCGCTCCACTTGATCGGGCTGGGCAGCACAGCCGCCAGCTGCGCCGCCTGCTGGCGGCTAAGGCGGCTGGCATCGATACCAAAGTGATAGCGCGCCGCCGCCTGGGCGCCAAACACGCCCTTGCCCCATTCGGCGCTGTTCAGATAAACCTCGAGAATCCTCTCCTTCGACCAGAACAGCTCGATCAAGGCGGTGAACCAGGCTTCCAGTCCTTTGCGGAACCAGCTGCGCCCGGACCACAGGAACAGGTTCTTGGCCACTTGCTGGGTCAGCGTGCTGGCCCCGCGAACACTGCCCCCACGCTCGTTGTAGGCGAGCGCAGCCTGGATGGCCGGGATGTCGAACCCCCAGTGGCTGGCAAACTTCTGGTCCTCGCCCGCGATCACGGCAACCTTCAGCTCATCGGAGATGTTCTCCCACGGCTCCCAATCGCGCTGCAGGTCGATCGGTTCGCCATTGACCCAGGACTGCACCTTGCGCTCGACCATCAGCGCCGTGCCGGGTGGCGGCACCCAGCGGAACACCAGTACCAGCACAATGCTGCCGGCAGCGAACCAGAGCAGGGCACGGGAAAGGCGGCGGAGAAGGGTTGGCAGCATGGTGATGGCTTGGCCGTTCGGGTGGAAGGGGCCATTATACAGACCCGATACAAGGAGTCGTCCCATGCTTCGCAGCTTCCTTATGCTTGCCGCCTTTTTCGGTTTTACCGGGGTCGCCCTGGGGGCCTTTGCCGCCCACGGCCTGAAAAGCCGGCTGGCTGCAGACTACCTGGCGATTTTCCACACAGGCGTGACCTACCAGCTTGTGCACGCCTTGGCGATCTTCGGTGTCGCCGTGCTCTCGGTGCACCTGCCCGGGCGCCTCATAGGCTGGGCCGGCGGCTTGTTTGCCGTGGGGATCGTGCTGTTCTCCGGCAGCCTGTACCTGCTGACCCTCAGCGGCGTGAGCAAGCTGGGCATCATCACCCCTATTGGCGGCCTGTGCTTCCTGGCCGGGTGGCTTTGCCTGGGCCTGGCAGCCTGGCGGCTGGGCTGACCGGGTGGTCCACAATCGCGACTAATGGCGCGCACCGGCCTTGGGTTGCAGGGCGGTTCGGCGCTAGAATGCGGGCCCCAAAGAACAATGGTGGCCGTGCGCATGCGCATTCAACTGAACGGTGAACCTTACGAACTGCCTGCTGGTGAAAGCGTTGCAGCCCTGCTGATGCGCCTGGAGCTGGCCGGGCGCCGTGTGGCAGTGGAACTGAACCTGGATATCGTGCCGCGTAGCCAGCACGACAGCACGCTGCTGAACGACGGCGATCAGGTCGAAGTGGTCCACGCCATCGGTGGCGGCTGACAGCAGCCCGGCGGTTCACAAGCAAGCCCAGCAACCTTTCCCGAGGAACAACGATGAGCAACGTTCGTAGCGACAAGCCCTTCATTCTGGCCGGGCGCACTTTCCAGTCGCGCCTGCTGGTCGGTACCGGCAAGTACCGTGACATGGAAGAAACTCGCCTGGCCACCGAGGCCTCGGGTGCCGAAATCGTCACCGTCGCCGTACGCCGCACCAACCTTGGCCAGAATGCGGGCGAGCCGAACCTGCTCGACGTACTGTCGCCCGACAAGTACACCATCCTGCCGAACACTGCAGGCTGCTTTGACGCCGTGGAAGCGGTACGCACCTGCCGTCTGGCCCGCGAGCTGCTCGATGGCCGCAAGTCTCATGAGACGCGGACTTTGGTCAAGCTGGAAGTGCTGGCCGACCAGAAAACCCTGTTCCCCAACGTGATCGAAACCCTCAAGGCCGCCGAAGTGCTGGTCAAGGAAGGTTTTGACGTGATGGTCTACACCAGCGACGACCCGATCATCGCCCGCCAGCTGGCCGAAGTCGGCTGCATCGCGGTCATGCCGCTGGCTGGCCTGATTGGTACCGGCCTGGGTATCTGCAACCCCTACAACCTGCAGATCATCCTCGAAGAGTCGAAGGTGCCGGTGTTGGTCGATGCCGGCGTGGGTACCGCCTCTGACGCCACCATCGCCATGGAAATGGGCTGCGAGGCGGTGCTGATGAACTCGGCGATCGCCCACGCCCAGCAGCCAGTGCTGATGGCCGAAGCCATGAAACACGCCATTGTGGCCGGTCGTATGGCCTACCTGGCCGGCCGCATGCCGAAGAAACTCTATGCCAGCGCCTCTTCGCCGCTGGATGGTCTGATCAAGTAAGAGCTCCTGATGACTGAATCGCACGATACGCCGATCACCCCCGACGGCGAAGCCCGCCCGCACCGCCGCATCAAGAGTTTCGTGATGCGCGCCGGGCGCATGACCGAGGGCCAGCAACGTGGCCTGGACCAAGGCGGCCCGCTGTTCATCCTGCCGCTGGCTGACAGCACGGTGGACTACGACCAGGTGTTCGGCCGCTCGGCGCCACGCACCCTGGAGATCGGCTTCGGCATGGGCCATTCCCTGCTGGAGATGGCGGCTGCCGCGCCTGAGCAGGACTTCATCGGCGTGGAAGTGCACCGACCGGGTGTTGGTGCGCTGCTCAACGGCGTGCTGACCCAGGGGTTGAAGAACCTGCGGGTCTATGACTGCGATGCCATCGAAGTACTGAACCGCTGCGTGGCGGACAACAGCCTTGACCGCTTGATGCTGTTCTTCCCGGACCCATGGCACAAGGCGCGTCACCACAAGCGCCGCATCGTCCAGCTGGAGTTTGCCGAGCTGGTACGTCGCAAGCTCAAGCCCGGTGGTGTTTTCCACATGGCCACTGACTGGGAACCGTACGCCGAGTACATGCTGGAAGTGATGAGCGCTGCCCCGGGCTATCGCAACCGTGCTGAAGACGGTACCTATGTGCCACGCCCGCAAGAGCGCCCGATCACCAAGTTTGAACGCCGCGGCGAGCGGCTGGGGCATGGGGTGTGGGATTTGAAGTTCGAGAAGGTGGATTGATTGGCTGGGTAAGCCTTTCGATGTGCTGAGGTCTGCAGAAACTGCAGGCAAAAAAAACCGCTCTGAGAAGAGCGGTTTTTTTGTGAGCGGTAGGACTGAGTATCCGTCGCTCAGGTCTTCACTGAAAACTCACACGGTCCACGGATCATAGGCAGGCCCGGATGCCGCGTCAATGCCCGAAAATCTTTAGCATCACGTGTGTCGGAGTGGTTAACAGTCTTGATCGGAGAATGCGAGTACCATCGCGCTGCTCCCGTTTAAGGGTATTCAGTGATGGGCCGGGTAGGAGAAGAATTCTGCTTTTCGGCCCCTTCGACGCGGCTTGAGAACCGTGCCGGTGATGCTTTTCGAAGGGCCATTGACCTGGCCACTTCACTGAAGACTTACACGGTTTTCGAAGGCATCGAAGTACCGGTTAGATGCTGGAAGATTGGCCCGCCAACACGGAGGCCAAGGCATATGAAGCGTTTGCTTGATACGCTGAGCCGCGTTTGGACGCTCATCCGGATCTTGGTTGTGCTCAAGACCGTTCGGGATTTCATGCGCGACCACTTCGATGATGCCCGCTAAGGGCTAGTCAGGTGGTTGGGCTGCCCTGGTTTCCGGGGCAGCTTTTAGCAACCTTCAGCCTCGCCGGTCAGCCACCACGCCAATAATCACCAGCACCACCAACAACACCGGCGCCAGCGCGTAGTTGTTGAACTGGCTCAGCCCCTTCACCACCCACGGCGTGGCATAGATCAGCGCCGCACCGCTGCCGATCATCAACATCAGGGCCATGAACGGCACGCGCAGGGCGCCCGCCAGGCTGCCCAGGCGTTGTTCGGCCCAGCCTTTGACATCGCTGCCAAACAGCACCAGCAGGCAGCCTACCAGGGCCAGCGAAATCTCCGACAGGTTGCCACGGCTCCAGCGGGAAACCGTCGCAAGCAGATCAAGTACCAGATCCATGGGTCATCCTTAGGTCAAGAAATACTGCAGCAGGTCATTGAGGAACAGCTGGCCTCTTGGCGTGGCCATCAGTCGATCCGGTTCGACCTGCAGAAGGCCTTTTTGTTCGGCAGCCCGGCGCGCTTCACGCAGTTGCTCCAGCGGCAGTCCGGTGCGCTGGGTGAACAGCTCGGCTTCCACGCCATCGGTCAGGCGCAGGGCGTTCATCAGGAATTCAAACGGCAGTTCGTCCACGGGCAGCAGTTTCTCGCCGGCCTTGAACGGCTTGGCCAGGTTCAGGTAGTCCTTGGGCAGCCGGGTTTTCCAGGTACGCAGGATGCGCCCGTCGGCGAAGGTCAGCTTGCCATGGGCGCCGGCCCCAATGCCGATGAAATCGCCAAAGCGCCAGTAGTTGAGGTTGTGTCGGGCCGCGCGGTCCGCCTGGGCATAGGCCGAGACTTCGTACTGGCGGAACCCTTGCTCGGCCATCAGTGCCTGGCCGGCCTCCTGGATGTCCCAGAGGATGTCGTCCTCCGGAAGCTCCGGTGGCTGGTTCCAGAACACCGTGTTCGGTTCCACGGTCAGCTGGTACCACGACAAGTGGGTCGGCCCCAGGTCAATGGCCTGGCGCAGGTCGCCCAGCGCGTCATCCAGCGACTGGTCGGGCAGGCCATGCATCAGGTCCATGTTGAAGTTGTCGAAGCCGGCGGCCCGGGCCATGCCCGCCGCGCGGACCGCTTCGTCGCCATTGTGGATGCGCCCCAGCGCCTCCAGTTTGGCGGCCTGGAAGCTCTGTACGCCGATGGACAGGCGGTTGATGCCGGTTTGCCGGTAGGCCTTGAACTTGTCCTGCTCGAACGTGCCCGGGTTGGCTTCCAGGGTGATTTCGATGTCTGGCGCGAACGGGATTCGTTGTTCCACGCCGCGCAACAGCCGGCCCAGGGCGTTGGCACTGAACAGGCTTGGCGTACCGCCACCAAAGAAGATCGAGCTGATCGGGCGGCCCTGTACGGCGGCCTGCTCCTGATCGAGGTCGTCCAGCAGCGCGGTGACGTAGGCGTCTTCTGGCAGTTCAGGCCCGGCAGCGTGGGAGTTGAAGTCGCAGTAAGGGCACTTGCGTACGCACCACGGAATGTGGATGTACAGCGCCAGCGGCGGCAGGCTGGTAAAGCCAACGGCGCCGGGGGTGGACAGCGTTGCGATCATGCCAGGCCCAGACGTTGGCGCAGCAGGGCCATGGCACGGGCGCGGTGGCTGAGCTGGTTTTTATCCACAGGGGCCAGGTCGGCGCTGGAGCAGTTGCGCTCCGGCACCCAGAACAGCGGGTCGTAGCCAAAGCCGTGCTCGCCGCTGGCCTCGAACAGGATGCTGCCGTGCCACAGGCCTTCGCACAGGATCGGCAGCGGGTCGTCGGCATGGCGTACCAGCGCCAGGACGCAGACGAACTGCGCGCCACGCTCGGCTTCAGGTACGTCTTTCAGGGCTTCGAGCAGCTTGGCGTTGTTCGCCGCGTCACCCTTGCCGTCGGCATAACGCGCCGAGTAGATACCTGGCGCGCCGCCGAGGAAGTCCACCGCCAGGCCGGAATCGTCGGCCAGCGCCGGCAGGCCGGAAATACGCGCAGCGTTGCGCGCCTTGAGGATGGCGTTCTCGACGAACGACAGGCCGGTTTCTTCCGGCTCGACCTGGCTGAACTCGCCGATCGAGCGCAGTTGCACGGACTGGCCGAGCATGGCCTGGAGTTCCTTGAGTTTGCCGGCGTTATGGCTGGCCAATACGAGTTGCTGGAAATTCATCATTCGCCTGGATACACGTCCTGGTTGAAGCTGAGGGAGTTGCTGACGCCACCGGTTTCGATGTTCAGGTCGAAGGTGACGGTTTCTGGCTGTTCGATCTTGAACTGGGCGATGTAATACACCGCGCCCTGTTCGGTAATCTGCTTGAACGACAGCGGGCTGCTGCGCCCGGTCAGGTCCTTGACCGTGCCGCTGACCAACGCCGGGGTGGGTTTGTCGGCCTTGAGCACGGCAACGTTGAGCACGCCCTGGTTCTTGCTGCGTACCAGGCCGGTGGCTGCGGCCACTTCGGGTGTGAGCATGCTCGAAGTGAATGCGCTGTAATGCACCGTCACGTCGCCAAACACCTCCTTGCGCTCGGGTCGGGCGGCATCGGCAGCCAGTACCGGCAATGCCAGGCACAGGCTGATCAGGAACAGGGCTAGGCGACGCATGGGGCAATTCCTCCGGTGGGCGTCAGACGGCGAGCTGGTGCTCTTGCAGGCCCGGGCTGCTGACGCGGTAGATGCCGATCTCACCTAGAAGATTAGGCCATAGCCGGCCACCCCACCCATTACGGTGCAGGTTGTCGACGGCAAGGCGGTCGAGCACCTTGGCCCTGCGTTCGTGCACCAGTTCTTCGAAGTCGGCGAAGGTGCAGAAGTGGATGTTCGGCGTGTTGTACCAGGTGTACGGCATGAAGTCCGAGACTGGCATGCGGCCTTTGGTCGCCAGGTACCAGCGGCAGCGCCAGTGGCCGAAGTTGGGGAAGGTAATGATGCACTGGCGGCCCACGCGCAGCATCTCGTCAAGGATGCGGTCGGGGTACTCCACGGCCTGCAAGGCCTGGGTCATGATCACTACGTCGAAACTGTTGCTGGCGAAGTTGCCCAGGCCTTTGTCCAGGTCCTGCTCGATGACGTTGACGCCCTTGGCCACGCACGCGGCGATGTTGTCGGCGTCGATCTCCAGGCCATAGCCGGTGACCTGCTTGCGGTCACGCAGCGAGGCCAGCAGTTCGCCGCTGCCGCAGCCCAGGTCGAGTACCCGGCTGCCGGCGGGGATCCAGTCGTGGATGATTTCCAGATCGGCTCTCATGCTGTCCTCAGATGGCAATGCGGTTCATGTAGTTCGAGAAACCCTGCATGTAGCGAGGCGTGGGGATCAGGAAGGCATCGTGCCCGTGAGGCGAATCGATTTCCAGGTAGCAGACGTTCTTGCGCGCCGCCATCAGGGCGTCGACGATCTCGCGCGAACGCGCTGGCGAGAAACGCCAGTCGGTGGTGAACGACATGATGCAGTAATCCGCCGTGACCTGGGCCAGGGTGGCGGCCAGGTCGCCGCCTTGGGCGGCGGCCGGGTCGAAGTAGTCCAGCGCCTTGGTCATCAGCAGGTAGGTGTTGGCGTCGAAACGGCCGGAGAACTCCTCGCCCTGGTAGCGCAGGTAGCTTTCGACCTGGAACTCGACGCTGTGGAAGTCGTAGTTGAGCTTGTCGCTTTTCAGCTCACGGCCGAATTTTTCACCCATCGAGTCGTCGGACAGGTAGGTGATGTGGCCGACCATGCGCGCCAGCATCAGGCCGCGCTTGGGAATGACGCCCTGGTCCTGGAACGAGCCACCGTGGAATTCGGGGTCGGTGAGGATGGCCTGGCGTGCTACTTCGTTGAAGGCGATGTTCTGTGCCGACAGCTTGGGTGCTGAAGCGATGTCGACGCAGTGTCGTACGCGATCGGGGTAGGTCATGGTCCATTGCAGTGCCTGCATGCCGCCCAGGCTTCCGCCGACTATGGCCGCCCACTGCTGGATACCCATGCTGTCGGCCAGTCGCGCCTGGCTGTGCACCCAGTCCTCTACGGTCAGCACCGGGAAGTCGGCGCCATAAGGTTTGCCGGTGGCCGGGTTGACGCTGCTGGGGCCGGTGCTGCCGTTGCAGCCGCCGAGGTTGTTCAGGCTGACGACGAAGAAGCGGTTGGTGTCGATTGGCTTGCCTGGGCCGATGCAGCTGTCCCACCAGCCCGGCTTGCGGTCGGTGGCGGCATGGTAGCCGGCAGCATGGTGGTGGCCAGACAGGGCATGGCAGATCAGCACGGCGTTGCTTGCGCTGGCGTTCAGGGTGCCATAGGTCTCGTAGACCAGCTCGTAACTGGCCAGGGAGCGGCCGCAGGCCAGTGCCAGCGGTTCATCGAACCGGGCGGTTTGCGGTACTACCAGACCGACGGAATCTTCGGGAAAGACAGTGGACATCGACCCTGCTCACGCTTGACGGAGGCGTAAGTCTAAAGAGCGCTACCCCCAGCGGCAAGCAAAGGCTTGCGACTGGGGGTAAGCGGGGCCTGGTGAGGCTCAGATCATCCGGAACAGCTCTTGCGGCATACCGGCGTAGGCGGCCAGCGGTGGCATCACGAACGACTGGATCACCTGGATCGCCAGGAAGGCGAAGATCGGCGAAATGTCCATGCCGCCCAGGTTGGGCACGATGCGGCGAAACGGTGCCAGCACCGGCTCGCTGATCTGGTAGGCCAGCTCGGCCGCTGGGTTGTGGCTGTTGGGTGCAACCCAGGAAACGATCACCATGACGATCATTGCCACCCAGAAAATCTTCAGGAACAGCGAAGTGATGCCAATGATTGCCCACATCAGCAGGTGCAGGACGTCGCCGAAGGTACCGTAGGTGACCATCAGCACGAAGCCCATCAGCAGCGCCTGGATCAGTACCGCCAGCAGCAGTGATGAAGTGTCCAGCCCACCGACGCTAGGTATCACCCGGCGGATCGGTTTGAGCAGGGGCTGAGTGGCACGCACGGCGAACTGGCACAGCGGGTTGTAGAAGTTGGCCTTGACCAGCTGCAGGACGAAGCGCAGCAGGACGATCACCAGGTACAGGCTGACGAGGGTTTGCACCACGAAGATCGCGGCACCGGACAGTGCATTCATCTAAAACTCCTTATTTGCCCAGTTGTTCGGCCAGCTCGGCCGAGCGCGTGGCTGCAGCCTGCAGCGCCTGCTCGACGATGGCTTCGAAGCCACTGGCCTGGAACGATTTGATTGCCGCTTCGGTGGTGCCGGCGGGCGAGGTGACACGGCGGCGCAGTTCGGCGGCATCGACATCGCTGGCAACCGCCATGCGGGCAGCGCCAAGTGCTGTTTGCATGGTCAGCTGCGAAGCGGTTTCACGGGGCAGGCCGAGTTTTTCGCCAGCTGCGGTCATGGCCTCGATCAGCAGGAAGAAGTACGCCGGGCCGCTGCCGGACACCGCAGTCACAGCGTCCAGTTGTTGCTCCTGCTCCAGCCACAGGGCAGTGCCCACGGCCGACAACAGTTGTTCGGCCTGCTGGCGCTGTGCGTCGGACACTTCAGCGGTGGCGTACAGGCCGCTTACGCCCTGACGCAGCAGTGCCGGCGTGTTGGGCATGCAGCGCACAACCGGGCGAGCGCCCACCCAGCTTTGCAGGCTGGCACAGGTGATGCCGGCGGCGATGGAAACGATCAGCTGGCCATCCTGCAGGTTGGGCTGCAGGGCCTGGCACACGGCTTTCATCACCTGCGGCTTGACCGCCAGCACGATGACATCAGCGCCGTCGATGGCCTGGGCGTTGTGCTCGAACGTTTCGATGCCGTGCTCGGCCTGGATGCGGGTGCGGGTCTCGGCGCCCGGGTCGCTGGCGCGGATCTGCGAGGCGTCCAGGCCCTGGGCACGCAAACCACCGATCAGGCTGGCGGCCATGTTGCCGGCGCCGATAAAGGCAATACGTGTCTTGCTCATGTCAGGTCCTTGTGGGGAAGAGTGAGTAAAGCATGGAGTCAGCTGTGGCCGTAGTCGCGTGCACCAAACAGGGCGGTGCCGATGCGTACCCAGGTCGCACCCTGTGCAATAGCCGCTTCCAGGTCGTGGCTCATGCCCATGGACAGCGTGTCCAGGTCGAGGCCCAGGCTTTCCTGCAGCTGGCGCAAACGGGCAAAGGCAGCCTCCTGGGCGGCGCGGTCGTCGGTGGGCTCGGGGATTGCCATCAGCCCGCGCAAGCGCAGGTTGGGCAGCCCGGCCACAGCCTTGGCCAAGGCCGGCAGGTCAGCGGGAGCGCAGCCAGACTTGCTGTCTTCGCCACTCACGTTCACTTGCAGGCAGAGGTTCAGCGGCGCCAGGCCAGCAGGGCGCTGCTCAGACAAGCGTTGGGCAACTTTCAGGCGGTCCACGGAATGTACCCAGTCGAAATGCTCGGCGATGGCTTTGGTCTTGTTCGACTGAATGGGGCCGATGAAGTGCCAGATCAAGGGCAGGTCGCTTAGCGCCTGCTGCTTTGTCAGCGCTTCTTGTAGGTAGTTTTCCCCGACATCGCGCACGCCAGCGGCGTGGATTTCGCGAATGGCGCTGGCGGGCTTGGTCTTGCTCACGGCCAGTAACTGGACGCTGGCCGGATCGCGCCCGGCAGCCTGGGCAGCGCTGGCGATACGGGCGCAAATAGCGGAAAGGTTGTCTGCTAGGGTGGACATGGACAGATGCCGGCAGCTTTAGGGTCTGCGGCATTCTACCTACTTGAAGGCCTTTGGGGAGTCTCATGGATGTGACCGACCTGTTGGCCCGGGCCTTGGATGCGGGGGCCTCGGACCTGCACCTGGCGGCGGGCCAGATCCCGATGCTGCGCCTGGAGGGCGACTTGCAGCGTATGAACATGCCGGCTCTGGTGCCGGCAGACCTGACCGAGGGCATGGCCCCTTTGCTGGCGGAACACCAACGGCGGCAGTGGGCCCAGGGTGATGAGCTGGACATGGCGCTGGAGATCCCCACGCTTGGCCGCTTTCGGCTGAACCTGTTTCGCCAGCTGAACGGCCCCGGGGTTACCTTTCGGCTGATCCCGGGGCGGATCGCCACGCTGGATGAACTTGACCTGGGGGATGTGTATCAAGCTGTTGCGCAGTGCAGTGATGGCCTGATCCTGATAGGTGGGCCTACTGGCAGTGGCAAGTCCAGCACCTTGGCGGCGTTGCTCGACCAGCTGAACCGTGAGCGGGCGCTGCACATCATCACCCTCGAAGACCCGGTCGAAGTTATCCACAGCAGCCAGCGCAGCCTGATCAACCAGCGCGAGATTGGCCGCCATAGCGGCGGTTTTGCCCAGGGGCTGCGCAGTGCGCTGCGCCAGGACCCGGATGTGATCATGATTGGTGAGTTACGGGACCTGGAAACCGTTCGCCTTGCCCTGCGCGCGGCCGAAACTGGGCACCTGGTGCTGGCGACCGTGCATGCGCGTTCGGCCGCCAGCAGCATTGACCGGTTGGTGGAGGTGTTTGCTGCCGAAGAAAAACCGTTGGTGCGGGCGATGTTGGCCGAGTCGTTGCGCCTTGTGGTGGCGCAGGTGCTGGTCAGGCGTGTGGGTGGTGGCAGGGTGGCTGCGCGGGAAGTGCTGGTGGCGACGCCTGCTGTGCGTAACCTGGTGCGCGAGGGGCGGATGGCGCAGTTGTGTTCGGTGATGCAGAGCGGAGCGGCTGAGGGGATGCGGACGATGGAGGGGGCTATGCGCGGGTTGAGAGAGCGGCGGCTGATCAATGATCTGTAGTGCTTGTCCTGGCCTCTTCGCGGGCACGCCCGCTCCCACAGGGATAACACAGACTTCGAGGCTGTGGTGCACCTGTGGGAGCGGGCGTGCCCGCGAAGAGGCCAGACCTGTTAGCGCTTGGCCAGGCTCAGCTGCTGCTCTTTCGGCAGCACACGCTTGGCCACTACGTAATGCTTCTGCCAGTAAGGCTTGCTCAGGTTGTCGATGCTCACCCGCTTGCCGCGGCGCGGTGCGTGGATGAAGCGGTCGTTGCCCAGGTAGATGGCGACATGGTTTACCCGGCGGCTCTTGATGTTGAAGAAGATCAGGTCGCCAGGCTTGAGGTCACCCTTGGCCACCTTGACGCCGTGGCCCTGGGCCATGGCATTGGAGGTGCGCGGCAGGTCGACGTCTGCGACATCATTGAATGCGTATTTCACCAGCCCGCTGCAGTCGAAGCCTTTTTTCGGGCTGCTGCCACCCCAAACATAAGGGGTACCGAGCACATTCACCGCACGGCTGAGCACATCGCTGCTCTGCTTCGGCGACATGGCCGCCACTGGCAAGCCGCGGTTGCTGGCGGCATTGCCTGGGCGCGCGCGCAGGGCGGCCTGCTTGACCGGCGCGTGTTTCACCCCGGCATTGGTGGTATAGCCGGTGAAACCATTGGGAAGACGTTGCTCACGATTGGTGGCGTGGGCGGCCAGGGGCAATAATAGACAGAGGGTCAGCCATGTCTTGAGTAAAGGCGGCATAGATGAAGCTCTTATGAATAGTTATGTGTTGGGCGCGCAACTTTATAACAGCTTTTTGATCAAAATTTGATCCGTTGGTCGATTGCCCAACTGCCGTACGTCGGCCTGAGACAAGAAAGTCACATTTTTCTTTAGAAAATTTTCGGATAACCCACGAGGGCTATGCATGAACAGTTATCAACAGGGGGCGCCCTATCACGACACTCACAGTAAGGTCATCGGCTACCTGCTGTGGATTTTCGGCTTCACCGGGTCGCATCGCTTTTACTACGGCAAGCCCGTCACTGGCACCATCTGGTTCTTCACCTTGGGCCTGTTGGGCATCGGCTGGTTGATCGACCTGTTCCTGATCCCGGCCATGGACCGTGAAGCGGACCTGCGGTTCCAGTCCGGGCGTGTCGATTACAACATCGCCTGGATCCTCCTGACCTTCCTTGGGGTGTTTGGCCTGCACCGGCTGTATCAGGGCAAGTGGGTGACCGCGATCATCTACTTCTTTACCGGCGGGTTGTTCCTGGTGGGGGTGCTGTATGACTTCTGGACGCTGAACAGCCAGGTTTCGCAAGTCAACGCCAGTCGACGTTAACGGTGAGGGGGCGCAAAGCGCCCCCTCATACCGGTTACTGACGGGTCTGGCGCTGTTGCAGCAACAGGTTGTTGAAACCTGCCCCGGCCAGTTGCTTCTGCGCGCCGGTCAGCTGTTCACGGTTGCTGAACGGGCCGACCAGTACGCGGTACCAGGTCTCGTCCTTGACCGTACCCGACTCCACCTTCACCGACTGGCCCAGCAGGATGATCTGCGCGCGGACCTTGTCGGCATCGGCCTGCTTGCGGAACGAGCCGGCCTGCAGGAAGTACTGGGTGGTCGCTGCCGGTTTGATCACGGGTGGTGGCGGTGGCGGGGTCTGGCCCAGCAACGCCGCCTGGGCCCGTGCAGTGTCGATCTTCGCAGCTTCTGCCGGCGTCACCGGGGTCACCGGCTGAGCCGGTACCGGCGGCGTCTTCTCGGGCACGGCCTCCGGCGGCACGATCACTTCGGACTCCGGCAGCAGGGTGTAGAAGTCGTACTTCGGTTTGACCGGCTGCTGTGGGGTGGCCTGCGCAGGCTTGCCGGCTTCGGCCGCTTTCTCCACCTTCTGCTGCTCGGGCTTGGCGCGCTTGATGTCTTCGCCCCCCGGCTCGAGCTTCATCAGGAACACGATGAACGCGCCGACGGTAAGGCCGACGGCCATCCATACCCAACCAGGGATCGGCTGCTTGGCTGGTGCCGACTGGCGGCTGGCGCCGCGTTTGGGGGCGGGTTTTTTCTTGGCAGCCAACTTACATGCGCTCCAGGGTTTCCAGGCCGAGCAGTTCCAGACCTTGTTTGAGGGTGCGGCCGGTCAGGGCGGCCAGGCGCAGGCGGCTCTGCTGCTGCTCAGGGGTTTCGGCGGCAAGGATCGGGCAGTTCTCGTAGAAGCTGGAGAACAGGCCGGCCAGGTCGTACAGGTAGCTGCACAGCACATGCGGCGTGCCTTTCTCGGCGACGCTATTGAGGGTTTCGCCAAACTGCGCCAGGCGTGCAGCCAGGTCCTGCTCGTGGGCGGCCTGCAGCACGATCTTGCCGTCGACTTCGTCAAAGCCCTTGCCCAGCTTGCGGAACACGCCGGCAACGCGGGTGTAGGCGTACAGCAGGTAAGGGGCAGTGTTGCCTTCGAAGTTGAGCATCAGCTCGAAGTTGAAGCTGTAGTCGCTGGTGCGGTGCTTGGACAGGTCGGCGTATTTCACCGCGCCAATGCCAACCACTTCGCCGATGTGGCGCAGGTCTTCGTCGGCCAGGCTCGGGTTCTTTTCCTTGACCAGCGCATAGGCGCGCTCCTTGGCCTCGGTGAGCAGGTCGATCAGTTTGACGGTGCCGCCATCGCGGGTCTTGAACGGGCGGCCGTCGGCGCCGTTCATGGTGCCGAAGCCCATGTGTTCCATCTGCATCGGGTGGCCGACAAAGCCTGCGCGGCGCGCTACTTCGAACACCTGATTGAAGTGCAGGGCCTGGCGCTGGTCCACAAAGTACAGCGCGCGATCAGCGTTGAGCACGTTGCTGCGGTAGCGCACGGCGGCCAGGTCGGTGGTGGCGTACAGGTAGCCGCCGTCGGCTTTCTGCACGATCACCGGCAGTGGTTCGCCTTCGCTGTTCTTGAATTCTTCTAGGAACACGCACTGGGCGCCCTGGTCTTCGACCAGCAGGCCCTTGGCCTTGAGGTCGGCCACCACGTTGGCCAGGTCGTCGTTGTAGGCGCTTTCGCCCATCACGTCGGCCATGGTCAGCTTGACGTTGAGCAGCTCGTAGGTCTTCTGGCAGTGCGACAACGAGATGTCCTTGAAGCGTGTCCACAGGGCCAGGCACTCGGGGTCGCCGGCCTGCAGCTTGACCACCAGGCCACGGGCGCGCGTGGCGAACTCTTCCGATTCGTCGAAGCGCTTCTTCGCCGCCCGATAGAAGTTTTCCAGGTCCGACAGCTCGTCGCTGGTGATCGGATTTTCCTGCAGGTAGGCCATCAGCATGCCGAACTGGGTACCCCAGTCGCCGACGTGGTTCTGGCGAATGACGTTGTCACCCAGGAATTCCAGCACGCGTGCGACGCTGTCACCGATGATGGTCGAGCGCAGGTGGCCGACGTGCATCTCTTTGGCCAGGTTCGGCGCCGACATGTCGATGACGACCTTTTCGCTCGGGCCGGCCTTGCGCACACCTAGATGTTCGTCGGCCAGGGCGGCGTCCAGGCGGTTGGCCAGGGCGTCGGTGTTCTGGAAGAAGTTGAGGAAGCCGGGGCCTGCGATTTCCACCTTGCTGATGTCGGCGCTGGTCGGCAGGGCCTGGATCAGTTTTTCGGCCAGGTCGCGTGGCTTCATGCCGGCCGGCTTGGCCAGCATCATGGCGATGTTGCTGGCGAAGTCGCCGTGGGTCTTGTCCCGGGCGTTTTCCACCTGGATCGCCGGCGACAGCCCTTCAGGCAGCACACCTTCGGTGACGAGTTGGGTGAGGGCTTGCTGGATCAGCTGGCGAATGGTGTCTTTCATGGGGATCTCTTTTCGACCGCAAGCGCGGTGAGCGCCTGGATGCGCAGGTGGAAAAACTGGGCATTATCCGTTGCCGGAAGCGGGTTGCCAACCTTTGGGGCTGCAAAGCAGCGTCAGGCGTCAATACAGGTCGACCGGGTCGACGTCCAGCGACCAACGTACCTGTCGCCCGCTTGGCATCTGCTCCAACACTAGCAACCAGGCGCTGATCAGTCGATGCAAAGGCGCCCGGGTATTGGCCTGTATCAACAGTTGTGCGCGAAAGCGCCCGGCGCGGCGCTCCATGGGCGCCGGTACCGGGCCCAGCAGTTCGATGCCTGGCAGGTGCTGCTCGGCGACCAGGCGCTCGGCGGCGGCGCAGGCTTCGTCAAGGAAACCTTCGGCTTGCCCAGGCTTGTGAGCTTCGGCCCGTAGCAGGGCCAGGTGGGAGTAAGGCGGCAGCCCGGCGGCGCGGCGCTCGTCCAGGGCCTGTGCGGCAAAGGCGAAGTAGCCCTGCTCGGTAAGCTGCACCAGCAGCGGGTGGTCGGCCAGGTGGGTCTGGATGATGACCTTGCCTGGCTCTTCTGCTCGCCCGGCCCGCCCGGCCACCTGTACGATCAACTGCGCCATGCGCTCGCTGGCGCGAAAATCACCCGAGAACAGCCCGCCATCGGCATCGAGAATGGCCACCAGGGTGACCCGAGGGAAATGGTGGCCCTTGGCGAGCATCTGGGTGCCGACCAGGATGCTCGGCTGGCCCTTCTGGATGGTGCTGAACAGGTTGTGCATGGCGTCCTTGCGCGCCGTGCTGTCGCGGTCCACCCGCAGGATCGGGTAGTCCGGGAACAGCACCTTCAGGCGTTCTTCGGCACGCTCGGTACCTGCGCCAACCGGGCGCAGGTCAACGTGGTTGCACGTCGGGCACTGGTGCGGCAGGCGTTCTTCGTAGCCGCAGTGGTGGCAGCGCAGCACGCCAGAGCGTTGGTGCACGGTCATGCGGGCATCACAGCGCGGGCACTCGGACAGCCAGCCACAGTCGTGGCACAGCAAGGTCGGGGCAAAGCCGCGGCGGTTGAGGAATACCAGCACCTGCTGGCCGGCTTCCAAAGTCTGGCGGATGGCCTGTTGCAACGGGCCGCTGATGCCGCTGTCTAGTGGCAGGCTCTTTACATCCAGGCGCAGCATGCGCGGCGGCCGGGCTCCGCCAGCGCGCTGGTTCATGCGCAGCAGGCGGTAGCGGCCGGTCAGGGCATTGTGCAGGGTTTCCAGCGATGGTGTGGCAGAGCCGAGCAGGATCGGGATGTTCTCCTGGTGGGCGCGAACCATTGCCAGGTCACGGGCGTGGTAGCGCAGCCCTTCCTGCTGTTTATAGGAGCCGTCGTGCTCCTCGTCGATGATGATCAGGCCGGGGTTTTTCATCGGTGTGAACAATGCCGAGCGGGTGCCGATGATGATGTCGGCCTCGCCGTCCCGGGCGGCCAGCCAGGCATCCAGGCGCTCGCGGTCGTTCACCGCCGAATGCAGCAGGGCGATGCGGGCGTTGAAGCGTTGTTCGAAGCGCGCCAGGGTCTGTGGGCCGAGGTTGATCTCCGGGATCAGCACCAGTGCCTGCTTGCCGGCTTCCAGGGTTTCACGAATCAGCTGCAGGTAGACTTCGGTCTTGCCGCTGCCGGTAACGCCGGCCAGCAGGAACGCACCAAAGCTCCCGAAACCTTCGCGCACGGCGTCAAACGCGTCGCGTTGCTCCTCGTTAAGCGGCAATTCCGGCTGCGCCAGCCAGTGTTCGTGGCGTAGCGCCGGCAGGTGTCGGCGGATTTCAATCTGTACCAGCTCCTTGGCCAGCAGCAGGTCGAGGCTGTCCTTGTTCAGGTTGAGCTTGGCCAGCAGGGTGTGAGCCACGCCGTGCGGGTGCTGGGCCAGGGTCTTGAGGGCGTCACGCTGGCGCGGCGCGCGGGCGATGCGCGGGTCTTCCAGGCGGGCGCCGGGGGCGATGTGCCAGAAGCGTTCCTGGCGCATTTCGGCGGGTTCGCCCTGGCGCAATAGCGTCGGCAGGGCCCAGCTCAGGGTGTCCCCCAGGCTGTGCTGGTAGTACTGAGCGGTCCACAGGCACAGCTTGAACAGCGATGGCGGGATCGGCGATACCGGATCGAGCAGGGCGCTGGCCGGCTTGAGCTTGTCGGCGGGCACCTCGCTCTGTGCGCACACCTCCACCAGCACACCGATCATTTCGCGGCGGCCGAATGGCACGCGAATGCGCATGCCTGGGGTCAAGGCCTGGCGCGCCATGCTCGCGGGTGCCTTGTAGTCGAACAGGCGACGTAGCGGGGAGGGCAGGGCAAGGCGCAGGATGACGTCGGGCACGCAGAAGGTCTCGCAGGGCGTATCAAAGACTGGCGAGCCTAGCAGACGACGGTCGGTACAAGCGACAACTTGCACTGGCGCAACGCTCTGGTATTATCTGCCGCCTAATTACGTGCGGTATTCAACAATTGGTGTTGGATGGCGGCACGCAGCTCGAGGAAGCAACCATGAAAGAAGGTATCCACCCGAACTATGAAGCAGTTGCAGTGACCTGCAGCTGCGGTAACAAGTTCGAAAGCCGTTCGACTCTGGGCAACACCCTGTCGATCGACGTTTGCAACCTGTGCCACCCGTTCTACACCGGTAAGCAGAAAGTCCTGGACACCGGTGGTCGCGTACAGAAGTTCGCCGATCGCTTCGGCATGTTCGGTGCCAAGAAGTAATCATGCGCATGGCGAACCCCTCGGGTTTCGCATTGCTGCAAAAAAAAGCGCCCCTTGTGGGCGCTTTTTTTATGGGCGTCATCTGGCATTTCCCAGCCTTGGCGTTCTGCCCGCTGCGGGAGCCGCCACAGCAAGTGCAGGTACGTCAGGTAGTGGATGGCGATACCTTGCGCCTGGTCGATGGCCGCAGCGTGCGCCTGATTGGCATCAATACCCCGGAAATCGGCCGCAAAGGGCGCACCAGCGAGCCCTATGCCGAGGCCGCCAGGCGGCGCCTTCAAGCATTGGTCAGCGCCAGTGACGGGCGCGTCGGGCTGGTGCCGGGTACGGAGAAAAAAGACAAGTATGGCCGCACACTGGCGCATATCTACAGCCGCAGTGGCGACAATCTGGAAGCACGGTTGCTCAGCGAGGGGCTGGGCTACCGCGTGGCAGTTGCCCCCAATGTAAAACTCAGCGGCTGCCAGCAGGTTGCCGAGCAAGCGGCGCGCAAGGCCGGCATCGGTGTGTGGCGGCGCTCGCCGGTGGTGCGTGCAGGTGATGTGAGTCAGTCGGGTTTCGCGGTGATCGGTGGCCGTATCAAGGGTATCGAGCGCAACCGTGGCGGAGTCTGGCTGACGCTGGACGACGCTGTGGTGCTGCAGGTTCCCGCTCGTCTGCAGCGCAACTTCCCCGCCAGCTTCTTCGATAATCTCAAGGGGCGCCAGGTCGAAGCGCGTGGCTGGGTGCTGGATCGTTCCCGCAAGGGTGGCCTGAAGCCCGGGCAGCGACGCTGGGTGTTGCCATTGACCGATCCGAGCATGTTGCAGCGCTTTTCAGGCTAAAAGATGTAGACATTTCACTACTGGATTGTACACACTGTTAGCCGTATGCCCCCGTGGGTTATAGCGTAAAGTCGTAGGCTAAAGGCCTTGACACAAGTGACCGACCAGTCTTGTGGCTCCCCGGCTCTTTGCGTATCCTCGGCGGTCCGTCAGAACAGTAAATAGCGGAATGCCCACCATGTCAGACCTGAAAACCGCCGCTCTCGAATACCACGCTCAACCTCGTCCGGGGAAACTGAGCGTCGAACTCTCCAAGCCCACTGCCACCGCCCGTGACCTCGCCCTGGCCTACAGCCCAGGTGTTGCTGAGCCCGTGCGTGAAATCGGCCGTGATCCAGAGCTGGCTTACAAATACACCGGCAAAGGCAACCTGGTTGCGGTGATTTCCGATGGCACCGCCATCCTCGGTCTGGGTGACCTCGGCCCACTGGCTTCCAAGCCGGTCATGGAAGGCAAGGGTGTTCTGTTCAAGCGTTTCGCTGGTATTGATGTGTTCGACATCGAAGTCGAATCGGAAAGCCCGCAAGCGTTCATCGATACCGTTCGCCGCATCTCGATCACCTTCGGTGGCATCAACCTTGAAGACATCAAGGCGCCTGAGTGCTTCGAAATCGAGCGCACCCTGATCGAACAGTGCGACATCCCGGTATTCCACGATGACCAGCACGGTACCGCTATCGTGACTGCGGCCGGCATGATCAACGCCCTGGAAATCGCCGGCAAGAAGCTCGAAGAGGCCAAGATCGTCTGCCTGGGCGCCGGTGCTGCCGCCATCTCCTGCATGAAACTGCTGGTGAGCATGGGCGGCAAGGTCGAAAACATCTTCATGATCGACCGCAGCGGTGTGATCCACGCTGGCCGTGACGACCTGAACCAGTACAAGGCGCAGTTCGCCCACGCCACCGACAAGCGCACCCTGGCTGACGCACTCGACGGTGCCGACGTGTTCGTAGGCCTGTCCGGCCCGAACCTGCTGAGCGCAGAAGGCCTGAAGTCGATGGCGGCCAACCCGATCGTGTTCGCCTGCTCGAACCCGGATCCGGAAATCTCTCCAGAGCTGGCACACGCCACTCGCAGCGACGTGATCATGGCTACCGGTCGTTCCGACTACCCTAACCAGGTCAACAACGTACTGGGCTTCCCGTTCATCTTCCGCGGCGCCCTGGACGTTCGTGCCAAGCGTATCAACGAAGAAATGAAGATCGCCGCCGCTATCGCCCTGAAGGACCTGGCCAAGCTGCCAGTGCCGAAAGAAGTGTGCGAAGCCTACGGTGTCGAAGGCCTGGAGTTCGGTCGTGAGTACATCATTCCGAAGCCGCTGGACGCACGCCTGATCACTGTCGTTTCCGACGCTGTGGCCAAGGCCGCTATCGAGTCCGGTGTGGCTACCCTGCCGTATCCGAAGCATTACCCACTGAACAGCGTGGATGAAGTCTTCAACGGCTGATTGCTGTTGTAGCGACATGAAAAAGCCCCGGCTCTTGTGAACCGGGGCTTTTTTTGTGGGCGATGGGAATGTGTCAGGGCTACCAGGTGCTTGGCATGACATTTTTGGCGCCTATGAGATCGAGCGCCGCCCGCGCGGCGCTTCGCGGGGCAAGCCCGCTCCCACATTTGTTGCAACGTGGCCATGTCTGTGGAAGCGGCGTTGTGAGCCTTGGAGCATGTCTTGAGGCAGATGGGGCGGCGGCAGCGCCATCCAGGAAAATGAATCAAGGCAACCTGTCAGGCAACCATGGCCTGACAGGTTCGGCTCGTTGCAACAAATGTGGGAGCGGGCTTGTCCCGCGAAGCGCCGCGCGGGCGGCGCTCGATTTACGCGCCCACGCAAAACCCCAGTCAGGCACCCTGCATCAGAACAGGTCCATCGGCGCTGCTTCATCGGCTGGCAGTGGGCTGCCCGGTGCTGCGCCATTGCCCAGTTCGTCCACCGAGGGCGGTGAATCCTCAGCCTTGAACAGCTCGAAGTAGGCATTCGGTGTGCTCGGCGATGCCGCACGGCCACTGACCGGGTCGACGCGCAAGCTGAGGATGCCTTCCGGTTCTGCCGGTGCGTGATTCGGTTTGTCCTTGAGCGCCGCGCCCATGAAGCTCATCCAGATCGGCAGCGCCGCCGTACCGCCATACTCGCGGCGGCCGAGGGTTTCCGGTTGGTCGAAGCCGACCCACACGGTGGTCACGTAGTCGGCGTTGTAGCCAGAGAACCAGGCGTCCTTGGATTCGTTGGTGGTGCCCGTCTTGCCCGCAAGGTCGGTGCGGCCCAGGGCTAGCGCCCGGCGGCCGGTCCCGCGCTTGATCACGTCCTGCAGCATGCTGGTGAGGATGTAGGTGGTACGCCCGTCGACGATTTGTTCGGCCACTGCCGGCGCTTGCGGTGCAGCGGCCGCCGGGTTGAAGGCGGAAGGTGCTTCCCCTGGCATGGCTGCGGTGCTGATCGGCTGTTCGGGTGCCGCCAGGCCAGCCTGGTCCTCGGCACCTTGAGGCACGCGGGCCGGGTTGGCGGTGAACAGCGTTTCGCCGCTACGGCTTTCGATACGGTCGATCAGGTATGGGGTGATCTTGTAGCCGCCGTTGGCAAAGGTGCTCCAGCCGGTGGCGATTTCCATCGGGGTCAAGGTCGCGGTGCCCAGCGCCAGCGACAGGTTGCGCGGCAGGTCCTGCTTGTTGAAACCGAACTTGGCGATGTAGTCGATGGTGCGGTCTACACCCATGGCCTGCAACAACCGGATCGAAACCAGGTTGCGCGACTTGTACAGCGCTTCGCGCATACGGATCGGGCCGAGGAAGGTGTTGGTGTCGTTCTTCGGTCGCCACACTTTGTCGACGGATTCGTCGACGAACACGATCGGTGCATCGTTGACCAGGGTTGATGCGGTATAGCCGCTGTCCAGTGCGGCGCTGTAGATGAACGGTTTGAAGCTCGAACCTGGCTGGCGCTTGGCCTGCATGGCGCGGTTGTAGTTGCTCTGCTCGAACGAGAAACCGCCAACCAGCGCACGAATGGCGCCGTTGTAAGGGTCGAGGGTGACCAGGGCACTTTGCGCACCAGGTACCTGGCTGAACTTGAACTTGCCGTCTTCCAGACGCTGCAGGCGCACCAGGTCACCGACCTGTGCCACATCGGCAGGCGACTGTGGCGCACGGCCCTGGGCGTTATTGTTGATGAACGGGCGTGCCCACTTCATGGTGTCCCAGGCAACTTCGGCTTGCTGGCCGTCTCGGGTCAGCACCTGAAGGCCGGTTTTATCGACGTGAGTGACGATTGCTGGCTCCAGGCCACCAAGGATGCGCTGTTTGCCCAGTTCCTGCTGCCAGGCGGCCTGGGTGCGGCCCGGGAAGCGTGCTTCGGGGCCACGGTAGCCGTGGCGTTCGTCGTAATCGGACAGGCCTTTGAGAATGGCGTTGTTGGCCATTTCCTGCATGTCGCTGGGCACCGTGGTGGTAACGCGGAAGCCTTCGGTGTAGGCCTCGCTGCCGTAGCGGCCGACCATTTCGGCGCGGGCCATTTCGGCGATGTAAGGCGCATTCACCTCAGGTGTCGGCACGTGGTAGCTGGCATTTAGCGGTTCGGCCAGGGCAGCCTGGTAGCTGGCCTGGTCGATCTTGCCCAGCTTGTACATGCGGCCCAGAATCCAGTCGCGGCGCTCCTTGGCACGCACCGCGTTGGCCAGCGGGTTGAAGCGTGACGGTGCCTTGGGCAGGCCGGCGATCATCGCCATCTGCGCCAGGCTCACGTCGCGGATCGATTTGCCGTAGTACACCTGCGCGGCGGCGTCGATGCCGTAGGCGCGGTTGCCCAGGTAGATCTTGTTGACGTAGAGCTCAAGGATTTCGTCCTTGGTCAATTCACGCTCGATCTGCAGGGCCAGCAGGATCTCGTTGATCTTGCGCGAGAAGCTGCGTTCGCTGGTGAGGAAGAAGTTCTTCGCCACCTGCATGGTGATGGTGCTGCCGCCGGTCTGGATATGCCCGGTTTTCACCAACTGGGTCGCTGCGCGCATCAGGCTGCTGGGGTCGACACCGTAGTGGTTGAGGAAATTGTCGTCCTCTGCTGACAGAAGTGCCTGAATGAACTGTGGCGGAATTTCCGCGAAGCGGATCGGCGAGCGACGCATTTCGCCGAATTCGGCAATCAGCTTACCGTCGCTGCTGTACACCCTGAGGGGGATCTGCAACTGGATGCTTCTGAGGGACTCGACCGAGGGCAGGCTGGGACTAAGATACAGAAACGCACCGCTCACACCGAGTACGAGCGCGCAGATGACTGCGACGGAAGACCACCAGAAGAACTTCAGCAGACGTATCAAGGCTTTTCGGTGTCCAGGTTGGGAGTGGGTTGCACGCAGGTCCGGCGGAGCAGAAAACGCTGGGCATTATAAGCATTTTTTCGCCTCTCCGGGTTACCGGCCAGGCTGCCCGTCGCCCCGATGGGCAGGCCGGGCCTAGTGTTGACGCGGGTTTGCGACAGGCCGCTGCACCAGGCAGCAAGGAAGCCGCGATGTTAGGACGCTTCGGCAAGGATGCCAGTTCACTCGTGGGGGTGGAAATTGCCCCTGACGCTGTTCGTGTTGTGCAACTTCAGCGGCGTGGCAGGCGCTGCCAGGTAGTTGCGTCGGCACAAGAGCCATTTGAATCCGCAGCTGGCAAGGCTTGGGTTGAGGAGCCCGCTGCGGTGGTGGCCGCCTTGCGCCGTGCCTACCTGCGCAGCGGCCTCAGGCAGCCTCGGGTAGCGTTGGCGTTGCCGGCCAGCCAGGTGATCTGCAAGCGCTGTCATTTGCCAGTGGAGCTGGTCGGGGCAGAATTGGAGGCGCAGTTGCTGGCCGATGCCGAGCGGATGTTTCCGTTTCCGTTGGAGGACCTGGCCCTGGACTTTCAGGTCTTGGGGGCCTCCAGCATGCAACCGGGGTGCGCTGAGGTGCTGGTGGCCGCGTGTCGGCACAGTGCGTTGGCGTCGCTTGATGCCATCGTTGGGGAGGCCGGGTTGCAACTTGAGGCCATCGAGGTCGACATCATTGCCTTGTGCCGAATGTTGCCCCAGGGCTGCCTCGAAGGTTCGGCATTACTGCGTGTCGAGGCGCACAGCGCAGTGCTTTATGACTGGCATCCCGGGCGGCCTTACCAGCGTCGTGAACTGCAAACGCAGGGGCTGAAGGGCATGGAGCAGTTGCCGGAACGCCTGCACGCACTGCTTGCCGAGGAGCATTTGCCAGCGGGCCTGTGGATTGCCAGTGGCTCATCGGTGGAGCCGAGCTGGTTGCAAAACCTTGGCCGCCTGCTGAATACCCCGTGCAGGCATTTGCCTGGTTTGAAGGGGCTGGAGCACGTTGATGCCACGATGATCCTGGCGTGCGCGTTGGCCCTTGGAGGGTTGCGCCCATGATGCGGCTTAACCTGTTGCCCTGGCGTGAACGGCAGCGCGAAGCGGCGGTTCGGCGCTTTCGCGTCCAGCTGATTGCTGGCGCACTTCTAGCGCTGTGCGCCGTGACGCTGGTCGACCAGCTAGCCCGCCAGCGCGGGCAGCAGGAGGCGCTGGCCAACACCCGGCAACAGGCCAACCTTGAGGTGCTGGCCGAACAACTGCAGCCGCTGGCTGATGTGCGCGCGAAGCATGACGTACTCATGGCCCGTTTGGCTGCGCTGGAGGGCTTGCGGGCCCAGCAAGGTGTGCTGGGTGATGTGTTCGCCGATCTTGAGGTGGCACTGCCGGTTGGGGTTCAGCTTCTTGACCTCAGCCTGGAAAACGGCCACCTGCAGATGACCGGGTTGGCTACGTCCGGCGCCGAGGTTGCGCAGTTCATGCGCGATCTGGATCGGTCTGGTGTTTTGCTCGATCTGGCGCTCAAGCGCGTCAGGAGCATGCCGGGCGGTGATGAATTTTTGCTGGTTGCGCGCGTTTCGGCGTTCTGGTCATGAGCGCAGCTCCGATCCTTGCCTGGTTGGCGGTAGCCGGGCGTTCCAGAAACATTCGGCGTATCGCGCCATTGCTGGTCGCTGGGCTGGTGTTCGGCCTGGGATGCGCGTTTCGCCTGCCAGCAGGGCTACAACAGCAGGCGCAAGAAGCGGCCAGGCAGGCCGCGCTGAGCGAGCAGCAGGCAGCCAGTGCGACACAACTGGTCGAGCTGGAGCGCCTGCAGGCCTCTGTGGATTCTGCCGAGCGGCGGTTGCTGGGAGCTCACTGGTACTTGGCCGCCGGGGAGCGCATGAGCGATTTGCTTGACCGCCTGGCGGCTTCGGGGCATGCGCATGGCTTGCTGGTCGAGCGGTTTGATGTGAAGGAGGCCGAGCAACAGGCCGGCCATTGGGAAATTCCGCTGCAGGTGCAGGTGGTGGGGCGTTACAGGGACGTGCGTCAGTGGCTGGGCGACTGGCTGGGGCAGGCACGCCTGTTGCGCAGCGGTGACATGAAACTGACCGCAGTCGAGGGGCAACCTGGGCTTTTGCGTCTGCAACTGCGAGTCGATGCCTTCCAGGCCTCAGCGCCCATACCGGCACCTGACGTGCTTGCGCGGATGCCGGCCAAGGCCGCGACGCCAGCGCCGGTGGTCGATCCCTTCGCCCCTGGCGCGTTGCGAATGGCTGGCTCCGGGCTGGCAAGCGTGCCGCTGGCACAGATGGAAATGGTCGGCAGTCTGTCGCGAGGGGCGGCGCATGAGGCGCTGCTGATGGCGGCTGGCAGGCTCTACCGCGTGCGGACAGGTGAGCGGTTGGGGCGCAACCGCGGTGTGGTGGCGCGGATCGATCCAGGCCAGGTCGAAGTGCGAGAACGGCTATTCATGGCGGGGGTGTGGCACGAGCGCACGGCGTTCATCACCCTTGCAAAACGCCTGGGCAAGGAGGCCCGGAACCAGAATGAAGAACGTGATGAAATGGGTGTTGGCAGCGCTGCTGCCGATTCCGCTGGCGTCGGCGATGTCTTATCAGGGTGAGCCCCTGTCGTTGAACTTTCAGGATGTGGAAGTGCGCTCGGTGCTGCAGGTGCTGGCCGATTATGCGGGGGTCAACCTGGTCGCCAGCGATGATGTGCAGGGCAGCGTGACCTTGCGCTTGCAAGACGTGCCCTGGGATCAGGCCCTTGATCTGGTGCTGCGCAGCAAAGGTCTGGCCCGGCGCCAGGAGGGCAATGTGCTGCTGGTGGTGCCTGCGGCAGCGTTTGTCCCACAGCCGCTCAATGCCCAGGTGGGCCTGTTGCCGGATGCACAGATGCAGCCGTTGCACCGTGAACTGATACCGATCCACCATGCCGACGCCGCCGGGCTGGTTGAGCTGTTGCTCACCAGTCTGGCGGATGACGGCCCCCTCACGGCTCGTGGCAGCCTGGGTGTCGATGAGCGCACCAATACACTGGTGGCGCACCAGCCCGCCGATCGCCTGGCCGATTTGCGGCAACTGGTTGCCCAGTTGGATGTGCCGGTGCGCCAGGTGGCGATCGAGGCACGTATCGTCGAGGCCAACGTCGACTACGAAAAAAGCCTGGGGGTACGCTGGGGTGGGCCGCTGTACGGTGAAAACCTGCGGCCGGGCAAGGAACTGTTCATCGACCTCGGCGTGGAGCGGGCGGGCAGCAGCGTCGGTCTGGGCCTGTTGCGCGGTGACGTGTTGCTCGACCTGGAGCTCAGCGCGATGGAAAAAAGCGGCAACGGCGAGATCATCTCGCAGCCCAAGGTGGTCACGGCCGACAAGGAAACGGCCAGGATCCTCAAAGGCACCGAGGTGCCCTACCAGGAGACCAGCCAGAGCGGCGCCACCTCGGTGGCCTTCCGCGAAGCCTCGTTGTCGCTGGAGGTGACCCCGCAGATTACACCGGACAACAAAGTGATCATGGCTGTCAGGGTGACCAAGGACGAGCCGGATTACGTCAATGCCCTGAACAACGTACCGCCAATCCGCAAGAACGAGGTCAATGCCAAGGTGCGCGTGGCGGATGGCGAAACGATCGTGATCGGTGGCGTGTACTCGACTTCGCAAAACAATGTGGTCGACAAGGTGCCATTTTTAGGCGATCTGCCGTATGTTGGGCGGCTGTTTCGACGCGATGCATTACAAGAGAAAAAATCCGAGCTGCTGGTCTTCCTGACTCCGCGTATCATGAGTGACCAGGCGATTGCTGTGAGTCGTTGATTCTGTGCGAAATTTGATACTTGTGGGGCCCATGGGCGCTGGTAAAAGCACCATCGGACGCCTATTGGCCAAAGAGCTGCGCCTGCTGTTCAAGGATTCCGACAAGGAAATCGAACTGCGATGCGGCGCCAACATCCCGTGGATTTTCGACAAGGAAGGCGAGCCGGGTTTCCGTGAGCGCGAGCAGGCGATGATCGCGGAACTGTGCGAACTTGACGGCGTGGTCCTGGCGACCGGCGGTGGCGCGGTGATGCGCGAAGCCAATCGCCTGGCATTGCGCCGGGGTGGCCGGGTTATCTACCTGCATGCTTCGGTAGAACAGCAGGTTGGCCGAACCGCACGTGATCGCAATCGCCCGCTGCTGCGCACCGCCAACCCCGAGGCGACCCTGCGCGCCCTGCTGGAAGCCCGCGACCCGCTCTACCGCGAGATCGCCGACGTTGTGGTGGAAACCGACGAACGGCCGCCACGCATGGTTGTGATCGATATTCTCGAACGCTTGCAGCAGTTGCCGCCCCGTTAACCCGGGACTATTCTCGGCCACCAGCGCCGAGGCGAGGTTCAACGTTAGCGCGTGGTTGCCCGAACGGCGCCGCGCCCAAGTACATTGTGGGGATACATGCAGACACTTAAGGTCGACCTGGGCGAGCGCAGCTACCCGATCTACATTGGCGAAGGCCTGCTGGACCAGCCCGAGCTGCTGGCGCCGCACATTGCCGGCCGGCAAGTCGCCATCGTTTCCAACGAGACCGTCGCGCCCCTGTATCTCGAACGCCTGAGCAAGACCCTCGGTGCCTACTCGGTGCTGCCGGTGGTATTGCCCGATGGCGAAGCGCACAAGAACTGGGAAACCCTGCAACTGATCTTCGATGGCCTGCTGACCGCCCGCCATGATCGCCGCACCACCGTAGTTGCCTTGGGCGGCGGCGTGATCGGTGACATGGCCGGCTTCGCTGCTGCCTGTTACCAGCGCGGTGTCGACTTCATCCAGGTGCCGACTACCCTGCTTTCTCAGGTTGATTCTTCGGTGGGCGGCAAGACCGGCATCAACCACCCGCTGGGCAAGAACATGGTCGGTGCCTTCTACCAGCCCAACGCGGTGCTGATCGACACCACCAGCCTGAAGACCCTGCCAGCGCGTGAGCTGTCCGCAGGCCTGGCCGAAGTGATCAAGTACGGCCTGATCTGCGACATGCCCTTCCTCGCCTGGCTCGAAGACAATATGCAGGCCCTGCGAGCCCTCGACTCGGTAGCCCTGACCGAGGCCATCAGCCGCTCTTGTGCGGCCAAGGCTGCCGTGGTCGGTGCCGACGAGCGCGAGTCGGGTGTGCGGGCCACCCTGAACCTTGGGCATACCTTCGGGCATGCCATCGAAACCCACATGGGCTACGGCGTGTGGCTGCACGGCGAAGCCGTGGCAGCGGGCACGGCGATGGCCTTGGAAATGTCCATGCGCCTTGGCTGGATCGACCAGGCCGAGCGTGATCGCGGGATCCGCCTGTTGCAGGACGCAGGTTTGCCGGTGGTGCCACCACAGGAAATGACCCCGGCGCATTTCATGGAGCACATGGCGGTCGACAAGAAAGTGATCGACGGCCGCCTGCGTCTGGTGCTGTTGCGCCAGATGGGCGAGGCCGTTGTGACCGACGACTATCCGAAAGAGATTCTACAGGCCACGCTGTCGGCGGATTACCGCGCGATCGTGGCCCAGCTTTGAGGTTGTGACAGCGCAATGACCAGTTTGCATGCCGATGAGGCCTTTCTCGACCATTATCAGTTGAGCCACGATCCGTTCGCGCCCCGCGTGCCCGGCTTCAAGTTTTTCCCGGCCCAGCGCAAGCCCGTGCTTGGCCAGTTGCACCATCTGGCGCGCTACAGTCAGCTGATGCTGGTGGTCAGCGGCCCGCTGGGTAGCGGCAAGTCGCTGCTGCGCCAGGCCCTGGTGGCCAGCACCAACAAGCAGGCTGTGCAGAGTGTGGTGGTGTCTGCCCGCAGTGCCAGCGATGCCTCCAGCGTGCTGGCCCAGGTCGCGCAGGATCTGGGTGTGGCTCAGCCCGAAGTGCAGGCGATCCTGTCCAGGGTGGTGCAGTTGGCACTGACCGGGCAGGAAGTGTATTTGCTGGTGGACGATGCGGAACAACTCGACGAGTCGGCACTCCAAGCGTTGCTGGAGTTGGCGGCGGGGGTGCCGGAAGGTCGCCCGCACGTATTCCTGTTCGGTGAGCCATCGCTGATTGCCGGGTTGGATGAACTCAATGTCGAGGAAGAACGCTTCCACATCATCGAGCTCGCCCCCTACAGTGAAGAGGAAACCCGCGAGTACCTGGAACAGCGCCTGGAAGGGGCTGGCCGGGGCATCGAGGTGTTCAGCCGTGAACAGATCGTCGATATCCATGAACACTCCGACGGTTGGCCTGGCAACATCAACCAGGTCGCCCGGGACACTTTGATCGAAGCCATGATCGCCAGCCGCTCCACGGCCAAGCGACCATCCATGGGGTTCAAGATGCCTAAAAAACATGTGCTCGCGCTGTCCGCTGTGGTCGTGGTTGCCGTTGCGGCCGCGGTGTTGATGCCCAAGAAAGGCGACAAGGCACCCGCCGAAGCGCCTGCTGCCCAGGCCCAGCTGCCACTTGGCGAAGGCAAGCCTGGTGCTGCCATAGAGTTCTCCGGCTCGTCCCAGCCGATGCCGCTGCCGCTGGTTGGCCAGTCGCAGCCGGTGATGCGTGAGCCGCTGGCTCAGGCTGCCGGCATGGGCGAGGGTGAAGAAGGCAGCCAGGCGGGCGATACCGCCCTGCAGCCTGGCAACCCGCCGCCAACCGTGACCACCATTGCGCCGCCGCAAGGTGTGCCGGCCGGCCCCGCGCCTACACCTGCACAGCCAGTAGCCGTTGCGCCAGTGCAGCCGGTTGCGCCTGCGCCGAAACCTGTCGCAACCCAGCCTGCCAAGCCGGTTGCGCCGGTCAAGCCTGCGCCTGCGCCGACTCAGGTCGCCGTTGCCAAGCCCGCTGCAAAACCTGCTGAGAAGCCTGCGCCGGCTGGCAGTGGTGGTGGAGGCTGGTACGCCGGCCAGAAACCGGGTAATTACGTCGTGCAGATCCTCGGTACCAGCTCTGAGGCTTCGGCCCAGGCCTACGTCAAGGCCCAGGGTGGCGACTATCGCTACTTCAAGAAAAACCTGCAGGGCAAACCGCTGTTCGTCGTGACTTACGGCAGCTTCGCCAACCGCGATGCAGCGGTTGCGGCAATCAAGAACTTGCCAGCGAAGGTTCAGGCTGGTAAACCTTGGCCACGTACTGTCGCCAGCGTCCAACAAGAGCTGGCCACGGCCCGCTGATACCTGCCGGGCGGCACCACCCCGCCGCCCAGTTGCTGAGCGATACCTGACTTTTCGTCTAGCCTGCTGCGCCTGAGCGCGGCAGGCTTTTCTGTCCCGGACTGCTGGCCACAAGCCCTTTGTTGCAGTCATGGCTGAAACGCTTCAGACTCTAGCCAAGCCGTTATCACGGCGCATGGCGCAAAAAAATTCAAAATTGCGACATAAATTTTCAATGGTGAGACATGAAAATTTGTGGGCATCGCTGTCGCTGTGCAACAATGGTTTTCCATGACCACCGCAAAAAAGCTGGCGTTTGATCGGCGTGGATGGTAAGTGGTTGTTAAAAAAGAGATTTGCCTCCGTTGAGGGGTGAACCTGGTGAGAATGTGTCTATGAAAACAGGTCTGTACCATCCCGAAGAATTCAAGGACAACTGTGGTTTTGGCCTGATTGCCCATATGACGGGCGAACCGAGCCACCACCTTCTGCAAACCGCCATGCAGGCGCTGACTTGCATGACCCACCGCGGCGGTATCAACGCCGACGGCAAGACCGGTGACGGTTGCGGTCTGCTCATGCAGAAGCCCGATCAATTCCTGCGAGCCGTGGCCCAGGAACACTTCGCCGTCGAACTGCCCAAGCAGTACGCCGTTGGCATGGTGTTCTTCAACCAGGACCCGGTCAAAGCCGAAGCCGCCCGCGCCAACATGGACCGCGAGATCCTCGCCGCTGGCCTGAAACTGGTCGGCTGGCGCAAGGTTCCGATCGACACCAGCGTGCTCGGCCGCCTGGCCCTGGAGCGCCTGCCGCAGATCGAACAGGTGTTCGTTGGCGGTGAAGGCCTGAGCGACCAGGAATTCGCCATCAAGCTGTTCAGTGCCCGTCGCCGTTCGTCCGTGGCCAACGCCCACGACGCCGACCATTACATCTGCAGCTTCTCGCACAAGACCATCATCTACAAAGGCCTGATGATGCCGCGCGATCTCGCGGCGTTTTATCCAGACCTAAGTGACGAGCGCCTGCAAACCGCGATTTGCGTGTTCCACCAGCGCTTTTCCACCAACACCCTGCCGAAATGGCCGCTGGCGCAGCCGTTCCGCTTCCTCGCCCATAACGGCGAGATCAACACCATCACCGGCAACCGCAACTGGGCCATGGCCCGTCGCACCAAGTTTGCCAACGACCAGATCCCCGACCTCGAAGAGCTCGGCCCGCTGGTCAACCGCGTCGGTTCCGACTCGTCGAGCATGGACAACATGCTGGAACTGATGGTGACCGGTGGCATCGACCTGTTCCGCGGCGTGCGCATGCTGGTACCACCAGCCTGGCAAAACGTTGAGACCATGGACGCCGACCTGCGCGCCTTCTACGAATACAACTCCATGCACATGGAACCGTGGGATGGCCCGGCCGGTATCGTCATGACCGAAGGCCGCCATGCGGTGTGCCTGCTTGACCGCAACGGCCTGCGCCCGGCGCGTTGGGTGACCACCACCAATGGCTACATCACCATCGCCTCGGAAATTGGCGTATGGGGTTACCAGCCTGAGGAAGTGTTGGCCAAGGGCCGTGTAGGCCCGGGTCAGATTCTTGCCGTGGACACTGAAACCGGCCAGATCCTCGACACCGACGCCATCGACAACCGCCTGAAGTCGCGCCACCCGTACAAGCGCTGGTTGCGTCAGCATGCTACCCGCATTCAGGCGACGCTGACCGACGACCAAGGCGCGGCCAGCTACGACGCTGACCAGCTCAAGCAATACATGAAGATGTTCCAGGTCACCTTCGAAGAGCGTGACCAGGTGCTGCGCCCGCTCGGTGAGCAGGGCCAGGAAGCCGTTGGTTCGATGGGTGACGATACGCCGATGGCGGTGCTGTCGCAGCGTGTGCGTTCGCCGTTCGACTTCTTCCGCCAGCAGTTCGCCCAGGTGACCAACCCGCCGATCGATCCGCTGCGCGAAGCCATCGTGATGTCGCTGGAGATCTGCCTGGGCGCTGAGCGCAACATCTTCCAGGAGTCCCCGGAGCACGCTTCGCGGGTCATCCTCAGCTCGCCGGTCATCTCGCCCGCCAAGTGGCGTTCGCTGATGAACCTTGAGCGCGAAGGTTTCGATCGCCAGCTGATCGACCTCAACTATGAACAGAGCGTTGGCCTGGAAGCGGCCATTCGCAACATCGCCGACCAGGCTGAAGAAGCCGTGCGCGCTGGCAAGACCCAGCTGGTGCTGAGCGACCGCTACATCGCCCCGGGCAAGCTGCCGGTGCACGCTTCGCTGGCCGTGGGTGCCGTGCATCACCGCCTGACCGAGCAAGGCTTGCGTTGCGACAGCAATATCCTGGTAGAAACCGCTACCGCCCGCGACCCGCATCACTTCGCCGTGCTGCTGGGCTTCGGTGCCTCGGCTGTTTACCCGTACCTGGCGTATGAAGTGCTGGCCGACCTGATCCGTACCGGCGAAGTGCTGGGCGACCTCGATGAGGTCTTCAAGTACTACCGCAAAGGTATCTCCAAGGGGCTGCTGAAGATCCTGTCGAAGATGGGTATCTCCACCATCACCTCGTACCGTGGCGCGCAGTTGTTCGAAGCTATCGGCCTGGCCGAGGAAGTGGTCGGCCTGAGCTTCAAAGGCGTGTCCAGCCGCATCAAGGGTGCGCGTTTCGTAGACCTGGAAAGCGACCAGAAGCTGCTGGCAGCCGAAGCCTGGAGCGCGCGCAAGCCGATCCAGCAAGGTGGCCTGCTGAAGTTCGTCCACGGTGGCGAATACCACGCCTACAACCCGGATGTGGTCAACACCCTGCAGGCCGCTGTGCAACAGGGCGACTACGCCAAGTTCAAGGAATACACCACGCTGGTCGACCAGCGCCCGGTGTCGATGATCCGCGACCTGTTGAAGGTGAAAGTGGCCGACCAGCCGCTGGCGCTGGAGCAGATCGAGCCGCTGGAGGCCATCCTCAAGCGTTTCGACTCCGCCGGTATCTCGCTGGGCGCACTGTCGCCAGAGGCTCATGAAGCGCTGGCCGAGGCCATGAACCGCCTGGGTGCGCGTTCCAACTCCGGCGAGGGCGGTGAAGACCCGTCGCGCTACGGCACCATCCGCAGCTCCAAGATCAAGCAGGTGGCTACTGGCCGCTTTGGCGTGACCCCAGAGTACCTGGTCAACGCCGAAGTGCTGCAGATCAAGGTGGCCCAGGGCGCCAAGCCTGGCGAAGGCGGCCAGCTGCCGGGCGGCAAGGTCAACGGCCTGATCGCCAAGCTGCGTTATGCAGTACCGGGCGTGACCCTGATCTCCCCACCGCCGCACCACGACATCTACTCGATCGAAGACCTTGCCCAGCTGATCTACGACCTCAAGCAGGTCAACCCGCAGGCGCTGGTATCGGTCAAGCTGGTGGCGGAAGCCGGCGTTGGTACCATCGCTGCTGGCGTGGCCAAGGCCTATGCCGACCTGATCACCATCTCGGGCTACGACGGCGGGACTGGTGCTTCACCACTGACCTCGATCAAGTACGCCGGCGCCCCGTGGGAACTGGGCCTGGCCGAAACCCACCAGACCCTGCGTGGCAACGACCTGCGCGGCAAGGTACGGGTACAGACCGACGGCGGCCTGAAAACCGGCCTGGACGTGATCAAGGCGGCCATCCTCGGCGCCGAAAGCTTCGGCTTCGGTACCGCGCCCATGATCGCCCTGGGCTGCAAGTACCTGCGTATCTGCCACCTGAACAACTGCGCCACCGGCGTAGCCACCCAGAACGACAAGCTGCGCAAGGACCACTACATCGGCACCGTCGACATGGTGATCAACTTCTTCACCTTCGTCGCCGAAGAAACCCGCGAGTGGCTGGCCAAGCTGGGCGTGCGTAGCCTGGGCGAGCTGATCGGCCGTACCGACCTGCTCGAAATGCTGCCAGGCGACACCGAGCGCCAACAGTACCTGGACCTGTCGCCGCTGCTGGGCAGCTCGCACATCCCGGCCGACAAGCCACAGTTCTGCGAAGTCGACAAGAACCCGCCGTTCGACAAGGGTGAGTTGGCCGAGAAGATGGTGGAAATGGCCCTGCCGGCGATTCGCGATCAGGCCGGTGGCGAGTTCAACCTCGACATCTGCAACTGCGACCGCTCCATCGGTGCCCGTATCTCTGGCGAAATCGCCAAGCTGTACGGCAACCAGGGCATGGCTGCCAACCCGATCACCTTCCGCTTCAAGGGTACTGCTGGTCAGAGCTTCGGCGTGTGGAACGCCGGTGGCTTGAACCTGCACCTGCAAGGCGATGCAAACGACTACGTCGGCAAGGGCATGACCGGGGGCAAGGTCACCATCGTGCCGCCAGCCGGCAGCCCCTTCGCTACCCAGCACAGCGCCATCGTCGGCAACACCTGCCTGTATGGTGCCACTGGCGGCAAGCTGTTTGCCGCGGGTACTGCGGGCGAGCGCTTCGCTGTACGTAACTCCGGCGCCCACGCTGTTGTCGAGGGCACTGGCGATCACTGCTGTGAATACATGACCGGTGGCTTTGTGTGCGTCCTGGGCAAGACCGGTTACAACTTCGGTTCTGGCATGACTGGCGGCTTCGCCTACGTGCTCGACATGGACAATAGCTTCGTCGACAAGCTCAACCACGAACTGGTGGAAATCCAGCGTATCAGTGGTGAAGCGATGGAGGCCTACCGCAGCCACCTGGCGCGGGTCCTGGGCGAGTATGTGGAAGAAACCGGCAGCGAGTGGGGGCGTGAGCTCTCGGAGAACCTGGACGACTACGTGCGGCGCTTCTGGCTGGTCAAGCCGAAGGCGGCCAACCTGAAGCAGTTGCTGTCCAGCACCCGTGCCAACCCGCAGTAAAAACAGCTGCAAGTGGCAAGCCTCACGCTGCACGTAAAGGCAGTACGAGGTTTGCCCGGCTTAAGTGATCGTCTTGCGGCTTGCAGCTTGTAGCTTGCAGCTGCTGTAAAGAGGTTTTGAAAAATGGCTGAACGTCTGAACAACGACTTCCAGTTCATCGAAGTGGGCCGCAAGGACCCGAAGAAAAAGCTGCTGCGCCAGCGCAAGAAGGAGTTCGTGGAAATCTACGAACCGTTCAAGCCGCAGCAGTCTGTAGACCAGGCGCACCGCTGCCTGGGCTGCGGTAACCCGTATTGCGAATGGAAGTGCCCGGTGCACAACTTCATCCCCAACTGGTTGAAGCTGGTCTCCGAAGGCAACATCCTGGCCGCAGCTGAACTGTCGCACCAGACCAACACCCTGCCGGAAGTGTGCGGCCGCGTGTGCCCGCAAGACCGCCTGTGTGAAGGTGCCTGCACCCTGAACGACGGCTTCGGCGCGGTGACCATCGGTTCGGTGGAGAAGTACATCACCGACACCGCCTTCGCCATGGGCTGGCGCCCGGACATGTCCAAGGTCAAGCCCACCGGCAAGCGCGTCGCCATCATCGGCGCTGGTCCGGCTGGCCTGGGCTGCGCCGACGTGCTGGTGCGCGCCGGTGTGACGCCGGTGGTGTTCGACAAGAACCCGGAAATCGGTGGCCTGCTGACCTTCGGCATCCCCGAGTTCAAGCTGGAAAAGACCGTGCTCAGCAACCGCCGCGAAGTGTTCACCGGCATGGGCATCGAGTTTCGCCTGAACACCGAGGTGGGCACCGACATCACCATGGAGCAGCTGCTCGCCGAGTACGATGCAGTGTTCATGGGCATGGGTACCTACACCTACATGAAGGGCGGCTTCCCGGGCGAAGACCTGCCGGGCGTGCATGACGCGCTGGACTTCCTGATCGCCAACGTCAACCGCAACCTGGGCTTCGAGAAGTCGCCGGAAGACTTCGTCGACATGAAGGGCAAGAAGGTGGTGGTGCTGGGCGGTGGTGACACTGCGATGGACTGCAACCGCACCTCGATCCGCCAGGGCGCCCAGGCGGTGACCTGTGCCTACCGTCGTGACGAAGCCAACATGCCGGGCTCGCGCAAAGAGGTGAAGAACGCCAAGGAAGAAGGCGTGAAGTTCCTCTACAACCGCCAGCCTATCGCCATTGTCGGCGAAGACAAGGTTGAAGGCGTGAAGGTGGTCGAGACCCGTCTTGGCGAGCCGGATGCCCGTGGCCGCCGCAGCCCCGAGCCGATCCCGGGCTCTGAAGAGATCCTGCCGGCTGATGCCGTGGTGATCGCCTTCGGTTTCCGCCCAAGCCCGGCGCCTTGGTTCGAGCAGCATGGCATCCAGCTGGACAGCCAGGGCCGTGTGGTGGCGCCGGAGAAGAGCAAGTTCAAGCACCAGACCAGCAACCCGAAAGTATTTGCCGGTGGCGACATGGTGCGCGGTTCGGACCTGGTGGTGACGGCTATCTTCGAGGGGCGTACTGCTGCCGAAGGTATCCTTGACTATCTGGAGGTGTGATCAGTCTTGTAAAGAAGGACGGTTCCTACACGGCCTGACGAAGCAACAGACTGTACTCGCCAGCAACTGATTCCGAGACTGGATGGGCTCCTCAAGGAGCGAACATTCAGTCAAGGAATCAGATGCATGAACAATCTTCAGCAAAACCCCGCGATATCCGTGATCGATCTGGCGTACCGGCTCGACGATCTGCAGGAAGGCTTCGATGGTCCTGTGTTTGCGTCGATCATCGATCCCGATAGCAACGATTTCGCGACCCTTTCCGAACTTCAGCAGAAGCTGGCTGAAGGCAACCTGACATCCGTCGATCTGGTGACCCGTGCATTGGCACGGATCAGCGCGCTCAACGAAAAGGGCCCACAACTCAGGGCCGTCATCGAAACCAACCCGGATGCCCTGACTATTGCGCAAGACCGGGATGCCGAGCGCTTTGAAGGGGTGCTGCGCGGCCCGTTGCACGGTATCCCCGTGCTCCTCAAGGACAACCTCGACAGCGGCGATGGCATGCAGACCAGTGCCGGCTCGTTGGCACTGGTCGGCGAGCCGGCAGCGGCAGACGCCTATGTAGTTCAGCGGCTGCGTGCGTCCGGCGCGATCATCCTTGGCAAGGCCAATACCAGTGAGTGGATGGGTTTTCGTGACTGGACGGCCCCTTTGGGGTGGAGTGGCCGTGGTGGCCAGACCAGAAGTGCGCTAGGTCGCGACTTCCCTGTATACGGTTCCAGTGCCGGCTCGGCGGTGGCTGTCAGCGCCGGTATCGTCGCCATCGCTGTCGGTACGGAGACCAACGGCTCGCTGGTTGGGCCTGCTTATTGCAATCACGTGGTAGGTCTGCGCCCTACACTGGGGCTGCTCAGCCAGTACGGGATGCTGCCGTTGAGCAGCTTGCAAGATACCCCAGGTCCGATGGCGCGTACTGTCACCGACGCCGCGCTGTTGGTCGATGCGATGTTTGGCCTGGACCGGCCAGACCAGGTGCCGGAGGGCGCACCTCAAGCGCCTGTGGCGTATGCTGCAGCGCTGGACGACTCCGCGTTGTGGGGTGTTCGTCTGGGCTACCCGGTGCACAGTGGGGGAGGGGCTACGATGGCGGATGATCCCGCTTTTGCTGCTCTGCTAAGCAGGTTGGAAAGTGCTGGCGCCACGGTGGTTCCGGTCCAGTTCGAGTTCCCAGACTTGTTCCCGGAACAGATGGCTGTGTTGAGCTATGACTTCAAGCGAGAACTGGCAAGGTACCTGGCTGGGCGGCCAGGCGTCGGGGTGAAAAGCCTCGCCGATGTGATCGCCTTCAACACCGCTAATCCGTTGCCGGAGGGCTATGCCCAAGGCTTGCTGGAAAGTAGCGAGGCGTTGGCGTTCAATGAAGAAGACTACACGTGTGTAGCCCACCAGCTGCGCAGCCAGAGTCGCTGCTTGCTCGACACCGCGCTGCAGGTCCATGACCTTGCGGCGCTGATCGACCTGCCGTTGGGTTATTTGAACAGCTATGGCGCCCAGGCAGGGTATCCAGGCCTTACGGTGCCTGCCGGGCTCGATGAAGACGGCAGGCCGACCGGCCTGTGTTTTATCGGTCCACAATGGTCCGACGGAGTGTTGCTATCGCTTGGTTATGCCTTCGAGCAGAGCGGCAGGTAGCAATTTGTATACAAAATCGTTTGATCCATAGCACTTGATAGACAAAACGCATGGCCATGGCCGTGCCTTTTGCGTTGGCGTCTGAGAAAATGCCCGCACTATTTTTCCGGATGCCGACATGACTGCCCTGAAGAACGACCGTTTCCTGCGTGCACTGCTCAAGCAACCCGTAGACGTCACCCCGGTGTGGATGATGCGCCAGGCCGGCCGCTACCTGCCGGAGTACCGCGCCAGCCGCGCCAAGGCCGGGGACTTCATGAGCCTGTGCATGAACCCGCAGTTCGCCTGCGAGGTCACGATGCAGCCGCTGGACCGCTACCCGCTGGACGCAGCGATCCTGTTCTCGGACATCCTCACCATCCCCGACGCCATGGGCCTGGGCCTGTACTTCGAAACCGGCGAAGGCCCGCGTTTCAAGAAGGTCATCAGCACCCCGGCCGATATCGAAGCACTGCCAATCCCCGACCCGCAAAAAGACCTCGGCTACGTGATGGACGCAGTCAGCACCATTCGCCGCGAGCTTAACGGCCGCGTGCCGTTGATCGGCTTCTCCGGCAGCCCCTGGACCTTGGCCACCTACATGGTCGAAGGCGGCTCGTCGAAGGATTTTCGCAAGACCAAGGCCATGGCCTACGACAACCCGCAAGCCCTGCACCTGTTGCTGGACAAGCTGGCGCAGTCGGTCACCAGTTACCTCAACGGCCAGATCCTGGCCGGTGCCCAGGCCGTGCAGATCTTCGACACCTGGGGCGGCAACCTCTCGGCGGCGGCGTATCAGGAGTTTTCCCTGGCTTATATGCGCAAGATTGTCAGCGGCCTGATCCGCGAGCACGAAGGCCGCAAGGTGCCGGTGATCCTGTTCACCAAGAATGGCGGTCTGTGGCTGGAGAGCATCGCCGAAGCCGGCGCCGACGCGCTGGGCCTGGACTGGACTTGCGAGATCGGCGACGCCCGCCGCCGCGTGGGTGACAAGGTGGCTCTGCAGGGCAACATGGACCCTACTGTGTTGTACGCAAAACCCGAGGCTATCCGCCAGGAAGTGGCGCGTATCCTGGCCAGCTATGGCCAAGGCACTGGCCATGTGTTCAACCTGGGCCACGGCATTACACCGGAAGTCGACCCGGAGCACGCTGGCGTGTTCATCAACGCCGTGCACGAGCTGTCGGCGCAGTACCACCAGTGAGCTGATCGCTGAAAAACAGAGCCCGGCCATGCGCCGGGCTTTTTTGTGCGTTAAGTTTTAATTCAGCGATCGTCGTTAATCTGGTCCCATCAAAACCGAAACAGGACCCGATCCTCATGAAAGCTCATTACCTTGCACTGATCCTTGCCCCACTGTTCAGCACCGCCGCGCTGGCCGCGACCTACACCGGCCCCGGCGCCCAGTCGGTCACCACCGTGGCCGCTGCCAACGAAGCTGCCGATGACACTCCGGTTGTGCTACAAGGGTTTGTGACCAAGAAAATCAACAACGACGACAAGTACGAATTCAGGGACAACACCGGCACCATCACCGTCGAGATCGATGACGAAGACCTGCCGCCAACGCCGTTCAACGACAAGACCAAGGTCAAGCTGACCGGTGAGGTGGAGAAGCACCTGATGAGCCGGGAAGTGGATGTGGATATTGTCGAGATCATCAACTGATCTGATGGCCTATTCGCGGGCACGCCCGCTCCCACAGGGACTGCACCGAACCCTGTGGGAGCGGGCGTGCCCGCGAATGCTTCACACCGATTTGGGCGGTAACTTGCTCAAGTGCAAAGCCACCAGCAACGCCACCGCCAGCAGGCTGCCAATGAACAGCCCTATACCATTCCAGCCCCACTGGTGCCAGAACACCCCGCCCGCCGTACCGGCCACGCTGGAGCCTGCGTAATAGCTGAACAGGTACAGCGACGATGCTTGCCCCTTGGCCTTCAACGCCCGTCGGCCGATCCAGCTGCTGGCCACCGAGTGCGCGCCAAAGAAGCCGAAGGTGAACACCAGCATGCCCACGATCACCATCGCCAGCGGGCTGGCCAGGGTCATCAGCAAGCCACCTGCCATCACCACGATGCTGGCCCAGAATACGTTGCGCCGGCCCAGCTTGTCGGCCAAGGCACCCACCTGTGCCGAACTGTAGATGCCCGACAGGTACACCACCGACAGCAAACCGACCAGTGCCTGGTTCATGTGGTAGGGGTCGGCCAACAAGCGGTAGCCGATGTAGTTGAACAGGGTGACGAAGGCACCCATCAGCAGGAAGGCCTCAAGGAACAGCCAAGGCAGGCCCGCGTCCTTGAAGTGCACGACGAAGCCGTCCAGCAGGCTGCGCGGGTTCATTACCTGTGGGCGGAAATTGCGCGACTCGGGCAGCACCTTCCAGAACACCAGCGCTGCCACCAGGGCCAGGCCGCCAATGCAAAGCATCGCCGTGTGCCAACTGACGAAGTCGATCAATACACCGGTGATAAGCCGCCCGCTCATGCCGCCAATGGCGTTGCCGCCGATGTACAGGCCCATGGCCAGGCCGATGTGCTGCGGGTGGATCTCTTCGCTCAGGTAGGTCATCGCCACCGCCGCAAGGCCACTCAGTGACAGGCCGACCAGCGCACGGGTGGCCAGTACCAGCTCCCAGCTCGGCATCACGGCGCTGGCCAGGGTGGAAAGGGCAGCGCAGACCAGGGCGAACACCATTACCGGTTTGCGCCCGATGCGGTCGGAGATGGGGCCGGTAATCAGCAGGCCGAGCGCCAGCATGGCGGTGGACACCGACAGCACCAGGCTGCTCTGCGCCGCATTGATCGCAAATTCCTTCGACAGCAGCGGCATCATCGGCTGTACGCAATACAGCAGGGCAAAGGTGGCGAAGCCGCCGCTGAACAGGGCCAGCACGGTCTTCATGAAGGCGGGGGTGCCTTTTTCGATCCACATTTCGTTCAGGGGGGCAGGTTCTGGTTCAGTAGGAAGCGGGGCTACAGCAGTTTTCACGGCGGGTACCTCTGGCGCAATGAAAAAAGCATATAGCTGGCTAATGATTAGATCCAATATATTGTTCGACCTATTTAAGACGTTTTACGACCTGTTTGGAGCCGATCATGGAACTGCGCCATCTGCGTTACTTCATCGCCGTGGCCGAGGAGCTGCACTTTGGCCGTGCGGCCCAGCAACTGGGTATTTCACAGCCGCCTTTGAGCCAGCAGATCCAGGCGCTGGAGCAGGAGTTGGGGGCGCGGTTGTTTGAGCGTACCAATCGTCGGGTCGAGCTGAGCGAGGCGGGGCGGCTGTTCCTTGAAGAAGCGCGCCAAGTGCTGGCGCAGGTAGAGAAGGCCGCCGATGTGGCCCGGCGTGCCCAGTTGGGGGAACTGGGCGAGATGAAGATCGGCTTTACGTCGTCTGCGCCATTCACCTCGAAAATTCCCAAGGCCATCCATGCCTTTCGCCAGCGCTTTCCGGCGGTGCACCTGAACCTCAAGGAGATGAGCAGCCGCGATGTTGCCGAAGGGGTATTCGACGAGTCCATCGAGGTGGGGCTGATGCGGCCCATGCCGCTGCCGGAGGGTTTGCTGGCCACCGAGTTGTTCCGGGAGCCGCTGGTCGCGGTGATCAATGCTTCGCATCCGTTGGCGGAAGGAACCGAACAGGGCGTGCACATGGCGGCGCTGGCCCATGAGCCGTTTGTGTTCTTCCCACGCAGTTATGGCAGCGGCTTGCATGCGCAGTTGCTGAGCCTTGCCCGGCAGGCGGGATTCAGTCCGCATTTTGCCCAGGAGGCGGGGGAGGCGATGACCATCATCGGCCTGGTTTCGGCAGGGCTGGGGGTATCGGTGCTGCCGGCGTCGTTCCAGCGCATGCGTATTGACGGGGTGGTTTACCGCACCTTGCTCGATGAGGGGGCGATGACGGCAGTGTGGCTGGTGCAGCGCGAGCGTGGTGGGTCGGCGATGGCGCGGGCGTTTGCGGAGTTGGTCACCGGGCAGGCCTATGGCTGAAAGCGTGATGTATTGATACCCGGCAGATGGCGCTGGCCAATGCCTCGTCGGCGCCACATACTCGGGCATTCGTTGATACACGGAGGTCAATCATGCGGCGCGTGGTGTTCAATCAGAAAGGTGGCGTGGGCAAGTCGAGCATTGCCTGTAACCTGGCGGCGGTCAGTGCCAATGAAGGCTACCGGACCCTGCTGATCGACCTGGATGCCCAGGCCAACTCGACCCAGTACCTCACCGGCCTCACCGGCGAGGACATCCCCATGGGCATTGCCGATTTCTTCAAGCAGAGCCTGTCCAGCGGACCGTTCAGCAAGAAGAACAAGGTCGATATCTACGAAACCCCTTTCGATAACCTGCATGTGGTCACCGCCACTGCCGAGCTGGCCGACCTGCAGCCCAAGCTTGAGGCAAAGCACAAGATCAACAAGCTGCGTAAATTGCTCGACGAGCTGGACGAGGACTACGATCGTATCTACATCGATACCCCGCCGGCGCTCAATTTTTATGCAGTATCTGCGCTGATCGCTGCCGATCGCGTGCTGATCCCCTTCGACTGCGACAGCTTCTCGCGCCAGGCCCTTTATGGCCTGCTGGCCGAAATCGAAGACCTCAAGGAGGACCACAACGAAGACCTGATGGTCGAAGGGATTGTGGTCAACCAGTTCCAGTCCCGCGCCAGCCTTCCGCAGCAAATGCTCGACGAGCTGCAAGCCGAGGGCCTGCCGGTGCTACCGGTGTACCTGAGCAGCTCGGTGAAGATGCGCGAGTCGCACCACGCCAGCTTGCCGCTGATTCATCTGGAGCCGAAGCATAAGCTCACCCTGCAGTTTGTCGAGTTGCATTCGCTGCTTGAAGAAAACGCTTAAACCCCTTGGCTACGCAACCACTCCAACAGCGACTGGAGTGGAAACGCCCCGGCCTGGCGGCTGACTTCGCGGCCGTTCTTGAACAGCAGCAGGCTGGGGATCGAGCGAATGCCCAGTTGCCCCGCCAGGTTACGGTTGGCTTCGCTGTCTAGCTTGGCCAGGCGGCAGCGGCCGGTCAGTTGGCGGGCCGCCTGTTCAAAGGTGGGCGCGAAGGATTTGCACGGGCCGCACCAGTCGGCCCAGATGTCCACCAGCAGCGGCAGGTCGCCTTTGATCTGGCTGGCGTAGCTGGCTTCGGTGAGTTCGAAGGGCTGGCTCAGCAGAACGGCCTGTTTGCAGCGGCCGCATTTTGGTGCATCAGCCAGGCGTTCCGCTGGTAGGCGGTTCAGGCCGTTGCAGTGGGGGCAGGGGATTACCAGTGGTTCGGGCATATCAATTCCTTGTGTTGTTTGATCGGGCCCTATCGCCGGCAAGCCAGCTCCCACAGGGTTATCGATTGCTCAGGTGTGACGCTGTACCTGTGGGAGCTGGCTTGCCGGCGATGGGGCCAGTACAACAACCATCAATTCAGGAAGAACAGCTGATTTCCAGGTGCTTGCCCCACTCCGGCGGGCGCTCGGCATAGGCCTGCATCCCAGGCTGCTCTTCGAAGGGCTTGCTCAGTACCTGATGCAGCTGCCGCACCTCGCTGTAATCCCCCGCTTCAGCCGCTTCGATTGCTTTCTGCGCCAGGTAGTTGCGCAGTATGTACAGCGGGTTCACTGCATGCATGCGCTCACGGCGCCCTTCGGCATTACCTGCGTCGCGCTCGCAGCGGGCCAGGTAGTCAGTGCCCCATGCATCGAAACCGGCCAGGTCGATAAAGTCGTTGCGTACCACCTGCAGCGCCTCGGCCACCGGTTGTTCGCCCAGCTTTCGGAAGAACAGGTTGTAGTCCACGCCACCACGCTGCATGCACTGCAGCAGGCGCTCGACCAGTGCCATGTCGTCGTCCTCGGCGCTGGTCAGGCCCAGGCGCCGGCGCATCAGGTCCAGGTAGTGGGCCTGGTACAGCGGCAGGAACAGCCCCAGTGCCTCTTTCAGTGGCTCAACCTCGATCACCGTGGTCAGGGCCTGGGCCAGTGCGCTGAGGTTCCAGTGGGCGATGGGCACCTGGTTGGCGTAGCTGTAGCGGCCACGGTCGTCGGAGTGGTTGCAGATGAAGTTGGCGTCGAAGTCATCGAGGAAGGCGTATGGGCCGAAGTCGAAGGTGATGCCCAGGATCGACATGTTGTCGGTGTTCATCACGCCGTGGCAGAAGCCATAGGCTTGCCAGCGGGCGATCAGTTCGGCGTTGCGCTCGACGATGGTGCGGAACATGGCCAGGTACGGTTGTTCGGCGTCACAGCATTCGGGGTAGTGCTGCTGCAATACATGGTCGATCAGCACCCGCTGCTGTTCGGGCTGTTTGGTGTAGTAGAAATATTCGAAATGCCCGAAGCGCACATGGCTCTGCGCCAGGCGCGTGAGCATGGCAGCGCTTTCGCGGGTTTCGCGCCACACCGCGGTGCTGGAACCGATCACGCACAGCGCCCGGCTGGTGGGGATGCCCAAGGCGTGCAGGGCTTCGGAGGCGAGGAACTCGCGGATCGACGAACGCAACACGGCGCGGCCGTCGCCCATGCGTGAGTACGGGGTCTGGCCAGCGCCCTTGAGGTGCAGGTCCCAGTGGTCGCCCGCATCGTTGACTACCTCGGCCAGCAGCAGGCCACGGCCATCACCCAGGCGCGGGTTGTACGAGCCGAACTGGTGGCCGGAATAAACCATCGCCCGAGGGTCGGCTTCTTCCCACATCTTGTGGCCGCTGAACAACTCGGCGAATACCGGCTGTTCGGCCTGGGCCGGGTCGAGGTCGAGCAGGGCCATGGCCGACTCGCTTGCTACCACCAGGCGCGGGTCTGCGATGGGTTCGGGCAGCACCTGGGTGGAGAACGCGTCGCCCAGGCGGGCGAAGCGGTTGTCGAAGGTGAGTTGGTCGAGGGCTTTCACGGGCCGGCTCCAGAGTTTGATTGACTGGGGCCGCTTTGCGGCCCTTCGCGGGCTTGCCCGCTCCCACAGGGATCGCGCCGCTCTCAGGGTCAGCGCTGGCCCTGTGGGAGCGGGCGAGCCCGCGAACGAGGGCGGAGCCCTCGCCGGGTTTCAGCACAGAATAAAGTATCCGGGCTTATTCAGGCTGAAGCAGTGCCATCCGTTTTCGGCTGATCCATGGAAATCAGCTGTTGCTTGCCACCTTTGGCATCCATCAGGAACACCTCGACCTGGCGTACCGAGATCTTGATGTTGTGCGCCTTGAACTCGCGGTTGATGTAGCGGTTGATCTCGTCCAGCGTCGGGTTACGGTCGCCCAGATCACGTACGTGCATGCGCAACTCGTGGTCCAGCGAGCTTTCGCCGAAGTTGAGGAAGTATACGATCGGCTCCGGGTCCTTGAGCACGCGCGGATTTTCATGCGCACCCTTGAGCAGCAGGTCGCGCACCAGGTCCAGGTCGGAGCCGTAGTCGATGCCCAGCTTCAGGGTTACCCGGGTGACCGTGTCGGTCAGCGACCAGTTGATCAACTGGCCGGTGATGAAGGTCTTGTTGGGGACGATGATGTCCTTGCGGTCGAAGTCGGTGATGGTAGTGGCGCGGATGCGGATCTTGCTCACCGTACCGGACAGGTTGCCGATGGTAATGGTGTCGCCAATCCGTACCGGTCGTTCGAACAGGATCATGATGCCGGAAATGAAGTTGGCGAAGATTTCCTGCATGCCGAAGCCCAGGCCCACCGACAACGCGGCCACCAGCCATTGCAGCTTGTCCCAGCTCACACCCAGGGTCGACAAGGTGCTGACGATGCCGACCCCGACGATGGTGTACGACAGCAGTGTGGTGGTGGCGTAGGCACTGCCTTGGGCCAGATTCAGGCGTGACAGCACCAGTACTTCCAGCAAGCCCGGCAAGTTGCCGGCCAGGGCAAAGGTGATGCCGACGATCACCAGCGCGCCCAGCAGGTCACCCAGGCTGATCGGCACCATGCTGGCGGCGGCGCCGGTGCCGCTGGTGTATTCATACAACGTGAAGTTGTTGAGGTAGGAGAACACCGAGATCAGGTCTGACCACACCCAGTACAGGCCGGCAATGAAGCCGCCCAGCAAGGCCAGGCGGATCAGGCGCAGCGACTGCTGGTTGACCTGCTCGATATCCAGTGTCGGCTCTTCGGTGATGACTTCGCCATCCAGTCCTTCCTTGGCCGCTGCACGTTTGCTCAGGGCTCGCTGATAGGCCAGGCGCCGAGCGGCCACCGACAGGCCACGCACGAAGGCGGCCTCGATCACCAGCCAGAACATCAGCAGGTAAAGGGTGTAGATCAGCCGGTCGGTGAGCTTGAGTGCGGTGTAGTAGTAGCCGAAGCACACGGCCACGAACAAGGCGATGGGCAGGGCGGTGAACGCCACCCCGACGGCCCTGCGGAACAGCGAGGTGTCGCGGTGCGCCGGGCTGCTCGCCAGCAGGCGGCTGAGCAGCCAGGCCATCAGTGCATAGCAGGTCAGCACCACGCCGATGCCCAGTACGTCGTCGGCCAGCGCCGAAGGCTGGTGCTCGGCCACTGCTACCACGCCCACCAGTGCCAGCACCACGCTACCCAGCCTGCGCACCCAGCCTCGCAGGAATTCGACCTGTGGCTTGTGCCAGCGGAAGTGGACTTCTGCCACGCCGCCGGGGGCGAGGATACGGTAGGCGGTGTAGAACACCAGCCAGGCCTGGGCCAGTTGCCAAAGCGCCGCGCCAAGGTTGGCGTTCTGCCCGCGGGCGTCGATCTGCAGGGCATAGCTGCACAGGGCCAGGCCCAGGCTCACCGGCATTGCCAGGAGGATGTTGATGAGGATCGCCTGGGGCGTATGCCACTGGCTGTCACGGCGGAAGTGGCCGATATCCTGGTGCACCTTGCTCAGCCGTTGATACAGGTACTTGCGGCGCCACAGCAGGGCGCCGATTACCAGCAGCAGCGGCAGAAACAGCAAAGGGCGTTGGCTCAGGCCGTCTGCCAGCTCTTTCAGGCCGGAGCCCCAGGGCAGGTCTGCAACCTGTTTGGCAAAGCGTTCCGGTACAAACGTCAACCAGTCCCAGTCCAGCGGCTTGTTGCTGGGGATCCAGAACATCTGCTCATCAAGGGTGGTGCGCAGGCCCTGCGCAGTGCCGAGCAGTTGCTTCTGGTTGAGTTGCAGGGTGATCGATTCGTTGAGCAGTGCCGACAGTTCGCGGTTGAGGCGTTCCAGCAGGTCGCTTCGGGTGATGGCGATTTCCAGCAGTGCCTTGCGTAACGCGGGGGTGACGTCTTCCTGCGGCTGGTTGGCCAGCAGCTTGTCGACATACGTCACCGGGCTGCTCATTTGCTCGCGCTGCTGGTTGATCTCGAACTGGTACAGGCGGATATCGGCAATCTGGTCGGCCAGGTCACGGTCGAGCTTCAGGTGTGGCAGGGCCTGCTTTTGCTTGTAGAGAATCTTCGACAGCAGCAGGCTGCCCTTGAGTACGCTGATTTGCTCGTCCAGCGCCTGGTCGGCCTGTGTCAGGCTGTCGAGTTGCTGCTTGGTGCGCAGGTTCTGCTGGGTCAGTTCGTTGAGGCGGTCAGTGCTTTTGAGCAGGTAGTCGGAAAGCTTAAGGTTGGCCGCACTTTCGCTGGCCAGCAGGCTGCTGCCCCCCGCCTTTTGTGCTTCGATCGACTGCTGGGTGACGGCTTGCTGGGATTGGGCCAGACGCTTTTCGTTGATCAGGGTCTGCAGGTCCTGGATTTCCTGCTCCAGGCGCGCGGCGCGCTCGATCAAAAGGTCGTGGCGGGCGTTACCGAGGTCTTGCAGCAGGCTGTTGCCGGCCAGTTCCTGGCGGCGCAGCAGGGTCAGCGCATTGAGCGAGGCCAGCTCGGCGTTCAGCTGGTTGCGCTGGTCGGCGTTGATGGATTTACCGCCGTCCTTGCCGGTTTTAAGGATGTTGTTGATCTGCTGGGTGCGTGCCTGGCTGTTGCTGATCTCGGCTTGTGCGCGCTCCGGGCGGGTTTGCGAATTGATGATCAGGCTGTTGGCTTCGGACAACGCCTTCTGCAGCTCACCCTGTTGGGTGTTGCGTTCGCTGAGCATCTGCTCGAGCTGCGGCACGCTGAGGGTGGCGTAGCGCTGGGCCACGGGCTGTGCCTTGCTTTCGTTGAGCCTGGCGAGCTCTTTCTGGCTGTCGCTGGTTTCTTTCGGGGCGCTGGTCAGTTGTTGCTTGAGTGCGGCCAGCTTCTTCTCGTTGTCTTCCTTGCTGGCCAGCAGGCTCAAGGTTTGTTCGAGCACCTGCTGCAGCGCCTTCTGGTCGGCTTCAGGCAGCTTGCGCTCAGCGATCTTGTCGAGGCTGTTCTGGATGCTGGCGGTGGTCGGAGCCTCTGCGGCGGTAGCGGCAAAGGAAAGGGACAGGCACAGCCCGAACAGGGCTGTGCGAAGGTACACGCGCAGGGACATAGGCAGACTACTTGTGGATCCGGCAGAAACGAAGTTTAGAGGAACAATCCTGGTCCGGGTCGCGTTCCTTCGGGGAATCTGACGCCTACTTTCTGGATCTTGTTCCCGTCCATGGTCGCCACGGTCCAGATCGTGCCATGCCAATCGACCTGGTCACCTACTACTGGAGCGCCTCCGACCTTCTGTCGGATGAACTGCGCAAGCGGCATTTTCGCGTCCAGGCCATCGAGTTTCAGGCCATAAAGTGCGGCCACTGCACCCAGTTCGGCATCGCCTTCGAGCACGAAGTCGCCAAAGAACCGCAGGTCTAGGCCACGCTGCGGCGCCTGGCTGAACAATTTGCCCAGGGCCGGCAGGTTGTGCTCGTGGCCGATCACGCAAAGCATGTCGCCCACTTCAAGCACGGTGCTGCCCGACGGGTGCAGCAGCTGCTCGCCACGGAACAGGGCGGCAATCCGTGTGCCTTCGGGCATTTTCAGCTCGCGCAGGGCGGCGCCGATGCACCATTTTTCCGCACCCAGGCGGTAGACGAACATTTCCCACTCGCTGGTGATGTGCACTTCCAGGGCGGAGCGGGAAATCGGTGCCGGGTCTGGCGGTACCGTCACTTTCAGCAATTTGGCCATCCACGGCAGGCTGGTGCCTTGCACCAGCAGCGACACCAGCACGATGAAGAACGCCAGGTTGAAGAACAACTGCGCGTCCGGCAGGCCGGCCATCAGCGGGAACACCGCCAGAATGATCGGCACCGCGCCGCGCAGGCCGACCCAGGCGATAAAGCCCTTCTCGCGGCCATGGAAGGCTTTGAACGGCAGTAGCGCAGCGACCACAGACAGTGGGCGCGCCACCAGGATCATCCACAGCGCCAGGCCCAGTGCGGGCAGGGCGATAGGCAGCAGATCGTGGGGGGTGACCAGCAGCCCCAGTACCAGGAACATGCCGATCTGCGCCAGCCAGGCCATGCCGTCGAGCATGTGCAAGATGCCGTGGCGGCTGCGGATGGGCTTGTTGCCCAGCACCAGGCCGCACAGGTATACGGCCAGGAAGCCGCTGCCATGCAGGGCGTTGGTCAGCGAGAATACGGCCAGGCCGCCTGCCACGACCAGGATTGGGTACAGGCCGCCGGCCAGGTTGATGCGGTTTACCATTTGCAGCATCAACCAGCCACCGCCCAGGCCCAGCAGGCCACCGATACCAAACTCACGCAGCAGGTGGGTAAGCAGGCTCCAGTGCAGGCCGGTCTGGCCGCTGGCGATCATGTCGATCAGGGTGACTGTGAGGAACACCGCCATCGGGTCGTTGCTGCCCGACTCGATCTCCAGAGTGGCGGTAACCCGCTCGTTCAGGCCTTTGCCGCCCAGCAGCGAGAACACCGCTGCGGCGTCGGTAGAGCCGACGATGGCGCCAATCAGCAGGCCCTGGATCAGACTCAGGTTGAACAGCCAGGCCGCGACCAGGCCGGTGAGGGCGGTGGTGATCATTACCCCTACTGTGGCCAGCGAAAGCGCCGGCCACAGTGCCACGCGAAAGCTCGCCACCCGCGTGCGCAGGCCACCGTCCAGCAGGATCACCGCCAACGCCAGGTTGCCCACCAGGTAGGCGGTCGGGTAGTTGTTGAAGATGATGCCGCCACCATCGACACCGGCAATCATGCCGACCGCCAGGATGATGACCAGGATAGGGATGCCCAGGCGCGACGACAGCGAACTGACCAGGATACTTGCGCCCACCAGCAATGCGCCGATCAAGAACAGGCTGTTGATGGTGCTTGCATCCAAAGGCAGGTACTCCGGTATAGCGCAGGGAAGAAGACTTGGACTGGCAAGTCGCGTGCCAATCGATTCTAACCTGATGAATTGGCAGCATGTAAAGCGTTTCTGCATATGAAAAAAAGGCACCGGGATCGGTGCCTTTTCAAGGCCGATGCTTCTCGCCGCACCTGGCTTCAAGGTGACCCCGGCTTCAGGCCAGGTCAGCAGCGCGGCGTAACAGCGCGCTGGTCTCGTCCCAGCCGAGGCAGCCGTCGGTGATGGACACGCCATAACGCAAGTGCATCGACAGGTCCTGTCGGCCGGGGTTGAGGTTACTCTCCAGCATGATGCCGAACAGGTCGCGATTGCCCGCACTGCGCTGTGCGAGTACATCCTCCAATACCTGCGGTTGACGGGCATAGTCCTTGCCACTGTTGGCATGGCTGCAATCCACCAGCAGGCGCGGGGCAACCCCGGCGGCCATCAGCTGGGTGCGCGCCTGGGCAACCGCTTCGGCGTGGTGATTGGGGCCGTTGCGCCCACCGCGCAACACCAGGTGACCATCGCTGTTGCCGGCGCTGCTGATCAACGCCGGGCGGCCATTCAGGTCGATGCCGAAGTAGCGGTGCGGATGGGCGGCGCTACAAATGGCGTCGCAGGCGACGCCCAGGCTGCCATCGGTGCCGTTCTTGAACCCTGCGGGGACGTCGAGGCTGCTGACCAGCTCGCGGTGAATCTGTGATTCGCAGGTTCTGGCGCCGATTGCAACCCAGCTCAGCAGGTCACTGAAGTAGTGTGCGGCCATGGGTTGAAGCATTTCACTGGCCAGTGGCAGGCCAAGCCCTGCCAGTTCGAGCATCAGCGACCTCGACAGCTGCAGGCCGGCCTGCATATCGTCGCTGCCATTGAGGTCGGGGTCGTACATCAGGCCTTTCCAGCCGACGGTGGTACGTGGCTTTTCCACGTAGGCGCGCATGACGATCAGCAGGCGGTCACGCAGCTCGTCGGCAAGGTCGGCCAGCCTGCCGCCATATTCTACTGCGGCCTGGCCGTGGTGCAGTGAGCAGGGGCCGACTATCACCAGCAGGCGTGGGTCGCGACCATGGATGATCTCCCGAACTTGCTGGCGGTGCCGGCAAATCTGTTGGGCCAGCTGTTCGTGCAGTGGCAAGGCTGATCGCAGCGTCTGGGCGCTGGGCAGTGTCTGGAAGACGGCGTCCAGGGTTGTGGCCGGCGAAACATGGGGGGGCGAACGCAAAGGGGCAATGGTGTTCATGTCTGACATCCTGGTTGTCGTTCTGGGAAACAGGCACAGCCAAGCCGCGCGTTCGTGGCTGCGATGCAAGGAGTGCGAGGGTGTCGAGGGGCTGGCTGCGTTAATCGGGTGGGGCTTTGAGCATCACGAACTCCTGTGTTCGGCGTCCATTCCAGAGCAGGTCATGCCTGGGTTGGCCACGGGCTCGGTACATCCTGAGCCCGTGGCGGGCAGGGTCAATTCACCTGGCTGTCCCTGGCCAGCAGGGCGACAAAGTCGTCAACGCTGAGTGTGCCGAGGTCGTCGCCGGCACGGCTGCGAACGGCAAGGGTGCCGCTGTCCTTCTCGCGGTCACCGATCACCAGCAGATACGGCACACGTTGCAGCGTGCTTTCGCGGATCTTGTAGCCGATTTTCTCGTTGCGCAGGTCCGCCTCGACCCGCAGCCCGCGATCGTGCAATTGCTGTCGTACCTGGTCGGCATACGCGTTCTGTGCCTCGGTCACGGTCAGGAGCACGGCCTGGACCGGCGCCAGCCAGGTTGGGAAGACGCCGGCGTGATGCTCGATCAGGATGCCGATGAAGCGCTCAAGCGAGCCGACGATTGCCCGATGCAGCATGACCGGGCGACGGCGCTGCGAGTGTTCGTCGACGTACTCGGCACCCAGACGATCGGGCATGTGGTAGTCGACCTGGATGGTGCCGACCTGCCATTCACGGCCGATGGCATCGCGCAGGTGGTACTCGATCTTCGGGCTGTAGAAGGCACCTTCCCCAGGTAGCTCTTCCCAGCTCACTCCGCAAGCCGTCAGCGCCGAGCGCAGCTGGTTTTCGGCCTTGTCCCAGACTTCGTCGCTGCCCAGGCGCTTGCCGGGTTCAGGGCGCAGGGCGAGCTTCACCGCTACTTCCTCGAAACCAAAGGCTTTGTAAACTTTCTGTGCCTGTTGGTGGAAGGTGCGGATTTCCGCTTCGATCTGCTGTTCTGTGCAGAAAATATGCCCATCGTCCTGGGTGAAGGCACGCACGCGCATGATGCCATGCAAGGCCCCCGACGGTTCGTTGCGGTGGCAACCACCGAACTCGCCGTAGCGGATCGGCAGCTCGCGGTGGCTGCGCAAGCCGAACTTGAAAATCTGGATGTGGCCTGGGCAGTTCATGGGCTTGAGCGCGTACTGACGGTTTTCCGACTCGGTGACGAACATGTTCTCCTTGTAGTTGTCCCAGTGCCCCGACCGGCGCCACAGTGAGCTGTCCACCACCTGCGGAGAGCGCACTTCCTGGTAACCGCTGTCGCGGTACACCTTGCGCATGTACTGCTCGACCGTCTGCCAGATTGCCCAGCCCTTGGGGTGCCAGAACACCATGCCGGGCGCCTCTTCCTGTTGATGGAACAGGTCGTACTGCTTGGCCAGCTTGCGGTGGTCGCGCTTCTCGGCTTCTTCCAGCTGCGACAGGTAGGCCTTGAGCTGCTTGTCGTTCAGCCAGGCGGTGCCGTAGATGCGGCTGAGCATGGCGTTGCTGGAATCACCGCGCCAGTAGGCACCGGCCACCTTCATCAACTTGAATGCCCCGAGCTTGCCGGTATCGGGAACGTGAGGCCCGCGGCACAAGTCGGTGAACTCGCCTTGTTGGTACACCGAGAGGGTTTCGCCGGCCGGGATGTCCTCGATGATCTTCACCTTGTACGACTCGCCCAGGGTGGTGAACAGGTCGATGGCCTGCTCGCGCGGCAGCTCCCGGCGTTTAATTGCCAGGCCACTGTCGACGATGCGGTGCATCTCGGCTTCGATCAGCGGCAGGTCATCCAGGTTGAAGGGGCGTTCGGCCACGAAGTCGTAGTAGAAGCCGTTGTCGATCACCGGACCGATCGTGACCTGGGTGCCTGGGTACAGGCGCTGCACGGCTTGTGCCATCAGGTGTGCGGTGGAGTGGCGGACGAGGGCAAGGGCGTCCTCGCTTTTGCTTGTGACGATCTCGACCGTGCTATTGCCCGTCAGCATGTGCGAGGCGTCGACCAGACGCCCGTCGACCTTGGCCGCGAGTGTCGCGGCCGCCAGGCCACTGCCGATGGACATTGCCAGTTGCTGGACGTTGAGCGGCTCCGGGAATTCCTTGCGACTGCCATCCGGTAGAGCGATAGAGATCATGTTTTTGTTGCCCATATAGTTTGACGTTGGCGCGAAGGCGCCGGTGTTGAGAGCCTTGCGCGATCCTGTGCAAGGCTCTGAAACGTTATCACCCTTCATATGACCAAGGGCCATTTTGCAGATAGGGTTTCATCTTGTTGCTGGTCTCCAGCCACTCGCGGTACGGGTCGCTGGCTTTGACGATGCCGCTGCCGGCAAAAATGTGCACATGCGCAGCTGTCACCTTGGCGGTCCTGATGGCCAGGGCGAAGTTGCACCGGCCCTCCAGGGTGAGGTAGCCCAGGCCACCGGTGAAGAACTCCCGGTCGATGTACTCGAAGCGACGGATACGTTCGCCGCTCACATTCAGGGGCTTGCCCCAGATAGTCGCCGGTGGATAGACGGCGGCCAGGGCGTCGAACACGTTGGCCCCGGTCGCCAGTTCGCCTTCTATGCGGCTTTTGAGGTGCTGCACGTAGCCGAGGTCGATGACATTCCTGGATTCGCACATGTCCAGTGAGCCCGGCTGGCACACTTGCTGGAGTTGTTCGAGAAACAGCTGGGCGGCGGTTTCGTGCTCTTCCAGCTCTTTGTTGTCCGATAGCAATTCCTGGCGGTAGCGGTCGCGCTTGAACGCTTCATTGGAGCCCTTCCGGGTTCCGGCGAGAGGTTCGACGACCACTTTCCTGCCATCGGTGCGAATCAGGGTTTCCGGCGAAATACCGATCCAGGCGGGCCCCTGGTCCCAGCAGAACAGGTACTCGTAGTGCGGGTTGGGCCGGGGTGCGACCTGATCAAGCAGCTGCAACGGGTCTACTGCCTCGCTCATGCGCAAACGGACTTCGCGGCCTATCACTACCTTGTCTGCTGCGCTGACAGCCATCTCGTCGAGCAAGTCGAGCAGGTTGTCGACATAGTCGGTGCATGGCGGGATCAACTCACAGCCGCTGACCGCAGGCAATGCCGGGTAAGTGCGGGGTGCCAGTTGCGCCACGGCACGTTCCACCTGTGCGCACAGGTCGGCATCGAAGGTTGCGCCGCAAATGCGGCCGGGCTCCACCCACAGGAACAGAGTCGGCAGTGTCATGATCAGCGGCTCGTTCAGGCGCTCGGGGTGCGTGGCACAGCGCCAGCCACCCAGCAGGGGTACGTTGCCGGGCAGGCCAGCCAAGACTGGCGAGGTGACGGCCAGGGTTTTCCAGAAGTGGGCCAAGCCCTGGAACAACTGCTCGTGAAACGACTGTTCGTTGTCCATGTGCAGGGTGTCACGGCACAGCACCCGGTCTTGGTCGAGCCAGTCGATACGAAGTGCCTGCGGGTCACGGGTGACGCACAGGCGATATTGGCTGCCGAGGCCTACCACGGAACGGTCATGCCCGTCGGTATGTTCGCTGAACACGCAACTGAACTGCCCGGCAAGCTCCGGAAAGGCACGGCGCAAGTCGGCGAGCAGCGCGGTGCCGGTGGCGTGTACGCCTAGCGCAGGCGTGGGGAGGGAAAAATCGAAGTGGCTGATCATGCGCAAGATGGCTCCTTGAATGCCTGGGCCAGGTGGCTGCAAAGTTGCAGGCCCCGTTCGAAATCCGTAGGGGCAGGTGGCATGCCCGTGCTGCTGGCCGCACCCCGCAAGCGCTGCACCAGTCCGTGCGGGCGGCTGCCTGGCTGCGCTGCGCTGCGTAGGTTGTGCAGGTTTTCACGGGGGTCGAACAGCCACAGGCTGCCTGGGTGTTGCGGCGGGGTATCGCTCAACAGCAACGCCGTTGCATGGGCCTGCGCCGCCCTGGCGTCAGCGACCCGTTGGGCAATTTGTGTCGGCTCCAGCCCGTGCACCGCCAATGCCATAGGCCGCGCCGAGGTTTGTGGCCAGGCGGGTTGGAGCTGGTTATCGAGCAGGCTCAGCTGGCCTGCCGAGCCAGGCGGCGCTGCGGTGTCCACGGCCAGGTAGCTATCGCTGATGCCGCACAGGTCGCGGGCTTGGTGCGCGGTGGCATGCAAAATCGTCAACACCGGGCCGCCGATCATCCATTGCAGGTAGCGACGCAGGCGTTGGTTGGTCATGTCGAGTGCCTGGCGATCAACAGGTGCGTCGGCTGGCAGCTCGATCCACTGGATGAAGCCTTCACCACTCAGTACTTTGCCCAGCAGTTGGCACAATGGGTTGCTGTTGGGCGTGGCGCTGGAAAGGGGCGAAATATTGATGTTCATTGCCGTCTGCCTCGCAATATCCATGATGGGCACTCAGCCAAAGGTGGCGCCGCCGTCCATGACCAGGTTCTGCAGGGTGATGTGGTTGGCATCATCCGAGAGCAGGAAAGCGATGCCGGCGGCGATGTCCTGAGGTTCTGCGATCTTGCCAAGCGGAATGCCGATGCGATGCAGGCCAAGGTCGCCCTGGACCATGCGCCGGTCCAGGCTTTCATCGTCGCCGGCCAGTTGGTGCAGCATCGGAGTACGGGTGGAGCCCGGTGATACCACATTGCAGCGCACCCCCTGTTGGCCAAGCTCCAGTCCCATGCAGCGGGTGAGCATGGCCACAGCGGCTTTCGAGGCGCAGTAACCGCTCAGGTTTACCCGCGGCGTTGTGGCGGCATTGGATGCAACACTGACGATTGCACCCCGGCGCCTCGCCAGCATGCAGCGGGCCACAGCCTGGGACACATGGAAGGTACCGTGCACGTTTATCTCGAACAGCCGCAGCCAGGCTTGCGCGGACAGCTGCTCGAAGGGAGCCGATTCCATGACGCCGGCGGCGTTGACCAGGCCGTCGAGCGGATAGTGTTCGTCGATGCGCTCGACCAGGCTTGTAATCTGCTCCCGGTCGGTGATGTCGGCGGCATGCAGCTTGACGTTGTCCGAGCGCAGGCGTTCGGCGAGCGCCTCAAGGCCGGAGCTGTCGCAGTCCAGGGCAATCACCGTGGCGCCTTCGGCCAGCAGGCGCTCGGCCAGTGCGGCACCAATGCCGCGCGCCGCACCGGTTATCAGGACCGATTTGCCGATGAAGCGCTTCATGCCGCCTCTCCTGCGGGCTGGGCCTGCAGGCGCAGGTCAATCAGTTGCACCCAGGCACGAATGCTGCGGCGCTCAAGCAGTTCCAGGAACGTCACCGGCAGCCCTGCCTGTTGCCATTGTTCAAACAGCATCAAGAGGCGTACCGAATCCAGGCCCAGTTGCACCGGATCGTCCACCGCCACCACCTGTTCCACGGGCAGCGCCAGGCAGCGCGCAACATCGCCAGGCAGGTCATGGGCCACCTGTACCAGGGCGAGGGCGTCGAGCAGTTGCCGGCTCGACAGCACAACGCTCGAACAGTGCGCCATGTGCTCCAGAGCCAGTTGGTGGCGCTCCAGGGAAAAGTCACCTAGGGCATCGGCCACCACGAATGGCTGGATGTCGGCCATGAAGGCTTCGGTGGCGGTGGTCAGGCAGCCGATATGGGCGTAGACCCCGCAGATGATCAACTGGTCGCGTCCAGCCACCTGCAGCCGTTCGAGAAAGTCGGAGCGGGCGAAGGCACTGTAGCGGTGCTTGACCAGCACCACGTCACGCTGAGGGTCGGGCGCCAGGCCTGCGACGATGCCAGGGCTGACACCGTCCTCGGCCAGCCCCGGGCCCCAGAAGTCGCACAACAGCCCCCGTGATTCGGCCTGCTGGTCACCGGGCTGGGCGGTGTAGTACACGGGGATGCCGAGGGCATGGCATGCCACGCGCAGTGACTGGATGCGCTGGACCAGGCCTTCGACGAACGCCTGCGAGGCATAGGGCTTGAGAAAATGGTTCTGCATGTCATGAATCAGCAGCGCCGCCCGCTCGGGCGCAGGCGTCCAGGGCAGGGCTGGCCGGTTCAGCGTGACGTGGCTGGGGATCGGGTAATGCTGGATCTGTGGAATTGCCATCGGTAGGTCCTTGAAAGCGTAAAGGGCGGGTCACGCCGCGAATTGTTGGCGCAGTACCTTCTTGTCGGTCTTGCCCAAGGTGGTCTTGGGCAGACTGGACAGCCACTGGAACTGGTCAGGGATGCGCTGTGCTGCAACGCCGCGTGCCTGTAGGTGGGCCTTCAGTGACTCGGTGTCGCAGCCTGGGCCGGGGGCGGCGACCAGCACGGCGCACGCGCGCTCGCCCAAGTGAGGGTCGGGTATGCCGATCACTGCTGCTTCCAGCACCCCGGGGTGGGCCAGCAAGTGGCCCTCGATTTCCTCGGCGGCTATTTTTTCGCCGCCGCGATTGACCTGGTCCTTGTGCCGGCCAGTGACGACCAGGTAGCCGTCTTCGCGCAGGCACACCACATCACCCGTGCGATAGAAACCGTCGGCAGTAAAGGCGCGGGCGTTCTGCTGAGGTGCGTCCAGGTAGCCACGAATGGTGTATGGCCCACGCACCAGTAAGTGCCCTGGTTGCCCGATGGCGACCGGTTGGTCGTCATCATCAACCACCAGGATTTCGTCCAGCGGGCTCATCGGCCGCCCCTGGGTGTGTAGCAACTGGTCGAGGTCACCGGCCAGACCCGTGTAGCAGACCAGCCCTTCGGACATGCCATACACCTGTTGCAAGGTGAACCCGAAGCTGTGGGTCAAGCGTGCTGCAATCTCGTCGCTCAGACGCGCGCCGCCCACCTGCAGGAAGCGCAGGCTGCCCAAGTCGTGCTGGCGCGGCGCGTGCAGCCAGGCTTGCGCCAGGCTCGGCACCAGGGCGGTGAATGTCACTGCTTCGCGGGCGATGCTGGCGAAGCAGGCCGAGCCGCTGGGGTCGGCCTGCATCACCACGCGGCCACCCGCCAGCAGAGTGCCGATGAAACCGGGTGAACTGAGGGTGAAGTTGTGGCCTGCCGGCAGCACGCACAAGTACACGCTTTGCGGGCTCAACTGACAGATTTCGGCGCTGACACGGATGCTGTAGAGATAATCGTCATGCCGGCGCAGGATCAGTTTGGGCATGGCGGTGCTGCCACCGGACAGCGTGATCAGCGCCGGTGTGCGGCTATCGACGGGCGCTACTGGCAGGTCCTGGCCATACAGGCTGGCGTAGGGTATGAACTCTGCGGCGTCCCCCAGGACGATTACGTGACGCAACGCACTGGGCAGGGTTTGCAGCTCGCGGGCAATGTCCCGGTAGTCGAAGCCCACGGCGCGGTCCTTGATCAGGTACGCCACGGCCTTGCTGGCCTGGACAATGTGGCAGATCTCGTTACGCCGGTCGGTGGGCAGGGCGAACACCGGGACCACACCCATGCGGAACAGGGCAAAGGTGGTCTCGATGAATTCCAGCACGTTGGGCAGCTGCACCACCATGCGATCACCCTGGCGTAGCCCCAGCCGGGTGAACCCGTCGGCCAGCTGGTTGCAACGGCTGTGCAGTTCGGCGTAGGTAAGCCGGCGTTCGCCGTCCACCACGGCTACCTGCCTGGGGTTCAGCCGGGCATGTCGGGCAATGCAGGCATCGAGGGTTTCACCGGTCCAGGCACCTTGTTGGCGGTAGTAGCGTTCGAAGCGCTCGGGCCAGTAGGGCGCATGCAGGTCAGGCAGCTGGAGCGGCTCAGGCTGTAAGTGGTTGTGCAGGTGGTCCAGGCAGTGCTGGCGCGTAGCCGGGCCGAACGCTACTTGCCAGCCGTGTGGCACCGGGCTGAAGCTGGGCCACAGCGAAGGTTGCAAGGCACCGTTGCGCAGCAGCAGGAAGTGGCCATGAGCGGCATCGAACGGGTTGTGGAAGTCGCGCAGCACGGGCTGCGCGCGTCGAGACTGGGGCTTGGCCAGTGCCGCGTTGTGACGCAACAACACGTGGGCCAGCGCCTGCGGCTGTTCGCTGACAAAGTAGTGGCCGCCACCTTCGATCACGTCCAGGGACACAGTCGCGCTGTAGGCCTGCCAGTCGAGGTAACGGCGGGTGTAATCAGGCGTCAGGGGGTCGGCACTGCCGACGACGACATGGATGGGGGCTCGCAGCGTGCCGCGTTGCCTGGCCTCGCTGCTGAAGAATGCGGCGGTTTGCCCGGCATCGTGTTTGGTCATTCGAGCAATGGCTGCCAGGCTTTGAGCGTCTGGCACTTCCTTGAAACCACCCAGCTCTTGCAGGAAGCCAATGATCTGCTCGCCCGAGCGCTGCGCTACCTGTTGCTCGATCGCTTCAGGTTGCAGGTCGAGCAGCATGCCGCCGATGGTCAATCCGCGCAGGTCAGCGCCGGCCTGTTCCAGGCGCCGGCTGATTTCCAGTGCCAGCGCGTTGCCGGCACAGTGGCCGTAGACCAGCAACGGCCCCTGTACCTTGGCCAGCACTTCGCCGACCACACCGGCGGCGATGGTGGCGTTGTCTGCGAATGGTTCGTCGGCCTGCACCACATCGTGGCCCGGCAGGCGAACGCACAGGTAGTTGAACGAGGTGCCCAACTGCTCCACCAACTGCCGATAGGCAAATATGTTGCCACCCGCGAACGGCACCAGCAGCAAGGTGGCCCGGTCGGCGCGTGCGCTCGCACCCATGGCCTGGGTCCAGCTGTTTTCGGCGGCGTTCGTGCCGTTGTGGCGCAGGTAGTCGGCGCAACTGCGGGGGGTAGGTTGCTCGAACAGTTGCAGTACCGGCAGGCCCATGTCGCGGCACAGGCCGATGGCCTTGATCGAGTCGCCGCCGATGCCGAAGAAATCGTCGTCCAAGCTGATGCGCGGCTGGTCCAGATGCGACGACCAGTGGGCCAGTACCTGCTCGTCAAGGCTGTCCCGTGGTGGCTCCAGGTGCCGCGTGCAATCCGCCTCGATGGCCGGCAAGGCACGGCGATCCAGCTTGCCGTTGGCGGTGATGGCAAATGCCTGTTGCACGCCGATCGCTGCCGGCACCATGTAGGCCGGCAGGTGCTCGCGCACGTGCTCGCGCAGTGCTTCGCTGTCCACGTCGCCTGTCGAGTAGCCCGGCGCCGGCACCACGTGGGCGATCAGCCGTGGGTCGTTGGCGCGGTCGCTGACCACCAGGGCCACGGCATTGGAGACCGATGCGTGGGCGCGCAGGCAGCTTTCGATTTCACCCAGTTCAATGCGGTAACCCCGCAACTTGACCTGCTGGTCGGCGCGGCCGATGTATTCGAGCTCACCGTCGGCCAGGCGAATCGCCACGTCGCCGCTGCGGTACATGCGCTGGCCCGGCGCGCCGAAAGGGTCCGCAACGAAACGCGTGGCATCCAGTTCGGGGCGGGCCAGATAGCCTTGGGCCAGGCCTTCGCCACGGACATACATTTCGCCTTGTGCGCCCTCGGGCACTGGCTGCAGGGCATCGTCCAGGACCAGGATGTCCATGTCAGCGTACGGGCGGCCAATCAGGCTGCCGACATTGGCCAGCACCTGCTCGTGAGTGATGAAGCGGTGACAGGTGTTGATGGTGGTCTCGGTGATGCCGTACAGGTTGAGCAATTGCGGGTTGGCCGGGCGCGGCAGTTCGAACCATGGGGCCAGCCGGCCCAGGTCGAGGGGCTCGCCACCGAAACACTGGTAGCGCAGCTTCATGCGTGCGACCAGTTCGGGGTGGTCGGCTTCGGCTTCCATGAAGCGGTAGAACGCCGAGGGAATCTGGCCGAACACGGTAACCTGCTCACGCACTACCAGTTCCAGCAAGGCATGGGGGTCACGGGTAGTGGCCACCGGCACGATCACCAGGCGCCCACCATGCAGCAGCGCACCCCACATCTCCCAGACCGAGGCATCGAACATGTAGGCGTGGCAGCCGGTCCAGACGTCGCTGTTGCGGTAGTCGAACCAGGCATGGGTAGTAGTGAACAGCCGCACCACGTTATGGTGGCTGATGCATACGCCCTTGGGTTTGCCGGTGGACCCTGAAGTGTAGATGACATAGGCCCTGTCCTGGGGCTGCGGGCCAACGCCCGGCGCGTGTTCTGCGGCCTGTTGCAACGCCTGGCGCGTGGCTTGGGCGTCGATGTTCAAGGGTTGGCTGTCAGGGAGCAGGGCACTGGCTTTTTCTGCGGTGGCTTGGCAGCACAACAGGTAGTCGGCGGCACATTCTTCAAGAATGCCGGCCAGGCGTTCTTGCGGTGCATCGGGGTCCAGTGGCACGTAGGCCGCACCGCACTTGAGCACGGCCAGGATGGCCACCACGGTTTCCACGGAGCGTTCCAGCAACAGTGCGATGGTGCGCTGCGGTGAAGGGGTACGTGGGGCCAGGTTGGCTTTGATCAGATGCGCCAGGCGGTTGGCCTGGCGGTCAAGGTCCTGATAGCTCAGCGCGCGCTCATCCAGGGAAAGTGCGATGGCATGCGGCGTGTTGTTAACCCAGTGGGCGAAACCGTCCAGCAGCGTCGCCTGGCCTAGGCTGGCGGGTGCCAGTGGCGGGCAGGCCGGCTGTGAATATGCTGCCAGTTGGCCGAGCGGGCGCTCGGTATCGCTGACGAATGCTTCGATGAATTCGACGAAACGCTCCACGTGGGTACGCAACGCCTCAGGCTCGTACAGCTCGGGGTTGGCCATGCCGCATACGCGCAGCCCCTGGCCCGGTATCGGCTGTACCAGCAGTGACAGGTCGTCGGCAGCGCCAGCGCTAAGTACTTCGACTTCACTGGCAAGCGTGCCGAAGGCCAGCGCAGGTGAGTAGATGTCGATATTGATCTGGGGGCCAGTGAGGCGTCGCCCTTCACCCAGCAAGTTGCAGTCACGGCGGATGTCCTCTGCCCGGTAGCGCTGATGCTCGCGCATGCCGGCCAGGGCCTTGACGGTGTCTGCTACAAGCTCACCAACACGCGTCCACGGGTCGATTCGCAGCTGCAACGGCAATACGTTGGCCAAGGTGCAGGGTACGTCGTGCGCCTGCGTGCTCAGGCGGTTCATCATCGGAATACCAATGACCACGTCTCGCTGGCCGGTGCTGCGGCCGATGAAGGCGGCGAAGGCACCAATAAGCACCTGCAGCCAATGGTTCTGCGACTGGCTGGCGCACTGGCGCAAACGCTGGAATGCGTCTTCGGTCAACTGGCTGCGGTGCAGAAGTGCCTGCCTGGTGGGCAGTTTTACCTGTGGATTGAGGCTGGCCACTGTCAGGCTGCTGTCTATCTGCTGCTGCCAGTAAGCGCGGTCACGCGCAAAGTCGGGCGCGGACTGGTAAGCCCTTTCTGCTTCCAGCACTCTGTGGAACCCACCCAATGGCACTGCGGTGCCGCGGTGGTCGACCTGCTCGCTGTAAAGCGCTGCCCAGCGCTTGAGGAACAGGCCAAGGCCAACACCGTCAAGGGCGATATGGTGGCTTTTCACGTACAGGCAATCGGCCTGTTCGCCGATACGCACCAGGTTTGCTTGCAGCAGTGGCCCCTGCCCGAGGTCGACAGGCGTCGCCAGGTCGCTGGCCATCCATTGGCGGGCCAGGCTTTCGCTGACAAAGGCGTGTTCGGCGACTGGGTATTGCGACGGGGCGAGGATCTGTTGCTGCACCACCCCTTGCGTCTCGTAGAAGCGGGCGCGCAGGCAGGTGCTCTCACTCATTGCCTGGTTCAGGGCGGCCGCCAAGCGCTGCGGGTCCACGCGGCCATCGAAGTGCAGCAGGCTGGCAATGTTGTATGCGGCGCTGTCGCTGGCCAGCTGCTGTCCTAGCCAGATTGCATGCTGGGCGGCAGTGAGCGGGAGTGGGGTGACGGCTTCCATTTCAAACGACTCCATTGTGTGGGGGCACGGTTGCTCAGGCCTTGGGCAGGTGCTGCTGTTTCTGCACTGCATCGAAGAAACGCTCGCAGAGATACGAGCGGGCATCGGGGGCAACCCGTGCATCGATCAGTACCGGACGGTCTATCGCCAAGGCTTCGGCAAGCTGTTCGCGCAGTTGCTCCGACGTGTGTGCGGTGAACCCCTGCACTTTGTGGAAACGTGCGATGTCGATGAACTCCAGGTCTGGCTGTTCGGTCAGTGGACGGTCCTGGGGCTTGCCTGACAGCGAGGTCCAGCGCCGGTTGTTGAGGATCACGACAATGGGACTGGTCCCGAAACGGGCGGCATGCATCAGCTCGTTGCCGGTCATGTGGAATGCGCCATCGCCCACCAGCACCAGCGGGCGCTTGCCGCTTGCCAATTGGTAGCCAATGGCTCCCGGTACGGCCAGGCCCATGCTCATGTACAGCGATGAGGCCAGCACATCGCGCGGGAACATGCCCAGCGACATGAAGAAGGCGTCACCGCAGTCGGCAATCAGGTCAAGGTCGGGATGCGCGCCGAACACCCGGTTCAGTTCGTCGATGATTTCGTAGGGGGTCAGGGGTGAGTCCGCAGCGAGCAGCTGTTCTGACGCGCACGGCTGGATGAAGGCGGCCTGGCTCGCTTCCAGTGGCACCAGGGCCTGGCCATGCCGGCGTGCCGAAGGGGCAAGGCCAAGCAGCGCGCGCAGGAAGGCTTCTGTGCTCAGTTCATAGCGCTGCCGGCCTACCATCACCACGCCGTCATTGGCGTGGATCAGCCGGCCACCGGCAATCTGGCTGGCGATACCCATGTTGACGTCCGAGTTGGGTTCCCCAAGAAGCATCAGCACGTCACAGTTGTCGACCAGCGTCTGGGTGAGACGCGATGGTGATGCCGGTCCGGCATAGATGCCCCGGTAGTTGGCATGCGCGGTGGGCATGCCGCCCCGCGACATGGGTGTTTCGACCCAGGGCAGGCCGAGCTTCTCGCACAGTGCCAGGGCTTCGGCACCAAGGTGCCCGCGCTTGACGTCGAGGCCAGGCACCAGTACTGGCTGACGGGCCTGGTCGAGCAGCTTCAGCGCCTGCTCGGCAGCACTCAATGCGTGCTGGTCGAACAGTGCCGGTTGGCGCCCAAGCGGTGCGCGCCGTGGGGTATGGCGCACTTTCTGCAGGAACAGGTCGCGGGGTATTTCGACATACACCGGTCGCGACTCATGCAGGGCGATGGCAATGGCCTCGCGCAACTGGTCCTGGGCTTGATGCGGGTCCTCAATGCACGCCTGGTGCACCGTGACTTCCTTCATCATGCGTAACTGGGTGCCATGGTCGACGATAGTGTGGTGAGCAAACATCGAGCCTTGGCGTTCCTTGTGCCCGGGCGAGCCGGATATCACCACCAGCGGCAGGCGCTCTACGTAAGCCTGGGCAATGCCGTTGATGGCATTGAGCGCCCCCACGCCATAGGTGAAACACACGGCGCCGGGTGCCTGACCACCGAGGGCATAGCCCAGGGCGGTAAGGGTGGTGCTGTACTCGTGGGACATGGTGCGCAGAGTGAGGCCGGGTGTACCCAGCATCTCCCGCGACAGTTGCATGGTGAAGTCACCAGGAATGCAAAACAGGTCGCTGATCTGGCTTTCTACCAGCACATGGCCCACGAGCTGCCCCAGGGTCATTTCCCTGGACGCGGTGAAAAGCCGGGTCAGTACGTTCATCGCTGGATCCCTCGCTCGATCAGATGGCGACGCGCCTCGTCGATCTGTCCGTCGAAGGAATACGCCAGTGGCGACAGCGGGAAGCCAGCCAGCAGCTCCTTGACCCTGGTGGCAACGCGCGCAGGCTCGGTGCGCTTGAAGTAAAGGTCGGCCACGAGCCCGGCCACTTGACGGAAATCGTCCCCACGCATACCGCGACGGGTCATGGCCTGCACGCCCAGGCGGATGCCGTGAACACCTGGTTTGCCAGGGATTTCGATGTTGGTCGAGCGGATGCCGCCGGCATGCAGGCTGTCGACGCACATGGCCAGCGCTTGTTGCAGGGTGCCAACGGTAAAATGCACTTGATGGGTTTCGGTGAAACCGAACGACTCGCCAGAAACCTCCAGGCCCAGGTCGTGCAGTTGGTGAGCCAAGGCCTTGGCGTTTTTCACCATCTGTTGGGCGTAGTCCATGCCAAATACTTCCATTTCCTTGAAGGCCGCCCACATCGATGGCAGCAGTTCGGCGTGGCAGTTGCTCTGCAAGTGCGGGCAGACCCACATCGAGGTGTCGACCAGCAGCGGGTGCTGTGCGGATTTGAAGGCGATATAGCCCTTTTGCGGCCCAGGGATTGTCTTGTGGGTATTGCCATGCACGACGTCAGCACCGCAGGCCAGCGGCGAGTCGAATACGCCGCCCAGGATCAGGCCGCCGTCGTGGCTCATGTCGTAGGTCAACGTGCAGGATTCGGGCAGCACGGCGCGAATCTCAGCCAGCGGTTGCCAGCGCAGTTTGAAAGATTGGTCGAGGATGACGATGCGGATGTGCGGGTTACGGCGCACCATCTCATCAAGCCTGGCGACATCGACCAGCAGGCTGCGCGGGTTGACCGGCAAGTGGAAGATCTCGATACCCATCTTGCTCGCCAGCTGCTCAAGTGCGAAGTGGCCACCGTCGCGATGAGCGAAGTGGACGAAACCTTCGCCTGGCTTGCAGGCTGCCAGCATCAGCGCCTGCTCGGCGGGAGATCCGCCGTTGGGCCGCCAGTCGAAGGCCTGCGCCCCGAGCATGCGTCGGGCCAGGCCACGCAGGTCGTCGGCAATCTCGTTCATCTGCCCGGGCTCGGGGAAGTGCCACTCTCCTAGCGGTACCGGGAAGGGGAAGGAGCAGTGGTAGAACGCCCCGGCGGTGCTGCCGGAGGTCAGGCGTACCAGTTCGCTGGGATAGTTCTCGTTGGCGGTCAGGCTAAGGGTGTCCTGGCGGTACTGGTAGTCCTGGTCGAGGGTCTGGGCCAACCATTCGATAATTGGGCCAGCGGTGTGCTTATCCTGGTTCATGTTCAGCGGACTCCTGTCTGTGAAAACACTTCCGGTGTGACGGCACGCAGTGCCTGGCGAGGGCCGCCGATAACGTCGTATTCGAGTTGGCAGGACTGTTCGATGATGGCGTGATAAAGCTGCTTGATCAGTTCTGCCGGGACATTGAGCGTGCGCCCGCGCGCAGTGCAGCGGCTGAGCACCTGCCTGACCCGTTCTGGCTGCATCACCGGGGTATTGCTGCCCTTCTTGCTGTCGGCCACCTCGCGGATGATGTCCAGCCGCTGTGCGACAAGGTCGATCAGCTGATCGTCGATACGGTCGATGCGTTCGCGATGGCTGCCTAAGGCAGCGCTGCCGCCTTCGGTCCCCGGTGTTTGTGCCTGAACCACTTCGAACAACTGCCTGCAGCTTGCCGCCAGTTGTGGTTGGGCATGTTCCAGGTGGTTGCGCAGGCTGGCCATGGCGGCCAGGAACTCGATGTGGGAGTCGTTGCGGGCGTGCCCATCAAGGCGTTGCAACTGGGCGAATGCTTGCTCGCGTGCAGCTGCCGACGCCGGGTTGCCGGCCTGGATCTCCCAGTACACGTCCGGGTGGTTGGTCATCATGCGGGCTAGCAGGCAGAGCATGACCTTGAACGGTGGGGGGGCCAGTTCGATCAGTTGCGCAAGCGGCACACCGCTGCTGGCCAAGGTGTGGCCAAAGGCAAGGACCATGGAGTGACCGACGGTTTGCAACAGGGCCATGGCCTGGTCGTGCTGCTGCGCTGTCAGCGTAAACAGGCGCATGCCGCGGCTTACCAGGCGTTCGCGCAGGTCGTCGAATGCTGCGTCGGCTTGGTAAGGCACGACCACCACCGGTCGCCCCTCGGGGGCCAGGTCGCCAGAGAACATCGGGTTGAGCCCGGCCACCGGCTGCGGCAGCGACACATCGCGGACCAGCGTGGCGAAGGCACTTTTGATAGACAGTGTCTCGACCAGCAAGCAGTCCAGCGCCAGATGCGGCACCAAGGCGGGGAGCGCTTTGAGCAATACCTGTTCCGAAAGCGCCAGCACCAGCAGGTGCGCTGTTGCCAGGTGTTGGCACAGGGACGTGGAGGGTGCACAGATATCGCCCTGCATTGCCTCATAGCCCTGTGGTGACGGCACAGGTTCCAGGTCGACGCCCAGTACCTTCAGGCCGGTGGCATTCAGTTGCTCGCAGAGCATGCGCCCGATCGAGCCGGCGGCCCCGACGACGATCGCTAACCTCTCATTCGGGCAAGTGTCGGTAGTCATGCGCACACCTCGTCAAGCAGGGCGATTGCCTCTACCACGCCGCTGGCCTTGACCACGGTCTCGACGTATTCGCTTTCCGGGTCGGACAGTGCCGTGATGGCCCCGCCAACACCGAAACGGGCGCGAGCGTCATGCACAGCGACGCTGCGGATAAGGATGCTCAGGTCGCAGGCTCCGCCCAACGAAAGCCATCCCAGAGAGCCCGAATAGGTGCCCCGGGCGCCTTGTTCGAGTTCGCCGATGATCTGCATGGTGCGTTTTTTGGGCGCGCCGGTCATCGAGCCGCCGGGGAAGCTGGCCTTGATGCAGTCGATTGCCTGCATACCAGGTTTCAGTTGGCCCTGAATGGTCGAGACCAACTGGTGAGCGTGAGAGTAGCTTTCCACCACGAACAGCCCCGGCACTTTCACCGTGCCGATCTGGCACACCCTGCCGAGGTCGTTGCGCAGCAGGTCGACGATCATCAGGTTCTCGGCCAGGTCCTTTTCGTCCTGGCGCAGGTCGTCGAGTTGGCGTTGGTCTTCCCGGGCATCGTCGCTGCGTGGTCGGGTGCCCTTGATCGGCTTGGCTTCGGCCAGGCCATCACGGTCCACCTTGAGGAAGCGCTCGGGGGACGAACTGGCCATCTCGAAACCGGGGATGGCGTAATAGGCCGCGTGCGGCGCCGGGCTGAGTTCGCGCATGATGCGATAGAGGGCATAGGCGCTATGCTCGAACGGCAACTCCACCAGGTTGGTCAGGCAGACTTCATAGGTTTCGCCATCGACGATCTGGCGCTGAGCTTCAAGGATCTTGTCGATGTAGGCTGATTTTGCATGGCGGGCGTTGGCATGGGCAGCGATCCACTGCTCGACCTGGTCCAGGGACATGCGCCGGGGTCGCCTGGCCAAAGGTTGGGCAGCAGGCATTGCCTGCAGGCGCTTGCCGGCTAGTTCAAGCCAACTGCTGGCACCTGGCAGATCATATTCATCCTTGACCAGGTGCAACAGGTAGCTGCGGTTTTCCTGATGGTCGATCACCAGCATGCGGGTGGCGAGCATGAAGCACGCATCCGGGGCAGGTGATGTCCAGACCGGGTCGGCCAGGGTAGCCACCTTCAGTTCGTAGCCCAGTACCCCGACATAACCCAGGTTGAAGTCGAATGGCAGTTGTTCGGGACAGGGGGTGTGCTGGGCAAGCATGCGCTCACCGAACCACGCGAGAAAGTCCTCGGCGGGTTCGTGCAGGGTACCCTCCAAGCGTCTTATCTCGACGCTGGCGCTGTCCTGCTTGTAGCGCAGTACCTCGGCCCAGCGACCTTGCGAATCGCCCATGAAGGTAAAGCGGGAGAACCCCGGGATCACCACACTGCTCTCCAGCAGGAAGCGGGCCGGGGACTGGGCGAACTCTTGCTCGAAGGCCGCCAGGGTGTCGGGCACATGGTCAAAGGCCCGGAATTCGACACGGTTGTCGCTCATCAGGAATCTCCGGAAAGGCTGGCGAGGGCTAGCGGCACAGGCCGGCATGGTGCTGGTGCGCGAGGTCGCGGAAGTTGCCAAGCATTTGCAGGCCCGCCTCGGTGCAGATGGATTCGGGGTGGAACTGGATACCGTGCAGTGGCCTGTCCTTGTGGCGGATGCCATGGATCATCCCGGACTGGTCCCAGGCGCTGACGACGAACGGCGATTTGACCTGACGCACCATCAGCGAGTGGTAGCGCACTACGGTCAGGTCGGCAGGTAGCCCGGCAAACACGCCCTGCCCGTCATGGCTGATGCGGCTCAGGCGCCCGTGCATCGGTTCGGGGGCGTGGACTACGTCCATCCCGTGCAGGTGGGCCATGCACTGGTGCCCCAGGCACACACCCAGCACCGGCACGCGGGCATCGCGGATGACATCCTCGCTGAGGCCGATGTCTGCCTTGCGCGCTGGAGTGCCCGGGCCGGGCGAAATGATGATGGCGGCGTAACGGTCCAGGTCGATGTCGGCGGGTGACACGTCGTTGGTGAAGACATCAGGCTCTTCGCCGCAGACTTGGCCCATGAACTGGAAAAGGTTGTAGGTAAACGAATCGAAGTTGTCGACGATCAGGGTTTTCACGGCCGTTGTCCTCCACTCAGGCGCTGGCGTAGTCACGGTCGGCAAAGGCTTCCCTGACCTGTGGCAGGTCGAGGATGCCCATCTGTCGCAGCAGCCGGTACAAGCGCTGGAGGATCGATTTCTTCATGCGCGCGTGGTCGGCGTGGAAGGTCGGGTCGGATTCGTGGATCACCTGTTCGGCCTGTTCTGGTGTCAGGCCACAATGGGCCAGCATGCGGCGTTCGAATCGTCGCTCGGGGTCGAGGTCCAGGAAGTCATCGAGGTAGGCGGGCAGCATGAGGCCGAAGCGCTCACGGGTGCTTTCCGGCAGAGTAGGCCAGCGCTTTTTCATCACGTCGGCGAAGAACCGCGAATGGCGCCCTTCATCACGAACGTGGTCGACCATCAGGGTGGTGAAGGACTTGCTCAGCGCGCGCTCACGGCCAAGGTTGGCCACTTCGTCGGTCAGCACATTCTCGGCGATGGTCACGGCCAGCAGCTGGAACTCGGTGCGCAGCGTTTCGGGCAATTGCGCGTAGGCGCGGGCGGTCGCATCCAGCTTCTGGTTTGTCTGCGGCACTTCGATAGCCTCGATACCGCTTTTTTCATTCATCTGCGTGAGGTAATCCAGCGCCACGTGGGCATGGTATCCCTCGTCGATGATTACAGTGAGGGCCTGGAGTTTTTCTACGTTGCCAATGCCGGGGAATTTATCGTGCAGCATGTCCAGGCAGCACTGGATAATAAACTTGGTTTCCAGTAATCCGACGTTGTACAGGAATTGATAGGCGGCCTGGGTCAACAGGTAGTTCTTGATGCCCTTCCCGTGCGCTTGAATAGTCGGGTGTTCACACATGGCGCAGCGCGAAACAGGGTAGATCAGTTGTTCACCGTCATAATCAGGGACGATAATTCGCGGCGTACTACGCACCGTCGCTTTCGCGTACCAATGATCATTGATCAGGTCGAGGCTCATGTTATTTTCCAGTCAGGTGAAGTGGGAACAAATGGCGAAGCGTTCGCCGATCAGTTCACAGTGATCCAGGAGGCATACAAGGGTTGGCCGTATTTGCTGCATACCTGGCCAGCGCGCGAGGCATCTATGCCTACCTTGCGCAGCAGGCGCTCAATGCCCAGCGGCGACACCGTTATCAACTTGCGCGCCCCGTGCTCCGCGGCACAGCGCAATGTCGCCTGCATCAGCGCAATAGCATTGGGCGAAGAGATCTGCCGCTCGGCGCGGCACGGCGAAGCGCCGGCTGCGGCGAATCGCGACAGCTCCCAGACCTGCTCGCTGGCTGGCAGCGGCTGGCCGGCCATCAGTTCGGGAAACACTTCGCTTAGCAAATAAGGGGTGGCAGTACTCAATAGACGCGCCACACCGACCACTTGTTTCTGGTTGTCCCGGGCAAGGATATAAACGGTATCTTCCCGGTCGAACTGATCGAACTCTGAGTCTTCTTCACAATCCAGTTCCCATCCCAATTGGCGGACAAAGACCTGATATCGATAATGCGCCATGGCCGAGCGCATACTGGCGTCCAGTGTTTCCAACGTACCCGTGATGAATTCCATTTCTTTTGCTCCGCGAACATTCGTTGGCGGAGCTATTAGATACAACAGTTACTGAATGTGTAACCTACCAAAAACAGTAGGGTGCGCTTCACATCACTGTCATGTTTACGGTTTGCCAAGGGTGTTCGGCTCTGTACGAAAAGCCTTGATACTCGGTGATGCTGCGTTGAGCGCCTACAGTACAGCGCAATCCATTTGTGATCAGGCTTTTCGTACAGTGCCTAGAACAACAGCCCGAGCATGGCTGCGCGCACTACTGCGGCGGTCTTGTTGGCGGTCTTGAGCTTGCGCACGGCGTTTTTGATGTGGAAGTCGATGGTGTTTTTGGACAGTGTCAGCAGGTCGGCAATTTCACTGGCTGACTTGCCATCTGCTGTCCACTTGAGCACTTCGCGCTCCCGCTCGGTCAATTCGGGGGCCTCGGCACTCCTGTGCCGGCGGTTGAGGATCGAGCTGAGTGAAGCGTGGGCGGTGCTGGCCAGCCAGCGCAGCTTGTCGCCGTTATGGTGCAGCTCGCGCTCGCTGATGGCTTCGCTGCGGGCCACGGTGAACATCGCACAGCTGCCGCCGGTGTTGAGCATCGACTGCGACAGCCCATTGTGCAGACCGTGCCCGCGGGCTTCCTCCCACAGTTCAGGGGTTTTTGCGTACAGCTGGTCACTCCAGAGTATGGGCCGCTCCGACTGGCGGCCGAGCAGAATGGTGGGGTCGCTTTCAAGGTACCTGGCCTTGCTGTAGCGCTCCTGCCACGAGGCTGAGTAGTTGTTCAGCATGATCGCCTTGGGGCTCGATAGCGGGTACGGCACCTGCAGGCCATAGGCGCAGTAGTTGAAATCCAGCGCGAGGCTGGCCTCCATGATTAACGCGAAAATAACGTTCTCATCGCCAGCACGTTCCAGTGCATGCAACAGCTCGATTTGCCAACAGTCCATGTTTGTTCTCGTCTTGTAAGGGATGCCACTGGGGCTACGCTGGCCTCCTGGCTTGCGCAGAATATGGCATTCTGAAATTAGGATCCAAATTTATGACGGATGTTTCATCGGTGCCGAAAACCCGACGAGGTGACTGGCAGCGAGCGTGATTGTTGCCGGGAGGCAATTGGGGAATGGCCCGGATGGGGCGCTGGAGAAGGGGAGAAGAGCGTGTAGAGGTGGCGCATGGCGGCACCTGAGGGGCAGGTGCCTGGCCAGCCTGTCAGCTGGTGAGGTTGGCCGGCGTCAAGCCGGCCAACCTTGGCGAAAGGGCAAGGAATTAGCCTTGTTTCACTTCGCGCATAGGCTTGCCTTTCACCGGCGCGCCGTTGGCCACGTAGTACTTGGCAGTGCTGCGCGCCAAAGGCTTGCGGTTGCGGATCTTGTCCGAGATTTTCTCGGCGATCATGATCGTGGTGGCGTTGAGGTTGCCCGTGATGATGATCGGCATGATCGACGCATCGACCACACGCAGGCCCTTCATGCCGTGCACGCGGCCTTCGCCATCGACCACGGCCATGTCGTCGGTGCCCATCTTGCACGAGCAGGACGGGTGGAAGGCGGTTTCGGCGTGCTCGCGGATGAACTTGTCCAGCTGTTCATCGGTTTGCACGTCGGCGCCCGGGCTGATTTCGCGACCACGGTAGGGGTCCAGCGCCGGCTGGGCCATGATTTCGCGGGTCAGACGGATGCCGTCGCGGAACTCCTGCCAGTCCTGTTCGGTCGCCATGTAGTTGAACAGGATGCTCGGGTGCTGGCGCGGGTTCTTCGACTTGGCCTGGATACGGCCACGGCTTGGCGAGCGCATCGAGCCCATGTGGGCCTGGAAACCGTGTTCCTTCACGCCGTTGGAACCGTTGTAGTTAATCGCTACCGGCAGGAAGTGGTACTGAATGTTCGGCCACTCGAATTCAGGGCGGGTACGGATGAAACCGCCTGCCTCGAACTGGTTGCTGGCGCCGATGCCGGTGCCCTTGAACATCCACTCGGCACCGATGGCCGGCTGGTTCCACCACTGCAGCGAAGGGTACAGCGACACCGGCTGGGTGCAGGCGTACTGCAGGTACAGTTCCAGGTGGTCCTGCAGGTTCTCGCCCACGCCCGGCAGGTCGTGCACAACCGGGATGTCGAGGCTTTCGAGCAGGGCGCGCGGGCCGACGCCGGAGCGTTGCAGCAGCTGCGGCGATGCGATGGCGCCGGAGCTGACGATCACTTCCTTGCGGGCGCGGGCTTCAACGCGCTCTTCACTGTCGCCGACCAGGTAGGTCACGCCAACGGCGCGCTTGCCGTCGAACAGCACGCGGTCGCTGAGGGCGTGGGTGACGATGGTCAGGTTCGGGCGCTTCTTGGCCTGGTCCAGGTAGCCACGGGCGGTGCTGGAGCGGCGGCCGTTCTTGGTGACCGAACGGTCCATCGGGCCGAAGCCCTCCTGCTGGTAGCCGTTGAGGTCTTCGGTGCGCGGGTAACCGGCTTGCACGCCGGCGTCGACCATGGCGTGGAACAGCGGGTTGTTGCCAGCCTTTGGCGTGGCAACGCTGACCGGGCCTTCGCCACCGTGGTAGTCGTTCGGGCCGATGTCGCGGGTTTCGGCTTTACGGAAGTACGGCAGGCAGTCGAGGTAGGTCCAGTCTGCGAGGCCTGGCAGTTCTGCCCAGCCGTCGAAGTCCATGGCGTTGCCGCGGATGTAGCACATGCCGTTGATCAGCGAAGAGCCACCCAGGCCCTTGCCACGGCCACATTCCATGCGGCGGCCGTCCATGTGCGGCTCCGGGTCGGTCTCGTAGGCCCAGTTGTAGCGGCGGCCCTGCAGCGGGAAGGCCAGGGCGGCTGGCATCTGGGTGCGGAAGTCGAAGCGGTAGTCGGGGCCACCGGCTTCCAGCAGCAGGACGCTGACGCCTGCGTCTTCGGTCAGGCGGGTCGCCAGGGTGTTACCGGCCGAGCCGGCACCAACGATGATGTAATCGAATTCTTGGGACATGAAAGTACCCTCGTGTTGGCGGTGATCAGGGAGCGGGAACGCCCGTGCGCAGTGGCACGGGCGGGGCTGGACAAGGCCTTAGAAGACCGAGTTGTAGCCGCCCAGCTCGACCTGGACCGACTTGATGCGAGTGTATTGAGCCAGCGAGCTGACGCCGTTTTCACGGCCGACGCCCGACTGCTTGTAGCCGCCAACCGGCATTTCGGCTGGCGATTCACCCCAGGCGTTGATCCAGCAGATACCGGCTTCCAGCTTGTGGATGATGCGGTGGGCGCGGGTGATGTCGTTGGTGCACACGCCAGCGGCCAGGCCGTATTCGGTGTCGTTGGCGCGGCGGATCACTTCTTCTTCGGTCTCGTAGGACAGAATGCTCATGACCGGGCCGAAGATCTCTTCCTTGACGATGGTCATGTCGTCGCTGCAGTCGGTGAACACGGTCGGGGCCACGAAGGCGCCCTTGGCGAAATCACCTTCGGTCAGGCGCTCGCCGCCGCACAGTACGCGGGCGCCTTCTTCTTTACCCTTGGCGATGTAGCCCAGCACGTTTTCCATGTGGGCGAAGCTGACCAGCGGGCCGAAGTTGGTGTTCTCGTCTTCCGGGTTGCCAACACGGATGCGGGCAACGCGCTCGGCGATCTTGGCTTCGAAGGCGGCCTTCATTTCAGCCGGGATGAACACGCGGGTGCCGTTGGTGCACACCTGGCCCGAGCTGTAGAAGTTGGCCATCATGGCGATGTCGGCGGCCTTGTCCAGGTCGGCGTCGGCGCAGATGATCAGTGGCGACTTGCCGCCCAGTTCCATGGTGACTTCCTTCAGCGAGGAACTGGAGGCGCTGGCCATGACTTTCTTGCCGGTGGTGGTACCGCCGGTGAAGGAAACTTTTTCAATGCGCGGGTGCTCGGTCAGCCAAGTGCCGACTTCGCGGCCACTGCCGGTCAGAACGTTGAACACGCCATTTGGCAGGCCGGCTTCGGTGTAGATCTCGGCCAGTTTCAGGGTGGTCAGCGAAGTGACTTCCGATGGTTTGAAGATCATCGCGTTGCCGGCGGCCAGGGCCGGGGCCGATTTCCACAGGGCGATCTGGATCGGGTAGTTCCAGGCGCCGATACCTGCGGTCACACCCAGTGGCTCGCGGCGGGTGTAGACGAAGGACGATTCACGCAGCGGAATCTGCTCGCCTTCGATGGCCGGTACCAGGCCAGCGTAGTACTCCAGCACGTCGGCGCCGGTAACGATGTCGACGTAGCGGGTTTCGGAGTACGACTTGCCGGTGTCCAGGGTTTCCAGCTGGGCCAGCTCATCGTTGCGCTCGCGCAGGATGTCGACGGCGCGGCGCAGGATGCGCGAGCGCTGCATGGCGGTCATCGCAGCCCAGACTTTCTGGCCACGCTCGGCGCTTTGCACAGCCTTCTCGACGTCAGCCTCGGTGGCACGCTGTACGTGGGCGAGGACTTCGCCGGTGGCCGGGTTGATGGCTTCGAAGGTGGCATCGCTGCCAGCGTCGACGTAAGCGCCATCAATGTAGAGTTTTTGCGTTCCGAAACGGGCCATAGTGTCCTCGCAAGTGCAGTGTGTGGTTTGGCTTGCGCGTCACGCTCCTGCCGGGTTGGCAAGGGCCGTGCGTGCTTGTTCAGCGGCCTGGTCGTTGGTGCTCAGGGTGTGCTGTTTAGCCAGTTGTAGATCCATGTATTCGTAAGCAATCCGTATCGCCTGGTCAGTGTCGAATGCATCACCCGACAGGGCACCACGCAGCCACAAGCCGTCGATCAGGGCCGCCAGGCCGCGGGCTGCCTTGCGCGCATGGTAAAGCGGCAATACGCGGCGGAACTGGCAGCACAGGTTGGAATACAAGCGGTGGTCGTTGATCCGCTGCAACCTGTGCAAATCGGGCTGGTGCATGCTGGAAGCCCAGAAGGCCAACCAGGTTTTCATTGCCGGGCCGTTCACCTGGCTGGCATCGAAGTTGCCCTCGATGATCACTTTCAGGTGAGCGCGCGGGCTGTCGTCCGTCAGGGCCTGGCGGCGTGCTCTGACACCTTCGTTGAGCATGCTCATGATGTAACCCATCGTCGCTGCGATCAGGCCATTCTTGTCCCGAAAGTAGTGACTGATGATGCCGTTCGACACACCGGCCAAACGGGCAATCAGCGCAATGCTGGCGTCCCCCAGACCGACCTGATCGACCGCCTGCAACGTGGCTTCGATCAACTGCTGGCGGCGGATGGGTTGCATACCGACCTTGGGCATCTTGCTATCTCCTCAGGCCTGCGAGCAGACGACGGGCGGCTGACTCGGCGAAGGCCAGTCTATTTTGTTTTGATTGAACGTTCAATCAATAAAGAATAAGCTCTGCGACAATTTGTTCCATTGACAGTTTTCAAGGCTGTCGAGAAGGCACGAATTGACACCCCAGGAAATCGTGTAACCCCCGGAATACAAGGCGTTGACGGGCATGAGCGATGCGAAATGCAGATTCTGCCGTGCGGCCCCAGGCCCTGCGACAGGCCCTTGGAGCGGGCGGGGTGATCTGTGACGAATGCGCGCACCTTTGCGAAGGCGTGGCATTTATCAGCAGGCCACCTGTCTGTTTTTTGCAACGTATCGATTCGGGATCACGGTTTCCAAGGTGCTTTTATAACACCTGACGCAGTGGGGATATTCCACCAATTGCGCAGGAAAGACTGATTAGCCTCCACAGCCGTACTGCCCGGAGCATTCGTGCAATGAGTTCTGCCTCCCTTACCAAACCCCCCGCCGAGAGGGTACGGGTCAACCGCGTGGTGTTCTTCACCTCTGCGCTGTTGATCCTTGTTCTGACTGCCTTGCTGATCGCTGTACCCGAAACTGCCGGCCAGGTGCTGGGCGTGGCCCAGAAGTGGCTGACGCGCACCTTCGGCTGGTATTACATGCTGGTCATCTGCAGCTATCTGGTGTTTGTCATCTACCTGGCGTTCTCCGACTACGGCAGCCTCAAGCTGGGCGGCAAGGACGACCAGCCGGACTTCAGCTACGGCGCCTGGGCCGGCATGCTGTTCTCTTCAGGCATTGGTATTTCGCTGCTGTACTTCGGCGCGTCCGAGCCGCTGGACCACTACTTCAACCCACCGGAAGGCACCCCCGCCAGCCTTGAGGCCGCGCGCCAGGGCCTGCAGCTGACCTTCCTGCACTGGGGCCTGCACGGCTGGGCAATCTATGCCCTGGTCGGCCTGGCCGTGGGTTACTTTGCCTACCGCCACAACCAGCCGCTGGCACTGCGCTCGGCGCTGTACCCGCTGGTCGGCGAGCGTTGGGTCAAGGGCGCTGCCGGCAATGCCGTGGACATCTTCGGCATGTTCGTCACCCTGCTCGGCCTGGTGACCAACCTGGGTATCGGTTCGATGCAGGTGTCGTCCGGCCTTGAGTACCTGTTCGGCATGGACCACAGCAAGACCAACCTGCTGGTGGTGATTCTGGTCATGGCGGGTGTGGCCACCGTGGCGGCGGTTTCGGGTGTGGAAAACGGCATCCGCCGCCTGTCCAACCTGAACATCATGCTGTTCAGCGGCCTGTTGATCTTCGTGCTGCTGGGTGGCGAAACCCTGCACCTGCTCAACGGCCTGGTGCAGAACGTTGGCGACTACCTGAACGGTATCGTGCTGAAGACCTTCGACCTGTATGTCTACGAAGGTTCGGGTGACAAGTCCGAACGCTGGTTGGGCCTGTGGACCGTGTTCTACTGGGCGTGGTGGATTTCCTGGGGCCCATTCGTCGGCATGTTCATTGCCCGTATCTCCAAGGGCCGCACCGTGCGCCAACTGGTCATGGGCGTGCTGCTGATCCCGCTGGGCTTCACCCTGGCGTGGCTGTCGATCTTCGGCAACACCGCGCTGGACCTGGTGATCAACCAGGGCGCCGTGGAGCTGGGCAAAACCGCGCTTGAGCAACCCTCGATGTCGATCTACCAGCTGCTGGAATACTTCCCGGCCGCCAAAATCGTCATCGGTGTAGCGGTGTTCGTCGGCTTCGTACTGTTCCTCACCCCGGCCGACTCCGGCGCGGTGATGATGGCCAACTTGTCGTGCAAAGGCGGCAAGGTTGACGAAGACGCCCCGCACTGGATGGTGGTGTTCTGGTCGGTGATCATCACCCTGGTCACCATCGGCTTGCTGTTTGCCGGTAACTTCGAAGCCATGCAGACCATGGTGGTGCTGGCTGGCCTGCCGTTCTCGGTGGTGCTGGTGCTGTTCATGTTTGGCCTGTACAAGGCCATGAAGCAGGACATGGTGGTTGAGCGCGAGCGTGCCGAGTTGGCCGCCCGTGGCCGTCGCGGCTTCAGCGAGCGTCTGACCCAGCTGGAACTGCAGCCGACCCAGGCGGTGGTACAGCGCTTCATGGACAAGCAGGTCAGCCCAGCGCTGAAAGACGCCGCCGCACAGTTGCAGACTCTGGGCTTCGAGGTGGAAACCCGCGTCGGCCAGTCGCGCAACATGATGGGCCTGCGGGTGATGATGGACGAGGGTAACCCGTTCGTTTATGAGGTGAGCCTGGATGGCTATATGGCTGCGCCGAGTGAGGCACCGGTGGAAGGAGAGCCCCAAGTAAGCCAGCGCTTCTACCGTGCCGAGGTGTACCTGCACGATGGCAGTCAGGAGTACGACCTGATGGGCTTTGCGCCCGAGCAGATCGTGCGGGATGTGCTGGACCAGTTCGAAAGCCACCGCCAGTTGCTGGGGCGTGTGTATAGCTGATCGCCTTTGAGGTACAAAAGACCCGCTCCTGTGAGCGGGTTTTTTATTGGGTCCGCTGTGCGGCCCTTCACGGGCACGCCCGCTCCCACAGGGATCGCGTAAGCCTCAGGTCTGTGAGATTCCTGTGGGAGCGGGCGTGCCCGCGAAGGGCTGCATAGCAGCCCCAGCATTTTCAGCGGTTGGCGTAGCGCCCGTTCTTGCCGTGCCCCGGCATCGCCAGGTTGCTGCGCACGGCAATCATCTGCTTGAGCCTTATCAGTTCGATGCCCTGGCCCTTGAGCTTCGGCAACTCGCGCTCCAGCACTTCCAGGGTCTGTGGATAAGGGTGCCCGATCAGCACCGCCGAACCTTGCTTGCGGGCAACGGCGATGCCCTGCTGCAATTGTGCGTTAATCGCTTCGGTAGTGCGCACGTCGTCGAGGAACACATCCCGCGAAACATGCGCCAGGTCCTGTGCCTGCGCTTCGGCGGCAGCGACCGTGGCCGCACTGGTACGGCTGTCGACAAAGAACAGGTGCCGCCGCTGCAACTCGCCCATCAGCCAGGCCATTGGCTCGCGCTGGGCGGTCATGCGGCTGCCCATGTGGTTGTTGATGCCGGCAGCGTAGGGCACCTTGAGCAGGGCGGCGTCCAGGCGCCGGGCCAGTTCTTCGATGGCAATGCCCGGGTGCCAGGCATAGGGCCCGGTGGCCGGGTCCATGGGCATGTGCAGGATCACCGTTTTGCCAGCCTTGTGCGCCTGGCGGGCGAAGTCGGTGGCATGGGGGGTATCGGGCATGATCGCCATGGTCACCGGCCCCGGCAATGCGAGGGTACGGCTGTCACGCTCGGGGCTCTGGCCCAGGTCGTCGATGATGATGCTCATGTAGGCCTTGGTGGCCGGTGCCGCTTGCGCGAAACCGGCCAACAGGCCGAACAGCAGGCACAGCAGAAAGCGCATGGGCTGAATCATTTGCCCGAGGTGATGTTCAGGCCCTTGAGCAGGCTCAGTGCCTGGCTCAGCTGGAAGTCGTCATCCTGCGGGCGTTCCTTGCGCTTGCTGCTGCCGGTCGGGCGGTCGGCACCGCCGTTGCCGTTGCCCAGGTGCCCCTGCAGGTCAGCTTCCTTGAAATTGTCGGTGTCGACTTCGGCGGTGAGCTTGGCCGGGCGCACTTCGATGTCAGGGACGATGCCTTGCGCCTGGATCGAGCGGCCATTGGGGGTGAAGTACAGCGCAGTGGTCAGCTTCAGGGCGCGGTCGTTGGCCAGTGGCAGCACAGTCTGCACCGAACCTTTGCCGAAGCTGTCGGTGCCCATCAGCACGGCCCGCTTCTGGTCCTGCAGGGCGCCGGCGACAATTTCTGAGGCCGAGGCGCTGCCGCCGTTGATCAGCACCACCAGTGGCACGCCTTCGCTGGCGTCGGCCGGGTCGGCCGAGAAGCGCAGCTCCGAGTTGGCGATGCGGCCCTTGGTGTAGACGATCAGGCCTTTGGTCAGGAAGTGGTCGGCCACTTCCACCGCCGACTGCAGCACGCCGCCCGGGTTGTTGCGCAGGTCCAGCACCACGCCCCGAAGCTTCTTGCCGTTGTCCTTGCGCAGCTTGGCCAGTGCCTTGCCCACTTCGTCGCCGGTCTTGACCTGGAACTGGGTGATGCGGATGTAGCCGTAGTCGTTCTCCAGCAGTTGGCTCTTCACGCTCTTGACCTGGATGACCGCTCGGGCCAGCGTCACGTCGAACGGGTTACCGCCGTCGCGCACCAGGGTCAGGGTGATTTTCTCGCCGATCTTGCCGCGCATCTTGTCGACCGCTTCGGTCATGGTCTGGCCACGGGTCGGGGCGCCATTGATCTTGACGATCAGGTCGCCGGCCTGCACGCCGGCACGCGAAGCCGGGGTGTCGTCGATCGGCGAGACCACCTTGATGAAGCCGTCTTCCTGGCCCACTTCGATGCCCAGCCCGCCGAACTCACCGCTGGTGCTTTCCTGCAGCTCCTGGAAGTCCTCTGGGCCAAGGTAGGCGGAGTGCGGGTCGAGGTTGCTGAGCATCCCCTTGATGGCGTTTTCCAGCAGGGTCTTGTCATCTACCGGTTCGACGTAGGCCGCCTTGATGCGGTCCATGACTTCGGCAAAGGTGCGCAGCTCTTCCAGCGGCAGCGGCGCCTTGGCGGTCACCTCGGTGGCGGGCACTGCAGCGGCCTTGGCCGGCTCTGCGGCGATAGCCAGGGGCGCGCCGACCGCCAGGGCGATGGACAGGGCCAGCTGGGTGAGACGAGGCGAGTGCAGCATGTCGAACGAACTCCTGATCCTGTAGGCGCTCCCTGGGGAGCATCGGCGCAGCATTCAGGCTACGCCGTAGAAATTTGACTAGCCCCGGCACCACTGCGAAGGGTCGGTCGGGCGGCCTTGCTGGCGGATGGCGAAGTACAAGCCTGCCGCGTCCTGGCCACCGCTGTCGCCAACGGTGGAAATGGCTTCACCGGCCTTTACGATATCACCGGCGCTCTTGAGCAGGCTCTGGTTGTGGCCGTACAGGCTCAGGTAGCCGTTGCCGTGGTCGAGAATGACCAGAAGCCCGGCACCGCGCAACCAGTCGGCGAACACCACGCGCCCGCCGTGTACCGCACGCACCTGGGTGCCCGGGTTGGCACTTATCATCACCCCGTCCCACTTGGCGCGCGCGTCGCTGCCACGGGCATCGCCGAAGCGTGCCAGCAATCGACCGTTGACGGGCCACGGAAGTTTTCCGCGTGCTGAAGAAAATGCGCCGCCGTAGCTTGCGCCGTCGGTCGAAACGATAGGGCCGAGGGTGCTGCGGGCCTTTTTCGGTGGCTCTACAGGCTCTGCGGGTTCGCGTGCCTGGGCGCGGGCAGCGGCAGCGGCCAGGGCTTCCTGCTGGCGGCGTTTTTCCGCTTCCTGCTGGGCCAGCAAGGCTTTCTTGCGCGCTTCTTCAGCTTCGCGGGCCTGCCGGGCCAGGGTTTCCTCGATGGTCTTGAGCACTTTGGCCAGGTCGGCCTGGTCCTGCTCACGGCTTTGCAGTTTGTGGTCTCGGTCTTTCACGTCGCTGTTGAGCTTGGCCAGCACCTGCTGACGCTTGCCGCGCTCGGTTTCCAGCGCCTGGCGGCGGCTGTCGAGGTCGGCGCGTTGAGCCAGCAACTGTTGCTGCTGGGTGGCAATATCCTGCTCGACGTTGGCCAGTTGGCGCAGCGTTTCGTTGAAGGTGCGCAGTTGCTCCACGCGCGCCTTGCTCAGGTAGTCGTAATAGCTCAGGGTGCGGGCGAATTTCTCGGGGTTCTGCTGGTTCAGCAGCAACTTGAGGTATTCCTCGCGGCCATTGTTCTGGTAGGCCGAACGGGCCTGTATGGCAATCAGTCGCTGCTGTTCAACGCGGGCGCTCTGGAGTTTTTTTTTCTCGGTATCAAGGCGCTCCAGATCGCCCTCGGTCTTTTTTAGTTCTTGCTGCAAAGCCTCCACCTGTTTTTCGAGGTCGCCGATGTCGGTCTCGGTGGCTTTGAGGTCCTTTTGCACGCCGGCCTTTTCTTCCTGGAGCTTGCCCAGCGTCTTCTTGAGCTCGGCAATGTCCTGGCGGGTGGCGTCCAGTTGCTGCTGGGTCTGTGCACGCTCATCGGCGAAGGCCGGGCCGAGCAGGCAAGACAGGGCGAGTAGGATCAGGGCGCGAAGCATGGGGTTTGGCGTACCAAGGATGGAGACTGGCCTAGTATGCCCGCCCGGGCGGGCAAAAAAAACGCCTCGCTGCCAGTGTAGCGAGGCGTTTGTCTGGAATTCATGCGTTATTGGGGCTGCTTCGCAGCCCTTCGCGGGCACGCCCGCTCCCACAAAAGCGGGGTGTATCGCCGATCCGGTGGGAGCGGGCGTGCCCGCGAAGGGCCGCAAAGCGGCCCCAATACGCCGATTCAGGCGTCTACCAGAATCGATGTACCGGTCATTTCCGCAGGCTTTTCCAGCCCCAGCAGCTTCAGCATGGTCGGCGCAACATCAGCCAGCACGCCGCCGTCACGCACTTTCACATTGCGCTTGCCCACATAGATGAACGGTACCGGCTCAGTGGTGTGCGCAGTGTGCGCCTGGCCGGTGCACTCGTCTTCCATCTGCTCGACGTTGCCGTGGTCGGCGGTGATCAGCGCTTCGCCGTCAACTTTGGCCAGCGCCTCTACAATGCGCCCTACGCAGGTATCCAGCGCCTCGACTGCTTTGACCGCCGCGTCGAACACGCCTGTATGGCCAACCATGTCGCCGTTGGCGTAGTTGACCACGATCACGTCGAAACGCTGCTGTTCGATGGCTTCGACAATTCGATCGGTCACTTCCGGCGCGTTCATTTCCGGCTGCAGGTCGTAGGTGGCGACCTTCGGCGACGGAATCAGGATGCGTTCTTCACCTTCGAACGGTTCTTCGCGGCCACCGGAGAAGAAGAAGGTAACGTGGGCGTACTTCTCGGTCTCGGCAATGCGCAGTTGGGTCTTGCCGTTTTTCGCCAGGTACTCGCCGAGCACGTTGTTCAGGCTGGAAGGTGCAAAGGCCGCCGGCGCCGGGATCTTGGCCGAGTACTGGGTCAGGCCGATGTAGGCGGCCACCTTAGGCAGGCGGGCACGCGGGAACTCGTTGAAGTCGGCTTCGACAAACGCGCGCGACAGCTCGCGGGCGCGGTCGGCGCGGAAGTTCATGAAGATCACGGCGTCGCCATCTTCAACCTTGACCGCCTCACCAATACGGGTGGCTTTGACGAACTCGTCGCTCTCGTCACGGGCGTAGGCTGCTTCCAGGCCGGCCAGGGCGGTGTCGGCGGTGTACTCGGCGGCGCTGTCGACGATCAGGTTGTAGGCGGCGCTGACACGGTCCCAGCGGTTGTCGCGGTCCATGGCGAAGTAGCGGCCGATCAGGCTGGCGATGCGGCCCTTGCCCAGTTTGGCGAAGGTGGCGTCGAGCAGTTCGATGGACGACTGTGCGCTGCGTGGCGGGGTGTCGCGGCCATCGAGGAAGGCGTGCAGGTAGATCTTTTCTGCACCGCGCTGCGCAGCCAGTTCGGCCATGGCCACCAGGTGGTCCTGGTGGCTGTGCACGCCACCATCGGACAGCAGGCCGAGGATGTGCACGGCCTTGCCGGCACTCGCGGCCTTGTCCACGGCACCGGTGAGCACCGGGTTCTCGAAGAACTCGCCATCGCGGATGGCCTTGGTAACGCGGGTGAAGTCCTGGTAGACGACGCGGCCGGCCCCCAGGTTCATGTGACCGACTTCAGAGTTGCCCATCTGCCCGTCCGGCAGGCCGACATCCATGCCCGAGCCGGAAATGAGGCCATGCGGCTGGGTGGCGCGCAGGCGATCATAGACCGGCGTATTGGCGGCAAAGATGGCGTTGTGTTCGGGGATTTCGCTGTGGCCGAAGCCATCCAGGATGATCAGGACCAGGGGTTTGGGCGTACTCGTCATCAATCAAACTCACGGTTGTTCAAAGATGATAAAGACACGCATTTTAGGGCAAATACGCCACCTGCGGCGAATATTCGTCCTGTTCCCTGACCAGCGCGGCCAATGTGGCAACATGAAGGTACCTTTGCGGCCGGCCCGTCGGGCTTTGGTGGTACTGGGGGGCTGTGTATACTGGCCGGCATTTTCAATCGCCTGGAACACCGCTGATGGTTGCTCACCTGATTCAATTCGCGACAGATCACTACATCCTGGTTGCGATCTTCGTTGTTCTGCTGGTCCTGCTGCTGCTCAATGAAATCCGCCGCGGCGGCCAGAGCCTGAGCAATGGCCAACTGACCGCCCTGGTCAATGCCGACAAGGGCCTGGTCCTCGACATCCGTACTGCCAAGGAATACGCCGCCGGCCACATCGTCGGTGCGATCAACATTCCGCAGGACAAGCTGGCCGCCCGCATGAGCGAGCTGGACAAACACAAAGAGAAGACCCTGATCGTCGTCGACGCAATGGGCCAGCAGTCCGGCACCCACTGCCGCGAGCTGCTCAAGGCTGGCTACACCGCTGCCAAACTGAGCGGTGGCGTTTCCAGCTGGAAAGCCGATAACCTGCCCCTGGTGAAGTGATATGAAGCCCGTCATCGTCTATTCCAGCGACTACTGCCCCTACTGCATGCGCGCCAAGCACCTGCTTGAGAGCAAAGGCGTGGCCTTCGAGGAAATCAAGGTCGACGGCAAGCCGCAGGTTCGCGCCGAGATGAGCCAGAAGGCTGGTCGTACGTCGGTGCCGCAGATCTGGATCGGCAGCACCCATGTCGGTGGATGCGATGACCTCTATGCCCTGGAGCGCGCCGGCAAGCTCGACGCGCTGCTGGCGGCCTGATTTGCACTGCATTCAAAAACATTAGGATAAGGATCTGCCATGACTGACCAACAGACCAACGGCGCTGCTGCAGAAGACAACAGCCCTCAGTTCTCCCTGCAGCGCATCTACGTGCGCGACCTGTCGTTCGAAGCCCCGAAAAGCCCGCAGATCTTCCGTCAGACCTGGGAGCCGAGCGTTGGGCTGGACTTGAACACCAAGCAGAAAGCCCTGGAAGGTGACTTCCACGAAGTGGTACTGACCCTGTCGGTTACCGTGAAAAACGGTGATGAAGTGGCGTTCATTGCTGAAGTGCAGCAGGCCGGTATCTTCCTGATCGCCAACCTGGATGCGGCTTCGATGAGCCACACCTTAGGTGCGTTCTGCCCGAACATCCTGTTCCCGTACGCCCGTGAGACCCTGGACAGCCTGGTGACCCGCGGTTCGTTCCCGGCCCTGATGCTGTCGCCGGTCAACTTCGACGCCCTGTACGCGCAAGAAATGCAGCGCATGCAGGAAGCGGGCGAAGCGCCGACTGTGCAGTAATAACTGCTCAGTATCAAAAAAGCGCCTCTCGGGGCGCTTTTTTGTTGCCTGTTCCGGCCCTTTCTCGGGCATGCCCGCTCCCACAGGTGAGGTGCAAGTCTCAAGATCGGCAGAGTACCTGTGGGAGCGGGCGAGCCCGCGAAAGGGCCCTTGCAGGTGAAAGATCAGCTACCGGCAAAGCCGTTTTGCCGCCAGGCCTCATACACCGTCACCGCCACGGTATTGGACAGGTTCAGGCTCCGGCACCCCGGCCGCATCGGCAGGCGCAGGCGTTGCTCGGTCGGCAGGCTGTCCAGCACCTCGGCCGGCAACCCACGGCTCTCTGGCCCGAACAAAAAAGCGTCGCCCGGCTGATAGGCCACTTCATGGAAAGGGTGCGAGCCTTTGGTGGTAAACGCGAAAAGCCGCGGATTACCCAGGCTTTCCAGGCATCCGGCCAGGCTCTCGTGGCGCTTGAGCGTGGCATACTCATGGTAATCCAGCCCCGCGCGCCGCAGGCGCTTGTCATCCAGTTCGAAGCTGATGGGTTCGATCAGGTGCAGGTGGCAGCCGCTGTTGGCGCACAGGCGAATGATGTTGCCGGTATTCGGCGGAATTTCTGGTTGAAAAAGGATGACGTGAAACATGCACGGCTCCAAGCGTGAAGATGACGGGCATTCTACCCCTGAACCGGACGTGCGTTCGAAGGCCTTCCCGCGGGTAATGCTGTCGCTGGCGATTGTAGGCTTGATGGTAGGGCTGATGATCGGCCGCCTGACTGCGCCCGACGAGCGAGAGCTGCAGCAGGTGGAGGTGGTACAGGATGGCCTGACGCTGTGGTTCAACGAAGAACCCAAGCTGCATGGGGAGCACGTGGAAGGCACGGTTGCGCTGTTGTTCCAGGCCCAGGGCAAGGCCCGACAGGGACAATTGAGCCTGCAGGGCAAACCGGTCAGTTGGCGGGTGCAGAAGACTGAAGAAGGGTTGTTGCTGACGGTGGTTGCCGCGCGTCCCCTGCACGGCGAGTGGGCCGGTGCAGAGGACGATGGGCGTTGGCGGGTGCAAGTGAAACTGCACGAATAAAAGAGGGGATATCCCGGCCTGCCTGTACCAGGGTCCCCAAAAAGGGCTACGGCGTATTGCGTGTAAAGAGGGGATGGCCCGGCCTGCCTGTACCGAGGTCCCCGAAACGGGCGGTGCTGCAAATAAAAGAGGGGTTCACCCGGCCTGCCTGTACCAGGGCCCCCGAAACTGGATATGTATTAGCTATTGCAGGGGGCGTGCCAGTTTTGCAAAACCCGGAAATACTGGGCTTTGAGGGGGATTTGGTCGGGTTTTGAAGGGATTTGTGCCTTCGCGAGGTGCATCGGGCACAGGATCGGTGCATCGGGGGCTGAAATGGCTGGGGCCGCTTTGCGGCCCATCGTGACACAAGGCCGCTCCTACAGAGGATTGCGTTCTCCTGTAGGAGCGGCCTTGTGTCGCGATGGGCTGCGCAGCAGCCCCAAGGATCTTGCAGAATTACCGAGAGTCAGTGTTCGTCACCTTCCTCGTCATCACCACCCGCCACATTCATGCCCAGCTCCTTGATCTTGCGCGTCAGGGTGTTACGCCCCCAACCCAGCAGCAACGCCGCATCCCGGCGCCGTCCGGCCGTGTGCTTGAGCGCGGTCTCGATCATGATCCGTTCAAAGCTCGGCACCGCGCTGTCCAGCAGGTTGGTCTGCCCACGCGCCAACGCCTGGTCGGCCCATTGGCGCAGGGCCTGCTCCCAGTTGGTCACCGGCGCGGCATCCTGGGGCAGATTCAGCAGCTCGGGCGGAAGGTCGCCGATCAGCACCTCGCGGCTGGAAGCCATCACGGTGATCCAGCGGCAGGTGTTCTCCATCTGCCGCACGTTGCCCGGCCACGGCAGGTTGCGGATGAACTCTTCGGTCTCCGGCTTGAGCACCTTCGGCTCGACCGCCAACTCCTGAGCGGCGCGGGCGAGGAAGTGGCGGGCGAGGGCAGGGATATCCTCACGGCGGTCAGCCAGGCGCGGGATGTGGATACGAATCACGTTCAGGCGGTGGAACAAGTCCTCACGGAACTTGCCGGCCTGCACCAGCGACTCCAGGTTCTGGTGCGTGGCGGCAATGATGCGCACGTCGACCTTGACCGGCACATGGCCGCCAACCCGGTAGAACTCGCCATCGGCCAGCACTCGCAGCAGGCGAGTCTGGGTATCGGCGGGCATGTCTCCGATTTCGTCGAGGAACAAGGTGCCGCCATCGGCCTGTTCAAAGCGGCCCCGGCGCAGGTTGGCAGCACCGGTGAAGGCACCTTTCTCATGGCCGAACAGTTCGGACTCCATCAAGTCCTTCGGGATGGCCGCCATGTTAAGGGCAATGAACGGCGATGCCGCACGCGGGCTGTGACGGTGCAGGGCGTGGGCCACCAGCTCTTTACCGGTACCGGACTCGCCGTTGATCAGCACGGTGATGTTGGAATGGCTGAGGCGGCCGATGGCGCGGAACACCTCCTGCATCGCCGGGGCTTCACCAATGATTTCCGGTGTGCGCGCCAGTTTCTGTGGCACATCCAGGCCTTGCTGCTCCTGGGCATGCTGGTTGGCGCGCTTGACCAGCGAGACGGCTTCGTCGACATCGAACGGCTTGGGCAGGTACTCGAAGGCACCACCCTGATAAGACGCTACGGCGCTGTCGAGGTCTGAATGGGCGGTCATGATGATGACCGGCAGGCGCGGGTGGTGTTCGCGGATCTGTGCCAGCAGGTCAAGGCCGCTGGCGCCCGGCATGCGGATGTCGGAAATGATCACGTCCGGCTGCTGGCGTGCCAGGCGGCCCATGACACCATCTGCGCTGTCGAAGCTCTGGGTGGTCATGCCCTCCTGTTGCAGGGCTTTTTCCAGGACCCAGCGGATGGAGCGATCATCGTCGACGATCCATACGGTTTCACTTCGGCTCATGAGGCGGTGGCTCCTTGTTCCAGGGGCAGGTAGATCGAGAAGGCGGTGTGGCCTGCGTGGCTTTCACACTCGATCAGGCCCTGGTGCTGGCTGATGATGTTCTGGGTAATGGCCAGGCCCAGCCCGGTACCGTCCGGGCGGCCGCTGACCATGGGATAGAAGAGGGTGTCTTGCAGTTCCGGCGCGATGCCCGGGCCGTTATCGATGATTTCCACCCGCGCGACCAGCCGATGGCGCACATGGCCGATGGTGAACTGGCGCAAGGCGCGGCTGCGCAGGGTGATGCGGCCCAGGCGCAGTTCGTTCTGCGAACTGATCGCCTGCATGGCATTACGCACGATGTTGAGTACGGCCTGGATCATCTGCTCGCGGTCGATCAGTACGTCCGGCAGGCTTGGGTCGTAATCGCGCACCAAAGTGATGCAACCCTGGCTTTCGGCATCGACCAGGCTGCAGACCCGCTCAAGCACTTCGTGGATGTTGGTCATGGCCAGCGATGGCAGCTTGTTCGAACCGAGCATGCGGTCGACCAGGTTACGCAGGCGGTCGGCCTCTTCGATGATCACGTTGGTGTAGTCGCGCAGACCTTCCTCGGGCAGCTCACGCGCCAGCAACTGGGCTGCGCCGCGGATACCGCCAAGGGGGTTCTTGATTTCGTGGGCCAGGCCGCGCACCAGCATCTTGGTGGTTTCCTGCTTGCTCAGCTGGGCCTCTTCCTTGGTGATGCGCAGCAGCCGGTCACGCGGGTGCACTTCGAGCAACAGCAGGGTCTGGCCCTGGTGCAGGATCGGTGTTACCGCGTAGTCGACGGTGATGGTCTGCCCGGTCAGCGACGTAAGTTGCGCTTCGCGCTTGGTGAACGGGTGCGCCTGCTCCACCGCCTGGCGCAACGAGCTGAGCGCTTCGGTCGATTCGGTGAACAGTTCGCTGATGAACTGCCCATGGCTGCGCTGGCCACTGACCGCCAGCAGCATTTCGGCAGCCGGGTTCATGTACTCCAGGCGCAGCTCGGCGTTAAGCAGCAGCGTGGCGGTGGTCAGGTTGTCCAGAAGCAGGCGGTGCTGTGCATCGCTGATGGTCATAAGGCGTCGGTGACCTCTTTTGGCGCTTGCCTGGCACTTTTTTGGCCAGGGCCGGGCTCGGGGTGCATCGGCTGATGCGAGACTCTCTTGGAAGAAAATGCAAGAAACAAACCAAAGCTCCGAAAAGAAGCGGGATTGGCCGATAAAGGCCTGTATCTGCGCACTTTCGGATCAGAAAGTCTTGATGAATCGTTTAATCTGAACCAGATTGGGGAGCAAATCAGGGCACGCCGCTAAATCTTGCACCAAGATAGAGCATAGCGTGGCGGGGGAAATTTCTGCAGGCAGCAGAAACGAAAACGGCCTCCCGGAGGAGGCCGTCTTGATCATGTCATCGACGCCAGGCGTCGATCAGATCAGCAGCTGTAGTACAGCTCGTATTCCAGCGGGTGTACGAAGGTACGTACCTTGATCTCTTCTTCGCTCTTCAGGTCGATAAAGGCATCGATGAAGTCATCGGAGAACACGCCGCCCTTGGTCAGGAACGCACGGCCTTTGTCCAGCTCTTCCAGGGCTTCTTTCAGGCTGCCGCAGACTTGCGGAATGTCCTTGGCCTCTTCTGGTGGCAGGTCGTACAGGTTCTTGTCGGCAGCATCGCCTGGGTGGATCTTGTTCTGGATGCCGTCCAGGCCAGCCATCAGCAGGGCCGCGAAGGCCAGGTACGGGTTGGCCGATGGGTCCGGGAAGCGTGCTTCGATACGGCGGGCTTTCGGGCTGCCGACGTAAGGAATACGGATCGAGGCGGAACGGTTGCGAGCCGAGTAGGCCAGCATTACCGGGGCTTCGAAGCCTGGGACCAGACGCTTGTAGGAGTTGGTCGACGGGTTGGTGAAGCCGTTCAGGGCCTTACCGTGCTTGATGATACCGCCGATGAAGTACAGGGCGGTGTCGGACAGGCCGGCATAGCCTTCACCCGAGAAGGTATTTTTGCCGTCTTTCCAGATCGACATGTGCACGTGCATGCCCGAACCGTTGTCACCGTACAGTGGCTTCGGCATGAAGGTGGCGGTACGGCCGTAAGCGTCGGCAACGTTGTGCACGACGTATTTCAGGGCCTGTACTTCGTCAGCTTTCTTCACCAGGGTGTTGAACTTGACGCCGATTTCGTTCTGGCCGGCAGTCGCCACTTCGTGGTGGTGAACTTCAACGATCTGGCCCATTTCTTCCAGTGCGTTGCACATGGCAGTACGGATTTCGTGGTCGTGGTCGAACGGCGGAACCGGGAAGTAACCGCCTTTCACGCCTGGACGGTGGCCTTTGTTGCCGCCTTCCACGTCAGCGCCGGTCATCCACGAGCCTTGCTCGGAGAAGATCTTGAACATCGAGCCGGAGATGTCCGAGTGGAACTTCACTTCGTCGAAGATGAAGAACTCTGGCTCCGGGCCTGCGAATACGGTGTCACCGATGCCGGTGCTCTTCAGGTACTCTTCGGCACGCTTGGCGATCGCACGTGGGTCGCGATCGTAGCCCTGCATGCTCGACGGGTCGACGATGTCGCAGGTGATGATCAGGGTTGGTTCTTCGGTGAACGGGTCCAGTACGGCAGTGTCGTCGACCGGCATCAGGATCATGTCGGAAGCTTCGATGCCTTTCCAGCCAGCGATGGAGGAGCCGTCGAACATCTTGCCGACTTCGAAGAAGTCTTCATCCAGTGCGTCACGCGACGGCATGGTCACGTGGTGCTGAATGCCTTTGGTGTCCGTGAAACGCAGATCAATCCACTTGACGTCATGATCTTTGATGAGTTGAACCGACTTCGACATGTTGTCCTCCGGATGGTCTAGAGCGCGGTGGGCCGCTGCCCTGGAAAAAGGGTGTTGCCGGGCGCGGATAGTCGGCCAAGCTTACCTGCCTCACAAGGGAGCAAATTGCATGCCAGTGCCCGAAAATGGCGAGCGGGGGATAAAAGGAGGCGTTTCGGGGCATTTGGTGTTGGGTTGGCCCGGAAAAGTGCACCCTTAAGATGCGAATTTTGGTTGAGGCGCACTGATATGGTGCACTGCTTGAGTGGTGTGCTTGCTTTGAGGGCCTCTTCGCGGGCGCGCCCGCTCCCACAGGAATCTCACAGCCCTCGAAATTTGTGCAGTCCCTGTGGGAGCGGGCGTGTCGGAGCGCCGAACCGCCGCGAAAGGGCCGGAACAGGCGCCACAAAACTCACCCCCTGCATTTATCTGAAAGCTTCTGATCAAAAGTTGGTCAAATCCTGAGCAATTTCCGATATAATTCGCGCCCCACATTTTCGGCAGGCCCTGCGCGCGCTGTTAACCAATGAAACTTATCGTCAAAGTCTTCCCAGAAATCACCATCAAGAGCCGGCCGGTGCGCAAGCGCTTCATCCGCCAGCTCGCCAAGAACATCCGCAACGTGCTCAAGGACCTCGATCCTGAGCTCGCGGTCGATGGTGTCTGGGACAATCTCGAAGTGGTCACCCGCGTCGAAGACGAAAAGGTCCAGCGCGAGATCATCGAACGCCTCACCTGCACCCCGGGTATCACCCACTTCCTGCAGGTAGAGGAATACCCGCTGGGTGACTTCGACGACATCGTTGCCAAGTGCAAGCAGCACTTCGGTCACCTGCTGGCCGGCAAGCGCTTTTCAGTGCGCTGCAAGCGCGGCGGCCACCACGACTTCACCTCGATGGACGTCGACCGCTACGTCGGCAGCCAGCTGCGCCAGCAGTGCGGCGCATCGGGTATCGACCTGAAGACGCCTGAAGTCGTGGTGCGCATGGAGATCCGCAATCAGCGCCTGTTCGTGATTCACAACCAGCACAACGGCATTGGTGGCTATCCGCTGGGTGCCCTGGAGCAGACGCTGGTGCTGATGTCCGGTGGCTTCGACTCCACCGTGGCGGCCTACCAGATGATGCGCCGTGGCCTGATGACCCATTTCTGTTTCTTCAACCTCGGCGGCCGTGCCCACGAGCTGGGCGTAATGGAAGTGGCCCACTACCTGTGGAAGAAGTACGGCAGCAGCCAGCGCGTGCTGTTTATCAGCGTGCCGTTTGAAGAAGTGGTCGGCGAGATCCTCAACAAGGTCGACAACAGCTACATGGGCGTGACCCTCAAGCGCATGATGCTGCGAGGCGCCGCGCACATGGCCGACCGCCTGCAGATCGAGGCGCTGGTAACCGGTGAGGCAATTTCCCAGGTGTCAAGCCAGACCCTGCCGAACCTGTCGATCATCGACTCGGCCACCGACAAGCTGGTGTTGCGCCCGCTGCTGGCCAGCCACAAGCAGGACATCATCGACCAGGCCACCGAAATCGGAACCGCCGATTTCGCCAAGCACATGCCGGAATACTGTGGTGTGATCTCGGTGAACCCGACCACCCATGCCAAGCGTCATCGCATGGAGCACGAAGAAAAGCAGTTCGACATGGCCGTGCTGGAGCGTGCCCTGGAGCGCGCCAAGTTCATTTCCATCGACCACGTGATCGATGAACTGGGCAAGGACATCGAAATCGAGGAAGTGGCCGAGGCGCTGCCAGGCCAGATCGTTATCGACATTCGTCACCCTGATGCCCAGGAAGACGAACCTCTGGTGCTGGAAGGTATCGAAGTCCAGGCCATGCCGTTTTATGCCATCAACAGCAAGTTCAAGCACCTGGACCCTACGCGCCAGTACTTGCTGTATTGCGACAAGGGTGTGATGAGCCGTTTGCACGCACACCATCTGCTCAGTGAGGGACATGCCAATGTGCGTGTTTATCGTCCGACATAAGACGCCGGGGCTGTATGGCGGCAGTATCCGCCATCGCCCTCCCGACCGCCGGGCCCGCTGAGCCTTAAACAGTACATATTGGCCGCCTACAATAGGCGGCAACCGAATCCTCTGATCGAGATACACTTGTGATCGAAAATCTGCGTAACATCGCCATCATCGCCCACGTTGACCATGGTAAAACCACCCTGGTCGACAAACTCCTGCGTCAGTCCGGCACTCTGGAGCGTAACGAGCTCAACGACGAGCGCGTCATGGACTCCAACGACCAGGAAAAAGAGCGCGGTATTACCATTCTGGCGAAAAACACCGCCATCAACTGGAACGGCTACCACATCAACATCGTCGACACCCCCGGCCACGCCGACTTCGGTGGCGAGGTTGAGCGTGTAATGTCGATGGTTGACTCCGTACTGCTGCTGGTCGACGCTCAAGACGGCCCGATGCCGCAAACCCGCTTCGTGACCAAAAAGGCTTTCGAAGCTGGCCTGAAGCCAATCGTCGTGATCAACAAGGTTGACCGCCCGGGCGCACGTCCTGACTGGGTTCTGGACCAGATCTTCGACCTGTTCGACAACCTCGGTGCTACCGACGAACAGCTGGACTTCAAAGTTGTCTACGCCTCGGCCCTGAACGGCATTGCCGGTCTGGACCACACCGAAATGGCCGAAGACATGACCCCGCTGTACCAGGCGGTCATCGACCACGTTCCAGCGCCAGCTGTTGACCGTGACGGCCCGTTCCAGATGCAAATCTCCGCTCTGGACTACAACAGCTTCCTGGGTGTTATCGGTGTTGGCCGTATTGCCCGTGGTCGCATCAAGCCGAACACCCCGGTTGTTGCCATCGACGCCAACGGCAAGAAGCGTAACGGCCGTATCCTGAAACTGATGGGCCACCACGGCCTGCACCGCGTTGACGTCGAAGAAGCCCTGGCTGGCGACATCGTCTGCATCAGCGGTTTCGACGAGCTGTTCATCTCCGACACCCTGTGCGACCCGACTGCCGTTGAGGCGATGAAGCCGCTGACCGTTGACGAGCCTACCGTTTCGATGACCTTCCAGGTCAACGACTCGCCGTTCTGCGGCAAGGAAGGCAAGTTCGTCACCAGCCGTAACATCAAGGACCGTCTGGACAAGGAGCTGCTGTACAACGTAGCCCTGCGCGTTGAAGAAACCGACTCCCCAGACAAGTTCAAGGTCTCGGGCCGCGGCGAGCTGCACCTCTCGGTACTGATCGAAACCATGCGTCGCGAAGGCTTCGAACTGGCCCTGGGCCGTCCTGAAGTGATCATCCGTGAAGTGAACGGCGTGCGTCAGGAACCGTTCGAAAACGTCACCATCGACATCCCTGAAGAAGCGCAGGGCAAGGTCATGGAAGAGATGGGTCTGCGTAAAGGCGACCTGACCAACATGGTCCCGGATGGCAAGGGCCGTGTACGCCTGGAATACAACATCCCGGCACGTGGTCTGATCGGTTTCCGTAACCAGTTCCTGACCCTGACCAACGGCGCAGGCATCCTGACTTCGATCTTCGATCGCTACGACACCGTGAAGTCCGGCCACATGTCCGGCCGTCAGAACGGCGTACTGGTTTCGGTCGAAACCGGCAAGGCGCTGACCTACTCGCTGGAAACCCTGCAGGCGCGCGGCAAGCTGTTCGTCGAGCACGGCCAAGAGATCTACAACGGTCAGATCGTAGGCCAGAACAGCCGCGACAACGACCTGGGCGTCAACCCTACCAAGGGCAAGAAGCTCGACAACATGCGTGCTTCGGGTAAAGACGAAGTCATCGCTCTGGTTCCACCTGTTCGCTTCACCCTGGAACAGGCTCTGGAATACATCCAGGAAGACGAGCTGTGCGAAGTAACGCCGAAGTCCATCCGTCTTCGCAAGAAGATCCTGGACGAAAGCGAGCGTACCCGCGCCGCCAAGAAAGCCAAGAACAGCTAAGTTAGTTCCGGCTGAATGAAAACGCCCCCGGTCGAAAGGCCGGGGGCGTTTTTTTATGCCTTCAGAATTTGCGTTGGCTTCTTCGCGGGCTTGCCCGCGAAGAGGCCCTTGAAGGCTGAAGATCAGCGCCCAACCACCTTGGGCTTATACGCACAATACCCAGGCCGCGGCCCGACCTTGGGGTGGTTGCGGCAGGTATCCGGGCGCTTGTCATAAATGGTGCACAAGCGGCTTTTACGATCCAGGTACATGCAGTCGTCGTTGCTCATCCGGGTCAGGGTGAAGATCCCCGACTTCTGGTTGAAGCGCTCGATGATGCCGTCTTTCTGCAGGCGCTTGGCCACGTTCTTCGGCGGTTCGTCTTTTTCGAACTCGTCCACCACGCCGATACGGATCAGATCCTTGATCTTCACCTCTACCGGCAGGGTGCAGCAGGTCGAATGGCAGCCGTGGCACATGTGGCTGGCGTAGCGCTGCCAAGTCTCCAGGCGGTCGACTTCGGCGGCGGCGATCAGGGTCGTTTTCATCTTTATAGGGTGTATCACGGTCTTGGGGCGCGCGATGATACCGGAATTGTTCAAATTATGAACAACCTTTTGCCGGATTCGCAGAGTGGGCATGAAAACTGCGAACAGTAACTGTCACTCCCTGTCGAAGGGTCTAGTCTCATCTATCTCCCTCCGCTCTCGTCAACTTGCCCGAGGATGCCGCATGTCCCAGGAACCCAAAGCACGTGACGCCGAAGTCGCGGATTTTCGTGCCGCTGTACTCAACAAGCTGACCTACGCGGTCGGCAAGGACCCGGAGCACGCCTTTGACCATGACTGGTTCGAAGCCATCGCCCTGGCTGCGCGCGAACACATGGTCGACCACTGGATGGACCACACTCGCCAGGCCTATAGACGCAGCCAGAAGCGGGTTTACTACCTCTCGCTGGAATTTCTTATCGGCCGCCTGCTGTACGACAGCCTTAGCAACCTGGGGCTGCTGGATATCGCCCGGGATGCACTGGAAGGGTTGAATGTTGACCTGGAGCGCATCCGCCTGCTCGAACCCGACGCTGCGCTGGGTAACGGCGGCCTGGGCCGCCTGGCGGCCTGCTTCATGGAAAGCATGTCGACCCTGGGTATCGCCGCCCACGGCTATGGTATCCGCTACGAGCATGGCTTGTTCCGTCAGGCCATCGTCGACGGCTGGCAGCAAGAGCAGACCGAGAACTGGCTGGATTTCGGCAACCCCTGGGAGTTCGAGCGCGCCGAGGTGATCTACCCGATCAGCTTTGGCGGTAGCGTTGAAACGGTGCACGACAGCCGCGGCCAGCAGCGTCAGGTGTGGTCGCCGGGCGAAACGGTGCGTGCGGTGGCTTATGACACGCCGGTGGTCGGCTGGCGCGGTGCAAGCGTAAATACCTTGCGCCTGTGGCGTGCCCGAGCCCTCGAAGAGTTGCACCTGGAGCGCTTCAACGCGGGCGACCACCTGGGCGCTGTGGCCGAAGTGGCGCGGGCTGAGAGCATTTCGCGCGTGCTGTATCCGGCCGACAGTACCGAGGCCGGCCAGGAACTGCGCCTGCGCCAGGAATACTTCTTCGTGTCGGCTTCGCTGCAGGACTTGCTGCGCCGCCACCTGAACATGCACAAAGACCTGCTCAACCTGCCCGATGCGGCGGCCATCCAGCTCAATGACACGCACCCTTCGATTGCCGTGGCAGAGCTGATGCGGCTGCTGGTGGATCAGCATGAAGTGCCGTGGGAAAAGGCCTGGGAGCTGACCGTTGGCACGCTCGCCTACACCAACCACACGTTGCTGCCCGAAGCTCTGGAAACCTGGCCGGTCGCACTGATGGAGCGCATGCTGCCGCGGCACATGCAGATCATCTACCTGATCAACGCCTACCACATCGACGCATTGCGGGCCAAAGGGCTGCACGATTTCGACGTGTTGCGCGCGGTGTCGTTGATCGAGGAAGACAACGGCCGCCGGGTGCGCATGGGCAACCTGGCGTTCCTGGGTTCGCACAGCGTCAACGGCGTGTCGGCGCTGCACAGCAAGCTGATGAAAAGCACGGTGTTCTCCGAGCTGCACAAGCTCTACCCGCACCGGATCAACAACAAGACCAATGGCATTACCTTCCGCCGCTGGTTGTACCAGTCCAACCCGCAGCTTACCGAGATGCTGGTCGAAGCGCTCGGGCCGGAGCTCAAGGACAACCCTGAAGGGCTACTGGCAGGCTTGGTGCCCTTCGCTGACAAGGCCGGTTTCCGCAAGCAGTTCGCCGCTCAGCGCCTGCACAGCAAGCGCGCCCTGGCCAGCATCATCCAGGACCGCATAGGTGTCACGGTGAACCCCGAGGCGCTGTTCGATGTACAGGTCAAGCGCATCCACGAATACAAGCGCCAGTTGCTCAACCTGCTGCACACCGTGGCGTTGTATCAGGCCATACGTAACGACCCCGGCACCAACTGGGCGCCACGGGTGAAGATCTTCGCTGGCAAGGCTGCGGCCAGTTATCACCAGGCCAAGCTGATCATCAAGCTGACCAACGACATCGCCCGGGTGGTGAACAACGACCCGACCGTGCGTGGCCTGCTCAAGGTGGTGTTCCTGCCCAACTACAACGTCAGCCTTGCCGAAAGCATCATCCCGGCGGCAGACCTTTCCGAGCAGATTTCCACGGCCGGTTATGAAGCGTCCGGTACCAGCAACATGAAGTTCGGCCTGAACGGCGCGCTGACCATCGGCACTCTGGACGGTGCCAACGTGGAAATGTGCGAGCAGGTGGGCGCCGACAACATGTTCATCTTCGGGCTGACCGCGCAGCAGGTCGAGGCGCGCAAGCGCTCCGGTGATTTTGGTGCAAGTGCCGCAATCGCGGCGTCCAATCGCCTGAACGATGTGCTGCAGGCGATCCGCAGCGGGGTGTTCTCGTCAGACGACCCTTCACGCTACACCGGGTTGATCGACGGGCTGGTGGCGTATGACCGCTTCCTGGTATGTGCCGATTTCGACGCCTACTGGGATGCCCAGCGGCGGGTCGAGGAGCTGTGGCACACGCCGCAGGAGTGGTGGCGCATGGCGGTGCTGAACACGGCGCGGATGGGCTGGTTCTCGTCGGACCGGACCATTCGCGAGTATGCCTCGGAGATCTGGAAGGCACTGGATTGATGTAGGCCTGTACCGGCCTCTTCGCGGGGCAAGCCCGCTCCCACAGGATCTCCGTTGCCTTGAAGGCAGCCCAAAACCTGTGGGAGCGGGCTTGCCCCGCGAATGGACTGCAAAGCAGTCCCACTCGACAGCCGGCCTGGCGCAGGCTGAACTACCGACCTATTGTGCCGTCAGACAGCCGTGGCGAGTCTCATCACTCGCTAGCCTGACACTCTCCCTGTAAACTGCGGGGGTTTTTACTCCCCCAATCCGTTCGGAGCCATACATGTCCCGCGTTACCCTGAGTCGCTATCTGATTGAGCAGACCCGCAGCAACAATACCCCTGCCGATCTGCGCTTCCTGATCGAAGTGGTGGCGCGTGCGTGCAAGGAAATCAGCCATCACGTGTCCAAGGGTGCCCTCGGCGGCGTGCTGGGCAGCATGGGCACTGAAAACGTGCAGGGCGAAGTCCAGAAGAAACTGGACGTGATTTCCAACGATATCCTGCTCGAAGCCAACGAGTGGGGCGGTCACCTGGCCGGCATGGCCTCCGAAGAAATGGACAATGCCTACCAGATCCCGGGCAAGTACCCGAAAGGCGCCTACCTGCTGGTCTTCGACCCACTGGACGGTTCGTCGAACATCGACGTCAACGTTTCGGTCGGCACCATCTTCTCGGTACTGCGTTGCCCTAACGAGTACCTGAGCCAGAACGAAACCCTGAACGAGAACGCCTTCCTGCAGCCAGGCACCGAGCAGGTCGCCGCCGGTTACGCCATTTATGGCCCGCAGACCATGCTGATCCTGACCTTGGGTAACGGCGTCAAAGGCTTCACCCTGGACCGCGAACTGGGCAGCTTCGTGCTGACTCACGAGAATATTCGCGTACCGGAAAGCACCGCCGAGTTCGCCATCAACATGTCCAACCAGCGCCACTGGGAAGCCCCGATTCAACGTTACGTCGGCGAACTGCTGGCAGGCGAGACCGGCCCGCTCAAAAAGAACTACAACATGCGCTGGATCGCCTCGATGGTGGCCGACGTGCACCGCATCCTGACCCGTGGCGGCCTGTTCATGTACCCGCGCGACGCCCGCGACCCAAGCAAGCCGGGCAAGCTGCGCCTGATGTACGAAGCCAACCCGATGTCGTTCATCATCGAACAGGCTGGCGGCGTGTCCACCGACGGTTACCAGCGCATCCTCGACATCAAGCCTGAAGGCCTGCACCAGCGCGTGTCGGTGATTCTGGGCTCGAAGGAAGAGGTCGAGCGCGTCACCGCGTACCACAAGGAGTAAACCATGCTCGCACCTTGGCAGCCGTTGCTGGAATGGTGGTTCGGTTGGGGCATTAATGCCCAGGCCGTGGCTGACGAGAAAAACACGCTGTGGTTCGGCAAGCATTACGATGCCGATGCCCATGCGCTGTTTGGCGAGTTGGTCGAGCAGGCCCTGGCGGGCGGGCTGGACGAGTGGCAGCAAAGCCCGCAGGGCTGGCTGGGCCTGCTGATTCTGCTGGACCAGCTGCCACGCATGATCTACCGCGACACGCCGCGCGCCTTCGAGGGCGACCGGCGTGCCCAGGTGGTGGCCATGCAGGGCCTGCAGAAGGGCTGGGACTACCAGCTGCTGCCGATCCAGCGGGTGTTCGTGCTGCTGGTGTTGGAGCATGCCGAGGTGCTGGACTGGCAGAACCTGTGCGTGGAGCGCTACCAGACGCTGCTGGACGAGCAGCCCGAGGCCAACCGCCGGTTGTTCGAAGGCTTCCTCGACTACGCCGAGCAGCACCAGCGGGTAATCGCCCGGTTCGGGCGCTTTCCGCACCGCAACCTGGTGCTGGAGCGTCCGAGTACCAGCGAAGAGATGGACTTTCTGCTGGAGCCCGGGTCTCGGTTCTGAGGCCGCAGGGTGCCTGCTGCGCAGCCCGATCGTGATACAAGGCCGCCCCTACAGGGGCGGCTTTTTTATTGGGCGATGATTAATGCTTTGTGATTAATCGCACAGTAGTGGCCATCCGACCAATGGTGTAGGGGCAAACAGGGTGGGGCAGGGAACCTGGGAGGGATTTTCACGTCGAAGGTCACTGCAGGCCACTCGCCTGTCTCATCTCTCCAGGAGTGTCCTTCATGTCGTTGCGTTCCCTCGCCCTGTTGTCGCTGTGCGTCGTTCTGACTGCCTGCAGCAAGATCAATCAGGAAAACTATTCCAGGATCAAGGCCGGTATGAACAAGGCCGAGATCGAGCAGTTGCTCGGCACGCCGACCGAGTGCTCTGGCGCGTTGGGTATGAGCAGCTGCACCTGGGGGGACGAGAAGAGCTTCATCAGCGTGCAGTACGCGGCTGACAAGGTGCTGATGTATTCAGGGCAGGGGCTCAAATGAGGCGTTTATACCTGCTGATGGGCGTATGCCTGGCGTTGTTGCTGGGGGGGTGTGCAGGCTCCGTGCACGACCCGCTGGCGCCGAAAACCGCTGGCAATGTCGACCTCAAGCGCTATCAGGGCAAATGGTACGAACTGGCGCGCCTGCCCATGCGCTATCAGGAAGGTTGCGAACAGTCCGAGGCCCATTACAACCTCAAACCTGATGGTAGCTATGGCGTACTCAACCGCTGTCGCACCATGGGTGACGAATGGCTGCGCGCTGAAGGGCATGCCAACATTCAGGAACCGGGGCACACCGACAAGCTGTGGGTAGAGTTCGATAACTGGTTTACCAAGCTGGTGCCTGGTGTAGCTCGGGGGGAATACTGGATCCTGTACGTGGACGATCACTACCGCACGGCAGTCGTTGGCAGCCCGGACCGCAAGTACCTGTGGATTTTGTCACGCACGCCGACACTACCGGCCTGGGAGCGTGAAAGCCTGCTGTCCAAAGCGCGGCAGCAAGGTTATGACACCAGCCGCCTGATCTGGCGTGCGTCCGATCAGCAAATCGTAAAAATGCACTGATTTTCCGGGGCTGCAAAGCAGCCCCAGTACACCTAACCCAAAAGCTGCCGCAACACCCCGGCAAACGCCCGCGCGCTTTCCTCTTCCTGCGAATGCCGCCCCTGGCGCACCACCCATTGCCCATTCACCATCACATCGCGCACCTGGCGATCACCCCCGGCAAACAGCCAGCGATTGAGAATGGCATCGCCATTCGCCAGGGCGATATAAGGGTCCTGTCCATCCAGTACCAGCCAGTCGGCACGCTTGCCCACGGCCAGTTCCCCGACCGCTTGCCCCAGTGCCTGCGCACCGCCCGCCAGCGCGGCGTCATACAACGTGCGCCCGACCATCGGCTGGTCGCCGCGGTACAGGCGGTTGCGTCGCTGGTCGCGCAGCCGCTGGCCGTATTCCAGCCAGCGCAGTTCTTCTACCACGCTTAGCGACACATGGCTGTCCGAGCCAATACCCATGCGCCCGCCCTGGGCCAGGAAGTCCACCGCCGGGAAAATCCCGTCGCCCAGGTTGGCCTCTGTGGTCAGGCACAACCCTGCCACCGCGCCACTGCGGGCCATGGCGGTGACTTCATCCGGCTCGGCATGGGTGGCATGCACCAGGCACCAGCGGGGGTCTACATCCACATGCTCGTACAGCCATTGCAGCGGGCGCAGGCCGCTCCAGGCCAGGCAGTCGTCCACTTCCTTCTGCTGCTCGGCGATATGAATATGCACCGGGCATTGTGCGTTGCTGGCCGCCAGCACTTCGGCGATCTGCCCCGGCGTCACCGCACGCAGCGAGTGGAAGCACAGGCCCAGTTGCTGCGCGGGTTGCGCGGCCAGCAGCGGGGCCAGTTGCGCTTGCAGTTGCAGATACTGTTCGGTGGAGTTGATGAAGCGCCGCTGGCCGTCATTGGCGGCCTGGCCGCCGAACCCGGCATGGCTGTACAGCACCGGCAACAGCGTCAGGCCAATGCCACTATCGGCCGCAGCGGCGCTGATGCGGCGGGACAGTTCGGCCGGGTCGGCGTAAGCCTTGCCAGCCTGATCGTGGTGCACGTAATGGAATTCGGCCACCGAGGTGTAGCCGGCCTTCAGCATTTCGATGTACAGCTGCCGGGCGATGACCTGCAACTGGTCCGGGCTGATCTGCCCGACCAGGCGGTACATCAGGTCGCGCCAGGTCCAGAAGCTGTCATTGGGGTTGCCGGCGACTTCCGCCAGACCCGCCATGGCACGCTGGAAGGCATGCGAGTGCAGGTTGGGCATGCCGGGCAGCAACGGGCCGGCCAGGCGCTCGGCGCCTTCGGCCGAAGCGCCCGGCTCGATGCGGGACACATGGCCATCGCTGGCCACCTCGATACGGACATGGCTGGCCCAGCCTGTAGGTAGCAAGGCGCGATCGGCGAAGTAGGCGGACATCGGGGAAATCCTGTTATTGTTAACTTGTATATACATATACAGGCGTTTGCCTGCCGGGTAAACTGCGGCAAGCTACCGCTCATTCCATTGCAAAGGACTCAACGCCGTGCCGACACCTCCTGTCTCCGCGCTGGTTGCCCAGATGGGCGAGGGCCCGGCGCCGCTCTATGCCCGGGTCAAACAGATGATCATCCAGCAGATCGACAACGGCAGCTGGCCCCCCCATCACCGGGTCCCCTCGGAGAGCGAACTGGTCAGCGAGCTGGGCTTCAGCCGCATGACCATCAACCGTGCCCTGCGCGAACTCACCGCCGATGGTCTGCTGGTGCGCATGCAAGGGGTGGGTACGTTCGTGGCTGAGCCCAAAGGCCGTTCGGCGTTGTTCGAGGTCAACAACATTGCCGACGAAATCGCCGCGCGTGGCCACCAGCATAGCTGCCAGGTGATCACCCTCAACGAGGAAGCCGCCGGTTCCGAGCGGGCCCTGGCCCTGGACATGCGCGAAGGCCAGCGGGTGTTCCACTCGCTGATCGTGCATTTCGAGAACGGTGTGCCGGTGCAGATCGAGGACCGCTACGTCAACGCGGCGATCGCACCCGACTACCTCAAGCAGGATTTCACCCGGCAGACACCGTACGCCTACCTGTCTCAGGTGGCGCCATTGACCGAAGGCGAGCACGTGGTCGAGGCGATCCTCGCCGAGCCAGAAGAGTGTCGGCTGTTGCAGATCGAGCGTGGCGAACCTTGTCTGCTGATTCGCCGGCGTACCTGGTCCGGTCGTCAGCCGGTGACCGCTGCACGGCTGATTCACCCCGGTTCCCGTCATCGCCTGGAAGGACGTTTCAGCAAATGAGCCAGTTGCAGTTGTTGCGCGCGCAGGATTACCCGCGCATGCCGTGGAAGAACGGCGGCGGTTTCACCGAAGAGATCACCCGCGACAGTGGCGAAGGCCTGGACGGCTTTGGCTGGCGCCTGTCGATTGCCGATATCGAGGAGTCGGGTGGCTTTTCCACCTTTGCCGGTTACCAGCGGATCATCACCGTGTTGCAGGGCGATGGCATGCGCTTGCAGGTCGACGGCCAAGCCAGCCGACCGCTGTTGCCGTTCGATGCGTTTGCCTTCAGTGGCGAGAGCCAGGTCAGCTGCAAGCTGCTGGGTGGGGCGATTCGCGATTTCAACCTGATCTATGCGCCGCAGCGGTATCGGGCGAGGCTGCAGTGGCTGGATGGGACCAGCAAGGTGTATAGCTCGGCTTCGACGGTGTTGCTGTTTGCGGCCAGTAATCAGGTCGAGGTGGCCATTGCCGGGCGCGAGATGCAGCGGCTGGGGTTGTATGACTGCCTGCGGCTGGAAGGCAACGATGAGTTGCTGGGACTGGATGTGCAGGGGCGGTGCTGCCTGATCGAACTCATTCCAAATTGAGATAGCCGGGGCTGCTGCGCAGCCCTTCGCGGGCTTGCCCGCTCCCACAGGTCCAGCGCAAGCCTCGAAGGCTGTGAAATTCTCTGTGGGAGCGGGCAAGCCCGCGAAGGGTCGCGCAGCGGCCCCGTTGTTTTCCGAGCCAATCAGCGGATCAGTCCGATTATTTTGGTTGTCCATGCTTGTACATACAAGTAAAGGTGTGTTTGTATATTGACCACGACATACCCGCCCGCGGACGACCGCAGAGGACCTTTCCCGTGACCGACAACAACAAATACCGTGACGTTGAAATCCGTGCCCCACGTGGCAACAAGCTGACCGCCAAAAGCTGGCTGACCGAAGCGCCACTGCGCATGCTGATGAACAACCTCGACCCACAGGTTGCGGAAAACCCGAAAGAGCTGGTGGTGTACGGCGGTATTGGCCGCGCTGCCCGTAACTGGGAATGCTACGACAAGATCGTCGAAACCCTGACCCGCCTGGAAGACGACGAAACCCTGCTGGTGCAGTCGGGCAAGCCGGTCGGCGTGTTCAAGACCCACAGCAATGCCCCGCGCGTGCTGATCGCCAACTCCAACCTGGTGCCGCACTGGGCCAACTGGGAGCACTTCAACGAACTGGACGCCAAGGGCCTGGCCATGTACGGCCAGATGACCGCCGGCAGCTGGATCTACATCGGCAGCCAAGGCATCGTCCAGGGCACTTACGAAACCTTCGTCGAAGCCGGTCGCCAGCACTACGGTGGCAGCCTGAAAGGCAAGTGGGTACTCACCGCAGGCCTCGGCGGCATGGGCGGCGCCCAGCCATTGGCTGCCACCCTGGCCGGCGCTTGCTCGCTGAACATCGAATGCCAGCAGAGCCGCATCGACTTCCGCCTGAGCAGCCGCTACGTCGACGAGCAGGCTACCGACCTCGATGACGCCCTGGCACGCATCGCCAAGTACACCGCCGAAGGCAAAGCCATCTCCATCGCCCTGTTGGGCAACGCTGCCGAAATCCTGCCAGAACTGGTCAAGCGTGGCGTGCGCCCGGACATGGTCACCGACCAGACCAGCGCCCACGACCCGCTCAACGGTTACCTGCCTGCCGGCTGGACCTGGGAACAGTACCGCGACCGCGCGCAGACCGAACCGGCTGCAGTGGTCAAGGCCGCCAAGCAGTCGATGGCCGTGCACGTGCAGGCCATGCTGGACTTCCAGAAGCAGGGCGTCCCGACCTTCGATTATGGCAACAACATCCGCCAGATGGCCAAGGAAGAGGGCGTAGCCAATGCCTTCGACTTCCCGGGCTTCGTTCCGGCCTATATCCGCCCACTGTTCTGCCGCGGCGTCGGCCCGTTCCGCTGGGCGGCGCTGTCTGGCGAGGCCGAGGACATCTACAAGACCGACGCCAAGGTCAAGGAACTGATCCCCGACGACGCCCACCTGCACCGCTGGCTGGACATGGCCCGCGAGCGCATCAGCTTCCAGGGCCTGCCGGCACGTATCTGCTGGGTTGGCCTGGGCCTGCGCGCCAAGCTGGGCCTGGCGTTCAACGAGATGGTCCGCAGCGGCGAGCTGTCGGCGCCGGTGGTGATCGGCCGTGACCACCTGGACTCGGGTTCGGTATCCAGCCCCAACCGCGAAACCGAAGCCATGCGTGACGGCTCGGACGCTGTTTCCGACTGGCCGCTGCTCAATGCCCTGCTGAACACTGCAGGCGGCGCCACCTGGGTGTCGCTGCACCACGGCGGTGGCGTAGGCATGGGCTTCTCGCAGCATTCGGGCATGGTCATCGTCTGCGACGGCACCGACGAAGCTGCCGAGCGCATCGCCCGTGTACTGACCAACGACCCAGGGACTGGCGTCATGCGCCACGCAGATGCCGGTTATGACATCGCCATCGACTGCGCCAAGGAGCAGGGCCTGGACCTGCCGATGATCACTGGCTGATAGCCACGCTTTGGATCGCACCCTGCAAGGGGTGATACTGAACAACAAGAAGGAGCGCGCAGGCACCCACGAACGGGTCTGCGGCTCCACGCGATTTGGAGTAGTAACGTGACCGAACTCACCCTCAAGCCCGGCACCCTGACCCTGGCCCAGCTGCGCGCAATCTACGCCGCACCCGTGCGCCTGCAACTGGATGCCAGCGCCGCACCGGCCATTGACGCCAGCGTCGCCTGTGTCGAGCAGATCATTGCCGAGGACCGCACTGCCTACGGCATCAACACCGGTTTCGGCCTGCTGGCCTCGACCCGCATCGCCAGCCACGACCTGGAAAACCTGCAGCGCTCGCTGGTGCTGTCCCACGCCGCCGGTATCGGCGCGCCGCTGGATGACGACCTGGTACGGTTGATCATGGTGCTGAAAATCAACAGCCTGAGCCGTGGCTTCTCCGGCATTCGCCGCAAAGTCATCGACGCGCTGATCACCCTGGTCAACGCCGAAGTCTACCCGCACATCCCGCTGAAAGGCTCGGTGGGGGCTTCCGGTGACCTGGCGCCGCTGGCGCACATGTCGCTGGTGCTACTGGGCGAAGGCAAAGCCCGCTACAAGGGCCAATGGCTGTCGGCCACCGAAGCCCTGGCGGTTGCCGGCCTCGAACCGCTGACCCTGGCTGCCAAGGAGGGCCTGGCCCTGCTCAACGGCACCCAGGCGTCTACTGCCTATGCCCTGCGTGGCCTGTTCCAGGCCGAAGACTTGTACGCTGCGGCCATTGCCTGCGGCGGCCTGAGCGTCGAAGCCGTACTGGGCTCGCGTTCGCCGTTCGATGCGCGTATCCATGAGGCGCGTGGCCAGCGCGGCCAGATCGACACCGCTGCCTGCTTCCGCGACCTGCTGGGCGATGCCAGCGAAGTGTCGCTGTCGCACAAGAACTGCGACAAGGTCCAGGACCCGTACTCGCTGCGCTGCCAGCCACAGGTGATGGGCGCATGCCTGACCCAGCTGCGCCAGGCCGCCGAGGTACTGGGCATCGAAGCCAACGCCGTGTCGGATAACCCACTGGTGTTCGCGGCCGAAGGTGACGTGATTTCCGGTGGCAACTTCCACGCAGAGCCAGTCGCCATGGCCGCCGACAACCTGGCCTTGGCTATCGCCGAAATCGGCTCGCTCAGCGAGCGCCGCATCTCGCTGATGATGGACAAGCACATGTCCCAGCTGCCGCCGTTCCTGGTGGAAAACGGTGGGGTCAACTCCGGCTTCATGATCGCTCAGGTCACCGCAGCAGCCCTGGCCAGCGAGAACAAGGCCCTGTCGCATCCGCACAGTGTCGATAGCCTGCCAACCTCGGCCAACCAGGAAGACCACGTATCGATGGCTCCGGCTGCCGGCAAGCGCCTGTGGGAAATGGCCGATAACACCCGTGGCGTACTGGCCATCGAATGGCTGGGCGCGTGCCAGGGCCTGGACCTGCGCAAAGGCCTGAAGACTTCGGCCAAGCTGGAGCAGGCGCGCAAGGCGCTGCGCAGCGAAGTACCGCATTACGACCGTGACCGTTTCTTTGCGCCGGACATCGAAAAGGCTGTGGAACTGTTGGCCAAGGGTAGCCTGACCGGTCTGCTGCCGGCGGGTGTGCTGCCAAGCCTGTAATGCCCTCTGGGGCCGCTGTGCGGCCCATTTGCGGGACAAGCCCGCTCCCACAGGAGTACCAAAGGTTTCAGACCTGCGCGGTACCTGTGGGAGCGGGCTTTTCCCGCGAAAGGGCTGCAAGAAGCCCCTCGATCTCACGACCACAAAAACAATTTAAGGACGTGACATGCAACAAGCTCAAGGTCTCAAGCGCGGGCTAAATGCCCGCCACATCCGTTTCATGGCCCTCGGTTCCGCGATCGGAACCGGGCTTTTCTACGGCTCTGCCTCGGCCATCCAGATGGCCGGCCCAGCCGTGCTGCTGGCCTACCTGATCGGCGGCGCCGCCGTGTTCATGGTCATGCGCGCGCTCGGCGAAATGGCCGTGCACAACCCGGTTGCCGGCTCCTTCGGCCACTATGCCAGCACCTACCTCGGCCCCATGGCCGGCTTTATCCTCGGCTGGACCTACGCCTTCGAGATGGTCATTGTCGCCATCGCCGACGTCACCGCCTTCGGGATCTACATGGGCTTCTGGTTCCCGGAAGTGGCCCGCTGGATCTGGGTCCTGGGCATCGTCTTCCTGATTGGCGGCCTGAACCTGTGCAACGTCAAAGTGTTCGGCGAGATGGAGTTCTGGCTGTCGCTGCTCAAGGTCGGCGCCATCGTCGCGATGATCCTGGCCGGCCTCGGCATCATGGCTTTCGGCTTCAGCCAAGTGGGTTCCGGGCACGCCGTGGGTGTGAGCAACCTGTTCGACCATGGCGGCTTCATGCCCAATGGCGTGAGCGGGCTGATCGCCTCTTTTGCCGTGGTGATGTTTGCCTTCGGCGGCATCGAGATCATTGGTGTTACTGCTGGTGAAGCCAAGGACCCGCAGCGGGTCATCCCCAAGGCAATCAACGCCGTGCCCCTGCGCATTCTGCTGTTCTATGTGCTCACCCTGTTCGTGCTGATGTGCCTGTACCCGTGGCCGCAGATCGGCAGCGAAGGTAGCCCGTTCGTGCAGATCTTCAGCAACCTGGGGATTGGCTCTGCCGCCGCAGTGCTGAACGTGGTGGTGATTTCCGCCGCAATTTCTGCCATCAACAGCGACATCTTCGGTGCTGGCCGCATGATGTATGGCCTGGCCCATCAAGGGCATGCGCCACGCAGCTTCGGCAAGCTGTCGAAGCACGGTGTGCCATGGATGACCGTGGTGGTGATGGGCGCCGCGCTGCTGATTGGCGTGCTGCTCAACTACCTGATCCCGGAAAACGTGTTCCTGCTGATTGCTTCGATCGCCACCTTCGCCACCGTGTGGGTGTGGCTGATGATCCTGCTTACCCAGGTGGCCATGCGCCGCAGCATGAGCCGTGAGCAGGTGGCGCAGCTGCAGTTCCCGGTACCGTTCTGGCCTTACGGCCCAGCCATGGCCATTGCGTTCATGGTGTTCATCTTTGGCGTGCTCGGGTACTTCCCCGATTCCCAGCCGGCATTGATCGTCGGCGTGGTCTGGGTGGTGTTTCTGGTGGCGTCCTACCTGCTGTGGTGCAAGCCGCGCGCAGGGCAGGGCAAGCCGGTAGCAGAGCCGGTCGAGCTGCACCGCTAGCAAAGGAGATTGTGCATGAGAACCCTCTGGCAGCATTGCCATGTGGCAACCATGGCCGAGGGCCGTTACTCGGCCATCGAGGACGCGGCCATCGTCACCAGCGCCGGCCTGATCGAATGGATCGGTCCACGAGCCGAACTGGCGCCGGTCGACGCTGACCGCACCGTGGACCTGGGCGGCGCCTGGGTCACCCCCGGGCTGATCGACTGCCACACCCACGCCGTGTTCGGTGGCAACCGTAGCGGCGAGTTCGAGCAGCGCCTGCAGGGCGTGAGCTACGCCGAAATCGCCGCGCAGGGCGGTGGCATAGCCAGCACCGTGCGGGCCACCCGCGCGGCGAGCGAGGACGAGCTGTTCGCCAGTGCCCGCCAGCGGGTTCAGGCGTTAATGCGCGATGGTGTGACCACGATTGAGATCAAGTCCGGCTACGGCCTGGACCTGGCCAACGAGCGCAAGATGCTGCGCGTGGCCCGCCGCCTGGCCGATGAGCTGCCGCTGGCGGTGCGCGCCACCTGCCTGGCCGCCCACGCCTTGCCGCCGGAGTACGCCGGCCGTGCCGACGATTACATCGCGCACATCTGCGACGAGATGCTGCCGGCGCTGGCCGCCGAGGGCCTGGTGGACGCGGTGGATGCCTTCTGCGAGCACCTGGCGTTCTCCCCGGCGCAGGTCGAGCGCCTGTTCATCAAAGCGCGCGAGCTGGGCCTGCCGGTCAAGCTGCACGCCGAGCAGCTGTCGTCGCTGCACGGCTCCAGCCTGGCGGCGCGTTACCAGGCGCTGTCGGCCGACCACCTTGAGTTCATGACCGAGGAGGATGCCATCGCCATGGCCAAGGCTGGCACGGTCGCGGTGCTGCTGCCCGGCGCGTTTTACTTCCTGCGCGAAACCCAGTTACCGCCCATGGACGCATTGCGCCGTCACGGGGTGAAGATTGCCCTGGCCAGCGACCTCAACCCCGGCACTTCGCCAGGGCTGTCGCTGCGGCTGATGCTGAACATGGGCTGCACCTGTTTCCGCATGACCCCGGAAGAAGCCTTGGCCGGCGTCACCGTGCATGCCGCCACGGCGCTAGGCCTGGGTGACAGCCACGGCTCGCTGGAAGTGGGCAAGGTGGCCGACTTCGTCGCCTGGCACATCGAACGCCCCGCCGACCTGGCCTATTGGCTGGGCGGCGACCTGCCCAAGCGCGTGGTGCGCAAGGGTAACGAGATTTCCAACTGAGTGAGGCACGATGGACAAGGTACTGAGTTTTCACCAAGGCCGCCTGCCGCTGCTGATCAGCATGCCGCATGCGGGCTTGCGCCTGAGCGACGCGGTGCGTGACGGCCTGGTCGCCCAGGCGCGCAGCTTGCCAGACACCGACTGGCACATCCCACAGTTGTACGACTTTGCCCGCGACATGGGGGCCAGCGTGGTGGCGGCGGAGTATTCGCGCTTTGTCATTGACCTGAACCGCCCGGATGACGACAAGCCGCTGTACGCCGGCGCGACCACAGGCCTGTACCCGGCCACGCTGTTTGAGGGCGAGCCGCTGTTCAAGGAGGGGCTGGCGCCCTCCAGCGAAGAACGCAATCGCTATCTGGAGCAGATCTGGCGCCCGTATCACGACACCCTTCGTCGCGAACTGGACCGGTTGCGCGAGCAGTTTGGCTATGCGCTGTTGTGGGATGCGCATTCCATCCGTTCGCACATCCCGCACCTGTTCGATGGCAAGTTGCCGGACTTCAACCTGGGTACTTTCAATGGCGCCAGCTGCGATCCGGCACTGGCCGACCGCTTGCTGGGCGTATGTGCCGAAGCGCCAAGCTACAGCCATGTGCTCAATGGCCGTTTCAAAGGCGGGCACATCACCCGGCATTACGGTGATCCGGCGAACAACATCCATGCGGTGCAGTTGGAGCTGGCGCAGAGCACCTACATGGATGAAATGGAGCCTTTCACTTATCGTGAGCAGCTGGCGCAGCCGACCCAGTCGGTCTTGCGCCGCCTGCTGGAAACCACCGTGCAGTGGGGGCATGAGCACTACGGTCGCTAACGGCTATTGGTGCTCGGCCCGAATGCGCATGGTCAGCTCGGCGATCAGGTTTGCCACCTGCTGGTCACGCCCAGCCTCCAGCGCGCGGGTCGGCGCCTCCAGTTCGTCCAGGCTCGCCTCTGGCTGGTCGTACTGCAGGTTGTTCACCGCGCTCTGGAATTTCGTTTCGATCCGGTCAAAAGCCTCTGCGTAAGCTTCGCGCAGATAATCTGTCCAGAAGGGCGTAATGCCGGCGAACGTCAGAAAGTCTTCCCCCTCTTCTTGTTCCCAGATACGTAGCGCCGCATCTGTGGCGTCCATTGAGCTCACGTCGGCGCCGAACATCATTTCGTCAGCGGGGGTGAGCAAGTCCAGGCGTGTGGCCAGCAGGCGCCGGTAGGCCAGGCGCACCTCAGCGGCATCCTGGTGCAGTGACCTTGAACTGGCGATTTCATCGAGCCGCTCTTGGCGGAAGTGGCGGCGCAGCAAGCGATAGAGGCGTGACTCACGATCCGCTCCGGTCGTATCCAGAACGGCCTGGACGATCATGCACATCTGCTCGACCTGTTGGAACTGCAGCAGGATCCCGTCCGGGCAGGTCCCCTCGCGGATCGCCTCGGCGGCAATCGCATCGAACACCTCCCGCTCATCGGGCTGACTGGCCGTGATGGCCAGCACACGCCAGACACGCTCGGTGATACCTGCCCGGGTTTCGGTATTGCGGTAGGGCACGGCAGTTGTCAGCTGGGTGATCAGTTGCAGCAGGTTGTCGGCGTCGCCGGCCTGGCGCAGTTGCTGCCACTGCGCGTTGCGCGGCGCTCGCAAGCTACCCGCATCCTCCAGCCAGGGGTCGGCATCCAGCGCGAGCATTGGTGCCCAGGGGGCGAAGCCATGGTGGTGGTAACTGCCGGTGCTGCCTGTACTGCCAAGGCTGCCAAGGCTGCCCAGCGAGCTGCCGAAGGCGCCGTCGGGCTCGATACCGCCTGGCAAGGCGTTGAGGATGTCAAAAGGCAAATCCATGTCGAAGGTGTAGCTGCGGTCGTAGCGCTGCGAAAGATGGGCTGTTCGCATCGTTTCAGTGGTCAGCGGGTTATCGGTCAACAGGATTGCGACGCTGCCAAATGTGCTTTGCGGGTTGTCAAGAATCGGCTGGGGAAGTGCTGTCAGAAGGTTTTCCCGCAGGTCTAAGGTGTACCTGGGCATCAGATTGTCCAGCCAGTCAGGCCAGCTTTCCAGGCCTATATTGCGTAGCGCCAGGCGGTCCAGACGCGGAGCCATGCCATTGAGGCTGCGCAACTCCGGGCTCAACCGGTTGCCAGAGATATCCACCTCCCTCAAGGCGGGCATCCGTGCGATCACGCGCATGGCCTGGTTGTCGATCACCAACCCCTGGTTGATCACACTCAAGCGGCTGAGCGCCGGCAGTTGGGTCAGTGCCTCGGGCAGTCGCGAAAGCGGCTGGACATGGCCGTCGAGGGTCAAATGGGTGATATGTGTGAAGCGTTCAAGCCACTGGTCAAGCTGCTCTGCCGTGGCTTGCATGCGGGTCAGCCTGACAATGTCGGCGCAGCGGATGAAGAACGCCGGCAGCGAAGGTGGGAAGTCTTCGAGCCTGAAGTCATCGAGGTTCCAGGGGCTCAGGGTGTCTTCACGGGCACGACGTTCCCAGAAATCGAGGGTCGACTGGGCGATCCTGGCTCGGGCGCTTGCCGCTTGATCGTCCGGCGCTGCCGACGAGGTAGAGGCCATGCTCCATTGCTCCAGATCGTCGCGCAACGCTTGATATTGCTCGATGACAAGCGTGTGCCCGAAGCTGAAACCGAATCGGCGGCGCAGGCTTGTCTGGCTGCGGTGCATATCCAGCAACTGGGCAGGGCGCAGGGCATTGCCTTCCAATAGCACTTGGGTTTGCGTGTTCAGGCTTTCGGCGTTGTTCACCAACAGCGTCGGTACCCAGGTGAGGTTGTTGTGCCGCAGCGACAAGGTGCCGATCCGCTCCAGCGCCGCCTCGTCGAGCCATTGCGGCCACTGTTCCAGGGCCATCCGGTCCAGGCCCAGGTAGTCCAGGTACCAGTCCGGGAAGCTGAAGCGGGTGAGGGGGGCGAGACGGTTGCCGCTCAGGTCCAGGTAGCGCAGTTGCTCGCGCGCGGCAAAGCGTTCGAGGTCCAGCGGGTACAGTGTCAGGTTCTGGTTGATCAGCCTCAGTTCATCGAGCTGGGGAAAACTGCTGACGATCAACGGCAGGCTGTTGGCGAACCCCGAGGCGCCAGCGTGGGTGTTGTAGTCACGGCCGATTTCGAGGGCCAACAGATTGGGGAAATGCCGGAACACGTTGCTCAATTGCGCTTCGAAATCTGTCCAGGCCAGCGCACCGTCGTTCGAGTGATCGAGGACGATGTTGTCCAGTTGCAAGCGGCTGACCCGTAAACCAATGAAGTCAGGCAATTGCCGGGGAAATTCGGCGATGAACATCCTGGAAAGCCGCAGCACGCCTGGCGACTCGTCAAGCTCGGGCACGGCACTGTGAATCCAGTGCTGCCACAGGGCCATTTCGATTTCTTGCCTGTTGGCGCGACTGGCACCCAGGCCCGCGATCTGGCCGGGCCCGGAGAATGCCTCGTCCAGGCTCTGGCGCAGTGCCTGGTGCTCGGCACGTAGTTGCTCGATACGCGCCTGTATCTGCCCGGGCGACCGGCCAGCGGTTTCCAGGGCCACCAGGACGCGTTCCGATGATACGGCGAACTCGGGCGCCAAGGTCATCTCGTCAAGTTGCGACAACAAGATGCTTCTGCTCGGCCGCTCTGCCAGTTTTCCATCACCGCTCAGGCGATAGCCCAGGCGCCCATCGGCCAGGCGCATCGGCGAACGAAACACCGCTGGCTGCATGTGCAACACGTTGCGCAGTTCAGCGCGTGAGAGCAAAGGGGCGTTCTGCACCCGTTCGTACAGGGCCGCCGCCGACTCGATACCCAGCGCCGACTTATGTGAGCCGGTCAAGGCTTCGAACACGGCGGCGTACAGGCTGTCGTGGGTGCGGATCTGCTCATCCGGGGTATCGGCCGACGGGGTTTGCAGGTAGCCGGCCCAGGCGCTGTTGATTGATAGCCGTCGACTCGACCCTACCGGCCCGATGCTGTCGGTTTGTGCCGGGGAAACCTGCCGTTGGTTTAACTCTACCCTCAGGTCGTCGGGCCAGCCTGGCAGCCGTTCGAGCATGCGCAGGGCCAGGCGGTCGCTGTCCCAGTTACGCGCAGAGCGCAGATAGAGGCCTTCGTAAGCGCGCGCCAGGCGCACGTGTTGTTGATAAAGCCGAACTTCCTCAGCCAGGCGGTTAGGCACCTTGCCAGCAGTCAGCATGCGTTGTTCGGCGTACGAGGCACTGCGCGCCAGTTCCTCGCATAGCGTGGCGGGCAGTTTCGGGTAGACCCTGCGTAGCAGCGCTGCTCGAGGGGTAAGGGGGTTGATGATTGCCTGGGTGCGGCGGCTGAATTCCGCGCTGCGTGCCATGACCGATGCTTCGGGGAGTACCTGCTGTATGTGCTGATCAAGGGCAAAGCGCTCCATCGTGTCTTCCAGCAGCGCTGGTAGCCGCTGGCTGTGAGACAGAACATTGCGCAGCATGTGCTCGTCGGTGCCGCTGACACGCAGTATCTGCGCGGTGGCAGCTTCACTGAAACTGGCCTGCAGGTGCCCAAGCCTGCGGAACAGGCGCATGCCGGCCCAGCTTCGCGGTTGCTCTGTGGGCAGCAGCCACGCCCCTGCACCGTTGTGCAGCGCCGGCGGTTGATAGCCGGTGGCACGGGCAGGGTGTTCGAGGTGATATCCATTGCCGGTTTGCCTGACCGAGAAAACCCGGTTCTCGATGGGCAGCCAGGTCTTGCCATCGTGGTGAAACAAACCGAATTCGTCGGGCTTGAGCCCTGCTGTCAGCACCTTGTCATGGGCGAAAGGGGCCAGGTCGGGCCTCCACAGTCGCCGCTCGCCGCCGGGCAGCGCGACAGGCTCAAGTGCTTCGATGAATGAGGGGGTTTCCACGGGTATCCGTTCTACCACGGGGCGGCCTTGTGCCATGGCTGTCGCTGTCAGCGCAGCCATGATCGCGACGTTGTCGATCACATCCATCAGGTAGTCGAACGCTTGCTGCCGGTCTCGGTCCAGCCAGCTTTCGATACCCTCGAAGGCTTCATTGAGCAATTGCGCTGCAGTTACGCCGAGCATCACGGCCCCAAGCGGCGGTATGAACAGCGCAGTCACGTTCAGGCTGAGGAGGGCCATGGACTCGAAGTAGCCGAACAGGCGCTGCCTGGCCTTGCCGTCCTGCGTTGCCGTCGGTACGGCATGGAACAGGCCGTCATCCCTCAGGCGTTGTTGCCGCTGCGTGACCCGCTCATCCAGAAATGCCTGGGTGAACGGATGCACGTGGAGCCTGACCTGGGCATCGGGGTCGGGCAAACGCTCTTTATATTGGCCACTGGCGTTCCAGGTATAAGGCTCAAGAGTGTCGGTGAGCCTGTCGAGGAACGTGCTTTTGTGGCGGTCGGGTAGCAGTTGCAGGCCCTCTGGGCGCCGGAACGCTGGCAAGTGCTGGAGCAGGAATGCTTCGGCATGGGCCCTGGAGGCGTGCTGGGTCAGTGGCTCGGGCATGCCGGGTAGGTAGAGCACCAGCCAGCCGTCATAGGGGTATACAGGGCCAGGCGGGAATCGCCCTGCCCCCGTTGGGACACGCGCATCGATACCTACTGTCAGGGCGCCGGTGAGTGCGACGTGCAACAGTTCGATGCCGCCACACAGCACCGGATGGCCGTCATGTTCGACTTTTTTTTCGCTATCGAGCTTAAGTAACGTTTCATGGATCGCTTTGTCGATTCTGCCAAGCAGAAAGGCGTGGTGAACGTGCAAATGGAATGTGGAGCGCTCGGCGGCTGCGAACACTGCGCGAAAGGCCCCGGCGTCAGGCTGGGAAGCCGGGGGATCGATAGCATCGAGCAGTGCCTGGTACTTGCCGCCGATATCCAGTTCGCGTGCCAGCGCTGCAAATTCCTCGGCGGCGATGGGCAGCTTTCGTGCTTTGGATGCCAGGCTGACGTCATTGCTGTCGAGGATGTATGACGCACTGTTGCCGGCGCTCAAGCCTCCAGGCAGTGCTTCGAAGGCCTCGAAGTTTTGCAGTGCGCTGTGCAGAAGGGGTTGGGTAGCGAGGGTCAGGGCGCGGGACGAGGTCACAAAGGGGTCGCTGCCGGGGCTGGAGAGCCCCTCTTTGAAAGCGGCAGCCATGCTCAAATTCATCAGGTAGGTCTTCGAGACATCGACCTGCTCGTTGAAGCGCTTGCTGATTGCTTTCGACAGCAGGTCAGTGGCGAACTGCTGCAGTTGCGGCACCGTTGCCAGCAATGCGTCAAGCCTGGGCTGTGCCTGCAGGTGTTGGCCATAGGTTTGCACCAGCGCCTGTGCTACCCCAGGGTTTTCCTGGCATGCGCGGTCGAATCGGGGATCGCGCTGGCTTGCCGCCCTGCGCATGAGCTGGCGCTGCTCCGGGTGGGCATTGGCCACCCAATCGGGTAGCTTGCTGGCGACAAGATCGCGGTGCGCCTCAGGTTTGGTTGCGTCGATCATGGGAAGTCTCGCTTTGACTGGACCTCCCCATGCTATTGAGCCAAGTCTGCGGCCTGCACATAAGATGATCTCGCTCAGACACATGCTCAAAGCGCAATTCAGGTTTATGATGCCCAACGGCAGTCAATATCCTCACACGGAGTGCGCAATGCAGACCCTCTACCCGCAGATCAAACCCTACGCCCGGCACGATCTGGCCGTGGAAGCGCCGCATGTGCTGTATGTCGACGAAAGTGGCTCGCCAGAGGGGCTGCCCGTGGTGTTCATCCACGGTGGCCCGGGCGCCGGTTGCGACGCGCAGAGCCGTTGCTACTTTGACCCCAACCTGTACCGCATCATCACCTTCGACCAGCGCGGCTGTGGCCGCTCCACGCCCCACGCGAGCCTGGAGAACAACACCACCTGGCACCTGGTCGAGGACCTGGAGCGCATTCGCGAGCATCTGGGCATCGACAAATGGGTGCTGTTCGGCGGCTCGTGGGGCTCGACCCTGGCCCTTGCCTACGCCCAGACGCACCCCGAGCGCGTGCACGGCCTGATCCTGCGCGGCATCTTCCTGTGCCGGCCGCAGGAGATCGAGTGGTTCTACCAGGAGGGTGCCAGCCGCCTGTTCCCCGACTACTGGCAAGACTATATCGCGCCGATTCCCCCGGAAGAGCGCGGCGACCTGGTCAGCGCCTTCCACAAACGCTTGACCGGCAACGACCAGATCGCCCAGATGCATGCGGCCAAAGCCTGGTCCACCTGGGAGGGCCGTACCGCTACCCTGCGCCCCAACCCGCTGGTGGTCGACCGCTTCTCCGAGCCGCAGCGGGCGCTGTCGATTGCTCGGATCGAATGCCACTACTTCATGAACAACGCCTTCCTCGAGCCTGACCAGCTGATTCGTGACCTGCCGAAAATCGCCCACCTGCCGGCGGTGATCGTGCATGGCCGCTACGACGTGATCTGCCCACTGGACAACGCCTGGGCTCTGCACCAGGCCTGGCCGAACAGCGAGCTCAAGGTGATCCGTGACGCCGGCCACGCGGCGTCCGAGCCTGGCATCACCGATGCCCTGGTGCGTGCCGCCGACCAGATGGCCCGGCGCCTGCTCGACCTGCCGTTGGAAGAAGCGTGAAAGGCCTGCTGCAACGCGTGCGCGGCGCAAAGGTCGAGGTGGCCGGCGAGGTGGTCGGCGCCATTGACCACGGTTTGCTGGTGTTGGTGGCGGTTGAGCCTGAAGATTCCCGCGAACAGGCCGATAAGCTGTTGCACAAGCTGCTGAACTACCGTGTGTTCAGCGACGAACAGGGCAAAATGAACCTGTCGCTGAAGGATGTGGGAGGTGGATTGTTGCTGGTGTCGCAGTTCACCTTGGCGGCAGACACCCGCAACGGCATGCGCCCGAGTTTTTCGACGGCAGCACCGCCGGCCCTCGGCGCCGAATTATTCGACTATCTTTTTCAGCAAGCGAAGGGCCAGCACGGCAACGTGGCAAGTGGCCGATTCGGTGCAGACATGCAGGTGCATCTGATCAATGATGGCCCCGTAACATTTATGTTACAAATATGAGGTCAAAAAACCCTTTGTTTATATGAAAACAAGGGGTTTTGTACGATAAATAGTTGTTCCAGCCTGATGCGTTGTCACGCGACCTGCTGGATAATCGCGCGCTGCATGGACCTGCGTTCGCAGGTTCGTTTCACTCTGACTCGAGCATTGTCTGGATCCGTTTGGGGAATCATTACGCCCTCACGGGGTCCGAACAGTGCTCGCCAACCCGGCATTTGTCGCTGGCCGTTGGTTTCATGATCTGTTTTCGGCGAGGGTTGCTCGTGATTGTTAGTCCCCAAAAAGCATCAAGAATCCCCGGCATCGGGCTACGCAAGGCCCTGCTGGCCAGTGTGGCAGTGGTCGGCCTGATGAGCGCGGGCCAGCTGTGGGCATTCAATCTTGACGATGTTGCAGCCAAGGCAAAGGATCTCGCCGGCCAGAAGTACGATGCACCCAAAAGCAACCTGCCGGCGGTGTTCCGCGACATGAAGTTCGCGGACTATCAGAAAATTCATTTCCTGCAGGAAAAGGCCGAGTGGGCCAAGGACAAGACCCCGTTCAAGCTGTCGTTCTATCACCAGGGCATGCACTTCGACACCCCGGTGAAAATCAACGAGGTCACCGCCACCAAGGTCGAGGAAATCAAGTACGACCCGAGCCGCTTCGAGTTCGGTGACGTGCCACATGACCCGGACACCACCAAGAACCTGGGTTACGCCGGTTTCCGCGTGCTGTACCCGATCAACAAGGCCGACAAGCAAGACGAGATCATGACTCTGCTTGGCGCCAGCTATTTCCGCGTCGTCGGTAAGGGCCATGTGTACGGCCTGTCGGCCCGTGGCCTGGCCATCGACACCGCGCTGCCGTCGGGCGAAGAGTTCCCGCGCTTCACCGAGTTCTGGGTCGAGAAGCCCAAACCGGCCGACAAGCACCTGGTGATCTATGCCCTGCTGGACTCGCCGCGCTCCACCGGCGCCTACAAGCTGACCCTGCGCCCGGGCAACGACACCGTGGTCGACGTGCAGTCCCGCGTGTTCCTGCGTGACCAGGTCAGCCGCCTGGGCATCGCCCCGCTGACCAGCATGTACCTGTTCGGCCCTAACCAGCCGTCCAGGGTCCTCAACTACCGTCCGGCCTTGCATGACTCCGAAGGCCTTTCGATCCACGCCGGCAATGGCGAGTGGATCTGGCGCCCGCTGAACAACCCGAAACACCTGGCCGTGAGCAACTTCAGCGTCGAGAACCCGCGTGGTTTCGGCCTGATGCAGCGTCAGCGTGACTTCAGCGACTACGAAGACCTCGACGACAACTACCAGAAGCGCCCAAGCGCCTGGATCGAGCCTAAGGGTGACTGGGGCAAGGGCACCGTTGACCTGGTCGAAATCCCGACTGCCGACGAGACCAACGACAACATCGTTGCCTTCTGGAGCCCGGAGAAGCTGCCGGAAGCCGGCAAGCCGATCGAGTACGCCTACCGCCTGCACTGGACCATCGACGAGGCGAAGTTCCAGGCGCCTGAGCTGGGCTCGGTCAAGCAGACCCTGCGTTCCACCGGTGACGTCAAGCAATCCAACCTGATCCGCCAGCCAGACGGCAGCGTGGCATTCCTGGTCGACTTCGCCGGCCCGGCCTTGGCCGCATTGCCGCAAGACACCGTAGTGCGCAGCCAGATCAGCGTTGACGACAACGCCGAGGTGGTCGAGAACAATCTGCGCTATAACCCTGAGACCAAGGGCTGGCGCCTGACCTTGCGCCTGAAGGTCAAGGAAGCCAACAAATCGACTGAAATGCGTGCCGCGCTGCTGCGTGATGTGCCGGTCGAACCCGCCAAGCCTGCCCAGGACGCCAAGCAGGACAAGGCCGCAGCCAAGCATGCCAAGGCCGAGAAGGCCGTCAAGGCTGAGCAACCTGCCAAGGCCGAACAACCTGCCGCCGATGCGGCGCCCACCAACGGGGCCCCGGCCACCACCGAGAAGGTGCTGACCGAGACCTGGAGCTATCAGTTGCCTGCCGATGAGTAACTCAAGCGCAAGGCCAGTATCGCTTGGCGAATACCTGGCTCACCTACCGATGAGTGACGAGCAGCGGGCGGAACTCGCCAACTGCACGTCGTTCACTGAGTTGCACCAACGCCTGGCGGCCAACCCGGCCGCCAACGCGGCCGAGGCCGTGCAGGCCTCGGTGGGCCCGCGCCTGACCGTGGGCAGCGCCGCCGAGCTGGAAGATGCCGAAATGCTCGGCGTCGACGGCAGCGGGCGCCTTTGCCTGAAGATCGCCCCGCCGATCAAACGTACCAAAGTGGTGCCAGAACCTTGGCGCACCAACGTGCTGATCCGCATGTGGCGGCGCATGACCGGCCGCCCCAACGCGCCCCAGCCACCCCAGCGCGAGCTGCCGCCGGCACGCTGGCGCACGGTCGGCTCCATTCGCCGTTACATCCTGCTGACCCTCATGATCGGCCAGACCATCATCGCCGGTTGGTACATGAAGGGCATCCTGCCGTATCAGGGCTGGTCGTTCGTCGACCTCGACGAAATCCTCAGCCAGCCGCTGTGGGATACGGTGGTGCAGGTGTGGCCGTATGCGTTGCAAACCTCCATCCTGGTGCTTTTCGGCATCCTGTTCTGCTGGGTGTCGGCGGGCTTCTGGACCGCACTGATGGGCTTCCTGGAGCTGCTCACCGGGCGCGACAAATACAAGATTTCGGGCAGTAGCGCCGGCAACGAGCCGATTGCTCCCGAGGCGCGTACCGCGCTGGTGATGCCGATCTGCAACGAAGACGTGCCGCGCGTGTTCGCCGGCCTGCGCGCAACGTTCGAGTCGGTGGCCGCCAGCGGCAACCTCGACCGCTTCGACTTCTTCGTGCTCAGTGACACCAACGACACCGACATTGCCGTAGCCGAACAACAGGCCTGGCTGGACGTGTGCCGCGAAACCAAAGGCTTCGGCCGCATCTTCTACCGCCGCCGTCGGCGCCGGGTGAAGCGCAAGAGCGGCAACCTCGACGACTTTTGCCGTCGCTGGGGTGGCGAGTACAAGTACATGGTCGTGCTCGACGCCGACAGCGTGATGAGCGGCGAATGCCTGAGCAGCCTGGTGCGCCTGATGGAGGCCAACCCGGACGCCGGCATCATCCAGACCGGGCCGAGAGCTTCGGGCATGGACACCCTGTACGCGCGCATGCAGCAGTTTGCCACCCGCGTGTACGGCCCGCTGTTCACCGCTGGCCTGCACTTCTGGCAGCTGGGCGAGTCGCACTATTGGGGCCACAACGCGATCATCCGCATGAAGCCGTTCATCGAGCACTGCGCCCTGGCGCCGTTGCCGGGCAAGGGTGCGTTCGCCGGTGCGATCCTCTCCCACGACTTTGTCGAAGCCGCGCTGATGCGCCGTGCCGGCTGGGGCGTGTGGATTGCCTACGACCTGCCGGGCAGCTATGAAGAGCTGCCGCCCAACCTGCTCGATGAGCTCAAGCGCGACCGCCGCTGGTGCCACGGCAACCTGATGAACTTCCGCCTGTTCCTGGTCAAGGGCATGCACCCGGTGCACCGTGCGGTATTCCTCACCGGGGTGATGTCGTACCTGTCGGCGCCGCTGTGGTTCCTGTTCCTGGTGCTGTCGACCGCATTGCTGGCGACCAACACGCTGATGGAGCCACAGTACTTCATCGAACCGTATCAGCTTTACCCGCTTTGGCCGCAGTGGCACCCCGAGAAGGCCGTGGCGCTGTTCTCCACCACCATCGTGCTGCTGTTCCTGCCCAAGCTGCTCAGCATCATCCTGATCTGGGCCAAGGGCGCGGTCGAGTTTGGCGGGCGTATCAAGGTCACGCTGTCGATGCTGATGGAGATGCTGTTCTCCATGCTGCTGGCACCGGTGCGCATGATCTTCCACACCCGCTTCGTGCTGGCCGCGTTCCTCGGCTGGGCTGCGACCTGGAACTCGCCACAGCGCGACGACGACTCCACGCCGTGGAGCGAGGCAATGCGTCGCCATGGCCCGCAAACCCTGCTGGGCATTGCCTGGGCTGCTCTGGTGGCCTGGCTGAACCCGAGCTTCCTGTGGTGGCTGGCGCCAATCGTTGGTTCGCTGATGCTGTCGATCCCGGTTTCGGTGATCTCCAGCCGCACTCGCCTGGGCCTGGCGGCCAAGGACGAGAAGCTGTTCCTCATCCCCGAGGAATACGCCACTCCGCAAGAGCTGCTGGCTACTGACCAGTACACCCACGAAAACCGCTGGCATGCCCTGCATGACGGCTTCGTGCGGGCCGTGGTCGACCCGCGCCAGAACGCCCTGGCTTGCGCCATGGCCACTGCCCGTCACGGCCAGGCGGCGCCAATCGAAGCGCTGCGTGCCGAGCGCGTGGCCAAGGCGATCGAGGTCGGCCCAAAAGGGCTGGATCTCAACACCCGCCTGGCCCTGCTCAGCGACCCGGTGGCGCTGACTCGCCTGCATGAGCAAATGTGGGCAGAGCACAATGCGGCGTGGATCGATGTGTGGCGTGCGTCGATCAAGAACGACCCGCATTCGCCGTTGCTGCCGCTGCATCCGGAGAATGAAGGCCAACCGGCACTCGTCGGCGCCTGACAGGGCCTCCTCGCGGGCACGTCCGCTCCCACAGGTACAGCGCATGCCTCAAAGGCTGTGCAGTACCTGTGGGAGCGGGCGTGCCCGCGAAGCTTTTCAGGGCTCCCCCGTTTTTTGGCCAACAAAGTCCCCGCCAGCTCTAGGTCCCCGGGCCGCCATGCGTTAGCATCCTTCTCCGATACGAAGCTTCGGCCAGTACGGCCGTGCCAACACAATAAGATTCGCTACTTTTCTTGCTAGGGGACTTGGTGATGATCAAGAAATACCTTTCGCGACTGATGGTCGGTGTTACCGCCCTGGTCGCCGTGACAGCGGCCCAGGCCGGCGCTATCGACGACGCGGTCAAGCGCGGCACCCTGAAGGTGGGCATGGACCCGACCTACATGCCGTTCCAGATGACCAACAAGCGTGGCGAGATCATCGGCTTCGAAGTCGATATCCTCAAAGCCATGGCCAAGTCCATGGGCGTCAAGTTCGAGGCTGTTTCCACCGCCTATGACGGCATCATCCCGGCCCTGCTGACCAACAAGTTCGACATGATCGGCAGCGGCATGACCCTGACCCAGGAACGCAACCTGCGCCTGAACTTCAGCGAACCCTTCATCGTGGTTGGCCAGACCCTGCTGATCCGCAAAGAGTTGGCCGGCGAAATCAAGTCGTACAAGGACCTGAACAACGAGAAGTACCGCCTGACCTCGAAGCTGGGCACTACCGGCGAAATGGTCTCCAAGAAGCTGATCGGCAAAGCCAAGTACCACGGCTACGACAACGAACAGGAAGCGGTGATGGACGTGGTCAACGGCAAGGCTGACGCCTTCGTCTATGACGCGCCGTACAACGTGGTAGCGGTAGAGAAGGCCGGCGCTGGCAAGCTGCTGTTCCTCGAAGAACCCTTCACCTATGAGCCGCTGGCCTTCGGCCTGAAGAAAGGCGACTACGACAGCATCAACTTCATCAACAACTTCCTGCACCAGATCAAGCATGACGGGACCTACGATCGTATTCACGACAAGTGGTTCAAGAACAAGGACTGGCTGAAGGACATGGAATAAGGCCCAGGCCACAAGCCCGGCTTTGACCCCGACGCGCAGGCAAACCCTGCGCGTTCGCATTTACGGAAGTACCCCACGTGATCAAACACAAGAAAGCCCAGTGGCCCTGGCACGGGCTGACCGCCCTGGTGCTGGTCGGCCTGGCGATCAGCCTGTACATGGCCACCTCGATGATGTCCTACGAGTGGCGCTGGAACCGTGTACCGCAGTACTTCGCCTACAAGGCCGAGGACGTACAGCGGGCCGCCGGTTATGGCACCGTGCAGGACATCGTCATTGCCGGCGATAACGCCCGCGTCACGCTGAAGGACGAGCAAGGTGACGAGCAAGTGCTCGACGTGGCGAAGGACAGCCTGCAACTGAGCCGCGGCGACGATGTTGCCGAAGGCGACCAGATTGGTGTCACCCGTCACTGGGCAGCCGGCCCGCTGGCCTGGGGCCTCTGGACCACGTTGTGGCTGTCGGTAGTGTCTGGCGCCCTGGGCCTGGTCATCGGCTTGTTCGCTGGCTTGTGCCGGTTGTCCAGCAACCCGACCCTGCGTGACCTTTCGACCGTCTATGTCGAGCTGGTGCGTGGCACGCCGCTGCTGGTGCAGATTTTCATTTTCTACTTCTTCATCGGCACCGTGCTCAACCTGTCCCGCGAGTTTGCCGGGGTGGCGGCGCTGGCGCTGTTCACCGGCGCCTACGTGGCTGAAATCGTCCGGGCCGGGGTGCAATCGATTACCAAAGGTCAGAATGAGGCCGCCCGCTCGCTGGGCCTGAATGCTGGCCAGTCGATGCGCCACGTGATCCTGCCGCAGGCGTTCAAACGCGTGCTGCCGCCGCTGGCCGGCCAGTTCATCAGCCTGGTCAAGGACACCTCGCTGGTGTCGGTGATCGCCATCACTGAACTGACCAAGAGCGGCCGTGAGGCCATCACCACCTCGTTCTCGACCTTCGAGATCTGGTTCTGCGTGGCAGGCCTGTACCTGCTGATCAACCTGCCGCTGTCGCACATTGCCAGCCGGCTTGAGCGGAGGCTTGCGCAAAGTGATTGAAGTCCGTGACCTGCTGAAAATCTTCGACACCCGTGGCCAGGTGGTACGGGCTGTGGATAACGTCACCACTCAGGTGGCCAAGGGCGAAGTGGTGGTGGTGCTCGGCCCGTCGGGTTCGGGCAAGTCCACCTTCCTGCGCTGCCTCAACGGGCTGGAGCATTTCGACCAAGGCCATGTGGCCATCGACGGCCTGCAGCTGGCCGATCCGAAGACCGACATCAACGCCTACCGCCGCGAAGTCGGTATGGTGTTCCAGCACTTCAACCTGTTCCCGCACATGACCGTGCTGGAAAACCTGTGCCTGGCACAGAAGGTGGTGCGCAAGCGCAACAAGGCGGACCGCGAGGCCAAGGCCCGGGCGCTGCTGGAAAAGGTCGGTATTGCACAGAAGGCCAACGAATACCCGTCGCGGCTTTCCGGTGGCCAGCAGCAGCGTGTAGCGATTGCCCGCGCCCTGTGCATGGAGCCTAAGGTCATGCTGTTCGATGAGCCGACTTCTGCACTGGACCCGGAAATGGTCGGCGAGGTGCTGGACGTGATGAAGACATTGGCTCAGGAAGGCATGACCATGGTCTGCGTCACCCACGAAATGGGCTTTGCCCGTGAAGTGGCTGACCGGGTGTTGTTCTTCGATCACGGCAAGCTGCTGGAAGACTCGGCACCGGCGGAGTTCTTTGCTTCTCCGAAGGATCCGCGTGCTCAGGCGTTCCTGCGCCAGGTGCTTTAACCGCACCGGCCTCTTCGCGGGCACGCCCGCTCCCACAGGTACTGCGCAGCCCGTGAAACCTGCGCGATACCTGTGGGAGCGGGCGTGCCCGCGAAGAGGCCAGCGCAGGCAGCCCGCCCCTCAGTTTAGAGCTTGAACCGCCCCACCAACCCCTGAAGGTGGGTCCCCAGCCGCGCCAATTCCACGCTTGAACTGGCCGTCTCTTCACTCGCCGCCGAAGTCTGATCGGAAATATCCCGCACATTCATCACGCTGCGGTTGATCTCCTCGGCTACCGCCGTCTGCTCCTCCGCTGCCGTGGCAATCTGCTGGTTCATCGCCTGAATCGACGACACGGTGCGGGTGATGGTCTCCAGCGAGCTACCCGCACGGCGCGTCAGCTCGACACTGCTGTCGGTCAGCTGGCGGCTGTTGTCCATCACGCTGGCCACGCGCTGGGTACCGCTTTGCAGGCCGGCGATCAACTCTTCGATCTCTTCGGTCGACTGCTGGGTGCGTTGGGCCAGGCTGCGCACTTCGTCGGCAACCACGGCAAAGCCACGCCCGGCTTCGCCCGCACGGGCAGCCTCGATTGCGGCGTTAAGGGCCAGCAGGTTGGTCTGCTGGGCCACCGACTTGATCACATCGAGCACGCTGCCTATCTTGTCGCTCTCGGTCTTGAGCTGGTTCATCGCTTCGCTGGAGTTGAACACCTCGCCGGCCAGGCGCTCGATCTGCGCCACAGCCTCACCCACCACGCGGTCGCCTTCGCGCGCTTGCTGGTCGGCCATCAAGGCGGCTTCCGAAGCCTGTTCGGCGTTACGTGCCACTTCGTGCACGGTGGCGGTCATCTGGTTCATGGCAGTCGCCACCTGGTCAGTCTCGACCTTCTGGTTGTTGACCCCGGCGCTGGTCTGCTCGGTGACTGCCGACAGCTGTTCGGCAGCGCTGGCGATCTGCGTGACACCATCGCCAATGCCGCCGATCAGTTCACGCAGGCCCTGGGTCATGCGCTGCATGCTGGCCTGCAACTGGCCCAGCTCGTCGCGGCGCTGCACCGGCAGGTTCTGGGTCAGGTCGCCATTGGCCACGCGCTCGGCGGCGCGCAGGGTCTGGCGCAGCGGAATGATGATCTGCCGGGTGATGGCCCAGGCCGCCAGTAGCCCCAGCACCAGCGCCAGCGCGGTGGCCGCCGCGAGCAGGGTTTTGGCCTGGGCTGCGCCGGCGTCGCGCACTTTAGTTTGCGAGGCTGTCATTGCCTGACTGGTCTGCAAGAGGACCGTGCCTTGCTCGGCCATGTGCCGCAAGGCCTGCTCCGTCGCGTCCGGGTCCGCCGCGGATTGCTTGAGGTCAGCGAACGCCTGCCGATATTGGCGCACCGCTGTCATCTGCTGCTGGAGGCGTTGCTGGTCGTCGGGCTTTTCGATCTGGCCAAGCATCAGCTGGATCTGGCGCTCCAGGTCGTCCAGCGCCTTTTCCAGCTCTGCCACGGCTACGTTGTCGCGGTTGCGTTCATAGTGCTGGCGGGCGATGCGCAAGTCCTGGGTGTACTGATGGATCATCGAGATGTTCCCCAGCTTGTCGCCACGGTCGATGATACTGTCCATGCCGAGCCAGCCGGTCAGGGTGATGGCCAAGGTCAACAGCAGCACCAGGCCGAAGCCCAGCCCCAGTTTGCGATTGACGCTCACATTGCCCAGCGATTGGGCTAACCATTGATACATGTACGACTCCCGGGCGGCTTGGCAGCACAAATAGTTGTAGTGTTGCCAAGGCCATCGGCTCGGGAGGGGGAAACTTGATGGGCGAGAAAGTGACGTTTACGTCAGAAAATACGCGAAAGCAGCGCAGTCACGGCGGTTTCTACCCGCAGGATCCGATCACCCAGTTGTACCGGTGCCAGGCCAGCCTTGCCGAGCAGTTCTATTTCATAGGGGATCCAGCCACCCTCGGGGCCGATGGCCAGCGTGACGGCCTGCTCTACGGCGCGCGGGCAGGCGGGGTAGGGGCCTGGATGGCCGACTAAACCGAGGGTGCCGTCGGCGATGGCCGGCAGGCGGTCTTCGACGAAGGGCTTGAAGCGCTTCTCGATGATCACCTCGGGCAGCACAGTGTCGCGTGCCTGCTCAAGGCCGAGGATGAGGTTGGCGCGAATGCTGTCTGGCTGCAGGAATGGCGTTTGCCAGAAGCTTTTTTCGACCTTGTAGCTGTTCACCAGAATCAGCCTCGGCACGCCGAGGGTGGCCACGGTCTGGAACAGCCGGCGCAGCATCTTCGGCCGTGGCACCGCCAGCACCAGGGTAAGCGGCAGCTTGGCCGGTGGTTGCTGGTCGAAGGCCACTTCCAGTTCGGCTTCGTGCTTTTCCAGGCGCAGCACTGTGGCCTTGCCCATCAGGCCGTTTATGCGGCCCACGCGCAGGTTGTCGCCCACCGCTACGCCGTGGATTTCCTGCATGTGGGTGAAGCGCCGATCAGCCAGAACGACGCGGTCGGCCGAGACAAAGTCGGCCTCTTCAAGAAGCAACAGGTTCACGGTTGGGTCGCTGGTGGCTGGTCGTCAGGGTCGTCGGCGGTTTCGTCGTGGGCGCTGCGCTTGCGGATCAGGCTGCCACACAGCACGCCGACTTCGAACAACAGCCACATGGGTACGGCTAACAGGGTCTGGGAGAAGATGTCCGGCGGCGTAAGGATCATGCCGACCACGAAGCAGCCGATGATCACGTAGGGACGGACCTTCTTCAGGTACTTCACATCGACCACGCCGATCCACACCAGCAGCACCACGGCGACCGGGATCTCGAAGGCGACGCCAAAGGCGAAGAACAGCGTCATCACGAAGTCGAGGTAGTTGGCGATGTCGGTCATCATCGACACGCCTTCAGGTGTGGCCGCCGCGAAGAAGCTGAACATCAGCGGGAACACCAGGAAATAGGCGAAGGCCATACCGGCGTAGAACAGCAGGATGCTCGATATCAGCAGCGGGATGGCGATGCGCTTTTCGTGACGGTATAGCCCGGGCGCGATAAAGCCCCAGATTTGCTGAAGGATGAACGGGATCGCCAGGAACAGCGACACGATCATGGTCAGCTTGAATGGCGTGAGGAACGGCGAGGCCACATCGGTGGCGATCATCGTTGCGTTGGCTGGCAAGTGATCGCGCAGTGGCGCCGAGACGATGGTGTAGATCTGCTGGGCGAAGGAAAACAGCCCGGCAAAGATCAGGAAAATGACAGCAACGCAGCGCAGCAGGCGGGTGCGCAGTTCAGTCAGGTGCGAAACCAGCGGCATTGGCTGGTCTTGTTCCGGATTCTCGCTCATGGGGCTCGCGGCGGTTGAGGCGGTTCAGAAGGTGTGGCCGGGGCGGCAGGTGCTTCTACCGGCCGGGCTTCGAGCCCGGCAGGTGGTTGCACGCTGGCTGTGGTCACCGGTGGCTGCGCGGGTGGTGTCATCGGGTTGAGGATGCGCTTGGCTTCCTCTTCCATCTGCAGGATGTGCTCGTTGTGCAGCTGGCGGCGGATGTCGTCGGCGCCGATTTCGCGCTCGACCTCCATCTTGATGCTGTTGAAGCTGCGTTTGAGCCGGCCGATCCACAGGCCTGCCGTGCGCGCGGCACCGGGCAGGCGCTCGGGGCCGAGCACCAGCAGGGCGACCAGGCCGACCAGCAGTAGCTCGCTGAAACTGATGCCGAACATGGGTCAGTCTTTCCGCTGTGGCTCTTGGACCGGCTGGGCCTGGCCTTCGATGGTGTGGCCCTGTTGCTGCTGGGCAGTGTTCTGTACCGGTGGCACAGGTTGGGCTGGCGGCGGGGTTTGCTCGGCCGGCTTGTTCTCTTCGTCGTTCATGGCCTTGCGAAAGCCCTTGATCGACTCGCCCAGGTCACTGCCGAAGTTTTTCAGCTTCTTGGTGCCGAACACCAGGACCACGACAACCAGCAGGACGATCCAGTGTTTCCAGTCAAAAATACCCATGCTGCTCTCCTAGAATTCTGTTTGCTCAAGCCGAAGGCTGGCGCGCGGCTTTTTCATCGTGCCCGGACAGCCCGAAGCGGCGATCCAGCTCATCAAGCACGGCTTGCGGATGCTGGCCCAGCGCGCTGAGCATCACCAGGCTATGAAACCACAGGTCGGCGGTTTCGTAGATGACATCGCTGTAATCCTTGCTGACCTCGGCATCCTTGGCGGCAATGATTGTTTCGACCGACTCTTCGCCGAGCTTTTCGAGGATCTTGTTCAGGCCCTTGTGGTACAGGCTGGCCACATAGGAGCTGTCGGGCGCCGCTTGCTTGCGTTCTTCAAGCACTTCGGCCAGGCGGTTGAGGGTGTCGCTCATGTCAGTGTCCTGCGCTGTAGATGGCATCCGGGTCCTTCAGGACCGGGTCGACGATTTTCCACTGGCCGTCTTCATAGACGCGATAAAAGCAGCTTTCACGGCCGGTATGGCAGGCGATATGGCCCAGTTGTTCGACCATCAGGATGATCACGTCGGCGTCGCAGTCCAGGCGCATTTCATGCAGCTTCTGCACATGCCCGGATTCCTCGCCCTTGCGCCACAGCTTGCCACGCGAACGCGACCAGTAGATGGCACGTTGCTCGGTGGCCGTCAGAACCAGCGATTCGCGGTTCATCCAGGCCATCATCAGCACGCGCCCGGTCTTGTGGTCCTGGGCGATCGCCGGTACCAGGCCATCGCTGTTCCACTTGATCTCGTCCAGCCAGTCTTTCATCGTCGACTCCAAAACGGGCCCGCTCCTGTGCCGGGCCCTTTGCGCTAGTGTGCCAGCCACAGGCGCGGCTGGCTATTGGCGCACGATCAGGTAAAGGCCTGCGGCCAGCATCAGCCAGGCTGGCCAGGCAGCCGGGGCGGCCAGGCTGGAGGCCTCGGCGGCGCCAGCAGCCAGCACCGCACCACCGCCGAGCAGGCCGGCGCCCAGCAGGCGCAGCGCCCAGCGGTCACCCTGACGGCGGCGCTCCGGCAGTTGCGGATCGTTCAAGTGCGGCTGCGACAGGCGTTCAAGCAGGTCGCGGGCCATGTTCGCCAGGTGCGGCAACTGCTCGACCTGGCCATGAATATTGCCGAACACAGCCTTGGGGCTGTAGCGGTCGCGCATCCAGCGTTCAAGGAACGGTTTGGCGGTGCTCCACAGGTCCAGGTCAGGGTACAGCTGGCGGCCCAGGCCCTCGATGTTGAGCAGGGTCTTTTGCAGCAGTACCAGCTGCGGCTGCACCTCCATGTTGAAGCGCCGCGCAGTCTGGAAGAGGCGCATCAGCACCTGGCCGAAGGAAATATCCTTCAACGGTTTTTCGAAGATCGGTTCGCACACGGTGCGGATTGCCGCTTCGAATTCGTTGACCTTGGTGTGTGCCGGCACCCAGCCCGAATCGATGTGCAACTGGGCAACACGGCGGTAGTCACGCTTGAAGAAGGCAATCAGGTTGCGCGCCAGGTAGTCCTGGTCCTCGGCGGTGAGGCTGCCGACGATGCCGCAGTCGATGGCAATGTACTGCGGGCTCCACGGCTTGACCGTGCTGACGAAGATGTTGCCTGGGTGCATGTCGGCGTGGAAGAAGCTGTCGCGGAACACCTGGGTGAAGAACACCTCCACACCTCGCTCGGCCAGCAGCTTCATGTCGGTACGCTGGTCGGCCAGAGTGGCCATGTCGGTGACCGGCACGCCATAGATGCGCTCCATCACCAGCACTTTTGGGCGGCACAGGTCCCAGTACACCTGGGGCACGTACATCAGCTCGGAACCTTCGAAGTTGCGTCGCAGCTGGCTGGCATTGGCAGCCTCGCGCAGCAGGTCGAGCTCGTCGTAGATGGTTTTTTCATAGTCGCCGACGATTTCCACCGGGTGCAGGCGGCGGGCATCGGCCGAGGCGCGCTCGGCGGCCTTGGCAATCAGGAACAGCCAGGCCAGGTCCTGGGCGATCACCGGCTTCAGGCCCGGGCGCACTACCTTGACCACTACCTCTTCGCCGGTTTTGAGGCGAGCGGCGTGCACCTGGGCCACCGAGGCCGAAGCCAGTGGCTCGACGTCGAAACGGCTGAACACCTCGCCAACCTTCGCGCCCAGCTGCGCTTCAATCAGTGCCACGGCCTGTTTCGGGTCAAACGGCGGCACCCGGTCCTGCAGCAGCATCAACTCGTCGGCGATGTCGGTGGGCAGCAGGTCACGCCGGGTGGACAGCAACTGGCCGAACTTGATGAAGATCGGCCCCAGGTCCTGCAACGCCAGGCGCATGCGCGCGCCACGGCTGAGTTCGGTGGGTTTGCGTGGCAGCCAGCGCCACGGCATCAGCAGGCGCAGGCTGGCCAGCCACCAGGGCAGCATTGGCTGTTCGAACAGCAGGTCATCGAGACGGTAGCGGATGACCACACGCTGGATGCGAAAAAGACGGCGGACGGCGAGCAGCTTCATGCGTTTTCGCTGGTATCAAGGGATCGGGAGAGGCGCTTGATGCGCGCCTCGAGGCGTTCTGTATCGAGCTTCAGGGCATCGAGCGCGCTGAAGGCAGCTTCGGCTTCGCGCTTGCCTACCAGGGTGCGGGACTCTTCGGCCAGGTACTCGGAAAGGTTCTGGCTGAAGCGCGCCAGACCCTGACGGGTCCAGCGTGCACGCAGGCGGATGTGGCCTGCCAGCATCGCCGTAGCCACAGGGCCGAGCCAGCGTTGCAGCTCGTGCTCCCAGTCCAGCTCCAGGTCTTGCAATACGCCGAACAGGTCGAGCAGCACGGCGCTGTCGCCATGCAATTCGACCTGCGGGCTGTGCAGCACGGCGGTCTTGTCCCTGGCCAGGGCCAGGTGCGCCAGGCTGCCGGCCGGTGCGCGCAGGCTGCAGTCGACCTCGCCCTCCCAGTGGGCGGCGAGCAACAGGCCGTCTTCATCTGGCAGGATGAACACCTGCAGGGCCGGTTGGCGGCAGTCGATCTCGATGACCTTGCCTTCCAGCGCGGCCAGCCGCGGCAGGGCCGTGCTGTCCATGCGCAGGACGCGGTTCAGGCCATGTTCGACGCTGGCGAGCAGCCCGGCCAGCAGCATCAGGGTTTGATCCCCCGGTGCACGGCAACGATGCCACTGGTCATGTTGTGGTAGGTAACGCGGTCGAAACCGGCATCGACCATCATGCTTTTCAGCGTTTCCTGGTCAGGGTGCATGCGGATCGATTCGGCGAGGTAACGGTAGCTCTCCGAGTCATTGGTGATCAGCTTGCCGGCCAGCGGCATGAAGGCGAACGAGTAGGCGTCGTAGGCCTTGGACATCAGCTTGTTGGTCGGTTTGGAGAATTCCAGGATCAACAGGCGGCCACCGGGCTTGAGCACGCGCAGCATCGAACGGATGGCTTCGTCCTTGTGGGTGACGTTGCGCAGGCCGAAGGCAATGGTCACGCAGTCGAAGTGGTTGTCCGGGAACGGCAGCTTTTCAGCGTCGGCCTGAACGAACTCGATGTTGCCGGCCACGCCACGGTCGAGCAGGCGGTCACGGCCAACCTTGAGCATCGAATCGTTGATGTCGGCCAATACTACTTGCCCAGTCGGGCCGACCAGGCGCGAGAACTTGGCGGCCAGGTCACCGGTACCGCCGGCGATGTCCAGCACCCGGTTGCCGCTGCGCACGCCCGACAGCTCGATGGTAAAGCGCTTCCACAGGCGGTGCATGCCGCCGGACAGCACGTCGTTCATCAAGTCGTACTTGGCGGCCACGGAATGGAACACTTCGGCGACTTTTTTCGCCTTCTGGCTCTCAGGGACGTCTGCGTAGCCGAAATGGGTGGTGGGTTCGGCGTGGTCGCCTTTGCGCTGGTCGTTCATATCGCTTCACCGGAAAAAATTACCGCCATTCTAGGGCGAACGGGCGGATTTGTCTTGGCGGGGTGTGCCAGTGGGCAGGGGCGGGCATAATGCCAATTATGTCTTCATCTTCAGGAACACCCGCATGACCCAGATCAGCGTCGAACGCAAACACTCCCTCGGCCGCGATGCTGCCCGTGCCAAGGCAGAAGCGCTGGTCGACAAGCTCAGCCGCGAATATGACCTCAAGGCCACCTGGAACGGTGACCGGGTCGACGTGGCACGCAGCGGTGCAAACGGCAGCGTGCACATCGGCGAAGACAGCATCCGCGTGGAGCTGAAGCTCGGCATGATGCTGTCGATGATGAGCGGCACCATCAAGGGCGAAATCGAGCGGGCGCTGGAAAAGGCGCTGGCCTGATACCTGCTGCTGTCAGTTGTCGGGGAACGGGATAAGGTCCTCGATCTGCTCCAGGCGCAGATCGCCCCGATAGATGTCATAACGCTCCGTGGCGGCCAGTGCCCGCTGCAGACGCTCGTCACGGCTCATGGCGTTCGGGAACTTCAAATGGCCTTTCGCAAAGCGGCGCGCAGCGGCACTGGCGCTCGTGTAGTGGAAATGCGCTTCCCAAAGCTTCTGCCTGGGTTGCAGGCGATCAATGTCATAGACATCCAGATAGTCGTTGGCCTTGAGCTTCTTGCGGCGTTTGCTCAGCCTGACCTCGACTTCGTCTGCTTGCACCAGGAAACGCAAGGCCCTGCTGTCCGGGTGCCGGGTGCCAAGGTAGGCGCTGGTCAGCAGGCGTTGTTTTTCTGCCTTTACTTCGTCAATCGCCTGCTCCAGCCGGCTGGCCAGTGAATGCCCTTGCTCCGGGCCGGTTCGCAACTGCACGGCGACCTCAGACATGTCCTGCACATAGAAATCAAGCAGGTCGGCCAGGCTGTTGGGCCCGTCCAGGTGGCGGGAGGCGTGGGCGATCCTGGCGGCTTTCTGGGCCAGCAGGTCATTGCCGGTACGGCGCAGGCGAGCGTAGTCAGGTGCGGGCACCCTTTGCGGCACCGCTTCCCAGTGATCGCCCTGTTGCTGATAGCGGGTAATGGTCTGTTCGGTCAGCGGGTCGATCTGCACGGCTTCGCTGCCCTCCTCAGCCTCCTCGACGACCAGGGCTCGGCCCCGGCTGGTGCGGATGATCTTGCGTCTGGCAGGGCGTACCTTATGGGTCAGCTGTTGTTCGGGCAGCGCATCCTGTGTGTCGGCCGCAGCCGAGATGGCGGCGAGGTCATGCTCGGTCAGGCTGATCAAGGCATTGATCTCGCCGATGTATTCATTCAGCCGACTGTTGTCCACTGCGGGAATGTTGCGTGAAAGCAAATACTCGGCGTTGCCCAGTGACAGCTTGTACTCGCGCAGTGCGCTCTCCAGTGGCTCTTTCTGCTCTTCTGGCTTCAGGTGGGCTGCCGTGAGGCTGTCGTGGCTCAGCAGGGCCTCATGCAGATGCCTGCTGCGCAGGTCTTGTTGCGCAAGGAGGGTGCTTTCGAAGTTCTCTGCAGTCAGCTGGTCCCTTCTCACGACCAGTTGAACCAGATCGCTGAGGATCTGGCCACGGGTGATCAGGGTCGAGTAGCGCCGGTTGTTGATGATGGTGTCGAGCTTCTTGCGCTTGCCTGAGAACTGGATCTGCCCGTCTGTCAGTGCCTCGTTGAGGTTCTGGTCCAGGCGTTGACTGACGTTGAAGACACGTCTATGGATGCCCAGTGCTGCGTCGATGTTCTTGCTGTAGTCAAGGTACAGTTGTGCCTGCTCCTGGCCGAAAGGCAGTTGCACCAGCCGACGCGACTGGCGCTTGAGCGCTTCATAGTCATTCATGTCGAGCAGGCGGCGGAACTGCTGCAGGTCGGCGGTCAGCAACTGCTCCCACCACTGACCGCGGCCAAAGACAGCAGCGCCCTTGGGGTCGAACCTGGCGTATTTCGGGTCGCTCATGCTGGCGTAAAGCTCTGCCTGCTCCCTGATCAGCCCGGCCTGCTTTTCGTAGGTAAGGGCCAGTACATTGATGTTTGCCCGTGCTTCGTTGCGCAGAGTCCGTAGCGCCTGCCGCCGCTCCTGCAGGTGTTCAGGCAGGTTGTCGAGTGCAACGCCGGGGTAGTCATCCAGGGATTTCTCGAATGCCAAGTGCGCCTGGTCGTAGGCTTTTACCCGTTCCAGGTAGCCATCGATGAACGTATCCGTACTGGTCAGTTTTTTGTCATTTGCCACTCGGCTTTCCAGCATTTTGCTGAAGGCTTCTTTTTTTTCATCGATCAGCGCCCTGGCCGTTTTCGGCATGCCGCCCGGCAGGTGCAGGTCGAGCATCCATTCGCCGTTCCAGCGCGTCAGCCAAGGCCCGTTGCTGCGTTCGCGGTCAGCCATGTAGTAGCCGTCTGGCTCTGCGCCCCAGGTCTGCGACCATTCGCTTTCGCTGACCTGCGGGCCAATGATGCGCATACCGTTCCAGCGCTCTTCGACTTCAAAGAAGACACCCTGCAGTTTTGCGTAGTAACGCTCGTCAACCTTGTACAAGCCACGCATACGGCCGCTGGCCAGCGCAGGCTGCCCGTTCAGGTTGACCTTCGCACGCAAGGTGTCGAGGGCCGCGCGGGCTTCACTGGGCAGGTTGCCGACCCGCTGGTCGTGGCCCCATTGGCTCACGTTCAGCGCTGCGGGCCGAGGTTGCTCGGCGAGGGCCTGCCAGGTTGTTTGTTCAGGTGGTTGCCTGGCCGTTGCGCCGGGGCTGCGGCGCGGCCCGGGCCGAATCGGCGTTTCGGTTTCAGGGGCGGGGATGGCTGTCACGTGCCCATGCGCCAGCAGCATGGCCAGGTTCAGCAGTATGTCCGCGCCGGCGAGCAGCTTTTCTTCGCTGCTGCCTTGGGTCAATGCTGTCAGGTCATCTTTGATGCTGAGCAGGGCTGCAACCAACCAGGCAACCAGGCCGGCAGGCCCTCGCAGCAGGATCGTCGCCGTGTTGAACGCCAGCCAGGCGAACTGCACGACCAGCGCCCAGCGCTGCTCGGCGTTGGAAACACTCTGCCGTGAAGCCAGCAACAGGAGCATGTCGGCCCTGGCCTGAAACATCATCAGGTCCGGATCACCGGTCCATGGCGTGAACGCCAAGGTGACGGGGGCCCTCAGTTGCTCAATGGCACCAACGGCCAGCCCGGAGGCCGGCCCCAGCAGGTGCGCCAGTTCGGTGAGGCCGGCATGCAGGTGCGGGTGGGTAAAGCCGTCATTGGCATAAATGGGCCGGGCGTCGTCATTCAGCCAGGTGAGGATGTCTTGCTGCAGGCCTTGTTCAGCCCGAATGGCTGTCATCAATTGGCTGCGGCTGTCGAACTGCCTGACGGCCTGCGCTGTGGCCATGGGGCGGTAAAGTACCCAGGCCGCAGTGGCAGGTACCTCGATGACGAACATGCCATGTACCTGGTTGGCCTTCGGGCCACCCGGCACGCTGTTGAATGCCAGTGGCGCCAGGCTGAGCGGTGCGCTGGAGTCGGCTTTGCGGCGACAGAAGTCAGCGATTGCCTGCCAGGTTTGCTCGGTCAACTGCCCGCCGATTTTTGCCTGTAGCGCGCTCAGCATTAGGGCAGCACGCCATTCCTGAGCAAAGCGCTGGCGGCGTTTGTCGGTGTCGGCACCGGCCTGCAACTGGTCGTGAACAAATTTTGGATAGTGGCCGCCAATGTCCACGGCTGCGATCAGTGCATTGACATAGTCAAGGTTCATCCAGCTGCTCAGCGTCTGTTGATCGGCCAATTGAATGGCCGAGGCTACCTGGTCACTGCCCAAGGGCAGACGTGAGATGGCCATTTCGGTCAGGCTGATGGTTTTCAGGTACTCAAGTCTCGCAGGCCCCGCGGAGGACGTCTGCACCACTTGTGAAATCGTTATTTGCACCTGATCAGGGTTGTAAGGCGGATCGGCCGGGTGGTCATCGCGCATCTGCTCGCGCAGGCGGCGAACAGTGAATTGCTGCAGGTCTTCGATCCCGTCCAGGGATGATTCACCCTGTGCCAGCATGTGCTCTGCCGACAGCTCCAGCAGCGCCATGTGGTACTGGAACCGATCTGTCACCGTGGCGTTCTCCAGCCAGTCAGGCAGCCTGATCGCGGGTGTCAATTGCTCAAGGAGGAAGCACGCCGGGAAGGTCGATGAAGGATCGCTCAGCCGGCTGAAGACTGCCTCTAGATCACTTGCCTGTTTGGTAGCGCCGAGTTGCACGCGGTCGATCTGTTGCAGTATTGCGTTGAGCAGTTGCCGGGCCTGATAGCCGAACGGGTCTTCGGTGAGTGCTGTGCAGGCCCAGGACATCGTATCGAACGCATAGTGTTCGCAAAGCGCTTCGCGCAGGGCAGCGGCGAAGGCCGCAAGCCCGTTGAAACCGCGTACGGTGCCAGACGGCTTGCACCACAAGACCAGATCGCGCGCGCCTTTTTTTCCAGTGACGAGCAGGTCCGGCAATACCTGATGAACTGTGCTGCCTTGAGTGTTGAACGAAATCTGCAAACCCTGCACGTTTGCCGATGGGCTGGTTTGAGCGAGGACGGCGTAGAGCAAGGCCTTTTGGTCGCTGTCCAGGCCCTGGCGTTCAAGCGTGCCGAGCAATGCGGCCTTGAGAACCTGCTGCATCCAGCACAGTGGGGTGACATCCGAGTCGGCTTCGCGGCTGTTCCAGAAACTGACTTGTGCCTGCTGGAATGCCTCGCCGAGAGTCGCAAGCATATCGTCGAAGGCCGTGTTCAGGTCGGCCATGCGAATGTCGATGGTCGGCGCTGCCTCCTGGGGGCGAAAGATGGCCGGTGGGGCCAGGCTGAGCCGGGCCGTGGGCTTGAGCGCCATGGGCTGACCGTTGAGGAAATGCTCTAGCAATGTGTCGACCAGCTTGCCTGGCTGTGCCGGTGCTTGTTCATCCGGGCCGGGCAGGATGCTGAAGCCCTTCAAGGATTGCAGCTGCGGGTGGTTCTTGCGGGTCCATGGGTAGCGTGCTGCGAGTGCGTCGAAGCCTGCGGCGGCAATGACCTCGCGCAAGCGGGGGCGGTTGGCGAACTGCTTCGCTACCAGCTGTCTGAGCGATAGGGGCGACGTGGTCGGTGACAGGGGCATGGCTATGGCTCCAGTAAGCGGGAGCCGAATGCTGGAGCGCCAGCCTGGAGCTACTGCGGTAGATACATCAGTGCGGCGATCTTAGGGTGAAGATTCTAATTCCTGCCCCTACCTTATGCTCAAGCCCAACCTTCATGGGCGGTTCTCCTCCACTCATGAGCATGAGGTACAGAGCATGGCCAAAGTGACTGTGAAGAAAAAGGACGACGCCCTGGGTACGCTGGGCGAAGTGCGCGGCTACGCGCGCAAGATCTGGCTGGCTGGCATCGGCGCTTATGCGCGGGTTGGCCAGGAAGGCTCCGACTACTTCCATGAGCTGGTCAAGGCCGGCGAAGGCGTCGAGAAGCGTGGCAAGAAACACATCGACAAAGAGCTCGATGCTGCCAACCATCAGATCGACGAAGCCGCCGAAGAAGTCAGTCGCGTACGCGGCAAGGTGGAAATTCAACTCGACAAGATCGAAAAAGCTTTCGACGCACGGGTAGGGCGCGCCTTGAATCGCCTTGGCATTCCGTCTAAACATGACGTTGAGGCGTTGTCGGTCAAGCTTGAACAGCTGCACGAGCTGCTTGAGCGCGTCGCGCACAAACCATAAGGAGAGCAGGATGGCTGGCAAGAAGAACACCGAAAAAGAAGGCAGCTCCTGGGTCGGCGGGATCGAGAAGTACTCCCGCAAGATCTGGCTGGCGGGGCTGGGTATCTATTCGAAAGTCGACCAGGACGGCCCGAAGCTGTTCGACGCCTTGGTGAAAGATGGCGAGAAGGCCGAGAAACAGGCGAAGAAGACGGCTGAAGAAGTAGCCGACACTGCGAAGTCGTCGACTACATCGCGCGTGTCTGGCGTGAAGGACCGTGCACTGGGCAAGTGGAGCGAACTCGAAGAGGCCTTCGACAAACGCCTGAACAGCGCCATCTCGCGCCTGGGCGTACCGAGCCGCAACGAGATCAAGGCCCTGCATCAGCAGGTGGACAGCCTGACCAAGCAGATCGAGAAACTGACCGGTGCTTCGGTCACGCCGATTTCGTCGCGCGCAGCGGCGGCCAAGCCGGCAGCCAGCAAGGCAGCGGCCAAGCCACTGGCCAAGGCGGCAGCGGCCAAGCCTGCGGCGAAAACCGCGGCGGCCAAGCCGGCAGCCAAGACGGCAGCGGCGAAACCTGCAGCCAAGCCTGTCGCCGCCAAGCCTGCGGCTAAACCTGCGGCAGCCAAGAAACCCGCAGTGAAGAAAGCGCCGGCCAAACCGGCAGTGGCGGCCAAGCCTGCAGCTCCAGCGGCCAGCGCTGCGCCAGCTGCAACCGCAGCCCCGGCACCTACCGCCGCTCCGGCCAGCAGCACACCGTCGGCCCCAACCAGCACCGGTACCCTGATCTGATACCGCGTCGCGCTTTTCGTGGGTAAGCCCACTTCCACAAGGACACTGCAGTCCACTGTGGGAGCGGGCTTGTCCCGCGAAGAGGCCGGCCCGGACACCGGAGTTTCATGGCCAGGGCTTCGCCCTGGTTCGCGGGGCAAGCCCGCTCCCACAAAAGCAGTGCCGACTCAGCGGTTTACCCCTCCAGGTACTTCATCGCCAACTGCTCCGCCGCCGCCCGCGCCTGTACCTGCAAGTGCGGCGCTACCAGCATCATCACCTGATACACCACAATCCCCACATCCCCCTCGCGCCCCAGCACCCGCTGATAATCCAGCGAGAACATCAGTGTCAGGGTGATCTGCTCCACCAGCTGCCCCAGTGCCTGGGTCTCACTCTCTACCAACCCCTGGCCCTTGAGGCTGGCCAGCAATGCAGCCAGCGTACGCTTGAGGGCATTGATCAGGCTGCGCATGCCGCGCGCCAGCTTGGGCAGGCGGCCGGTGAGGTTGGACAGGTCCTGGAACAGGAATCGGTACTGCGCCATGCGCTCGACGATCAAATGCAGGAACAGCCAGTAGTCCTCGGCATCCAGGCGCACTTCCAGCGGCGGGTCGAGTAACGGCATCAGCGCTTCCTCGAAGCGCTCGAAAAGGCCCAGCACCAAGGGTTCCTTGCCGTGGAAGTGGTAGTACAGGTTGCCCGGGCTGATGCCCAGTTCGTTGGCAATCTCCAGGGTGGAAACGTTCGGCTCGCCCTGCTGGTTGAACAGCTGCAGGGCGCACTCAAGGATACGGTCGCGAGTCTTCATCCAGTCAGCATGCTCATCGGGTCAGCACGTAGGTGCCTGGCGCAGGACCTAGCGGTGGGTAGGTGGCGTTGCCCAGTTCGGCGCGCGGCGCCTTGAGCGGGCCCGAGCGCGGGGTGATCCACTCCAGCCACAACGGCCACCAGCTGCCTTCGCTGCGTTTGGCGTCGTGGAACCAGGCGCGTGGATCGCTGCTCAGTTTCGGGTTGGCCAGGTAGTAGGCCTTGGGGTTGCCGGGCGGGTTGATGATGCTCTGGATGTGCCCGCTGTTGGCCAGCACGAAGCGCCGGTCGCCACCCAGCAGCAAGGCCGAGCGGTACACCGCGTCCCAAGGGGTTATGTGGTCATTGCTGCCGGCCACGGTGAAGCTGTCCAGGCCGACCTGTTGCAGGTCGATGGGGGTGCCGCACACTTCCAGGCCGGCCGGGTGGGTCAGCGGGTTGAGCTTGAAGAAGTCCAGCAGGTCGCCATGCAGGGCGGCGGGCAGGCGTGTGCTGTCGGCGTTCCAGTAGAGGATGTCGAAAGCGGGTGGCAGCTTGCCCAGCAGGTAGTTGTTGACCCAGTAGTTCCAGATAAGGTCGTTGGGCCGCATCCAGGCGAAGATCCGCGCCACCTCGGCGCCATCGAGCACGCCGCGCTGGTACGAGCGGCGCTTGGCCGCCTCGATGGTCTGCTCGTCGGCAAACAGGCTGGCCGCGTTTTCGAACTTGCTGTCCAGCAGGCTGACCAGGTAGGTAGCGCTGCGTACCCGGCGCAACTGGTTTTTGGCTTGCAGGTGCCCCTGCAGCGCGGCCATGGTCAGGCCGCCGGCGCAGGCACCCATCAGGTTGGGGTCGCGGTTGCCGCTGATGCTGCGGCAGGCGTTCAGCGCTTCCTCCAGCGCCTGCACATAACTGGACAGGCCCCATTCCCGATGACGCGGGTCGGGGTTGCGCCAGCTGACCATGAACACCTGCAGGCCGTTCTTGAGCATGTACTGCACGAAGCTGTTGGTCGCGCTGAGGTCGAAGATATAGAACTTGTTGATCTGCGGCGGCACCACCAACAGTGGCCGGGCGTGCTGCTTCTCGCTCATTGGCTTGTACTGGATCAGCTCCAGCTGCTCGTTGCGAAACACCACGGCGCCGGGGGTCGCGGCCAGGTTACCGCCCACTTCGAAAGCACGCTCGTCTACCTGGCGTGGCAGGCCATCGTTGTTGCGCAGGTCGTCGAGCAGGTGCGCCACGCCGCGTACCAGGCTTTGCCCGCCACTGTTGAACAGCTCCTTCACCGCCACCGGGTTGAGCAACGAATTACTGGGTGCCAAGGCATCGTTGATCAGGTTGAACAGGAAGTGCGCCCGGGCTCGGTCATCGTCGTTCAGGTGGCTTTCCTCGATCCACAGGCGCGTCTGCTTCTGCCAGGCCAGGTAGGCCTGCAGGCCGCGACGGTAGAACGGGTTCTGGCTCCACGTCGGGTCACTGAAGCGGGCATCGCGCGGGTTGGGCTGGTAGGGCGTGTCGCCCAGCATCACCCGGCCCAGTTGCCCGCCCAGAGCCAGCAGGTGGCTGGCTGTGTGCAAGGGGTTGAGCAAGCTGTGCCGGCCAACACTGCGTAGCGTGGAAAGCAGGTCACGGCCGCGCAGGCCGAGGATGGCGCTGTGTACGTTCATGCGGGTGGCGGGAAGCGTTGGCGTTCCTTTGGCCGGTTTGTCTTTCATGGCAACACTCCCTCGTCCTGACCATGCCGCGCTTCGCGGGCAAGCCCGCTCCTACACGCCCGATGCCGGACGCGGGTGCATGACTGCGCGCTGACGCTCTTGTTGGAGAAACTTCATGATGATCGGTGCAACGGCCTCGGCCCGAGTGATCAGGAACAGGTGACCGTCGTCGATAATGTGTAGCTGGGCATTGGGAATCCGCCAGGCCAGCAGGCGCATGTTGATCAGCGGGATCAGCGGGTCGTCGTCGCCGGCCAGCACCAGGGTGGGCTGCTGGATCTTGTGCAGCCAGTGGATGCTGGTCCAGCCAAGCCCGGCGAACAGCTGCCAGTAGTAACCCAGCTTGCCACCCGAGCGCACCTTGGAAGCGTGGTGCAGGGCCAGGTCCGGGTCACGGCGAAATGCGCCGCCATAAATCATCGGTGCAATCCGGATGACATGGGACGGTTGGATGTACCGCCTGGGGCTGGCCATGTTCCACAGCACCTTGGGCTTGCCCGGCACCATCACCGCACCGGCCGCTGTAGCGGCCAGCACCAGCTTCTTGCAGCGCTCGGGGTAGTCATGGGCAAACTGTTGGGCCAGCGCGCCGCCCCAGGACACGCCGATGGCATCGACCTGGCCGTAATCCAGGTAGTCGAGCATGCGTGCCGTCAGCTTGGCCAACCCGGGGAAACGGTACGGGTGGCGTGGCGTTGATGAGCCGCCAACCCCGGGCACATCGAAGGCAATGACTTCCAGGTCCGGGTCCAGCGCTTCGATGAACGGAAACACCAGCTCCAGGTTGGCACCGATGCCATTGAAGATCAGCAACGGCGTCAAGTGCGGCTTGCCTGGGCGAACGGCGGTGCGGATGGACTGGTTGTCCAGCTCGACGGTCCTGAAGATATAGGGTTGCGGCATGCGCGTGACTCTTGGGTGAAGTAAACACCGTGGCGCCTGCAGAGCGCCACGGCGCTGCAGCTCAACGCTCGTGAACGTAGGTGCCAGGGGCGGCCTCGCCAGCAGCGTAGGCACGGTTGCCCAAGCGGGTTGGCGCTTTTTTCAGCTCACCGGCGCGCTCGCCCAGCCAGCTTTGCCAGTGCAGCCACCAGGAGTCAGCGTGCTTGGTGGCGTTTTCCTGCCAGGCCAACGGATCACCCGGGCGATCGGCACCGGTCATGAAGCGCGACTTGGGGTTGCCCGGCGGGTTGAGGATGCTCTGGATGTGGCCGCTGTTGGACAACACGAACTCGATCTTGCCGCCGAACAGGTGCGCCGAGCGGTAGCACGACTGCCAGGGGGTGATGTGGTCGTTGGTGCCGGCAACGCTGAAGATGTCGCACTGCACGTTCTTCAGGTTGATAGGGGTGCCGCACACTTCCAGTGCATCTGCACGGGTAAGCGGGTTGGTCTTGAACATTTCGATCAGGTCGCCGTGAAAGGCGGCCGGCAGCCGTGTGGTGTCGTTGTTCCAGAACAGGATGTCGAACACCGGCGGCTCGTTGCCGAGCAGGTAGTTGTTGACCCAGTAGTTCCAGATCAGGTCGTTGGGCCGCATCCAGGCAAACACTTTGGCCATGTCGCTGCCTTCGAGCACGCCGGCCTGGTAGGAGTGGCGCTTGGCGGCCTCCAGGGTTTGCTCATCGCCGAACAGCGCCACCTGGTTGTCCATGGTGGTGTCCAGCACGCTGACCAGCAGGGTCAGGGCGTTCACCTTGTGTTCGCCCTGCGCGGCATAGTGGCCCACCAGGGCCGTGCAGGTAATGCCGCCCGAGCAAGCACCGAGCATGTTCAGGTCCTTGCTGCCGGTGATTGCCAGCACCGCGTCGACTGCCTCTTTCAACGCATCGATGTAGGTGGACAAGCCCCATTCGCGCTGGGCTTTGGTGGGGTTGCGCCAGCTGATGATGAAGGTTTGTTGCTGCGAGCGCAGGCAGTAGCGCGCCAGGCTCTTTTCCGGGCTCAGGTCGAATACGTAGAACTTGTTGATCTGCGGTGGTACCACCAGCAGCGGGCGGGCATGCACCTGCTCGGTGATGGGGCTGTACTGGATCAGCTCCAGCACATCGTTGCGGTACACCACTGCACCTTCGCTGGTGCCCAGGTTCTTGCCCACTTCGAAGGCGTCCATGTTCACCTGGCTGGGCATGCCACCGTTGTTTACCATGTCCTTGGCCAGGTTGGACAGGCCATCGAGCAGGCTCTTGCCACCGGTTTCGAAGAAGCGTTTGACCGCTGCCGGGTTGGACAAGGTATTGGTCGGCGCCATGGCTTCGGTCATCAGGGTGATGACGAATTGGCCCCGGCTGATGTCCTGGGGTGGCAGGTCGCTGCTGCCGATCCAGTCCTGCAGCTCCTTGCGCCAGGCCAGGTAGGTTTGCAGGTAGCGGCGGTACAGCGGGTTGTTGTTCCAGGCCGGGTCGTTGAACCGGCGGTCGTCGCTTTCCGGGGCCAGGCTGGATTTGCCCAGCAGCACGTTCTTCAGTTCCAGGCCAAAGTGGGCCACATGCTTGGCGCTGTGCAGCGGTTGGCGCACGGCCTGGCGTAGCACGGTGCGTGCCGAACTCAACAGGTCCTTGCGGCGAATGCCGATGACCGGGTTCAGCCCCAGGGTGTTTTCCGAGGCCTGCCGCTGCAGCTCATCGTTGTTCTTGTTACTCATCTACGACGCTCCGTTGTCCTGAGACGAGTACCGGTTGCTGTGACAGGTGCACAGTTCTGAGCCCGGTACTGCTACTCGGGTGACCAGTGATAAGGAACAGCGGTGCTGCGGGGGTTCTGACTGCCTGCAAAGTGATGCAGGGAACTTGCCACACCCATTGGTTACCCGACTTTCATGTAATGCGCAAGACAGCCCTTCACTGGGCTGTCTGTAAGTCATTCAAACAGATGAATTTAGAAAATGCGCTCTAAACCCTGAAGACCTTGCGCTAGAGCATGAGTTTGACCACCGATTCGGCCGGGTCGCGGGATTTTCCGGCCTTGTGCAGCTCGTCGAGGTATTCGGCCCACAGCTGCTCCTGGCGCAGGCACAGCTGCTCCAGGTATTCCCAGGTGAACAGGCCGCTGTCATGGCCGTCGTCGAAGGTCAGTTTCAGTGCATATTGGCCGGCGGGTTCCAGGCCGACCAGGCCGACGTTGATTTTGCCAAATTGCAGGATGGGGTTGCCGTGGCCCTGGACCTCGGCGGAGGGGGAGTGCACGCGCAGGAGTTCGGCGGGCAGGTGGTAGACCTCGCCGGGGGCGTAGGTGAGGGTGAGGGTTTTCGAGGCTTTGTGCAGGTTGATGGCGGTGGGCAGGCGGGCCATGGCTGGAATCTCTCGGTAGCTGATGAAGCACAGCTTCTGGAGATTTTGGGGAATGTGCAAGGGGGGCTGCTTTGCAGCCCATCGCGACGCAAGGCCGCTCCTACAGGAAATTGCGGCCCCCTGTAGGAGCGGCCTTGTGTCGCGAAAGGGCCGCAAAGCGGCCCCTGCGGTCTTACAGGATGTAACGCGACAGGTCTTCGTTCTGCGCCAGCTCACCCAGGTGGCTGTTCACATAGGCAGCGTCGATCTGAATCGGCGCTTCGTCATGGGTGCTGGCCAGGTCGCCAGCGCTGAACGACACCTCTTCGAGCAAACGCTCAAGCAGGGTGTGCAGGCGGCGGGCACCGATGTTCTCGGTCTTTTCGTTGACCTGGTAGGCAATCTCGGCCAGGCGCTTGATACCGTCACCGAGAAACTCGATGTTCAGGCCTTCGGTTTTCAGCAGGGCCTGATACTGCTCGGTCAGCGACGCGTGCGGCTCTTGCAGGATGCGCTCGAAGTCTTCCGGGGTCAGTGCCTTGAGTTCCACACGAATCGGCAGGCGACCTTGCAGCTCGGGTACCAGGTCGCTCGGCTTGCTCAGGTGGAACGCACCCGAGGCAATGAACAGGATGTGGTCGGTCTTGACCATGCCCAGCTTGGTATTGACGGTGCAACCTTCGATCAGCGGCAGCAGGTCGCGCTGCACGCCTTCACGGGAAACGTCGGCACCACCAACATTGCCACGCTTGGCAACCTTGTCGATCTCGTCGATGAACACGATGCCGTGCTGCTCGACCGCTTCCAGGGCCTTGGCCTTGAGCTCTTCCTCGTTGACCAGGCGGCTCGCTTCTTCATCGCGAACCATCTTCAGCGCTTCTTTCACCTTCAGCTTGCGTGCCTTGCGCTTGCCCTTGCCCATATTGGCAAACAGGCTCTGCAGCTGGTTGGTCATTTCTTCCATGCCGGGCGGGGCGGCAATTTCGACGCCCACGGCATCGGCCACTTCGATCTCGATTTCCTTGTCGTCCAGCTGGCCTTCGCGCAGGCGCTTGCGGAACAGCTGGCGGGTGTTGGAATCGCTGCTGGTCTGGGCGGCTTCTTCGCTGAAGCTGGTCACCCGGGCCTGCGGCAGCAGGGCATCGAGGATACGGTCTTCAGCGGCGTCTTCGGCGCGGTGGCGCACGTTGATGATCTCTTGCTCGCGCAGCATCTTCAGCGCTGCATCGGCCAGGTCACGGATGATCGACTCGACGTCGCGGCCCACGTAGCCCACTTCGGTGAACTTGGTGGCTTCGACCTTGAGGAACGGCGCGTTGGCCAGTTTGGCCAGGCGGCGGGCGATTTCGGTCTTGCCGACGCCGGTAGGGCCGATCATCAGGATGTTCTTCGGCGTTACTTCGGCGCGCAGCTCGGCAGGCAGCTGCATCCGGCGCCAGCGGTTGCGCAGGGCAATGGCCACGGCGCGCTTGGCGTCGTCCTGGCCGATGATGTGGCGGTTGAGTTCGTGGACGATCTCGCGGGGGGTCATGGACATGGTCAATAGGGGCCTTGGGCAGATGAGTCAGCGTGGAAAAGCCCCTTCACCGGGAAGAGGCGCCAGAGCAGCTGAATCAGTCGGCCAGGTCCTGCTCCTCGATGGTCAGGTTGTGGTTGGTGAATACGCAGATGTCGCCGGCGATGTTCAGGGCGGTTTCAGCGATTTCGCGGGCCGAAAGGTCGGTCTTGTTCAGCAGGGCGCGGGCTGCGGCCTGGGCATAGGCGCCACCGGAACCCATGGCGATCAGGCCGTCTTCGGGTTCGACCACGTCACCGTTGCCGGTGATGATCAGGGAGGCGTCCTTGTTGGCCACGGCCAGCATGGCCTCCAGGCGGCTCAGGGAACGGTCGGTACGCCACTCCTTGGCCAGCTCGACGGCGGCGCGAACCAGATGGCCCTGGTGTTTTTCCAGCTGCCCTTCGAAGCGCTCGAACAGGGTGAAGGCGTCGGCGGTGGCACCGGCGAAGCCTGCAATGACCTGGCCGTGGTACAGGCGACGCACTTTCTTGGCGTTGCCTTTCATCACGGTGTTGCCGAGGGATACCTGGCCGTCGCCGCCCATGACGACTTTGCCGTTACGGCGGACAGAAACGATGGTGGTCAAGGGGAGAGTCTCCACGCAGCGGGGCGAAAGTGCCTGATGCAGACTCATATGGGGGTGGGGGGGAAGATTTCAACCGTGGGGGATGAATGGTCAGTGTTCTCCTGCGCTGGCCTCATCGCCGGCAAGCCAGCTCCCACAGGAACACCACAGGCCTTGAGGGCAGTGATTTCCTGTGGGAGCTGGCTTGCCGGCGATGAGGCCAGTGAGGGTTACTCAGGCCTCGTGGCAAACGTGCCCATCGACCAAGGTATAACGCACGGCGCCCGGCAGGCAGTGGCCGATGAACGGGCAGTTCTCGCCACGCGAGAACCACTGCTCGCCGGCAACCGTCGAGGCTTGCGGGTCGAACAGCACCAGGTCGGCCGCACCACCCACTTTCAGCTCACCGGCCGGAAGGCGCAGGGCCGCAGCCGGGCCGCTGCTCAGGCGGGCGAGCAAGGTCGGCAGGTCGAGCAGGCCGTCCTGCACCAGGGTCATGGCCAGTGGCAGCAGCAGCTCGACACTGCTGATACCCGGCTCCGTGGCGCCGAACGGGGCAAGCTTGGCGTCGCGCTCATGCGGCTGGTGATGGCTGGAAATTGCCTGGATCACGCCCGATTTGACTGCGGCGCGCAGGCCATCCCGGTCTTTGGCGGTGCGCAGCGGCGGTTGCACGTGGTACAGGCTGGAAAACTCGCGCAGCGACTCATCGGTGAGGATCAGCTGGTACAGCGCCACATCGGCGGTTACCGGCAGGCCGAGTTCCTGGGCCTGGGCGATCAGCCTTGCGCCACGGGCGCTGGTGATCTGGCTGAAATGCGCACGCACGCCGCTCTGCTCGACCAGCAGCAGGTTGCGCGCCAGGGCGACGGTCTCGGCGGTTTCCGGGATGCCCGGCAGGCCAAGGAAGCTGGCCATGGCACCTTCATGGGCCAGGCCGCCTTGGGCCAGGTCCTGGTCCTGGGAGTGGAACACCACTGTCAGGTCGAAAGTGGCGGCGTACTCCAGGGCGCGGGCCAGGGTACGGTTGTTGGGGATTTGTTTCAGGCCGTTGCCGAAGGCCACGCAACCGGTGTCGCGCAGGGCCACCAGTTCGGCCAGCTGCTCGCCTTCAAGGCCTTTGGTCAGGGCGCCGATCGGGTAGACCTTGCTGTTGGCGGCCTCGCGGGCGCGGTCCAGAATCAGCTCGGCCACCGCTGAGGTGTCCAGCACAGGCTTGGTCTGCGGCGGGCAGCACAGGCTGGTGACACCGCCGGCCACGGCCGCGCGGGTTTCGCTGGCGATGTTGCCTTTGCGGCTGTAACCCGGCTCACGCAGGGACACGCCAAGGTCGACCAGGCCCGGTGCGGCGACCATGCCATCGGCCTGGATCGTGCGGCTGGCACTGAAACCGGCCGGCGCGGCGCCGATGGCAGCAATGCGGCCACTCTCCAGGTGCAGGTCGGTCACCTGGTCCAGGCCCGTCCTGGGATCGATGACCCGGGCGCCAAGAATACTGATGGTCACTGGGCGTTCTCCTGGTCGAATTGACGTTGCGCGTTCTGCCCGCTCATGGCCATGGACAGCACGGCCATGCGCACGGCGATGCCGTAGGTGACCTGATTGAGGATCACCGAGTGCTTGCCGTCGGCCACGGCCGACTCGATTTCCACGCCACGGTTGATCGGGCCCGGGTGCATGACGATGGCGTCAGGCTTGGCCCCGGCCAGGCGCGCGGTGGTCAGGCCGAACAGGCGGTAGAACTCGCCTTCGCTGGGCAGCAGGCCGCCGGCCATGCGCTCACGCTGCAGGCGCAGCATGATCACCACGTCGACATCCTTGAGGCCTTCGGCGAGATCGGTGTAAACCTTGACGCCGTACTGTTCGATGCCGATCGGGATCAGGGTTTTCGGGCCGATCACGCGGATGTCCGGGCAACCCAGCGCTTTGAGCGCCAGCATGTCGGAGCGGGCCACGCGCGAGTGCAGGATGTCGCCGACGATGGCCACCGAGAGGTTCTCGAAGCTGCCTTTGTGGCGGCGGATGGTGAGCATGTCGAGCATGCCCTGGGTCGGGTGCGCGTGGCGGCCGTCACCGCCGTTGATCACGGCAACGTCCGGGCACACGTGCTCGGCGATGAAGTGCGCGGCGCCAGAGTCGGAATGGCGGACGACGAACATGTCGGCGGCCATGGCTTCCAGGTTGCGCAGGGTGTCGAACAGCGTCTCGCCCTTGCTGGTCGAGGAGGTCGACACGTTCAGGCTGATCACGTCGGCAGACAGGCGCTGGGCCGCCAGCTCAAAGGTGGTGCGGGTACGGGTCGAGTTCTCGAAGAACACGTTGCACACGGTCTTGCCGCGCAGCAGCGGGACTTTCTTCACGGCCCGGGCACCGACTTCCAGGAAGGAGTCGGCGGTGTCGAGGATCTCGGTCAGCAGTTCGCGGGGCAAACCGTCGAGCGAGAGGAAGTGGCGCAGCTGGCCCTGATCATTGAGCTGCAGCGGGCGCTTGGCGTCGATTGGCGTCATCGCGGGGGACTCTTAAAGGGCGGAAGCGGGGGCGAGGTCCTGGCGCTCGAGGGCGAGCGGTGCGGGTCCGGTCAATTTTACCCGTTCATGGGCGGCCAGCGACAGGGTGGCGCCGAGCACATTCGGGCGGATCGGCAATTCGCCGGCATCCAGATCCAGCAGGCAGACCAGGGTGACGCTGGCCGGGCGGCCGTAATCGAACAGTTCGTTGAGCGCCGCGCGAATGGTACGACCGCTCATCAGCACGTCATCCACCAGCACCAGATGCTGGCCCTCGACCTCGAACGGCAGCTCGGACGGGCGCACTTGAGGGTGCAGGCCGTTCTGGCTGAAGTCGTCGCGGTAGAACGAAACGTCCAGCGTACCCATGGGGCTGGTGTCGCCCATGGCTTCCTGCAGGGCCTGGGCAACCCAGACACCGCCAGTGCGGATACCGATGTAACGGGGCTCGGTGATTGCCCGGCGCGCCAGGTGGGCGCGAAGGTCGACAGCCATCTGCCGAACCAGGTCGGCGGGATTGGGTAGGCTCATTGCGGGCTCCTCGGAAGGGTGCGCCGGGCGGGCCCGGCGGCAAAGATGATCAGGTATTGGCCTCCAGCCAGCCTTGCAGCAACAGTGCCGCGGCGATGGCGTCGACCGGGTTGTCGCGGTAGCTGCCGCGCTGGCCACCACGGGCCATGCGCTCGCCTTTGGCCTCGAAGGTGGTCAGGCGCTCGTCGTGGGTGTGCACGGGCAGGTTGAAACGGCCGTTCAGGCGGCGGGCGAATTTTTCGGCGCGGGCGCTCATTTCGCTGGGTGTGCCGTCCATGTTCAACGGCAGGCCGACGACAATGGCGTCGGGCTTCCATTCGGCAATGAGTTTTTCCACCTGGGCCCAGTCCGGCACGCCGTTCTGCGCCTTCAGGGTGCACAGCTCGCGGGCCTGGCCGGTGATCACCTGGCCGACGGCCACGCCGATCTGTTTGGTGCCGTAGTCGAAACCCAGCAACAGCCGTAGCTCTGGTTGAAGTTCTGCCATCAGGCGTGGCCCGCCTGGCTGGTCAGCAGGTGCAGGTTGATGCCAAGGCTGGCGGCGGCTGCTTCCAGGCGCAGGTCGCTGGCCCGGTCAAAGATGATTTGTGGGTCGAACGGGCAGTTGAGCCAGGCGTTGTCGGCCAGTTCCG